>CANQRF010000004.1 GCA_947626195.1 uncultured Eggerthellaceae bacterium
CATACTTCGTCTCCTTTCATGAAGAAGGACTCTCTTCAATTTGCGCGGAGAAGAAATGGTCAAAATAGCCACAAAAACTATTCGAGAAATCGTGCATTTGCTATAACAGCGGCGATGCCCCGCTGCGACGGGCGATATCGGTTTGAGACAATCCCGCGCGTTTGTGAAGCTAGGCGCGGGGTTCCCTCTCTCTTCTGCCGTTTGCTTCTTCTTCACCAAAGCGATCATAGACAACACGACTGAGAATATCGCGCAAACCGCGATGACCTCTCGCACTCCCGCAAACCCCGCAAATCGCGTTGGCCTCTCGCTATTCCTTCCCACCGAGGTATTTATCCAGCACGTCGCTCAGCTCGCGCATGTTGAGCGGCTTCGTCAGATACGCGTCCACGCCCGCCTCGCGTGAACAGCGGAAGCCTTCCTCGTAGGCGTCGGCGGTCGTCGCCACTACGGGCATGGTCTTCGTGTCCTCGCGATCCAGTGCGCGTATCTCACGCGTGGCGTCGTCGCCGCTCATGCGGGGCATGCGCATGTCCATGAGGATGATGTCGTAGTAGTTCAGCGCGGAGTCCTTCACCATCTGAACCGCCGTGTCGCCATCGTCAGCTTCCTCGGAGATGATGCCGCGCTCGCTGAGCACCGAGATCGTGATCTCGCGCGAAAGGTCGTCGTCATCCACCACCAAGGCGCGCTTGCCATCGTAGCGCACCGAGCTCTTCGTCGTCTGGTCGGCGGCTGCTTCTTTCGCTTCGGCAGCTTCCGCCGGCGCAATGTCGGAGGAAGCGCGCTGCAGGGGAAGCGTGATCGTGAAGCGCGACCCAACGCCCAGCTCGCTTTCCACATCGATCGTGCCGCCCATCAGCTTCACAAGGTTGTTCGTGATCGTCATGCCGAGGCCGGTGCCCTCCGTATGGCCGACTTGGCTCGTGGCGTCGCGCTCGAACGGCTTGAAGATCTTCGCTCTGAATTCGGGCGTCATGCCGCAGCCGTCATCTTCCACGACGATGCGGTAGAGGCAGTAATTCGCGGTGCTCGCGATCTCGGAGAATGTCACGCGCACGTGGCCGCCCGATTGGGTGAATTTCAGAGCGTTTCCGATGGTGTTGGAAAGAATCTGGTTCACGCGCAGCTTGTCGCAGATCACGCCGTTATGCACGACGGCGCTGCTGTCTACGCGGAAATCGAGCCCGCGGAGGACGGCCTCGGGCGAGTAGAGCCGCTGGGCCTCGTTCGCGAGCGCGTGAAGGTCGGTGTATTCCTCATTGAGCGCCACCTTGCCGCTCTCGATGCGGCTCACGTCCAAGATGTCGTTCACGAGATTTCCCAAATGCTCGCTGGAAAGGCGGATCTTCTGCAGGCAATCGTGCACGCGCTCGGTGTCGTCGATATGGTCGAGCGCGATGGTGGCGAAGCCCGTGATGGAGTTGAGCGGCGTGCGGAAATCGTGCGACATGTTCGTGAGGAACGTCGATTTCGCGCTGCTTGCCTGCTCGGCCATGTTGAGCGCCGCTTGCAGGGCGTCGCGCTGGCGGAGCTGTTCGAGCATCTGGTCGTTCACGTTGCGTGCCGCGAGCACGATGTGGTTTCCGGGTTCGGGCGAGCGGAACACGCGCAGCTCAACGTATTGGTTGTTGTGTTCGAAGCGGCGGTGGAAGCTGATCGAGAACTCCTTCGGGGAGGAGCTGAAGCGCCGTATCATGCGTTCGCGATCCATCTCGGCGAGAAAGCGCTCGCGATCCTCCTCGACCACATAGCTTTTGGCGTATTGGGAGATGAATTCGTCGTACGACATCCCCTCGGTGCCAGCCCCTGAGATCTGCGCGGAGAGCGGATTGTAGACGCGGTAGGCGACGGCGATGTCTTTGTCGAGATCGGCCAAGTAAAGCGCATAGTTTTCCTGGCTCAGCGAATCGATGATGTTCATGCGGCGTGCGCTGATGTTCTCGGCGCGCTTCGTTCGGGTGATGTCCTCGATGAAGCCGTAGCCGAAGCGGTCGGTGCGGCCCGTGTGCGAGAGGCTCAAGCGCACCCAGCGCCCGTCTTCGAGCTGCGTTTCCTCGAGGATATTTGACGAGGGGTCGGAGAAGTTCCTCAGTTGATCGAGCGCCGAGGTCGCCTGCTCGCCCTTGAACAGCGTGTCCACCAAATCGGAAACTTCCAGATAGCCGCGCCCGAGCCCGCAGATCTCCCGCGCCGTCTGCGTGAGCATGACCACCTGGAGGTGGTAGTCGAAGAAGACCATTCCCGCGGTCACATTTTGAAGCGAATGGTGGGCACGTCCCATGAAGCTCGTGACGTCCTGTAGGAGAAAGCCGCAGTACTCGGGCATGATGGGGAAGGCGACCACATCGAGGAACTGCTCGAGCATGTCGGAGACGAGCTCGAACTCGCTGCCGGTGTTGTGGTAGGCGGCCTCGTAAAAGTGCTCGAGCCACGTTCGATCGCCGCCCCACATCGCATAGGCGCCGCGCCCCTGAAGCTCCTCGACCGTTTGGCCGGTCATCGCCGCCATGGCGGGGTTCAGGTAGGCATAGGTGAAATCGAGCGGCTCGCCGTCGCTATTCACGAAAACGCGCGCAATGCCAAAGGGCTGAGGGCTCTTATCGAAAATCTCTGCGCAGGCACCAAGCAGCGTCTGCATCGTTCACCTCGCTTCCACGTGCGTTTATGCGGTTAAAAGTCACCTTTCGGGCATAAGACGAGCACAAGTATAGCGATAGGTCAAACGAATCACTTCAAGCGTTGCGCGATTGAAAGAATGAAGTCTTTCGTCGAGAGCGTCTTCGGGTTGGGGAGCGTGGTGATGCGCGCCAAATCGCCCGTCATCTCGCCCGATTCGATGGTCGCAAGCGTCGCGTGCTCCAGCCTGTCGGCGAATTCCGCGAGTTCGGGAAGGTTGTCCAGCTCGCCGCGTTTCCTTAAGGCTCCCGTCCAGGCGAAGATGGTCGCCACCGAGTTCGTGGAGGTCTCCTCGCCCTTGAGGTGCTTGTAGTAATGGCGCTGCACTGTGCCGTGCGCCGCCTCGTATTCGTAGACGCCGCTCGGGGAAACGAGGACGCTCGTCATCATGGCGAGCGAGCCGAACGCAGAGGACACCATATCGCTCATTACATCGCCATCGTAGTTCTTGCACGCCCAGATGAAGCCGCCCTCGGCCTTCATCACGCGCGCCACCGCGTCGTCGATGAGCGTGTAGAAATATTCGATGCCCGCCTCATCGAAGCGCGGGGCATACTCGCGATCGTAAATGTCTTGGAAGATGTCCTTGAAACGATGGTCGTAGATCTTCGAGATGGTGTCTTTCGTGGCGAACCAAATATCCTGCTTGGTGCTCAGGGCGTATTCGAAGCAACTGCGTGCGAAGCTCTCGATGGAAGCGTCGGTGTTGTGGATGCCCTGCACCACGCCGGCGCCGTCGAAGTCGTGGATGAGCTCGCGCACCTCGGAGCCGTCGGCTTTCGTGTAGACGAGCTCCACCTTGCCCGGGCCGCTCACGCGGATCTCGGTGTTCTTATACACGTCGCCATAGGCGTGACGTGCGATGGTGATGGGCTTTTTCCAGTTGCGAACACAGGGTTCGATGCCCGCCACCTGAATAGGCGTGCGGAACACCGTGCCGTCGAGCGCCGCGCGGATGGTGCCGTTCGGGCTCTTCCACATCTTCTTCAGGTGGTATTCGTCCACGCGTGCCGCATTTGGCGTGATGGTGGCGCACTTCACCGCCACGCCGAGGCGCTTCGTGGCCTCAGCGGCCTCGATGGTCACGCGGTCGTCGGTTTCGTTGCGATGCTCCAAGCCGAGGTCGTAGTATTCGGTCTTCAGGTCGATGAAGGGGTGGAGCAGCTCGTCTTTGATGAGTTGCCAGATGATGCGCGTCATCTCGTCGCCGTCCATTTCCACGAGCGGGGTGGTCATCGCGATCTTTTTCATGGGAAACCTTCCTTCTGCGCTCTGCCGACCCTTTTGCGCTTTGTCGGCTCCTTCTGCGTTTCGGCACCATGCCTGCGCTTTGTTGACGCCCTTGCGCGCGGCACCATGCCTGCGCTTGTGCGGTCTATATATATTAGTAAAAAACATCGGGCGAACGTGAGACATTTCAGCATGAAATAATTACTTAACATCCGTGCTTTCGGTTTTTTAAGAAATGCGCGAATTTGACTTTGCGGCAAGTAGGGTACAATAGTACCTTCAACTTTCTGTTAATCCGACGAGATACGTAATGCTGGCATATTTGGAAAGGTTTTACCCATGAAGCAAACAACTGCCGAAAAATTCGGTTTCGTTCCCTCATCTGGTGCGATCTACCGCAATCTGAAGCCCGCGACCCTGCTTGAGCATGCGATCAGGCGCGGGGAGGGCCACCTGAGCAAATCGGGCGCCTTGGTGGTCTACACCGGCACGCGCACGGGGCGTTCGGCGAAGGACAAGTTCATCGTGGATTCGCGAGGCGTGCACGACCAAATTGCGTGGGGGAAGGTGAACGTCCCCGTTGATCAGGAGGTTTTCGACGATCTATATCACCGCGTGCTCCTGCACTTCTCGCAGCAGGACGTCTATGTGGTGAACGGCTATGCGGGAGCCTCGCCTGAATACGCGATCCAGTTCCGCATCGTCACCGAGCTCGCCTCGCAGGCGCTTTTCATCCATCAGCTGCTGCGCCGTCCGACCGACGAGCAGCTCATCACGTTCAAATCGGAATACACGGTGCTCGTGGCGCCCACCTTCAAATGCGTTCCCGAGCGCGACCACACGAATTCCGATGCCGCCATCATGCTCGACCTCGAGCACAAGCGCATCATCATCGTGGGCACGCAGTATTCGGGCGAGATCAAGAAATCCATCTTCTCCATCATGAACTACATCCTGCCCTCGCGCGGGGTGTTCCCGATGCATTGCTCGGCGAACATCGGCGCCGATGGCAAGACCGCGATCTTCTTCGGCCTCTCCGGCACGGGCAAGACGACGATCTCCGCGGTGCCCGAGCGCCGTTTGATCGGCGACGACGAGCACGGTTGGGCCGACGACGAGGTGTTCAACTTCGAGGGCGGCTGCTACGCGAAGTGCATCGACCTTTCCGAGGAACATGAGCCTGACATCTATCGCGCCATTCGTTTCGGCTCGCTCGTGGAGAACGTCGTTTTGGATCCTGATTCGCGCGAGCTCGATTTCGCGGACGACTCGCTGACGATGAACACGCGCGTGGCCTATCCGATCGAATACATCGACAACATCGAGCCGAGCGGCAGGGGATCGGTGCCCTCCACGGTGATTTTCCTGACCGCCGACGCGTTCGGCGTGCTGCCCCCGATTTCAAAACTCACGCTTAATCAGGCGCGATACTATTTCCTGAGCGGCTACACCTCGAAGGTGGCGGGCACCGAGATGGGCATCGAGGATCCCGTCCCCACCTTCTCCACCTGCTTTGGCGAGCCGTTTCTGCCGCTTGATCCGGTTCTTTATGCGAAGATGCTGAAAGAGAAGGTGGAGGCCGCCGGCGCCGATGTCTTTCTGGTGAACACGGGATGGAACGGCAAGGGAACGCGCATGGCGATCAAGCACACGCGCGCGATGGTGGATGCGGCGCTCAACGGCCAGCTTTCCGAAGAGGCCGGCGTGGAGTTCGTCACCGACCCGTACTTCGGGCTCGCGGTGCCGACTACCTGTCCGAACGTGCCCGATGAGGTGCTGATTCCCTCGCGCTCATGGGACGATCATGAGGCGTACGAGGCCGCTGCGAAGAAGCTCGCCGGCATGTTCCGCCAGAACTTCGAGGCGAAATACGACCACGTTCCGGAAGAAATTAAATTGGCAGGGCCAACTGCGTAGCCGCTCGGGCGAGGGGGCGTTCGAGTTCAAGGGCCTCGCGGACGTTGAGTAGATTCGCCGCTCGCGCATTATGGCGAATTTCTCAACTGCTCGGCATTCACTCTCAACCCCCTCTGCCCTTCGCGAAAGAGACTTCCTGCGCTTAGAACGTGAAGGTGCCGCCGTCGCCCCATTCCCATGAGCCTTCGACGCCGTAGTGGTGCGCCACCGCCATGAAGTGGAATTTCGCGATGCCGAGGTCGGTGTACTCGAGGCCGGTCTTCACGCGGATGAGCTTCGCGGTCACGCGATTCTCGCCGTCCCAGATGAACTTCACCGGCTGCTCGTTGATCGCCGAGGGCGCCTTCCCCACGGCATCCATGCAGGCGCGCAGCCATTCGGGTGCCTGCGCGAGCGGCACGGGACCCTCATACATCGCCTCGAGCTTCTTGCTGCGTGCGCGGATGGTTGTTCTCACTGAACGCTGGCGCAGCGGGATCTTCGCGGGCGCATATCCCATCGGCACGACGTCGTGCACCACGTCGCCTTCGCGCAGCTCGGCACGGCAGGTCTCCTTGTCGTAGGTGCTCGCCACCCAGCAGGTGCCGAGCCCGCACATCGTTGCCACGAGGACGAGGCGCTCGCCGTAGAACCCGAGCTTTTCCTCGGGAAGCTCGCCCTTCGGCGCGATGAGGGCCGCGTAGAGCGGGGCGTCGGTGGCGAACATGGCGCGCGCCATCGTGATCGCGGTGCCGTCTTCGCGCGGGCCGTAGAGCTGGAAGTTCATCTCGGGCTCGTTCTCGTTGATCTCGTCGATGTTCTCCTCAAGGGCGCGCAGCACGTCGCCCTCCACGGCGCGGGGTTCGAATGCGCGCATCGATATGCGGGTGTTGATGGCTTCAATGATGTCCATAATGTCTCGCTTTCCTTGCGATAACCTGACGAAACGACGATTCTCCGGCAAAAATCTCCTTCCTATTATACGGTAGCAAGCATGCTGAATGGGAAACGACGTGAAGGGAGGAGCCATGGCAAAGCACATCGACGATCGGAAGGTGGCCATCATCGGCGTGGGGTTCGTGGGTTCGGCAACCGCGTTTGCGCTGCTTGAGAGCGGGCTTTTCTCCGAGATGGTGCTCGTGGATGTGGATCAGGCGCGTGCCGAGGGCGAGGCGCTCGACATCAGTCACGGCATTCCCTTCGCGAGCCCCTGCAACATCTATGCGGGCACCTATGACGATATCGTCGATGCGAGCGTGATCGTGGTCACGGCGGGTGCGAACCAAAAACCCGGCGAGACGCGCATCGACCTCGTGAAGAAGAACGTGGCGATTCTGAAGGGCATCCTCGCCGAGATCCGCAAGCGCGATTGCGTGGGCGTGCTGCTCGTGGTTTCAAATCCCGTCGACATCCTCACGTACGTGGCGGCGAAGCTCTCCGGCATGCCGCAGAACCGTGTGCTGGGCTCGGGTACGGTGCTCGACACGGCGCGCCTCAAACGCTTCATCGGGCTGGGACTGAATGTCGATTCGCGCAACGTGCACGTGCGCATTCTCGGGGAACATGGCGACAGCGAGATCATCGCGTGGAGCAACGCGCACGTTTCGGGCGTGCCGCTCGAGGATGTGTTCCACATGCGCGTGGAGGGCAGCTACGAGCAGTTCCGCCATGAGATCGCCGATCGCGTGCGCAACAGCGCCTATGACATCATCGCGAAGAAGGGCGCGACCTATTACGGCATCGCGCTTTCCGTGAAGCGCATCTGCGAGGCGATCGTGCGCGACGAGAAGTCGGTGCTTTCCATCTCCACCGTGCTCGCGGGCGAATACGGGCTCACCGATGTGGCGCTGAGCACGCCGTGCGTGGTGGGGGAGTATGGCATCGAGGGCACGCTGCCGCCGGCGCTGAACTACGCCGAGCAGAACAGCCTGCGCGAATCGGCGCAGAAGCTCAAAGACGTCATCGCCGATCTCGACCTCTCTCTGCCCGAGGAATAAATTTGCAGAAAATGGCATTTCCGGACCACCGAGAGCGAAGATAGCCAGCAATTCCGTTTGCTAAAGCCTCTTTGTGCAAAAATTTGCGAACTTCGGGATGCATTGCGAATGTTTTGCGGTAGGATAACGAATTACGTTTTGAAAAAGTGCTACGCGTGTTTTTTTGCAGCCTTGCAGATTGCCTCAAATGCGCGTGACAAAACGATCTTGCGACGATGTTGCCGCTGGTTGAAGGAAAGGAAGCGGAAGGCGAAATGGCAGTTGCCTTCAAAAATGAAGAGAGCGTAGGCCAGACGGCCCTGCTTTCTTGCGCCTCGCAAGCCTTTTCTTCGAACCGTCTGCGACGACGTTAGTCGTTTTCGGGAATGCGGGCACGGCCATCGAGGTATCCCGCACTACTTCTCGAAATCTTCTCCCCGCATGCGAAAAGCAGCGCTTCCATCTGCGCGCATTCTGCGGGATCTCTGCGTGTAGGAAACAAGGATGCAATGTGCGATGACGGCGGTTGTCGCAGCGTGCCAAACGGTAATAGGAGGAAAAGAATGTCAGATCAAAAAGAACGCGTCGTGTTGGCTTATTCCGGCGGTTTGGATACGTCGGTGTGCATCAAATGGCTGCAGGACGAGAAGAACCTCGACGTCATCGCTGTTGTCGGAGACGTCGGCCAGGAGCATGACGGGCTTGAGAAGGTGAAGGAGCGCGCGCTGGCCACCGGCGCGATCGAATGCCTCGTCATCGACATGCGCGAGAAGTTCGCCAATGACTATCTCTCCTACGCGATCGCCGCCAATGCCATGTATGAGAACAAGTATCCGCTGGTCAGCGCCCTTTCACGCCCCTTGATTGCGCGCCATCTCGTTGAGGTGGCCCATGAGTTCGGCGCGAAATACATCGCGCATGGCTGCACGGGCAAGGGCAACGATCAGGTGCGCTTCGAATGCTCCATTACGATGCTCGATCCCACGCTCACCATCATCGCGCCTGTTCGCGAGTGGGATCTGAAAACGCGCAATGAGGAGATGGATTGGGCCTCAGCGCATGGTGTGGAGGTGCCCACCACGAAGAAATCGCCCTATTCGATCGACGACAACCTGTGGGGGCGCGCCATCGAATGCGGCGTGTTGGAAGACCCGTGGATCGAGCCTCCTGAGGACATCTGGACGATGACGACCAGCCCGGAAGCGGCGCCCGATGAGCCCGAATACGTGGAAATCGAGTTTGCCGACGGGCTTCCCTGCGCGATCAACGGTGAGAAGGACGGCTTGCTCTCGATCATCGAGAAGATGAATGAGATCGCCGGCAAGCACGGCTACGGACGCCTTGACATGATTGAGAACCGTCTCGTCGGCGTGAAGAGCCGCGAGTGCTACGAAGTGCCGGGCGCGCTTGCCCTCATCGAGGCGCATCGCGCATTGGAGGCTCTCGTCCTTGAGCGCGCCGTGCTCCACAACAAGCTCGGCATCGAGCAAAGCTGGGCCGAGGCAGTCTACAACGGGCTGTGGTTCTCCCCGCTCAAAGAGGGCTACGACGCCTTCCTTGCCACCACGCAGCTCTGCGTCACGGGAACCATCCGCTTGAAGTTCTATAAGGGAAATGCCACGGTCGTCGGCCGCAAGAGCGATTTCTCCCTCTATTCCTATGAGCTCGCCACCTACGATGAAGGCGACATGTTCGATCATAAGGCGGCGAAAGGCTTCATCGACCTGCACGGCCTGACGAGCAAGGTGTGGGCGCGCAACCGCCACGAGCAGAACGTATGGACCTCGGTCTTCGGCGATGAGAGCGCGCGGTGGCTGAAGGGCAACCCGTGGATCAACCGCTGACGGGAAGAACGAAACCGAAGGATAGAGGAGAGCACATGGCACTCTGGTCAGGACGATTCGAGCAGGCGGTCAGCGAACGGACGCAGCAGTTCGGCGCGTCGCTTCCTGTGGATAAGAAGCTCTATCGCGAGGACATCGCCGGCTCTATTGCACATGCGAAGATGCTCGCCGCGCAGGGGATCATCAGCGAGGCCGACCGCGACGCCATCATCGCTGGCCTTCAGGAGGTCGAGAGCGAAATCGAGAGCGGCGCGTTCGCTTTCGACATCAACGACGAAGACATCCACATGAGCATTGAGGCGGCGCTCACCGAGAAGGTGGGGGATGCAGGCGCGCGGCTCCATACGGCGCGCAGCAGAAACGATCAGGTGGTCACCGATGTGCGCCTCTATGCGAAGCGTCGTTGCGGCGATTTGCTCCGCGCGAACCTCGCGTTGCGCGAGGCGCTTCTGAAGGTGGCGCAGGAGCAGGGCGACGCGGTGCTGCCGGGCTACACCCACCTTCAGCACGCACAGCCGGTGCTGCTCGCGCACCATCTTCTTGCCTATTATTGGATGTTCACGCGCGACTATGAGCGTCTCGTCGCGGCGCGCCATGCCGCCGATGCGAACCCGTTGGGCGCGGCTGCCCTCGCGGGCACAAGCTACCCCATAGACCGTCAGAAAACTGCCGATGAGCTGGGATTTTCCCGCGTCATTCCCAATTCGCTCGATGCGGTTTCCGATCGTGATTTCATCCTCGATCTGCTGTATGCCGCCAGTGTGAGCTGCCTGCATCTCTCGCGGCTTTGCGAGGAAGTCGTCTTGTGGTCGAGCAGCGAGTTCGGTTTCATCACGCTCTCCGACGAATACTCCACCGGCTCATCGATCATGCCGCAGAAGAAGAACCCCGATTTCGCCGAGCTGATCCGCGGGAAATCGGGGCGCGTCGTCGGCGACCTCGTGGGGCTCATGGTGACGCTGAAATCGCTTCCGCTCGCCTATAACAAAGACCTCCAAGAAGACAAAGAGCCGCTGATGGATGCGGCCGACACGCTCGAGGCATGCTGCTATATCGCCGCGGGGATGCTCTCCACTATGCAGGTGAACGCCGACGTGATGCTCCGGAGCTTGGGGGAAGGTTTCATCGCGGCCACCGATATTGCCGACTACCTTGCAAAACGCGGGCTTCCGTTCAGGCAGGCCCATGCGGCGGCGGGGCATCTCGTGCTTCTCTGCGAGAAGCGCGGCATTGGCCTCGAGGATTTAAGCCTCGATGATTTCAGAGGCGAGAGCGAGCTTTTCGACGAAGGCATCTATGAGGTTTGCAGGCCGGAGGCCATCGTTGATGCACGCACGAGCTTTGGCGGCACCTCGCATCAGGCGGTGGCTGTGCAAATGGAGGAAGCGCGGGCGCGCATGGAGGAAGACAGATCGCGCTGCGCGGTGAACGAGGGCAACGTCACTGAGGATTGAGGCTTCGCCTCTGGTGGAGAGCGGGCTCTCGCAGGCTCTCCGTTTTATGGCGGGAAGCTTTCAAAAAGGCGTTTTGGTAAGAGGAAAGTACCCGCAAACTTACAGCATGGCAAACGGTGAGGCTCCTTTTTCGCACCTCGAAGGAGCCTTTCTATAATCGGTTGCTGTACATGCGTCTTTTACGAAGCGCTGGGCCTTTACGAATTATCAGAGAAAGAGGTGCTGACATGACTGCTCCATTAGAGGGAATCAAGGTTGTCGACTGGACGGCCGTCCAATCAGGGCCTTCCTGCACGCAGATGCTTGCATGGTTGGGTGCTGAGGTCATCAAGATCGAGCGTCCCGGCGTTGGCGACGCCACGCGTCATCAGATGCGCGACATACCCGACTCCGATTCGCTGTATTACCTCACGCTCAATGCGAACAAGAAGTCGCTTGAGCTCAACGTGAAGACCGATGAGGGCAAGAAGATCCTCACCGACCTCATCAAGCAGGCTGACATCTTTGTGGAGAACGAGCATCCGGGCGCCGTCGACAAAGAGGGATTCGGTTGGGAAGACGTCCACAAGATCAATCCGCGCTGCATCATGGGCTCCATCAAGGGCTTCAACCCGGGCAGCCGTTTTGAGAACGTGAAAGCCTACGAGCCGGTCGCCCAATGCGCAGGCGGCGCGGCGGCAACCACCGGTTGGTACGATGGCGATTACAACATCCCGACGCAGTCAGGCGCGGCTCTCGGCGACTCGAATTCCGGCATGCACCTGCTCATCGGCCTTCTTGCAGCGCTGCTGCAACGTGAGAAGACCGGCGAGGGCTGCTATGTGTATCAGTCGATGCAAAACGCCGTCATCAACCTGTGCCGCATCAAGCTCCGCGACCAGCAGGCACTCGATCGTCTCGGCTCCCTTCCGTGGTACGCGTGCTACAACACACCGGGCTTCACCTGGGGCGACACGCTTCCGCGTCCTGCCAACTCAGAAGGCGGCGCCGTGCTCGGTTGGTGTTACCGCTGCAAGGGCTATGAGAACGATCCCGCGGCATTCATCTACATCGTCGTTCAGCGCGAGGAAAAGCCCTACACGAACTTCTGCAACGCCATCAAGCGCCCCGACATGCTGACCGACGAGCGCTTCGCAACCGCCGAGGCACGCGACGACAACAAGCATGCGTTCTTTGACGAGGTGGAGAAGTTCACCAAGCAATACGACAAGTACGAGCTGACCACGATGCTCGGCGGTGCCGGTATTCCGGCGGGTCCTGTGCTTAGCTGGAAAGAGCTCGAGAACGATCAAGAGCTGCGCGACAACGGCACGATCACCAAGGTCGATCAGGGCGGCGAGCGCGATACCTTCCTGACCATTGGCCTGCCGTTCTTCATGTCCAGCTACAAGGCCGACATCAAGCGCGCTCCTGGCCTCGGTGAGAACAACGAGGAAGTGCTCACCAGCCTCGGCTACACGAAAGACCAAGTCGCCCAACTGAAAACCGACGGCGTGATTTAATCTGATTTGTTCCGCCGTTTTGACGAACGCCCCCTTACCCGCTCGGGTGAGGGGGCGTTTTCTTGTTCCGCCGCTCGGAAGAGCGGCGGAACTATCCTGCGCAGGGGGATTGCTTTTCTTGGAGGTCGCCCGCGAGGTCGGCGAGGGTGATGCCGGAAAGGTAGGCGCGGATGGCCTCCTCCATTCCTCCCCAGATGCGCTGCGACACGCAGCGTTCGGTATAGTCGCAGGGGAACAGGCCGTTCGCGCAATCGATGAGCTCAAGGCCGTCTTCGGTGGCTGCCACCACATCGGCAAGCGTGATGGCTTGCGGGCTCCGCGCAAGCTCGTATCCCCCTTGGGCGCCGCGCGTAACGCGAAGCAGGCCCGACGACGCGAGGGGAGCAACCACCTGCTCAAGATATTTCTTCGAGATCGCCTGGCGCTCGGCGACGTCTTTCAGGGCGACGCTGCCTTCACCGTAGCGCTGCGCGAGATCGATCATGAAGCGGACGCCGTAGCGCGTTTTGGTCGATATTTTCACGGCGCCCCCTCTCTGAGCTTCATCGCGTCTTGTTCCTTCGCGGAAAACCATGGTTCAAATGGCATTTCCTATGAAGGAACGATGTTTCGCAAATGCTTCTTGACATTGCCTTGCGATAGCTTATATTAAAGCCCAGTAAATTGCTAGACAATAGCGGCATTTTGATGCAGGATGCGCGAAAGCCTGCAAGGGGGTTTCGCTGAGCGAGGAGGAAAACGTGAGCAAGCTCGTCTATTTGGATAACGCCTCAACGACGAAGATGCGTCCCGAGGTGCTGGAGGCCATGATGCCCTATCTCACCGATGAATTCGGGAATCCATCGTCGATCTATCCGCTCGGGCAGCGTGCGTCAGACGCGGTCGCGGAAGCGCGCGAGACCATTGCCGCCATCTTGGGCGCGAGTGCTAAGGAGATCTATTTCACGAGCGGCGGCACCGAGGCGGACAACTGGGCGCTCAAAGGTGCGGCTCATGCGAACGCCGCAAAGGGCAAGCACATCATCACGAGCGCGATCGAGCACCATGCGGTGCTGCATGTGTGCCAAGCTTTAGAAAAGGAGGGCTTCGAGGTCACCTACCTGCCCGTTGACGAAGGCGGCCTTGTCTCGCCCCAAGATTTCGCCGAGGCCATCCGCCCCGACACCATCCTTGCGTCTGTCATGTTCGCGAACAACGAAATCGGCACGATCGAGCCCATCAAAGAGCTCGCCGCCATCGCCCATGAGCACGGCATCATCTTCCACACCGATGCGGTGCAGGCATTTTGCCACGAGGACATCAACGTGAAGGAGCTCGGCGTCGACATGCTCTCGGCCTCGGCGCATAAGCTCTATGGCCCGAAGGGCGTCGGTCTGCTCTACATCAAGAAGGGCGTGAAGGTGGACAATCTGCTCGACGGCGGACAGCAGGAACGCGGACGCCGTGCGACGACGGAAAACGTCGCGGGAATCGTCGGATTCGCCAAAGCAGCGGAGCTCGCCATCGCCGAGCGCGAGGCCGAGCATGACCGTCAGGAGAAGCTGCGCGACCATGCGATCGAGCGCATTTTGGCCGAGATCCCGCACGCGAAGCTCAACGGCGCGCCGTCGCCCCGCTTGGCGAACAACATCAACTTCTCCTTCGAGTTCATCGAGGGCGAGGGCATGTTGCTCCAGCTGGCAGCACGCGGCATCTGCACATCGTCGGGAAGCGCCTGCACGTCCGGCTCGCTCGACCCGAGCCACGTGCTTCTGGCGATCGGGCTTCCGCACGAGATCGCGCACGGCTCGCTTCGTGTGACGCTCGGGCGCGACACCACCGAAGAGGACGTCGATTTCGCGATCGATAGCCTGAAGACCACGCTTGAGAACCTCCGCTCGATGAGCCCGCTCTATGAGGATTTCAAGCGGACGGGCGAGGGCTCCATCATTGCGAAGATGAAGGCGGAGGGCTTCCCCTACGCGAGCTAAGAGAGAATCTTACGAGGCGCACGTGAGAAAGTGCCGTTCTGGGCGTTTCACGATGCACATGACGAAGGAAACAACTCGGAGAAGGAGACGAGTAAAATGGCAATGAATTATTCCGAGAAGGTGATGGATCACTTCACCAATCCGCGCAATGTCGGCGAGATCGAGAACCCGAGCGGCTGCGGCACCGTGGGCAACGCGGTCTGCGGCGACATCATGCGCGTGTATCTCGACATCGATGACAACGGCGTCATCCAAGACGCGAAGTTCAAGACCTTCGGCTGCGGCGCGGCGATCGCCACGTCCTCGATGGCAACGATGCTCGTGAAGGGCAAAACGGTGCAGGAGGCGCTCGAGGTCACGAACAAGGCGGTCATGGAGGCCCTCGACGGTCTGCCGCCCGTGAAGGTGCACTGCTCGCTTCTCGCCGAAGAAGCGATCCACGCGGCGCTGTGGGACTATGCCGAGAAGAACGGCATCACCATCGAGGGGCTCGAAAAGCCCGTGAACGACATCTCGGAGCACGAGAACGGCCCGCATCCCGACGAGGAGGATGACGAATAAGCGCTTCGCACATCGCTTTCCCTTGTTTTGCGACGATATGTGCCGTGCACCGCGCGTTCCACGTCGGTGCTGTGTGAAACGAAAATGGGCATCTTGTGCAAAGGTGTACAGCCGAAAAACGCATAGGTAAGATAATCGCATGAATGAAAAGCGGGGGCCTGCTCCAAAAGCACGTCCCCGCGATTTGGGCTTACGGAGATACGAGGAAGGGATCTATGAAAGGCACGAAATTCGCTCTAGCCGCTTGCGCCGCGGCTCTTTCTCTTACCTGCTTTGGCGCGCTGTTCGGATGCTCCTCCCAAGGGGGAAGCTCGTCGGTCGCTCTGACCGGAGGGGTCGCGGCGACCGTGAACGGCGTGGAGATTTCCGAAGACGATGTCACGATGACGATCGAGCAGGGCAGGGTCAATCTTGGCGCGACCGACGATGAGACATGGGCGAACTGGCTCAACGATCAGGGCTATACCGTCGAAAGCCTTCGCGAGGAGATCATCGAGAGCATGGTGACGCAGGAGCTCATCCGCCAAGGCGCCGAGGAGCGTGGCATCACCGTCGATCCTGCTCAGGTGGATGAATACGTCAACGAGATGAAGGCGTATTACGACGACAGCGATCAATGGAACACCGCGCTTGAGACGATCGGCATGACTGAGGAGGAGTATCGCGACAGCATAAGCGATTCGCTGCTCATTCAATCGTTCCAGAGCGACTTCACGGTCGAAGATGATCCGACCGAAGAGGACATGCTTGAGTATGCGCAGATGTACGCCTCGTATTACGATGGCGCCAAGAAATCATCCCATGTTCTCTTCAATGCGGAAGACACCGCGCTTGCCCAGGAAGTGCTCGACAAGCTGAACAGCGGCGAGCTCGACATCGCCACGGCTGCCGAGCAGTATTCGCAGGACACGGGCTCTGCCGCTCAGGGCGGCGACGTCGGTTGGGACAAGCTGACGAGCTTCGTCACGGAGTATCAGACGGCGCTCGACGGACTGGAGAAAGGCCAGATCTCCGATCTCGTCACGAGCACCTATGGCATCCACATCATCGAATGCACCGACGTGTTCACTGCGCCCGAGGAAGTGACGAGCACGAGCCAGCTTCCCGAGGAATTTGTCGAGCAGATCAAGGAGCTCGTGAAGAACAACATGAGCCAGCAGGCTTACAACGACTGGCTGACGGAGGCCCGTGAGAACGCCGACGTGGTGATCAACGCCATGCCCGAGGGCCTGCCGTACTACGTCGACATCACGCTCTACGTGACGGCGAATGAAAATGGCAACGTTTCCGATGAGTCGGGCGACGTGGCGGGCGATGCCTCGGACACTTCCGCTGGGAGCACTGAAGGCGAAAGCTCGGAGGGCGAAGGCTCCTCTGACGCGTCCGACGCCTCGGCCACTTCTGGCCAGCCCGCCGAGGTAACCGACGGCGAATAACGAGCAGCTCTCGGCATATCATTGCAGCGTCATTGAATAGCACCGTATTACAGCAAACTTCACAACGACCGCCGTTCCTCGAGATCAGGGAGGCGGTCGTTCGCCGTCAGGGGAAGGCGATCCTCTCCATTGACGAATTCACCATGCCCGAAGGAGAGTGCATGGCGATCCTCGGGCCGAACGGCTCGGGGAAATCGACCTTCGTCGGTCTTGTGACGCGCGAAGTGTTTCCGCTCTATCGCGATGTGCCGCCGGTCGTCTTTCGCGGCAACGAACGCACCATGCTCGCCGAGGTCAAGCGCATCCTCGGCGTGGTTTCCTCAACGATGCAGAACCAGATCACCGTTCATTTGCCCGTGATCGATGTCGTAGTGGGCGGCCTCTTCGGGGCGCTCGGTGTGCCGAAGCGCTTCAACGTGGGAGAGGGTGAGCGCAAACGCGCGCTTCATGCACTTGACGAGCTGGGAATCGCCGATTTGGCGGAGCGCGACGTGATGACGCTTTCCACCGGTCAGGCACGCCGCGTGCTCATTGCGCGCTCGCTCGTGCACGACCCCGAGGTGCTGATTTTCGATGAGCCCTGCACGGGGCTCGATCCCGAAGGCATGTTCTATGTGCGCCAAGCGATGCGCAAGCTCGTCGCCGGCGGACGTGCCCTCATCCTCGTGACGCACTATCCCGACGACATCATTCCCGAGGTCAGCCGCGTTTTGCTCCTGAAAGAGGGGCGCCTCTTCGCCGATGGGCCGAAAGAGGAGCTTCTCACCGACGAAACCATGAGCGCCCTCTTCAACGTTCCCCTTCACGTGCAATGCACGAGCGGCCTTTACTCTTTGGTTCCGCAGTTTTCGTAAACTTGAATGCTTATAAGAGACGTCAGGCGCGCAGTCGCTCGGCAGTCACTCGGCATAATGCCCCCTCGCCCGAGCGGGACGAGAGAGCGCTTGTCTAACGAGAAGGTGAGAAGCATCATCATAAATGTTACATAAATGATAATTAAAAAACTTGACAATGAGAGACTTAGATTTTATAGTGCTCCTGACAAGAACGAGTTCCCCTCGTAAGGAAAGGAAGCACTATGTCGAAAATATTGGGAATCGATCTGGGCACCACGAACTCCGCCATGGCTGTCATGGAGGGGAGCGAGCCCGAAATTTTGGTGAATGCCGAGGGTGACCGCACCACGCCTTCCGTTGAGGGCTTTCGCAAAGACGGCGAGCGCGTTGTCGGCAAGGCGGCGAAGAACCAGGCAGTCACCAATCCTGAGAACACCGTCTCGTCGGTAAAGCGCTTCATCGGCCGTTCCTATAATGAGACCGCTGAAGAGCAGAAGACCGTGAGCTATCACGTGAAGCCCGGAAAGGACGGCCGTGCGGTCATCGACATCGAGGGCAAGGATTACACCCCCGAGGAGATTTCCGCCATGGTTCTCCAGAAGCTGAAGACCGACGCGGAGAAGCAGGTCGGCGCGCCCATCACACAGGCCGTCATCACCGTGCCCGCGTACTTCAACGACGCACAGCGTCAGGCCACCAAAGACGCCGGCAAGATCGCTGGCCTTGATGTGCAGCGCATCATCAACGAGCCGACGGCTGCGGCGCTTGCCTATGGCCTCGACAAGGTCGACCACGACGAGAAGATCCTCGTCTTCGACCTCGGCGGCGGCACGTTCGACGTCTCGGTGCTTGAGCTTGGTGACGGTGTGTTCGAGGTCGCCTCGACCGCGGGTGACAACCACCTCGGCGGCGACGACTGGGATCAGCGCGTGATCAACTGGCTGGCCGACAAGTTCAAGGCAGACAACGGCATCGACCTGCGCCAAGACAAAATGGCCCTGCAGCGTTTGAAGGAAGCTGCCGAGAAGGCGAAGATGGAGCTTTCCTCCACCACGCAGACCAACATCAACCTGCCGTTCATTACGGCTGACGCCTCGGGCCCGAAGCACCTTGACTACACACTCACGCGCTCTGAGTTCGAGCGCATCACGAAAGACCTTCTCGACCGTTGCAAGAAGCCGGTTGAGCAGGCGCTCAAGGACGCCGGACTCAAATCGGGCGACATCGACGAGGTCATCCTCGTCGGCGGTTCCACCCGTATGCCCGCCGTGCAAGAGCTCGTGAAGACCATGACCGGCAAGACCCCGAACATGTCGGTGAATCCGGACGAGGTCGTGGCCATGGGTGCGGCGATCCAGGGCGGCGTGCTCGCGGGCGATGTGACGGGCATCCTGCTCCTCGACGTGACCCCGCTCTCATTGGGCGTTGAGACGCTTGGCGGCGTGATGACCAAGATGATCGAGCGCAACACGACCATTCCGGTGAAGAAGACGGAGGTCTATTCCACCGCGGCCGACAACCAGACGTCGGTTGAGATCCACGTCCTGCAGGGCGAGCGCGAGATGGCGGCCGGCAACAAGACGCTCGGGCGCTTCCAGCTCCACGGCATTCCGCCGGCGCGTCGCGGCATTCCGCAAATCGAGGTCACCTTCGACATCGATGCGAACGGCATCGTGAACGTTTCCGCGAAGGACTTGGCGACCGGCGCACAGCAGCAGATCACGATCTCCGGTTCCACGGCGCTTTCCGACGACGAGGTCAACCGCATGGTAAAGGACGCCGAGCAGCACGCCGAAGAGGACAAGCAGCGCAAGGAAGAGGTGGAGATCCGCAACAACGCCGAGTCGCTCGTGAACGCCACCGAGCAGACCATCCGCGAGCTGGGCGACAAGCTTCCGGCCGATGCGAAGAGCGAGGCCGAGGCGGCCATCAACGAGACGCGCTCCGCGCTCAACGGCACCAACCTTGAGGCCATCAAGAGCGCCACGTCGAAGCTGCAAGAGGCCGGCTACAAGCTCGCGCAGGTCGCCTACTCGACCGAAGGGCCGGCGGCCGGAGCCGGTGCGGCGGCAGCGGAGACCGTTCCGCCCGATGACACCATCGAAGCAGACTACGAGGTCGTCGACGACGAGAACGAAGGGAAGTAACAGCGATGACGAAGCCCGATAAGGAGCACGTCAACGAGAGGCCCTCCGAGCCCGAAGAGCTCGATCCGGTTGATTTGACCGCCGACGAGGCCGAGGAGGCAGGCGTGGAAGACGCCGCCTCCCAGGCTGCCGACGAAAAGCGCGTTGATGCCGAGGAGCAGCGACGCGCCGATGAGGCCGAGGCCGATGCGCTGATCGCGGAGGCCGAGGCGGCCGTTGCGGGAAGCGCGCCCTCGGAGCTTGCGACCGACGAGGCCGTTGCCGCCGCGAAGGCGGAAGCCAAGGATTGGCAGGAGAAGTTCATGCGCCTGCACGCTGAATGGGACACCTATCGGCGCAGGACGAATGAGCAGCGCGAGGCGGAGAAGGTCCGCGCGGCGGAAAACCTCGTGAGCGGGCTCATTCCCGTGCTTGACGATTTCGAGCGCACGATCTCCTATGCGGCGGAAAACGGCGAGACGGGGTTGCTCGGGGGAGTGAAGGCGGTCTATACCAAGCTCGTTGACGTTTTGAAGAAAGACGGCGTCGAAGTGATCGACCCAGCTGGCGAAGCCTACGATGCGCTCAGCGCACAGGTGGTGGCGACGGTGGAGGATCCCAGCGTTCCCGACGAGACCGTCGCGGAGGTCTACCAGAAAGGCTACCGCCTTGGCGTGAAGGTGCTGAGGCCCGCGATGGTGACGGTTTCAACCGGAGGGCCGAAGCGCCCGAAGGAAGAGGCGTAAACGACGAAAAGCGGGACGAGGTGCTGGGGTAAATGCGGCACCTCGTCTCATAACGTAGGGCAAAGAACGTACGAAAAGACAAACGACTTCCCGTTGAGGGAAGAAGAGAAAAGGAGGTGGGTCGAGTGTCTGCGACTCCGGACTACTACAAGACGTTAGGCGTTTCTCGGACCGCCTCGACGGATGAGATCAAAAAAGCCTACCGCAAGCTCGCGCGCAAGCATCATCCCGATGCGGGCGGCGACGAGGAGAAATTCAAGGAGATCGGCGAGGCGTACGAGGTTTTGAGCGACGAGAAGAAACGTGCGCTCTACGACCAATACGGCACCGCCAATGAGAACCATATTCCCCAAGGAGGTTGGGGCGGCGGCACGACGATCAACATGGAGGACATCTTCGGCAGCGGCTTTGCGGGTGCGGGCGGCTCGGGCTCTGGCTTTTCGAGCTTTTCGGGAAGCTGGTCCGACATCCTTGAGGCGCTTCGCAGCCAAGAAAGCGGCGGCGGGTTTTCGGGATTCGGAACGAGCGGCTTCGGCGGCAGCACAGGCTTCGGCGGCGGCTCGGGATTCGGCAACGCATCCGGCTTCAGCGGATTCAGCGGCTTCGGCGGACAGGCGTCGCCGCGCCCGCAGAAGGGCGCCGACACGACGGCGACGCTGCAAGTCACCTTCGATGAGGCGTTCCGTGGCACGGAGAAAGTCGTCACCTTGCGCGTTGCCGGAAAGGATGAGCCCGAGACCTTCACCGTGAAGGTGCCGGCTGGCGCCGTCGACGGCGGAAGGCTGCGCTTCAAGGGCAAGGGCGCTCCGGGTGAGGCGGGAGGACCTGCGGGAGATCTTCTCATCACGACGAAGATCGCACCCCATCCCATCTTCACGCGCCAGAAGGCGAATGTGAAGGTGAAGCTGCCCGTCACGGTGGCGGAGGCGGCTCTCGGCGCGCAGATCGTCGTGCCGGCTCCCGATGGCACGAAGGTGCGCGTGAAGGTGCCCGCGGGCACGCAAGATCGCGCGGTGCTGACCATCAAGGGCAAGGGCGCTCCCGATTTGAAGAACAAGGGCTCGTTCGGCGACCTGAAGATCCAGGTTGAGGTGAAGGTGCCCACAAATATGAACGACAGGCAAAAACAGGCCATGGAGGACTTCCTGGCTGCGACGACGGAAGACGTGAGATCATGGCAATAAACGATCGAAATCGGCCCGTCTATATGATCAGTGTGGCGGCACAACTGGCGGGGGTGCACCCCCAAACGCTGCGCGCCTACGAGCAGAAGGGCCTTGTCGTACCCCAGCGGACGAGCGGCAACACGCGCATGTACTCGCAGGCCGACATCGAGCAGCTCCTGCTCATCGGCGAGCTGACGAGCGAGGGCATCAATTTGGCGGGCGTCATGCGCATCCTCGATCTCGAGCGGCGCTTGGAAGACAGCGAGCAGTCGGTCGAGGATCTGCATAAGCGCGTGCGCCGTCTGGCCGACCGGGTGCGCGAATTGGAAAGCATTGCGAGCGTGACGTCCATCGTCAGGGCGAACTCGACGTCGCTGACCGTGCGCCACCAGAAGAGTTTCTAGCTTACAGATAGAGGTTTACCCATGCGTTTAGATAAATTGGCAATCACCGCCCAAGAGGCGTTTCAAAATTCCATGAGCGTGGCAAGTGATGCGGAATCGGCCGTCATCGCGCCGATCCATCTGCTGAAGGCGCTCTTGGATGCGGACGAGAACAATCTCTCCGCCATCATCAAGAGAATCGGCGCCGATCCGGTGCTGCTCGCGCAGCATGTGAGCGACGCCATCGCTGCGATGCCTAAGCAGAGCGGCAATATGCCCATGCCCATTCCCGGCAACGATCTCATGCGCACGGTTGACAACGCCGTGAAGATCGCGGAGAAGCTCGGCGATTCCTACGCGACGAGCGAGCATCTGCTCATCGCGCTTTCGGAGGACAAGGGCGATGCGGGAAAGATCCTGAGCACGGCGGGCATCACGAGGAAGAACATCGAAGCGGCCTATGAGGAGTTGCGCGGCGACACGCGTGTGACGAACCAGACCGACAAGGTGCAGTTCGAGGCGCTTGAGCAATACGGCCAAAACCTCACCCAGCTCGCCCGCGAGGGCAAGCTCGACCCGGTGATCGGGCGCTCCGAGGAAATACGCCGCACGATCCAGGTGCTCTCGCGCCGTACGAAGAACAACCCCGTGCTCATCGGCGAGCCGGGCACCGGCAAGACCGCCATCGTCGAGGGCCTTGCCCAGCGCATCGTCGCGGGCGACGTGCCCTCCAGCCTGAAGGACCGCGACATCATCTCGCTCGACTTGGGCGCCATGATGGCGGGTGCGAAATACCGTGGCGAGTTCGAAGACCGCCTGAAGGCGGTGCTGCGCGAGGTGAAGCAGAGCGACGGACACATCATCGTGTTCATCGACGAGTTGCACACGATCGTGGGCGCCGGCACATCAGGTGATTCATCGCTCGATGCGGGCAACATGCTCAAGCCCGCCCTCGCGCGTGGCGAGCTCCATGCCATCGGTGCGACGACGCTCGATGAGTATCGCAAGTATGTGGAAAAGGACGCTGCCCTCGAGCGCCGGTTCCAGCCGGTGGTCATCGGGGAGCCGACCGTCGAGGACACCATCGCCATTTTGCGCGGCCTCAAGGAGAAATACGAGATCCACCACGGCGTGCGCATCACCGACGGCGCGCTGGTGGCGGCAGCGGAGCTCTCCAACCGCTACATCTCCGACCGTTTCCTTCCCGATAAGGCGATCGACCTCATGGACGAGGCGGCGAGCCGCCTTCGCATCGAGATCGACTCGATGCCGGAGGAAGTCGACGTGGCGGAGCGCAAGCTCACCCAGATGCAGATCGAGGAGCAGGCGCTCATGAAGGAGAGCGACGAGGCGTCGGCAGAGCGTTTGGAGGCGCTGCGTCGCGACATCGCCGCTGCCCGCGAGGCCCTCGACGCGCAGAAGGCCGAATGGCAGAACGAGAAGGACATCATCATCAGCGTGCAGAACCTCAAGGCCGAGCTCGACAGCGCCCAGCAGGAGGAGGAGCGCGCCACCCGTGAGGGCAACCTCGCGCTGGCTTCCGAGCTGCGCTATGCGCGCATCCCCGAGATTCAGCGCATGCTGCACGATGCCGAGGCGACGCTCAACGAGCGACAGGAAAACGGCGCCATCCTGAAAGAGGAAGTGACCGACGACGAGATCGCCGAGGTCGTGAGCGCCTGGACCGGCATTCCCGTGCAGAAGATGATGCAGGGCGAGATGGAGAAGCTCGTCGACCTCGAAGAGCGCCTCCATGCGCGCGTGCTCGGGCAGGACGAGGCCGTGTCCGCTGTCGCGGGCGCCATCCGGCGCAATCGCGCGGGGCTCTCCGATCCGGATCGTCCGATCGGCAGCTTCCTCTTCTTGGGGCCGACCGGCGTGGGCAAGACCGAACTCGCCAAGGCGCTCGCCGAGTACCTGTTCGACAGCGAGAAGGCCATGGTGCGCATCGACATGTCGGAGTACATGGAGAAATTCAGCGTGCAGCGCCTCATCGGAGCGCCTCCGGGCTACGTCGGCTACGAAGAGGGCGGCCAGCTCACCGAGGCGGTGCGCCGCAAGCCCTATTCTGTGGTGCTCCTTGACGAGATCGAGAAGGCGCACCCCGATGTGTTCAACATCCTGCTGCAAGTGCTCGATGACGGTCGTTTGACCGACGGACAGGGCAGGGTGGTGAGCTTCAAGAACGCGATCATCATCATGACGAGCAACGTGGGAAGCCAGTTCATCCGCGAGTTTGCGGAACATGGCGACGAGAAGGCGATGAACCAGGCGATCGAGGGAGCCCTGCGTGCAACCTTCCGTCCCGAGTTCCTGAACCGCATCGATGACACGGTAGTATTCAACGCGCTTTCCATCGAGACCATCGAGCCGATCGTCAACCTGCAGCTGGAAGAGGTGCGCGATCGCCTGAAGGATCGCCGCATCACGCTCGACGTGACGCCCGCGGCCATCGAGCGGCTCTCGATCGACGGCTTCGATCCAGTGTTCGGCGCCCGTCCGCTGCGCCGTTTGATCCAGCGCCAGGTGGTCGACCGCATCGCCGAGCGCGCCATCAAGGGCGAGCTGCGCGATCGCAGCCACGTGCTGATCGATCTCGACGCCGAAGGAGAGTATTGCGCAACCGTCGAGCCCCCGCTCGATATAGATTTCGACTCACTGCTCGATTAATTCTGGCGAATGCCCCCTTATCCGCTCGGACGAGGGGGCGTAGCTTTTAAGAGGCGCCGGGCGCGCAGTCGCTCGGCAGTCCTGAGCTCGTGATTTTCCGAATTTAAGAAATCGTAATTCGGAAAATCCCTCGTGCGGAACTCGCTTTGTGCGCATCCCGACGCCCCCCCATCAACCTGTAGGACTCTCAATCATCTCGAGAAGTTCGCCATGCGAATGGATCTGGAGCTTGGCGTAGATGTGCTTCACGTGGGCCTTCACCGTGTTGCGCGTCACGACAAGCTCCTTTTCGATTTGCTCGCGGTTGCATCCGTGGGCGATTAAAAGAAGCACCTCTCCCTCGCGCGGCGTGAGGCCGAAGCGCTCGGCAAGGGAGCGGCAATTTTCGTCAATCTGCGCACGGGCGGTGTTCACCGTTTTCTCAGTGACGGGATAGATGCCCTCGATCGTTCCCTTGAAGGTGAACGTGCGGAACAGGTAGAGCGTGTAGTACGTGAAAATGACGAGGAGCACGCCCGAAAGCAGGAAGACGAGCTGCTCGTTGTCCGAGATGATGTTGCTCGCCGTCATGCCGGCACCCGCACCGAGCACCGAGCCGAAGCTCGAGAGCCCACGGCCCCAAGCGATGGCGGTGATGGCGCCGAGCGGGTTGCGTGCCGCTATCGCTGCCAAGGCGATCCAAGAGGGAATGTCGAAGAGCGCGCTTCCCGCTGAAAGGAGGGCAACGCCTGTGCTGCCGAAGCCGAGCGACCGTCCGGCGGTGAAGAAATATCCCGCAACCACGAAGACCGCCGTCAAGCGGACGAGGCCGTCTGCGGGGAAATCGTTGAGCGAGAACACGAGGTAGAGCGCCACGCAAACGACCGGAATGACGCCGAATGCGTTTGCCGCGAGAAAATCGTAGCTTGCGTCGAAGCGCAGCGCGTAGCCGAAGGCGAAGTGGAAGAGAAAGAGGCACACAAATAGCTTCGAAAACGGCGGAAGAAACGACGAGGGCTGGATGGTCGCCAAATCATGGGGCGATTCCTCCCCGTGGCTCAGCGAAAGCGCCCCATAGCCCGAAGGCAGCACGAGAAGCGCGGCGGCAATCGGAAGGGCGAGGAAGAGCGCGACTCCCAGCAACGGAACGACAAAAGGCATGACGAGGGAGAAAAGGAACTGGCCGATCGTCGCGGCGCACACGCAGAGGCCGGCGCCGCGCATGGTGAGGCGCGAGAGCGCCAAGCCGGCAAGCATCATGACCCCCGCGCGACCGATGCCGATGAGCAGAGCGGCGATAACGAGCAAGGCCATCTGGTGAAGACCGAGGGCGAGCGGAAGGGCGATGCAGCTTGCGCCGAGAATGGCCATCGTGATGGCGACGAAGCTCTTCGGCGTGAGCGTCCACGGGAGCCGATAGGCGGCAAAGCCCAGCATGATGAGGGCGAGGGCGTTCACGGTGATGCAGATGTCACGGGCGAAGGTGAATATCGGGTCGAAGAGCGGAAAGACCGTCTGGTTCATCGCGGAGATCGAGATATAGATAAACAAGAAGGCGAAGCCGGTGAGAACACCCGACCCGGTGAGAGCCCCCGACCGCTTCGGTTGGAGCTTCAACCGAAGCCTCTGCAGAAACGCTGTCGTTTTCCCCTTGGCCATGCCCCATCCCGCTATAAAAGAACTCTCAAAAAGAAGCACCATGCCACTTCCTGCCCGCCGTCTTCGACAGCTTTTTGCAGGTGATCGGCATGGTGCCATCATAGCATAGCGGAGGTTCTCCGCGCCTCCCGTGCGCCTCTTATAGACTCTTCTCCGCGCCGCCCTTGCCTTTCCTATGCTTCTCCTGTGGCGGCCAACATGCCGGCGCGTTTGCCCCAGGTGAAGGTGCGCCCGCATGCGAGGCCGGTCATGAGGTTCGGATAGCTCACCGAGAAGAATCCGCCGGAGCAGTCGCCGATGCAATAGAGGCCGTCGATCTGCTCGCCCTTCTCGTTGATCGGATGGAGGTTCGTGTTGATCATGACGCCGTCGAGCGTCGCGAGGAACCACGCCGCCTGGCGCACGCCGTAGAAAGGCGGCGTATCGAGGGCGATCAGGCGATAGGGCTCCTTGAAATACTCTTCGTCGACGCCCGCCGCGGCGGCCGCGTTGTACTTCTCCACGGAGGCGACGAGGTTCTCGACCGGAAGGTTCAGCTTCTCGGCCAGCTCTTCGATCGTGTCGGCCTGCTGGATGTAGCCGTCTTCGATCAGCTTGTCGTTCATTCCCATGACGACCTGCATCGGGATGTTGTTCATCGCCCCGTTGTCGAAGGGGTAGAGACGGCAGCAGCCCACTTCCTCGAACTGCTTCGCATGCTCGGGATAGTTCGCATCCCACAAGGTCACATAGGTGTGATAGGGCTGCATGTAGGTGGAGTGGAGCATGTAGTCGTAGGGGCCGGACTCGTTGCAGAAGCGCTCGCCGTTGAGGTTCACCTTCATGAACGGCTGCTCGCCCATCCAGAACCAACGGCCGACAACGCCGTCGCCCGCGGTCTGATCGGGCTTGATGCAGCAGCGGTTGAAGGTGACTGCCGCGCCGATCGGGTCCATCGCCGCGCCGAGCCAAAGGGCCGCCTTGATGCCATCGCCCGTGGGGTTGCCGCCCGAGCCGGGTGCGGCGATGCGAAGCGCCTGGTTCCATGCTTGGCGGTCTTCCATCATCTCGAGGTTGTTGCCATAGCCGCCGGTGGCGAGGATGACGCCCTTGGAGGCGTTGATGCGGATGTAGTGGCGATCGTCGGCGACGTCGCGGGCGATCACGCCGGTGACCTTGTTGTTCTCGTCGGTCTCGCACTTGATGAACTCGGTGCTCCAGCGGAACTCCGCGCCCTGCTCCTCAGCGTATTCCATGAGGTATTTGCCGAAGGAGAGGTCTTCGATCTCCTTGCCCTTGTCGGTCTTTTGCGGGCTGTGGCCGGTGGCGTAGGCTTTGTCGCGCGCCCCCTGGTCGGTGCGGCCGAGGCCGCCCTCGTGCTCCATCACGAACAGGCCGTCGCGCTCAACGATGTCGGTGAGCCAGTCGAGCATCTCGCCGGATTCGTCGGCCCAGAGCTTCACGAGGTCGTAGAGCACGAAGCCGTTGGCATAGCGGACGATGTCCTCGATGGCCTCTTTCTTATCGATCGCCATCTCGGGAAACTCCTGGATGGTGATCTGCTGCTTCTTGGAGTTGATGGCGCCGATGTCCTCGCGTGGGTCCTTCACGGTGGGCGTCCGGTCGATGCCGAGCGTTTTCGCGCCATTTTCAGCAGCCGAGATGCAGGCCGGAAGGCCGCCGGTGCGGCATCCGACGACGAGCACCTCGGTGTCGATCGTCTCAGTGATGTCTTCCTCTTTCACCACGGGGGGCTGCCCCAACCATGAAGGCGCGCCAAAATCGCCGCGACTCATGTTCGTCGGCACCTCCGCCACGGCATATCCCTCGCCGCATCCGGAGAGGCCGCCCAACGCGAGGCCGCCGAGGGCGGCAAGGCCGGCGCCTTGCAGGAAATTACGACGTGTGAGCTTAGGCATTGGGCGCCTCCCATCCTTCGGGCATGTTCAATGCGTGGCATTCGTTGCAAACGAGAATGTTCCCGTCATGCACGCCATGGCAGTCATAGCATTTGAGCGCCAGGTCTTGGTGAGAGGAATGCGGGTTGTAGATCTCCTCGTTGCCGGCGAATCCCCACGTTGCGGCGGTGATCTCGGTCATGGTGTCGCCAGCTGCGTGGCAACCGGCGCGGGCGCAGAACTCCTCGGTAGCGAACTCCTTGCCCGAAGCGAGCATCGTGCCGTCTGCGGTCATGGGATAGGTGTCCGAGGTCCACGCGATCACCTCGGTCAGCTGCTCGGCCAGCGTCGGCACATGGCAGCTCAGGCAGTTCTCGCCTGCTTCCGCATGAACCGTCACTCCATTATGCGGGTCGCGGTCGTCGTAGGTCTGGACGTAATAGTCCATCGGGCTGTGGCAGATGGCATTGCAGAAACTCGGCTGTTCGTGCCAGATGAAGAATCCGATGCCCGCAACAACGACGACGGCGATGATCACCCCGAGCGCGATGAGTCCCTTGCGATGTTTGCGTTTGGGCGATGCGGGTGCCGCGTGCTGGGCGGAATCCGCCGCCATGCGTTCGGATGCGGCGGTTTCGGAAACCGGCTCGTCGTTTGGGCCCGTTTTCTCAAATTCGTCTCCAGCCATAGCTCCTCCTTTCTCTCCTCATGCCGCGGGGATGGGAAGGAGGAGCCGGCGCGAAAACCACCCGTGCGCCTCGGTCCATCCCCAGCAGCGCTTTTCCACTGTCTTGTATTGTGGAGAGAATGTGAAGTGAAGACAATTACCCTCGCGGGGTAATCTTTGTTTCGCCGTTCGTTAGAGCGACGGAACAGAAGATTATAAAGAGATGCCGGGGAAGTGGCTCCCTCGGCATCTCTTGCCAGACAAAAGGCTGTAGCGCAGTCGGCCTATCCGACGGGCACGCCGTTGGGTTGCGCGCGCACGGCCATAGCGGCCGCCTCGCAGCGCAGGATGTTGCCCTGCGGGTTGAGTTCGGTGATGTTGAGGCCCATGATGCCGTTTTCGGCTGCCCAGGCAACCGCCTCAACCGCCCAGTAGATGGGGTAGGAGTACCACTGGTCGGCGGGCACATCGGGAAAGACCTGGGGCGCGTCAGCGCCGAGGTCGGGCTCTCCCACCAAACGATAGGTTATCGTGGCCGCCATCGCGCGGGAGAGCGTCTGGTTCGGCCCGAAGAACCAGACGTCCCAACCGGTCATGTAGCCGTATTCGTTCGCCTGTGCGACCACGTTGCCATACCACGCGTTTTCCGGCACATCGATGAATCCGTATTCTCCTGGGTAGGGTGCGAGCTCGGTGATTCCCGTCTCGTAGAAGTATTCGGGAGCGAAGTAGGTGAAGCAGACGTAGTCACGATTTTCCGAGAAATCAATGTCGGTAATCGGGGAGGTCGTGCTTGGATCTTCGAAGCTCGTGAGCGAGGCACCGGTGGCGATGGTGGTGTCGTTGTCGATCCATGAGACGAAGTCGATCTCGGAGCCTTCCGGTACAAGCCACGCCGTCGCCTGCTGGTCTTCGGACGTGCTGTTTTCGCCCTCATACCAACCGATGCCGATGTGATCATCGAGCTCGGGAACGTTTGCCAACGAGGGCAAGCATGAGAGGGGCAAGGATGAGTGCCACGCAAAGCCGCAGCCTCTATTACACGCGCCGCTCGGAAGAGCGGCGTAATATTTGCTACAATGTGCGCATGGCTAAAACCGAGCATAAATCGAGCCGTAGCCTGCGCATCGGGCCATCCGTCTCTGTCGTGGGGGTTTCCATCGTCATCCTCACGACGGTGTGTGTCCTCTTGGGGCTCTGGGGCATCATGGCCTTGACCCGCTTCCTTCTGGGGTAGCCTATGTGGCAGCGCTTCCGCCTCATCGACCTGCGCGTCATCTGCCACTATAGCGGCAGCATCATAATCATCTGCGCATTCACGATGTTCATCCCCTTCGTCACGGCGCTGCTGTGCCAAGAATGGGAACCGGCGGCACGCTATCTGCTCTCGGGGGGCATCACCTTCGTGGTGGGAGCGCTCTTGCGCTATTGCCGCATCGAGCCGGGGAGGCTGAACCGTCGGCAGGCGCTCGCGGTCACGGGGCTTTCCTGGATGGTGCTCGGCTTCTTCGCATCGATCCCGCTCTATTACTCGGGGCATTTCCTCACCTATGCCGATGCGCTCTTCGACGGCGTGTCGGGCTTCACGACAACCGGCGCAAGCGTGATCGTCGATCTCGATCACCTCTCCTACGCCGACAACATGTTCCGCTTCGTCATGCATCTGTTCGGCGGCCTCGGCCTCATCGCCATCGCGCTCTCCATCGGGCTTTTCGGACCGCAGTCCTCGGGAACGCTGTTCTCGTCGGAGGGGCGGAGCGAGCACGTGCTGCCGAACGTCGTGCAAACGGTGCAGTTCATCTTCCGCGTCGTCTTTTTGGGAATCGCCCTTTCCACGGTGATCGTGATGGTGCTCTGCCTGTTCGCCGGCATCGAGCCGCTGCGGGCGTTTCTCCAAGGGCTGTGGCTCTCGATCTCCGGCATTGTGACGGGCGGCTTCACGCCGATGAGCCAGAGCGTCATGTACTACCATTCGCTTCCGATCGAGTTCGTGCTCATGATACTCATGCTCATGGGCTCGCTCAGCTTCGCGCTCTATGCCGAGGTGTGGAAAGGGCGCCTGCGCCCGTTCTTCCACGACATCGACAACCGGTCGATTCTTCTGTGGCTCGTCATCGTGACCGTCATCTTCACGGCCTCGATGAGCGCTGGAACACTTATGACCGACCTTCCCGACCTCATGCGGCGCGGGCTCTTCATGGTGTGCTCGGCATTTTCCACGACGGGCTTCCAGGTGGTCACCTCGAATCAGCTGACGACCGTGTTCACGTCGGGCGCGTTCCTTGTGCTGGCGCTCACGATGGCTATCGGCGGCGCGGCCGGATCGACCGCCGGCGGCATCAAGATAAGCCGCGTCGCGATCATCTTCAAATCGATCATCTCGACGGTGAAGGAAACGCTCGCGCCCGATTCGGCGCGGGTCGCCACTTCGTACAACCATCTGGGCAAACGGACGCTCACCCCCGACATTGTGCGCGATTCGACAACGGTCTTCGTGCTCTATGTGCTGACCTACGGATTCGCCTCGCTCGTGACGATCGCCCACGGCTACGACGCCACGCAGTCGATTTTCGAATCGGTCGCCATGGCCTCCAACGGCGGCATCGTGACGGGCATCGTGGCACCGGGCATGCCGCTTTCGCTTGAGCTGTTCTACATCATCCTCATGTGGGCGGGCCGTCTTGAGTTTGTGACACTGCTCGCCATCATCGTGCAGCTCGTCGTGACCGTTTTGCCGCGGAGAAAGCGCAAGGTGCAGGCATGAGCGCGCGCGGGGCGGCATCGACCGCGCATCAAGGCGAGGGCGCGGCGAAGGCGAAACGGCCTCTCGCCGCCGCGTTGCTCGTTCTCGCCCTTGTTTGGGGCGTGAGCGCTTTCTCGCCGTTCGCCTGGGCGCAATCGCCTGAAAACGCCTCATCTTCGGAAGCGTCCCCGTCTTCCCAAGAGGCGCCGCCGGCAGGCGGGAAAACCGACAACGACCTCGATGAGCAGCTGCTCCCCGACAGCTCGTTCATCTATGACGCCTCGATCGTCGATCTCTATGAAGCGGACACATACTACGACAATCAGACGGTGCGCGTGACCGGGGAGGCCGTGGGCGACAACATCCGTGCCGGCATCTCGGGCGAATACCGCTGGATCACCCTGCAGGCCACCGACTCCACGTTCGCCGAGGTCTCGGTGTTCATGACCTCCGAACAAGCCGCGCGCATCGCGGAGCTGGGCAACTACGGCACCCGAGGAGACATCGTGAGCGTGCAGGGAACCTTCCATCTGGTTTGCAGCGAGCACGATGGGCTGACGGATCTCCATGCGGATTCCGTCACCATTATCGATGAGGGCTATCCGATCGAGCACGAGTTCAACGTGAGGGAGTTCATTCCGGGGATCGTCATGGTGGCGATCGGTGCGATCCTGCTCTTCGTCTTCTCGCGCCTGAGGGAGCGCTTGCGCTGATTGAATTGGATGAGACGGCGTTGCCCAAAGAACGGCATCGCCGAGCGAGATGGCATTGCCAAACGAGCGGCGTTGCCCAAAGAACGGCATCGCCGAATGGGAAAGAACGATTGAAGGGAGATCGATGGAAGGCGAAGTGTGCACTGAGGCAAGCAGGCTGAGCCGCACGCATTATGTGGCGCAGGCGGGTGTCATCGGAGCGACGTATGCGGCGGCCACCCTCGTGACGGTGCTCTTTCTTCAGGGGCTTGCGTTTGGGCCGGTGCAGTTCCGGCTTTCCGAGGCCCTCTGCGTCATCGCCGTGCTCACCCCCGCCGCCATTCCGGGGCTCACCTGCGGATGTGCGATCGCGAACCTCTTTGCCCTCGTGATAACGGGAACCGGCGCCCTCGGGCTCTTCGACGTGGTGTTCGGCAGCCTCGCGACCCTGCTCGGCGCCCTCTGGTGCTGGCGCCTGCGCAAGCGGCCGGCACTTGCCATCCTCGGCTTCGTCGTCGCCAACGCGCTCATCGTTCCCGCCTATCTGCCCATCATGCTCCAAGGGCTCGGCTTCTACACCATTCCCTTCACCGACATCGCGCTCGACGGCTATTATTGGTATATGTACGCGTTCGGCGTCGTTGCCACCGGCATCGGGGAAGCGGTGGTGATCTACGCGCTCGGCCTTCCGCTTCTCAAAGCGCTCCGGCGCACGCAACTTGCGAACCGCTTTCTTCAATGATGCGAGGAAGCGGGGTACAATAGCGATGACACGTTATTGAAAGGGCGGTCATGAACCCCGTTATCATCATTCCGACATTCATCACGGCGCGGCGGAGAAGGGAAGGGTCTTCGGTCGTGACGACCTACGACCACACGACCCCTATCAATCAGCAGGGAGAGCTGCTGCGCTGCCTCACCTCGCTTCGCAACGTCCGCGGGCTCGGCCAGATCATCGTGCTGGTGTCGGCCGAGCGCTCGATCGAGGAGGCGGCGGTCGAGAAGGTGCAGGCCCTCGCCGATGAGCTCCCCGATATGCACATCATGGTGTTCGGCGCCCCCGAGCTCGCCCTCCTTCGCCAACGCATGGAGCAGCTCAACATCGGCCAGCTCAGCCGCGAGATCGATTTGAACGGCTATGGCGCCGTGCGAAACGTCGGCCTCGTCGTGGCGCACGTGCTCGGGTTCAACGCGGTCGTCTTCCTCGACGACGACGAGGTCATCGACGACGAGGACTTTCTCCAGAAAGCCATGTACGGCCTTGGAAAGCTCACGCAGAACGGCATTCCGATCCTCGCGAAGACGGGCTATTACCTCAACGCGCGGGGCTCGTATCTGTCGAGCTGGGAGGACAAGTGGTACAACCGCTTCTGGCAGCAGGGGCGCGCGTTCAACGCATGGATAAGCAAGGCGATGCGCGGGCCGCGGCTTTCGCGCTCAAACCATGTGTGCGGCGGCTGCCTCGCCATTCACCGCGATGCGTTCTCGCGCCTCTCGTTCGACCCGTGGATCACGCGCGGCGAAGACCTCGACTACATGCTCGACCTGCGCATGTACGGCTCCGACATCTGGTTCGACAATCAGTGGAAGCTCCATCATCTTCCGCCCCAGACCCCGAGCGAGGGAAATCGCTTCCGCCAAGACATCTTCCGTTGGCTCTATGAGTATCGCAAGGTGGAATACTCGCGCGCCCTCATCGACCTGCAGCAAATCAAGCCCTCATCGCTTGAGCCGTACCCTGGCCCGTTCCTCGAGCCGGGCATTCTGCGAAGGATTCGCCTCACGGCGTTTCTGCGCAGCTTCGGGCGCCCCGACAAGAAAGCCTATCGCCAGGCGGCGAAGGCGGCGACGGGGGAGGCGCGCACCTACGCCGATCGCAACTGCGCGAAATACTTCGAGTTCCAATACACGTGGCCCGAGGTCATGGCGCGCTTGGAGGGAGATGCCGTGCTGAGCGCCGCGCTCTTGAGCTCGTCGCTCCAGCGTTCCGCGCTCTTCCAAGCACAGGCGGGGGCTCAGGAGCAGATTTCGCCGAGTGTGCCTGCTTGGAAGGGAATCGACCCGGGTCAAACGAGCGAGATCCGTTTGAACCTCGCTGAATAGCAAGGCGCCAAGATGGATGTCGTGGCGCTCATCGCTCTGGCGGCGCTCGTCGGCGTCGGCGTCGGCATCCTCTCGGGTCTGCTGGGGATCGGCGGCGGCGTGCTGCTCATTCCGGTCTTTCGCCTCGGTTTCGCCATGTCATCGCACATGTGCACGGCGACCTCGCTGCTCGCGGTGCTGCTGACCTCGTGCTCGGGCTCGATCTCGCATCTGAGGAACAAGACGTCGCTTCCGGCGCTGAGCCTCACGCTCGGCATCGGCGGTGCGCTCACGTCGCCTCTCGGCGTCTATCTCGCGAGCATCTCGCCGGAATGGCTCATCATGCTCATCGCGGCGGCGATCATCCTCTACTCTGCCTACACGATGCTCAAAAAGGCGAAGGCGCCGAAGAAGGTTCCAAAGGGGGAGGCGAAAGCGGTGACGGGGGAGGCTGGCGAGCCTGCTGATCCCGCTCATCCAGCGGAGTCTGCCGATGCGGCAACTTCCGCTGAACCTGCCAATCCTGCCGCTCCCGCAGCTCCCGCTGTTCTGGGCATGACGAAACGCACGATCGCCATCGGTGCGGTGATCGGGGCGATTGCCGGGCTTGGCTCGGGATATATCGGCGTCGGCGGCGGTTTCGTCATGATCCCCCTCATGATTTCGCTGCTTGCGGTGCCGATGAAGCTCGCATCGGGCACCTCGCTTCTCGCGATCGGGATCTTGGCCATTCCGGGGCTTACGTATCAGGCCATGTTGGGAAACATCGAATGGATCGCCGGCCTGTCGGTGGCCATCGGCTCGATCCCCGGCGCCTTCGTGGGCGCGCGCCTTGTTCCGAAGGTCAACGAACGGGCGCTTCGTCGGCTTTTTGCCGCCATTTTGGGCGTTGCTGCCGTATCATTGATTCTCAACGAGTTCATCTTCGCGGCGTAGAGGGGAAACGGCATGCAAGAGAAACAGCCCCCTATCAACAACGGCTATTCGCGGATGTTCACCCTCGAGATGGCGTTTGCCACCATCACGGCGCTTTCCGCGCTCGTCCTCGCTTGGTCGCTGCTGCTCCCGAGCGGGACCAATACGCCGGTGCTTTTCGTGTCGGGCCTCATCTTCACCATCTCGCTTGTTGTCGTCGTGCGTTTGGCCATCGACCCCGATTCCATTCGCGCGCGCCAGACCTCCTCGATGCTCCAACTCGCCTCGCAGACGCTCGACCAGATGACCGACGGCATGACCTATGAGGCCGCGCAGGCGATCTGCCGGCTCCTGCTGCCGAAGACCGCGGCCTGCGCCGTCGCGATCACCGATCAGAAGGTGGTCCTCGGCTATGCCGGCCTCGATGAGGAGAGCAATAAATCGGGCACGCCGGTGCACACGCAGGCGACACGGCTGACGCTTTCCGATGGGGAGATCCGCTATCTGTTCTCCGCCGAGGAGATCGGCTTTCCGGCGGACAAGCAGACGATCAAGGGCGCGATCGTGATGCCGCTGCGCATCGGAAGCAATGTCGCGGGCGTGCTGAAATTCTACTACCGCCGCGGACGCCAGATCACCGAGACGCAGCGCTCCATCGCGGAAGGCTTTCAGCGCCTGCTCTCCACGCAAATGACGGCCTTGGAGTTGGAGAACCAGCGCCAGTTGATGACGGCGATGGAGCTGAAGATGCTTCAAAGCCAGATCAACCCCCATTTCCTCTTCAACACGATCAACACTATCAGCTCCTTCATCCGCACCGACCCGATGAAGGCCCGCGACCTCCTTCGTGAGTTCGCGGTCTTCTATCGCCGGCTCTTGGAGAACTCAAGCGAGCTCATCCCGCTTTCACGCGAGATCGAGCAGACCGAGCGGTATTTCATGTTCGAGCAGGCGCGGTTCGGCTCCGATCGCGTTGAGCTGAAAGTGGAGGCCGCCGAGCGCTTCATGGAGCTTGAGGTGCCGCCCTTCATCATCCAGCCACTTGTCGAAAACGCCGTCCATCATGCGCTTCCGATCGAGGGGAAGCTTACGATTCGCATCATCGTCCAGCAGAAGGGCGACGATGTGATCGTGCATGTTCGCGACAACGGCGTGGGCATGAGCGCGGAGGTATGCGAGAATATCCTCCATCCGTCATCGACGAGCGGTTTGGGGATCGCGATGAAGAACGTGTACGATCGCATGAAGGGCTATTACGGGGAGAACGCCTCGATAGACGTGACGAGCGCAATCGGCAAAGGAACGGACGTGACGCTGGTGTTTCCGGAAGAAGCGATTCGGGGAGGTGAGCAGGATGGCTGATTTCGCTGCGTCCCCTTGGGCCTTCCTCGGACTCGTCATCGCCGTGATCATTCTCATCGTGCTCGTTTTGCTGATATGGGTCATCGTGATCGATCTCCGCACGAAGGGCATGGTCGATGATATGAATGCCGATCGTCGGCAGGTGGAGGCGCTTCAGGTGGTTCTCAAGCGCGATATGCCGCATCGGTTCTCTCCCGAGGTCTATTCGCGCAACACGACGGCGCAGCCGCCAGTGCAGTCGTCGGCGCAGACGCCAATGCAAACGACAGCGCCAAGGCAAAGCGTTAGGTCGACCTCCGTTTGGCCGGAACCCGCTCCGCAAGCGCTGCGGCCCGAGGCGCAATCGGCAGTGCAACGTTCGCCGCGTCCTGAGGCGCAATATTCGCCGCAACCTCAGGCCCCGCTGCGGCGCGGCAAGCATGCCCGCTAAGCGCCGCTGTTTGCATTTGCGCACGAATAGGGAGCAGAACCGTCTCGGGACTTGGGCCCTTATCGCTTATTCCACATCTTCGAAGAGCGCTTTTGTGAGGTCGAAGGTGCGCTCGATGCCGTCGAGCTCATATCGGATGCGGTAGGAACGCTCCTTTCCGCCAAGTGCTTCCTCCACGCGGATGTTCTTCGCATGGGAAAGTTGCCGCAGTTGCCGGTAAGCCTCCCTCTCCTCGTCGGTGTAGCGGATCGGCTCGTCCGAGGTGAGAAGCACGCTGCCGAGCAGGGCGTCCACCGCCCCCTGCTGCTCTTTCTCGGCGCGGGTGAGCTTGATGTTGAAGTCGCGCAGGAACACGACGTCGGGGTCGCTTTGGAACGCGCGCCCGTTCAGCTCGCGGCGAAAGATGGTGTTGAGCAGGGAGTTCTTCGTTGAGGCACGTTCGCGGTGGAACATCTTCATATACCATTCGCCGTTCCAATCGAGGCTCACGTCGGGGCCTATTCGGCAATAATCCACGCGCCCGAAGGCGGGCATCAGCGGCACGCCGCACCCCAAGATGAGCTTTCCCGCACAGACCTCGCGAAGGAAGTCCATCGCGCGGATCATGCGCGCCGCGCGGGTCTCGTTCGCCGTGCCGAAGGGTGCCGCCCCGTAGAGGAAATCCACCTTCACCAGATCGAAGCCCCAGTCGTTGAACACGCGATCGAACACACGGCGCAGGTAGGCGAGCACCTCCGGATTGTCGATGTCGAGCGAGAAGAAGCCGCCCCAGTTCGTGCCGAGGCCCCAGGGCCTGCCGTCTTTGAGGAAGAACCAATCGGGGTGCTCGTATTGCAGCGCTGAGCCCTCTTGGGCGACGAAGGGCGCGAGCCAGAGGCCGGCGATGAATCCAGCTTCGTGAATCTCATCGACCATCGCCTTCATCCCATGGGGAAACTTCACGACGTCGGGTTCCAGCCAATCGCCGACGTGGGGCTCCCAACCGTCGTCGATTTGGAAGAGATCGCCCGGCCTCAGAAGCGATTTGCAGCCAACGAGATCGGCCTTGATCGAGAAATCGGAGATCTTCTCGAAGCGGTTGTACCAACTCGAGTAGCCGCTCAGGTGCGGCGCTGCCGGTCGTGCGATGCCCAGAGCGGAAAACCATGCGTCGAACACCTCATCCTCCGTGCCCTCCGCGAAGAAGAGGTCGAATGCCGCATAGGGGCCGCTGCACACGATGTTTGCGCAGTCACGCGCGATCGTGAGGAGCGCCTTGTTCGCATCGTAGAGAAATTGCGTGTAACCGGGCCTTTCGTCAAGGGAGGCGATCAACGTGAAGTGCGTGCCGTGTCGGAAGTAGCAATAGGAGAAACCATGCGTCACGCCGCGCCTGTTGGGATAATCGGCGAAATGGTAGTCGCCGTAGCGGTCGAACTGATAGAGCTCCACGAGCTTCTTCGGAACGCCGTGCAGCCCGCGGATACGGCTCGCTCGTGTGTATTCGTGGCATTCCGTCCACGATTGGTAGCCGTTCATGAAGATGCGGCCGTCAGGCCCAAGCGGAATCTCCATCGTGGCGCTTATGGACGAGATCGTCCCCGTGGGAAGATCGCAGGACAAATGCACGATGCGGCTCGCCTGAAGCACCGCACCCGCGGGGGCGTCTTTGAGCGCCATGGCGCCGTCCAGCCGTTCAGGCCCCTCGTCGGTCTTCACCGTCGCCGACCATGCGAGAGTCGCTTCCTTGATCATGCGCCCACATCCTCGGTGATGACGGTGGAATCAATCGCCTCACCCGCACCCTCACCCCTTTTGAGGTTCTCGTTGAAGGCCGGGGTGGATTTCCCGTCGTTGTTCAAGCGTTTCATGGAGCCCTCTTTCTCCGAAAAGGGAAGCGCGCAGGCAAGCAAGCGATGCAACGGCGCTTCCGCGTGTGCCCGCCATCATACGTCCGGCCGCGTGCGTGGCTTTCGGCTGATGGCGAAAGCATTACTGACTTGTTACGGCTTCCGTGCCGTTTTCTTGTCCTGCACACAGGCTTGACCAAATCTCGCGAAAAAAATCATAAAAAGTGGCGAAAAATCACCATCAATTACGGAAGGTAGAGTTACAATCTCGCTTGTGTGTATTTTGTGTGGTTTCCGCACGTCATACGCACGGGGGAGGGAAGTACACAGAGCGCCACGGGGACGTGGCAAAGGGATGGTAGGAAAGAAGGAGGTTGACGTCATGGCGATGTCAAAGGCCCAATCTGTGGCTTTCGGTATCGGTGCGGTAGGTAAGGACTTCATGTACGCTATCACGGCGACTTACGTACTGTACTATTACCAGAACTTGCTGGGCATTTCGGCGACGTTCGTCGGAATCATCTTGATGGTGGCCCGCTTGTTCGACGCCTTCAACGACCCGCTGATGGGTGTGTTGGTGGCAAAGACTCATACTCGGTGGGGACGGTTCCGTCCCTGGATCTTCAGCGGATCCATCATCAATGCACTGGTGTGCTTCTTCCTGTTCGCCGTGCCGGACGCGTTCCAGACCGGCGCAGGGCTCATGGTGTGGTTCTCCGTCGCCTACATCCTCTGGGGCCTCACCTACACCTTCATGGACGTACCGTTCTGGTCAATGGTCCCCGCCTGCACCGACACGCCGAAAGAACGTGAGACGCTCTCCGTCATCGGTCGTACCTGCGCGGGCATCGGCGGCATGGTCATCAACTCCTTTGGCCTGATCATCGCCCAAACGCTGGGCGCTGGCGACATGAAGCAGGGCTTCACGCTGTTCGCGCTCGTCGTTTCCGTCGTATTCGTCATCTTCGAGATCATCTGCGTCGTCGGCGTTCGCGAGCATCATGGCGTTGCCATGGAGACCTCGACGATCGGCCAGATGCTCAAGGCGCTTTTGCGCAACGACCAGGCCGTGGTCGTCGTGGTCATGATCCTCATCGTGAACGCGTCGGTCTACCTGACCACGAACCTGCTCATCTACTTCTTCCAGTACAACGTCGGCGTTGCGAACTGGGAGGTCACCTACTCGATGTTCACGCTCGTGGGCACGCTGATCCAAGTGTTCACCATGAGCCTGCTCTATCCGCTTGCGCGCCGTTGGTTCTCCAACCCGTTCTTGTTCAAAGCTTCGCTCATCATCTGGATCATCGGGTTTGGCCTGATCTTCGTCTATGGCTTGACCGGTTGGGACAAGGAGACCCTCATCCTCCTGTTCACCACGCCGCTCATCTACATCCCGTTCGGCATCACCACCGTGTTGACGACCGTGTTCCTTTCCGGCACCGTCGACTACGGCGAGCTGAAGACGGGCCATCGCGACGAGTCCGTCGTCTTCTCGATGCAGACCTTCATCGTGAAGGCCGCTTCCGCCCTCGCGATCTTCATCGTGGGCGTCGGCCTTGACGGCATCGGCCTCGTGACCACCAACGAGGTCATTGAGAATCCCGACATTGCCGCGCAAGCGGTCTACACTGGCGAAGGCAACGAAATCGAAATTCTCACGGGCGAAGTCGATACGATTCCGGGCGAGGAGTATGATGGCCCGATCGCCGTTTACAACAATGAAGCCGATGCGAACAGCGCCGTGATGGCCGAGCAGGCGGATCGTCCTGCAGCCGTTACCGTCGTCCAGACGTCCGGCACGCGCTTCGCCCTCGTGTTCATGATGACGATCATCCCGATCATCGGCATCGCACTCGGCCTGCTGTTCTTCGTCAAGAAGTTCAAGCTCACCGACGAGGTCATGGAAGCCAATGCTCAGAAGGTGCTCGAGAAGCGTATTGCGAACACCGCGCAGTTCGCCGAGACCGGTGAAATCCCGCAAGGCGTGTCCATCGCCCTGAACGACGCTGGTGTTGCGCCTGATCAGGCACAGGCCGATAAGCTCGTCCAGCGCGACATCAAGGTGTACATGGATCAGATCGAAATGATGCGCACGCGTTCGCTGCAACGCATCGATCCGATGGATCCGAAGGCCACGATGCTGCGTCAGTCGATCAACCGCGACTTCGATAACCTGCTCGATCCGGATTACAACCCCGATCCCGAGGAACTCGCGGCCATCCGCCAGCGTGCGTATGACACCATCGATCCGAACGATCCGGCAGCCGATGAGCTCCGCCAGATGATGACGGAAGACTTCGAGCGCCTGGGTAGCATGGATCCGCAAAGCATCCTGAAATACCTCAAGAAATAGCTTTTGGTTGCGCCGCTCTTTCCGAGCGGCGCAATTGCTGACGCTTTTTGCGAACGCCCTCTCGTCCCGCTCGGGCGAGGGGGCGTTCGAGTTCAAGGGCCTCGCGGACGTTGAGTAGATTCGCCGCTTGCGCATTATGGCGAATCTCTCAACTGCTCGGCATTCACTCTCAACCCCCTCTGCTCTTCGCGAAAATACAAAATTGAACCAGTTATATCTCACTTTCTCACTGGCGAACCTGTACGCACTGCGCGACAAAAGTTTTTAGTTTTTGCGGAAGACGAGGTAGGTGTTGAGGTTGCGGGTGCGGCCGTCGGCGGAGAAGCGGTCGATGAGTGTGGCGTTACACGAAGCGCATGCGAAGTCTGCCAGCTCGTCGATCTCGCTCTCAGAGAAGCTGTGGCAATAGCGGAAGACGTTCTCGTTGTGCTGCCAACCGAGAAGCCAGTCGCCACGCTCAAGTTGCGTGCGATCAATGCCGTATGAGGAGAGAACCCTGCTTTGGGCGGCGCGCGCCGTATCGTTTTGCGCTTTCATGGCAATGTCGGGCGACTTTTCAAACTGCCAAAGTGAAATCGCCGCCACGCCACCTGTCTGCGTGCTATTGAGAAGTGCCGCGAGGATCTTCTTCCGCAGCGCTTGGGTGGGGATGTGGTGAAAGAAGCCGAAGCAGACGCTGAGCTTGCAGGGAGGCGCGTCGATTGCAAGCGCCCCATTTCCCCTGAGTGCTTCTTCGAGTAGATCGCAGCGCGTGAGGTGAAGCGATGTTTTGCGCTGCGCGAGCAGGGGGAATGCCGTTTCGTCAAGCGTCGGGTTGCGATCGATGCCGTAATAAGAAATAAGGCGGATGTTGTTGCGATTTCGAATGCTATCTCCGCTGCTTCCCTCGTCTTGCGCGCCATCACTCTTGTCGCTGCAATTATTGCTACCATTTTCGCTGTAGCCTTCATTTGCCTCTAATTCTCGAAGGAGGAAATCCGCGAAGCGGAGGTTCCCGCACGCCACATCGAGAACGGATAGCGTGCTCTCGGCCGCCGTGGTCTTGGTGGAAGGTATCCCGTTAGCTCGTGCGTTAGCTGAAGCAGGGTCTTCGCATGCCGCAGAATCAAGTGCGGAAAGGCAGCGTTTCCATCCTTCCCAAGCGGTATGGCGCGTTTGGGAAAACGAATCCCCCACCTGCTCGTAGAAGCGGTTTGTCAATTCGATGAGCTCTTGTGCTGTCGCGATGTCCATGGCCTTGATTGTATTCGATACAATGGCACGGACAATGGAAAAAGTGATACAAGACATACTTGAGGGAATGCGCACGCGCGCCGGCTTTGACGAGCGCGATGTGACGCGCATCCTGCAGCTGCATAACCGCCGCGCACATGGTGCCGAGCGCGCCTTCGTGAAGAAGGACATCCTGCCGTTTCTCTTCGAGCAAAAGGAAGCGGATTCGCCGCTTTGGCGCTCATGGAACATCGATGAGGCAACCGAAGAACGTCTCATCGCGCTTTTGCGTGTGAAGCCGCGGCGCACTTCTTCCGGTGTGGCGACCGTTTCGGTGATCACCAAGCCGTGGCCGTGTTCGGGGGAGTGCCTCTTCTGCCCGAACGATGTGCGGATGCCGAAGAGCTATCTCGCAAACGAGCCCGCCTGCCAACGCGCGGAGCGGAACTACTTCGACCCCTATCTGCAGGTGGCCTCGCGCCTTCAGACGCTGCATCGGATGGGGCATCCCACCGACAAGGTGGAACTCATAATCTTGGGCGGCACATGGACCGACTACGAGGAATCGTATCGTCTCTGGTTCGTCGGTGAGCTCTTCCGTGCCGTCAATGAGTTCGGCACGGCGGCGGGCCGTGAGAAGGTGGAGGAGCGCAAAAAGCGCTATGAGGTGTGCGGCATTTCCAACGACCGTCCGACGCTTGAGGAACAGACGCGCGAAGCGCAAAGCGCCGTGGATGCCGGAAAGCTGGCCTACAACGAGGCCATTCGCGAGCTTTACCTGCAGTCACCCGCATGGGAGGCGGCGCGCCATTGGCAGCGGCTCGAAGGGGGAGCGGAGGCACTCGAAAAGCGGCAGCGTGAAAACGAAGGTACTGCTCATCGCGTGGTCGGGCTCGTCGTGGAAACGCGCCCCGATGCGATAACGCCCGAGGCCCTCGTGGACCTCCGGCGCCTCGGCTGCACGAAGGTGCAGATGGGAATCCAAAGTCTGAATGAGCGGCGCCTCGCGGTGAACTCCCGCCACACCTCGCTGGCCCAGATCAAGCAGGCGTTCGCCCTCCTGCGGCTCTTCGGCTTCAAGATCCACATCCATATGATGGCGAATCTCTTCGGCGCGACGCCCGACGAGGATATTGAGGACTATCGAACGCTCGTCAGCGATCCCGCCTACCTTCCCGACGAGGTGAAGCTCTATCCGTGCGTGCTCGTGGAAAGCAGCGATCTCACTGCCTCCTATGAGCAGGGCGCGTGGTGCGCCTATCCACACGAAGAGCTGGTTCACGTGCTGGCGGCCGATCTTGCCGCCACGCCGCCCTATGTGCGCATCTCCCGCATGATTCGAGACATCTCGACGCAGGACATTATCGCGGGCAACACGATGACGAACCTCCGGCAAGTGGTCGAGCGGCTTCTCCAAGACGAAGACGTGTCCATCGCGGAGATGCGCCATCGGGAGGTCAATCGGCGTGCGATCGACGATTGCGACCTCGCGCTGCAGGATGTTTCCTATGAGACCGCCGTGTCCACCGAGCACTTCCTCCAATGGGTGACGTCCGAGGGCGTTCTCGCCGCTTGCCTGCGGCTGAGCCTTCCCGCGCGGGATGCCTTTCGCGCTTATGGAATGAGCGCCTGCGGGCTTAGCGCTTGCGGATTACCCGACGGAGACGACGCCATGATTCGCGAAGTGCACGTTTACAGCGAGGCCGCGCGCCTGCACAAGCGAGGCGAGAGCGTGCAGCATCGCGGCTTGGGGCGTTCCCTCATAGAACGCGCTTGCGAGATTTCCCGCGCGGCAGGCTACGGCGCCATCAACGTCATCAGCGCCGTGGGAACGCGCGCCTATTATCGGAGCTGCGGGTTTGAGGATGCGGGGCTCTATCAGAAGCGCTCGCTGGCCATTTGAGAAGCGCCCGCTTGAAGCGCAACGATGCTTCGCGCAGGCGCTTAACTTCCTTTATATACCTTTATATATGTCGTTTTGCGAACGCAGTCAGCCAAAGAGAATCGGCGAGCACTTCACGCGTTAACCCTTCACACGTTAACTCTTCGCACATCAACCCTCAACGGGCTTGAACGTCGCCTCGGCAGGGGCGGGAAGCTCGGCGGCGCAATGTGAGCAACGCGTGGCGCCGATGTTCACCGTCTCAAGGCAATAGGGGCACACCGGAGCGACCTCCTCCACTTCTTTCCCGTCCTTCTTCGTGAGCTTCGAATTGGCCTTCGCGCCGAGGTTCTGGACCTTGTTGATGCCCTTGATGAGGAGGAACACGACGAGCGCGATGATGAGGAAGTTGATGATCGCGCTGATGAACGCGCCGAAATCGATGCTGACCGTATCGGTGACGGGGATGGCGAGCCCGCCGACGTCGGTGCCGTGGCCGCCCGTTATGAGGGTGATGAACGGGTTGATGATATTGTTCGTGAGGGAGGTGACGATCGCGGTGAAGGCGGCGCCGATGATGATGCCGACCGCCATATCCATCACGTTGCCGCGATTGATGAATTCTTGAAATTCATGGATAAAGTTCTTCATGGCCTCATGCCCCTTTCAAAATCGTGACGTATGCATGGTATACCTAATCCTGAAGCTTTTGTGTATTTCTTGGGAGATGCCTCAAAACGACCAAGCAAACCAACACGTTCTTGTTTTGCCTGATGGGCATTCATCGGAGGCGTTCTTTTCCCTTGCTGGACCAGCGCCGCTCGCGTAACTTTTTGGGAAATTTTCGCCATGGCCTGCGCCGATACGGTACAATATCGCTCGTTATCGACATAGCAACGTGCACGGCAGCAAATCAATCTTTTAAAATTCACCACGCTGTCAAACCGCTTCGGCGGTGTTTTTTCTTGCGCTGCCAAGAGAAAACGCAGGGAAAGGAACGATGTGAGGGAAAGGAAAACGGCATACGGCAAACGGTCGCGCAAGCTGAGCGCGCTTCTCGCCGCATCGGCCCTCTCGGTCGTCGTTTTCGTGTCCGTCACCTTTGCCACCGCCGTTGCCGGATCTTCTGCCGGAGACACATCGGTCTTCGGCCTCTCGCATCTCAGCAGCTCCATGGCCATTGACGACGCCGCCGTTGCGGAAACCGCCGATTCGCCTCTCAACGAGTCGACGGAGGTTGCGGCCGAGGTGAAGCTCACGTCGGCGACGGAGCGCAGCGCAAAGGCCGGCATCGATGAGATCGCCGCCGAGGAAGAGGCCGCCCGCATCGCCGCCGAGGAAGCGGCACGTGCCGAGGAGCAGCGCCACATTGAGCAGGCCGAAGAGAACAAGATCGTCTACGAGGACAAGGGCGGTTCCACTTCGGCGACCAGCGCCGTCGATTTCTCGGTCGGCAAAGAGGCTTTCATCGCCGAGTGGACGGCGCGCATCGATGCGTTTCTCGACGGTTCGCCCTTGAGCGGCCAAGGCAAGACCTTTGCCGAGGCGGCATGGGAATATGGTGTCGACCCGCGCTGGTCTCCCGCCATTTCCCATACCGAGAGCGGCATGGGAACCAACTGCTTCCTTCCCTATAACGCTTGGGGCTGGGGCCATTCCTCATGGAGTTCTTGGGAAGAGGCCATCTGGGCGCACGTTCAGGGGCTCGCTGATTCATATGGCTACACGATCAGCCTCGGAGCAGCGAAGAGGTATTGCCCGCCCACCTATGAGGACTGGTACGCGAAAACCCTCGCCGCGATGAATGCCATCTAGCCCTTTTCCCAGAATCACGTACAATCATCCCATACCTGAAGTACAGCATTGCTGCGCCTTCGTTGAGGGCAGCGGTGCCTTCGGGGATGCTTATCGTCTGGCTCCGCTAAATGAGAGGGCAGGGCGTGCGAGAGAAAGGTGAGGCATGAGCAATGTCATCGTCATCGGATGCGGTCGTGTTGGCTCCCAGCTTTCCAACATGCTTTCCGACAACGGAAACAACGTCTGCTGCATCGACCGTGATCCCGAGGCGTTCGCCAACCTCGGCCGCAACTTCAACGGATCGACGCTCCAGGGCGTCGGTTTCGACGAAGATGTGCTCGTTCGGGCGGGAATAGAGGATTGCGATGTATTGGCGGCAGTCACCCAGTACGATAACGCCAATCTCATGTGCGCCGAGGTGGCGAGCCGTCTGTTCGATGTGCCTCACGTCATCGCGCGCCTTTACAACCCTGATCACGAGCGCGCCTACATGCAGCTCGGCATCGACTACGTTTGCGGCACCTCGCTTGTCGCGGAAGACATCTTCTCGAAGGTCGTTTCCGGCCACGGCGCCCATATCGACACCTTCGGCGAGTTCGAGGTGCTGCGCTTCTCCCTCGATTTGAGCAGGGAGGAAAAGCGCACCATCCGCGTTTCCGAACTTGAGCGCGACCATGAGATCCGCATCATCGCCTTCGAGCGCAAGGACGGCTCCGCTTCTTCCATTCCGACGTCGGAGTCGATTCTCTATCACGGGGATTCGGTCATGGCATGTGTCAGCCATCGGCTCATCGAGTGGTTCTCGCGCTATATGCTCGACTGATTTGGCTTACGAGGAGGCTTTTCGTGTATATCGTCATCGCAGGTGGGGGTAAGGTCGGGTCGTATCTGGCGCAGGTGCTGCTTGACAGCGGCAACGAGGTCGCCGTCATCGAGGAACGACAGGCAGTCGCCGATCGTCTCGCCGAGGAGCTGACCGGCAGCTATCTCGTCATCAACGGGGACAGCTGCGACTCGCGCATTCAGGAGGATGCCGGCGTGCGCCGCTGCGATGTCTTCGTGGCGGCTATGGGCGCGGACGATTCGAACCTCGTGTGCTGCGAGATCGCCATGCGCGTCTTCAACGCGCAACGTTGCATCGCACGCGTGAACAGCCCGAAGAACCTCCGCATCTTCCGCGAGGTCGGCATCGAGTGCGTCTCTTCGACAACGCTTATCGCGAGCCTTATCGAAGAGGAGGCGCTTCTGGGGTCGGTCAGCGTCGTCACCTCGCTCAATCATGGCAACGTGGTGCTTTCGGAGGTGGTGATCCCCCGCATGAGGCATCATTCGAACGATGACGGCATCCTTGTCTCGGAGATCGCGATGCCGCAGGACAGCATCATCATCGCCGTCGCCGAGGAGGACGATGCCGTTGTGGTGAACGAGGGCATGCGTCTTTATCCTGGCGACAAGGTGATCGTCATCGCCGATTCGAGCATCCTCGCAGAGGTGCGGTCGGTGTTTCGCAACCTTTAAAACGCAGACGAGAAAGGTGGTTCCATGATCAATCGTTACACGCGCCCACCGATGGGAAGCATCTGGGAGCTCGAAAACAAGTTCTCCATTTGGAAGGAAGTCGAGATCCTTGCCTGCGAGGCGCAGGCGGAGCTCGGGCAGGCGGGCATCACGCGCGAAGAGGCGCAGTGGATCCGCGATCATGCCGACTTCACCGTTGAGCGCATCGATGAGATCGAGAAGGTCACAAACCATGATGTGATCGCGTTCACGACGTGCATGGCGGAATATATCGACGCCGACATTCCCGAGGGCGCGGAGAAGCCGAGCCGCTGGGTGCATTACGGCATGACGTCCTCCGACCTCGGGGATACCGCCCTCTCTTACCAAATCACGCAGGCGATCGACATCATCCTTGAGGACATTGCCGCGCTTGGCATCGTCTGCAAGGAGCGCGCCTTTGAGTTCAAGGACACGCTTTGCGTGGGACGCACGCACGGCATCCATGCCGAGCCGATGACCTTCGGCATGAAGTTTGGGAGCTGGGCATGGGCGCTGAAGCGCGCACAGACGCGCATGCTCGAGGCGCGCAAGGTGGCGGCGACCGGAGCGATCTCGGGAGCGGTCGGCACCTACTCCTCCATCGATCCTTATGTGGAGCAGTACGTTTGCGAAAAGCTCGGCCTCACGCCCGATCCGCTCTCCACGCAGGTGCTCGCACGCGATCGCCACGCACAGGTGATGGCGGCGCTCGCGGTCACCGCATCCACGCTCGAGTCCATCGCGATGCAGGTGCGCCTGCTCCAGCAAAGCGACGTCATCGAGGCGGAGGAGCCGTTCACGAAGGGGCAGAAGGGCTCCTCGGCCATGCCGCACAAGCGCAACCCGATCACGGCCGAGCGCGTCTGCGGGCTCTCACGCGTGGTGAAGGCGAACGCGCAGGTGGCCTTCGATGACGTGGCATTGTGGTACGAACGCGACATCTCGCACTCGGGCGCTGAGCGCGTTGCACTGGCAGACAGCTTCATCGCGCTCGACTACATGTTCTCAAAGATGCAGTGGATGCTCGAAGGGCTTCAAACGTATCCCGCCAAGATGGAGCACAATCTTTGGCGCACGCGCGGGCTCATCTTCTCCTCGAAGGTGCTGCTTGCGCTTGTCGATACCGGCATCACGCGCGAAGACGCCTACGTGATCGTGCAGCGCAATGCGATGAAGGTGTGGGAGGATATTCAAAACGCCGTCGCCGGCCCGACGTATCGCGAGCTTCTCGAGGCCGACCCCGATGCGAACCTTACCCCTGAGGTGCTTGATGAGATCTTCGACCCGTGGGATTTCCTCACGCGCATCGGCGTCGTCTTCGACCGCCTCTCAACGCTCGAGTTTTAATGCAACCTGCTGACGTCGTTCTTATAAGCAATGCGGTGTTCACGGGGTGCGAGGATGCGCCGCGGCGGTTGGCGGTTGCGCTTCGCGGAAGCCGCATTCTCTGGGTGGGCAAGCCCGAGGAAGCCACGACGTGGCAAGGCGCGCAGACCGAGGTGCGCGACTTCAGCGATGCGCTCATCATGGCGGGCTTTCACGACGCGCATCTGCACTTCTTCCATTCGGCGCTCTATGGCTCACCCCTTGCGGAACGTTTCTTGGGGGAGAACGAGGCGGATTGTGTTGTCCGGCTTGCGCCGCTTGCGGCACGTCGACCGCGAGGGTCGTGGCTCTTAGCGCAGGGCTGGCGCGATTACCGCTGGAATCCGTCGACGCGTCCGACGAAACATTCGCTTGATGCGGTTTATCCTGATCGTCCCGTAGCGCTCTATTCGGGAGACGCCCATACGTTGTGGCTCAACAGCTGCGCTCTGGCACGCTTGGGGATAACGAACGCCTCGCAGTCTCCCGAGGGCGGCTATTACGAGCGCGATGCCGCAGGCGAGCTTACGGGCATCGTCGGAGAGGCGGCGGCGATGGAGCTCATGCCGCGTATCGTTGCGGAGTTTTCCACCGAAGAGCTCATGGATGCCTACCGCGGTTTTGAGCGTAAGCTCAACAGCGAGGGTATCACATCTATCTGCGATGTGTCGCTTATGGCGCATCCAGGGCTCGATTTCGTTCGTGAAGACCTGTTCTTGGCGCTCGAAGAGACCGGTGAGCTGACCATTCGGCCCCATCTCTTTCCGACGCTTTTGGAGGATTTCGCTCGTTATGAGGCGCTTCGCGAGGCGTGCCGCGGGGACCTCGTGACGGTGCGCGGTTTGAAGCAGTTCTTCGACGGCGTGTCGAGCCAGCACACGGCATGGCTGCACGATCTCTACACCAATGCGCGGACGTCCGACGATCGCGGGGCGCCGCTCTGCGACCCTGAGCGAATGCGCCATCTTGCCATGGGGGCGCACGAGCGCGGCATTCCCGTGCGGATCCACACGATCGGGGATGAGGCCATCCACGTCGCGCTTGACATCATCGAGGAAGCACAAGCGCGCATCGGCAAGCTCCCTGATGGGAGGCACCATTCGTTGGAGCATTTGGAGAACTTCCAACCGGAGGACATCGCACGCATCGCGCGGCTTGGCGTGGTTGCGTCGGTGCAGCCGCGTCACATCACGCTCGACCCTGGCGGCCCCGAACGCGATCTCGGCGCCGAGCGCGTTCCCCTCATGTGGCCGTTCGCTGCGCTCCTGCGCGCTGGCGCGGTGCTCGCCTTCGGCACCGATTCTCCGGTGACCGACACCAGCCCCTTCGACAACGTGTATATGGCGATGACGCGCCAAGACAGCAAGACGTGCGAGCCGCAAGGAGGATGGCTGCCCGACGAGCGCATCACGCTTGCGCAAGCGCTGCGCGCCTACACGGCGGGAAGCGCCACGGCGGCGAACCATCAAGACGAGCTAGGAACGCTCGAGGCGGGAAAGCTCGCCGACATTATTGTCTTAGATCGGAACCCTTTTGCCCCAGAAGGCTGTGCGCATCTTCGCGGTGAGGTGGATTCCGATGACGCGAATTGCGCGCGAGCTGTGGGAGGCAATGCAGGAGCCTGTGCTGGGTGTGGCGCGGAGGCCCTTCCGGGAGGCGAGCTTCATATCGCGCAGGCGGAGGCCATCAAGCAAGCGCGCGTGCAGGCCACCTACGTGGGGCGGAAAGCTCGTCTACGAGTGAGCGCTCGGGGAAGGCGCATCCCAGGCCGGAAACTCTCTTCGCATAGGCGGCCTTGCCAGTTGGATGCCTCATCATATGAAGACGTCTTCACAACCAAGAGAGCTCCATGCATGTCGCGCGGCTGTTGGCTGGAGATTTGACCGCATAGCGAACCTCTCGCTCGGCTTCGGGGAAAGAGGCTTTACAATAGCGGCATCCGTAAGACGGAAAGCCGTATCGGGAGGGCGTGAGCTTGGCGGCTGCGCCCTTCTTTTTTCTGCGATGCCGAAGGAGGATCGCCATGTATAAAATCCATTGCTTGAACAACATCTCTCCCAAGGGCCTGGCGCTGCTCACGCCCGACTACGAGCTCACCGACAACATCAAGGAGGCTGACGCCATCCTCGTGCGCAGTGCCAACATGCACGAGATGGAGATCTCGCCTACGCTCAAGTGCGTTGCGCGTGCCGGCGCCGGCGTGAACAACATCCCGCTCGACGCCATGGCGGAAAAGGGCATTCCCGTATTCAATACGCCCGGCGCGAATGCGAACGGCGTGAAGGAGCTCGTGATCTGCGGCATGCTGCTCGCTGCACGCGATGTGGTGGGCGGTATCGAGTGGGTGCGCGCGAATGCCGACGATCCCGACATTGCGAAGACGACTGAGAAGGCGAAGAAGCAGTTCGCGGGCACCGAGATCACGGACAAGGCTCTCGGCGTGATCGGCCTCGGCGCCATCGGGAAGCTCGTCGTGGGCGCTGCGGAGGCGCTCGGCATGCACGTCATCGGATACGATCCGTTCTGCGACGAGGCGAAGGCCGCGGCCATATCGCCCTCGATGCAGTTCACGGCCGACATCAAGGGCCTCTATGAGGCAAGCGACTACGTGACGATCCATGTGCCGGCAACCGCCGATACGAAGGGCATGATCGACGCTCAGGCGATCGAGCAGATGAAAGACGGCGTGGTGTTTCTGAACTTCGCACGCGACAGCCTCGTGAACGACGCCGACATGGCGGCGTCGCTCGCCTCGGGAAAGGTGGCGCGCTACGTGACCGATTTCCCGAATGCGGCGGTGGCGAAGATGGAGGGTGCGATCATCATTCCGCACTTGGGCGCTTCCACCGAGGAGAGCGAAGACAACTGCGCGATTATGGCGGTGCGCGAGGTGATGGATTACCTCGAGACCGGCACGAAATCGCACTGCGTGAACGGACTTTAAGCGAACGGGCGAGCCGACGATAAGAGCTCAAGGATGATTTCAGGGGAAGGCCGATCGTTCATCGACGGCCTTCTTCCTTTTGTGCGTATGAGCTCCGCGCGGCTCGCGCGGTCCGTTAGCTCCGCGCGCTAAAGCAGCCCCATGAGCTGCCAATAGGGCACCGAGACAACCAATCCCAAAAAGCAGAACAGCGTATAGGGAACGCAGTATTTCGCCATGTCCCCGTGGCGCACCATCTCCCCGTCCACCGCATAGAAGGCGGTGAGGTAAATGGAGTTCTGGTACATCACGAACCACGGATTCAAGAGCGCGTAGACGCAGAAGCCCAGCACCCAGACGTTGATGCCGAAGGCCGTCACGAGCGGCAGCATGAACGTCATGAAGATGTTCACGTAAGCCACCTCCGAGACGATGAGGAAGCGCAGGAGCACGGTCACCGTGCCGACGCCCAAGACGAAAGCGTAGGGGTTCGAGGCCACGAAGTTGAATACCGGTGCGCATTGCTCCACCAGCCACACGTCGATGCCCAAGTATTTGAACACCGTGGCGAGGCCCAGCGCCACCCCGATGAAGATCAGCGATTCCCACGCCACGAACGAACGGAAGTCCGACTTGTCGAAGATGCCGCAGAGCACCGTGGCCACGAGCGCCCCTAGGGCAACCACGTGGGTCTCGATGCCGTGGAGAGGCTCGATGATCCACAAGACGATGGTGACCGCGATGATGGCGAGCATCTGCTTCTCGTGGAGCGACAACGGCCCGAGATCCTCGCCCAGCTCCAAAGGCCCCGTGGCCTTCGCGGCCCGTTCCTGAGATTTCCTCGGCCCGTAGAGCTTCACCAAAGCCAGGTAGTTCAGCACCGTGACCACCAAAAACCACGGGAGCGCCGCCAAAAACCAATGGACCATATCGAATTGCTGCTGCGTCTCTTCTGGCAGCAGGCCCACGATGGCGGGCCCGATGATCGATGCGGTGATCACCGCCGGCGCGATGGTGCGGATGCCTGTGAACATGGCCAAGAAGATGCCGTTCGCCTCGCGGCTCTTGTCTTGATAGCCGAGCGATTGGCTAATGCCGCGCGAGAGGGGCGCCAGCATCACCGCCTTGGCCGACAGGCTGGGAATCAAAGGGCCGATGAGCGTTCCGGTGGCTATGAGGCCGGCCGCTTGTGCCTTGAACGTGCGGGGAAACACCTTGAGGATGCCCAGTGCGATGCGGCGCAGCAGGCCGCTTTTCTGCATCCCGAGCCCGAGACCGAACGCCGCCACCAAGAGCCACCACGTGGATGTGGAGAAGGCCGAGAACGCCACTTCGGTGGGCACGTGGGCGATGACGATGAACAGCACCGCCATCAAAAGCGCGGTGACGTATTCGGGCAAGATCTTCACCACCCACCAGCAAATGCTCAAGATAAGGATGCCGAGCGCCGCCGTCGGCTCGAAGCCCAAGCCGGGGAATGGCTGCGCTGCCAGAACGGCCACGCAGGCAACGACGCCGAGCAAGGCGCCGGCTATTTGGTAGGGCTTTCGTCCCATATTTGCACCCTCAGAGCCACACGGTGATCCTTTCCGTTCTCAATCCTTTACGATAATACCGCTTTCTCAGGGTTTGGGTGCGAGAGTATCGATGGCGCACGGGTCAAAATGAAGTATCCTTGCAACAGCGCACTGCGAACACATTGCGAACAGCGCAATGAGGCCAAGCGGCTCTTGAGCTTAAGGAGGAAGAGAGAGACGATGGACCTTCTTCAAAGCAGCCCCACTTACTGGGCATTCTCGGGCCAATGCACCCAATGCGGCCATTGCCGCGATGCTTGCGACTCGCTCACGAGCGCGGACATGACGTTGGGCGAGATCGCGAACGGGCTCTTGGAAGCCGAGAGGGAATCCTCAACCGTTGAGGAGGTGGCGGCCCGCATCGCCGCGAACGAGCGGCTCGTGCAGGCCATCCGCGGGTGCTTCTTCTGCACGACCTGCAAAAACACCTGCTTTGCCCACAACGACGTGTGCGATCTGATCTACCACGCCCGCAAAGACCTTCAGGGCTTGGGGCTCATTGAACGGGATTCATGGTCGACGGTGGAGGTTGACAGGGAATGGGACATCTTCACCGCCTATCGCGCGGTGTATGGAATCGGCTATCCCGACCTGACGCGCCATATCGCCAACGAATACCACGACGCGGCCTCCGATTGCGCCGTGGCGTTCTTTCCCGGGTGCTCGCTCGCTGCCTACGGCCCTGAGCTCACGCGCGAGGTGTTTGCCACCGTGGAGGAGCTCGGGGGCAAGGCCACGATGATCGACCATTGCTGCGGTTCGCCCTTGAAGAGCGCCGGCTTCTTCGACCGCGCCGACGATCTCTGCGATCGCAATGCCGACGAGATCGTGGCCTCGGGAGCCGAGAAGCTCGTGTGCGTGTGCCCGGGATGCGCCAATGCCATGAGGGATGCGTTGCGCCGTCGGGGCATACCCGTCGAGGTGCAATCGCTGGCGGGTTTTCTCGTCGAGCACGGGTTCAAGCCCAAGCGCCCATTGCCCGCATCGCCGCTCTATCTCTCCAAATCTTGCCAAGATCGCGACGGGCGCTATCTGGACGAGACCTTGGCCCTGCTTGGCTTAGACCCATCGGCGCCGACGATTTTCCATGGCTGCTGCGGTGCCGGCGGGGCCGTGAGCTCGTTCGATCCCAATCGTCAAGACGTGCAGGCCGATGCTAAGCTGTCCTTTGCACCCGATGGGGCCTGCGTGGTGACGATGTGCCCCACCTGCACCTATACCTATGGGTTTTACCTGATGAAGAACCCCCGCCCGCTGCCGAACAAGCACTATGCCGAGCTGGCGTTCGAGAACCAGTTCGATTGGCCCCTTGTGTTCAGCCAATTGAGCTCCATTTGGTCTGGCGAATACGGGCCGTGGCTCGCGACGGTGTTCGACTCCCAGCCAACGGTGGCGATCATCGGCTATGGCACGGCCGCCGTCAACGCCATCTTCGCCTTGCGCGCCAATGGCTACCAAGGGCGCATCGCCGTGTTCTCCGACACCGATACGCCGCCCTATTCCCCCATCCTCACGTCGTACTTTGCCGGCGGGGAGATCGCCTATGAAGCGTGTTTCCCTTGGAGCGATGGGCAGCTGGCGAAGCTCAACGTGGAGCTGCATGCCGGGGAGCCGGTCGTTGAGCTCGTGCCCTCGGCCCATGAGATCATCACCGCCCACGGCCGCTTTACCTACGATAAGTGCCTCGTCGCCTCGGGCGCCTCGCCCTCGTTGGCGGGCTTTCCCCAAACGGAGGGCTATCGCCCGCTGGTGCTTCGCACGTTGGCCGACGCCGAACGGCTGATTAGCGCCATCGAAGACGGCTCCTGCCGCCGGATCCTCATCAGCGGCGCCTCGATGGTGGCGCTCAAGGCCCTGGAAGCTTGCCTGAATCGAGGCATCGAGACCTCGCTCGTGGGCATCAATCCCCATATTCTCGATTTCAACGCATTGCCGCCGACGGCTGAGCGCTTCGAGAGGGGGCTTCGCTCCTATGGAGTGCAGATGCGATTCGGGCAATCCATCGCCGACGTGGAAGTTTGCGATGGTCGGGATTCGTCGGGCGGGCTCGCCGCTTCTGACGGGGCTCCCCATCGCCTCAAAGTCACCTTCTCCAGCGGGGAAGAGGATTTCTTCGATGAGGTCTTGGTGGCCCACGGCGTTCGGTCCAATCTGGATTTCATTGCTCCGGATGCATTAGAGATAGACCGTGCCCTCGTGGTGGATGAGCATATGCGCACGAGCGATCCCGATGTTTATGCCGCCGGCGACGTGGCCCAGGCCCTCGAGCTCATTTCCGGCGAGAAGCGCGTCGTGGGGCTCTGGAAAAACGCGGCGGTTCAGGGAACGTGCGCCGGAAGGGCCATGGCGGCGGAATTGTCGGGCGCATCGGTGGCAGAGGTGCCGCCCTATCAAGGCTCCATTCCCATGAACTCCATCGCCGTCAAGGACACGCTGTTCCTTTCGGCGGGCACCACCATGTTAACGGATAGCCATTTCTATCGCGTGCGCGAAGAAGACGATATGACGGTGATCTACATTTTCGAAAAGGGCGCTGATGGGGAATCCGAGCGCTTGGTGGGCTTCAACCTCACCTGCGATAAGGACGAACCCGGCGGAAGGGCCTACGATATAGGGGCCATGCTCACCATGCGCATCGAGGAGGCGTGTCGCAGATGAGATGGCGCAAATGAGATGGCGCCGCCTGTATCTTATCCGTTGCGCCGTCGTCGTTTCCCACGCATTTGATTAACGCTGCGGATTGTGACAAAATGCCATCTGCGAACCGGAAGCCGGTTGGCGCCATATGGTCGGTTGGCGCAGCGGGAGCGCAGGTGCCTTACAAGCACAAGGTCGGGGGTTCAAATCCCTCACCGACCACCACGTTTATTACGCCGCTCTTCCGAGCGGCGTTGTCATGCAGGCTGCGGCTTCCTCTCGTACGCCATCTTTCCCCTTATGGGCTTTCCTTCGTGTACCAAAGTACACTCAGCCGCCCATCGGGGAAATCTGGGGCACGAGAGAAATCCTCGCATTAACCCAAAAGATATTTGCGGGTTGGGAAAAGAGGGATTTGAACCCCGTGACAAAACATGCCAGTGGCATGTTCAGTGAGGAGCGCGAAGCGCGACGTACGAAATGCGAGCGAAGCGAAGCATTTCATCAAATCCCTCACCGGTCTTTATCAAAAAACAGCGCACTGTGCTGTTTTTCGCTCTTCCGAGCGGCGTTGTCATGCAGGCTGCGGCTTCCTTGGCTAGAGCAGTTCAATTCCCATGAACACGAGGATTCGTGCCAAGATGTCTGCGAGCGTTCCATCGTCGAGCTCGCCAACCTTTTCCACGCCGCTTGCGGAAAACCGCGCACCTAAATCGACGGAACGCAGAGCTTCGCACTGGGCGAATCCTTCAATACTGTTCCCATCTGCAATTCTCATATGCAACGGATACCCATTGTCTCTCGAGGTGATTGGCACAAGAAGCGTGAGGGCGCAGATCCGATTGATATGCCAAGGGCTGATAACGACCGCGTAGTGCCGTCCCGCTGGCTCGTGTCGTTGGGAAGAATCGAAGTTCAGGCTGATGATGTCGCCTTGTTCGTAGATCATTCAAGCCACGCTTCCCGCTCGGCTCCAACGAAGTCATCGTCCAGCCATATCGTTTCAGGAGGAGAGCAGGGGCCTTCAAAGCCAGAAAAGAGGCTTTGAAAGGTGACGCCTGCTTTTGGTTGCACAACGCGATGCGTCTTTGCCTCGGGGATGATCTCGATTCGCCCCTTGTCGTTGATCGCCAAATCAACCACATCGCCCTTTTTAAGTCCCGCCTTTTTAAGGAGGGCGTGGGGGATGCGTACAGCATTGGAATTACCCCATGTGGCAACTGCGGTAGTCATAGCAAGCCTTTCGTTTATACGATAGTATACACATTCTAGTTTGAACACGTATATAATTCAAGGTCAAAGAGACACAGGTTTTGATAGGTAAAGCTCGTATCTTGACCGAATAGGAAAAAAAGGAAAAAATAGGAAAAAAAGGAAAACTGAGGAAAAGCATCGGAAAGCGGAGCGGCAATGGTGAAGGATACGATATTCTCCCCGTCTTTCGGAAACAGGCCGAGCTATCTTCTTGGGCGCGACGATGTTGTGCAGAGCTTTCTGCAGGGGCTCTCCACCGAGCCGGGCAACCGAGAACGGGCAGTGCTTCTTCTCGGCCAACGTGGAAGCGGCAAGACCGTCCTCCTTTGGGAACTGGCTGACCGAGCGCGGGATATGGGCTATGTTGTCGCCAATCCGACAGTGACCTCGCGCGATATGCTCGATCGAATTATCGAGAAGGTGCAAAGCGATGGTGAGAGGCTTTACAAAAAGCGCTCGTCCCATGTGACGGGAGGCTCCATCGGCGCTCTCGGCTTTTCTGCGGGGCTTCAGTTCACCCGCGAAGAGCAAGAGACGAAAAGCTTCCAATACAAGCTCACCCAGCTCAGCAAAGCGCTCACCGAGCAAGGCAGAGGGCTTCTCATCTTGGTTGATGAGCTTCAGGCGAATTCTCCCGAGATACGCCAGCTGGTGATTGCCTATCAGGAGATCGTCGGCGAGCAGCTGAACATCGCCCTCATCATGGCGGGTTTGCCGAGTGCGGTATCTGCAACACTGAACGATAAGGTGCTCACCTTTCTCAATCGTGCGCGAAAAGTAGTTTTAACACCTCTTTCGCTCGCCGAGATCGATGCCTTCTATGCGAAGTCGTTTGATGAGCTCGGGCTTACGGTTAACCCTGAATTACGGCGCGAGGCAACCCGCGCAACGAAAGGGTCGCCCTACATGTTCCAATTGGTCGGTCACTACATCGCACTCTATGCCGACGCAGGTGAGGAGCTGGCCAAAAGTACGCTCGGCGATGCGCTTTATGCTGCCCAATCTGACTACGAGAACGATATATGCGACACGACGCTTGCGGCTCTCTCGGAGCAAGACGTCAAATTCCTTCAGGCGATGAGCGAGGATGCTCAGATGAGCAAGATGTCGGAAATTGCTGAGCGCATGAGTGTTTCGCAGGATTATGCCCAAAAGTACCGCAAGCGCCTTATCGATGCGGGCGTCATTGAAGCGCAAGGTCGCGGGTTCGTGCGGTTCGCGGTTCCCTATCTTGCCGATCGCCTGAGAAACGATCCGCTCTTCTGACGGACAAAATATGATAGTTTCAATTCGTGCGAACAGGTGAAGTCTCCGATCTCTCCGGTTGGCCTCTTTGAGCTCTCTTTGTGTGTCACGTTCCAAAGCCATGGGCCAGTGTTGAAGCAGCTTCTTGGATATTGCAGTCCGATTCCCTCAAGGCGGTATATGAGTCCGGTGTCATGGGGTTCCATCTGGTTCGAGGGCTAAGAGGGCTTGGTGTGAAAAGCACCCCAGAAGCGCCTTAAAGTCACGCGAAATGCGCCTCGAAAGCTCCTCGGAAGCCTCTCAGGAGCGCCTGAGAATCGCTTCGAAGGCGCCTTAAAAGCCCCGAAAGTAACAATTCCAACCCCGCAGCAACGGCGAGTTTTCCGCGCGATGCAATTCTTTCCGCCGCCCAAACGCGGCGCTACGCGAAGATGACCTTATGTCGGGGAGGTAATGGGTAAGCTGCGGCAAACACACGCCGTGACCTCGGTTTATTAACCCATTCACGCTCAGCCACGCAGAGAAAAAGAAAGCATTTAATATGTGAAATGCCCCAAGAAGAAGGGCTCGCGCAGACCGTAACAATTCCCGCTGGATCCGCGTGCAGCCCCCAAGCGAAGGGCCAAGCTCATACGTTGAAGAAAGGGAATTGCAACATGATGAGTCGCAATATGAGCCAGATCTTCCTCGGAAGATCGATCGGATTAAGCGAAGTGATCTATCATGAAAGCGACGAAAAAACCTGAAGGTCTCATCAAAGAAGGAATCGGCGTCACCGCTGCAAGCCTGCTTGCCATCTTCGTCCTGTTCGGCGTGGTTCTGTTCGCCGTCCAGGAATCGCCCGAAGACCTCTACACGTCCTTGCGCACGCGCCCCGATGAGGTCACCCTTATCAACTATCAGGTCGGAGCAGACAACGTCGCCCACCTGAACAACCCCGCAGAGCCGCTTGATGCCCAAGACGACGAAGCGGATGAACCGGAAGGCGGAAAACTCAAGGCCTTCTTCGCCCCGAACGCCACCTCCAAGAAAAAGCTCACGCTTGCAAATTCTGAAGATCCAACGAATGCCGCCCTTGACGGCACCGACGAGAACCGTGCGGCATATCTGAACCGCGGCGTCGTCGAGTATTACACCACCTACGACAGCAATTCCACCGAGCAGCTCATCTATTCCGAATTGACCGAAGCCGCCTACAATGGCCAGCACTTCACCGACTACGACTTCTACGATCCCAGCAACTGGCTCGGCGGGTATCTCGACCTCGCCGAGGGCGACATCGCCCCTGAAGAGATCACGACCATCCTCGAAGAGGTCACCTACGATTACCCGATGCTCAGCATCTATAAGACCGGCCAGCCAAACCTCGTCTCCTCGGTTGACAACTGCGGCTACTACGCGATTGAGACCCCTGTGACGACCAATGCCGACATCGACTGCGCACCGCTTTACGCCGAGGTCGAGGAACGCGCGAACGAGATCAACCAGACCGCGTTCGACCAGTCGCAGGGAAGCGTGAAGCGCTACATCAACTCGGTGTACAAGCAGATCTGCGAGAACAACCGCTATTCCGACGATGTGAACGACACGATCCATGCCAACGACATCTACGGCGCGCTGATCGAGGGCGAATCGAAATGCTACGGCGACTCCTGCGCCTTCAAATACATCCTCGACAAGCAGGAGATCCCGAACTACATCGCCACCGGCATGGCGAGCAACGGCCAGCGCCACGCCTGGAACATCGTTTGGTACGACAACGAATGGCGCATCTGCGACCTCACGATCGGCTCGAAGGGCTCTGATGGCCAAGAGGGCAGCGTGAAATCCGCCGAGAGCGCGACCTTGCAAGACCACTACACGGGATGCCTGGTGGAGCCCGACAAATACTATAAGGTCTACCAGATCAGCATCGACGACCGCAGCTCCGAGATCGGCACATACTTTGAGGAGCAGCTGCTTGATTCCGCGCTTGCCGACTAGCTTGCGAGGAAGAGCGAAGAACCGGATGTGCCGGCTGTTTGGCGCGACACCCCCTGAGGCGAAAGAGCTTGAACGCGAAACCTCAGGGGGTGCTTTTGTGTTTGGCGAGAGAGGGCGCTTCGTTTCATAGAGCCGCCCATGCATTTGCCCGCGTAGCCGTGCATGCGCATCCTCGCCATGGCGTTTCTCGTCACGTCGCCGCAGTTTGCACGAGATGGCGGCTGGCGAAGAACGTGACCGCGAAGTAGGCGCCGTAGACCACGAGGAAGCTGGCGGCGCATGCGAGCGCCATCGCCGTGATATCGAGGTGCCCGATGACGGAAACCACGTCGGTGACGACGATGAGGGCGCATGCCGTATGTGCGAGGGCAAGCAGAAGCGGGAAGAGAAAATAGATCAGCACTTGGGTGAAAACCGAGCAGGTGATCATCGATTCCGGCGCGCCGAGCTTGCGCAGAAGCGCGTAGCTTGCCGCGCTCTCACTTGCGTTCGAGAGCTGCTGGATGGCAAGGATCGCCGCGCAGGCCACGACGAGAACGAAGCCCAAGTATATGGCGAGGAACGCGACGATGGCGGCGAGGCTCACGCTTTGGTCGAGGGCGAGCGTGCGGGTGAGGAAATTGCTGATCGGCCATTTGTTCGCGTCCTGAGAATCGCGGATGGCTTCGAGGCAATCCCTCAGCGCCCCCTCGTTTTCCGGAGCGGTTTGGATGTCGAGCACCGACATGAGCAGCATATCGTCGCTTCCGATAAGGCTGTCGTTCACCACGAGCGAGCCGGTGTTCGACGGAACAGCCGAGGTCTGCAGGCTCATCTGGTAGTACGCGGCAACGCTTACGGAGGTGCCGTCGCTCTGGTCGTTGTCTGGGGCGCTGTCGGAGCCGCCCTCAGAAGTGCCACCTAGAGGGATGCTCGCGTGTGTTTCCGCAGCATATTCGCAAAATTCCTGCGTGAAATCGGTGTCGGCGATGATCGCTGCTTCATCTTCGCCGAGTTGGATAGGGCTGCGCCCGGCAAGTTCGAGAGCGGCGTTGACCTCGGAAAGTTTCAGGAGATAGAAAGGATAACTGCCGTATCCGGGATTAAGCATTGCGCTGCTCGTGTCGGAAACGAAGGGACGCCCTACCGCCTCTTCCATGGCGGAGATGGTGAGTGGGCGCGTGCCGAGCGCATAGAAGTTGAGCTGGGCGGTTTGCGGGGCGAGGCTTTCCCAATTCTCGAAACCGGCCGCTTCGGCAGAACGGGCAAGACCTTCCGCCATGGCGCCGTCAGTCGCCAAGGCGAGATCGTCGGCATCATCAAGGTCGTTTGGCTGAAAGCCCCCATTCGGAGAAAACTGACCCCAGTAGGTGGTGACGCTCGCTGCATAGTCGGTGGAAAGTTTCGCGGAACTCTCAAGGGCGTTGCGAATGCCAATGCCCCCGCACGTACTCGTAATGGCGAGGAAGAGGATGAGGCAGACCACCGAAAGCGAGGAGAAGGCGGTGTTTACCTTCGCATTCAGCTGCCGGAGCGTGAACATGTTCAGGCCGCGGAGATAGAGCGGACGTACGGCTTGCCCGATTTTGAGGAGAAATCCCGAAAGTGAAAAGAAGAAGAGAAATGTTCCGACGATGACGAGAATCGTTGAGGCGGCGAATTTCGGCCCGAGCTCCATGAGGCCGTTCTCCAGAAGGAGCTTGTATGCGAGCGCAATGCAGGCAAGGGCGAGCACGAACAGCACGAAGGAGAGCAAAAGGTTCGTGAGCCTCAGTGTTTCGTGGCGGCGTTCGGCCGCGATGAGCTGGATGATGGGCGTATGTGTAATTGCTCGCACATTGAAGAGCGCGGAAAGCGCGAAAATGATCGCGAAAACCTCAAGGGTGAACACGAGGGCGTCGGCAGAGAACACAAAGGCGAATCCTCCGGCCTCGGCGACGTTGATTCCCGCTTGGAAGAGCGCTGCGGTGACGGCAAGTAGTACCTGCGAAACGCCGATGCCGAGAACGATGCCTGCGATAAGCGACGTTGCGCCCACGATAAGCGATTCCCAGAGGATGATGCCGCTCACCTGCGTCGGCTGCATCCCGAGCAAAAGGTAGAGGCCGAACTCCTTCTTGCGCCGGCGGATGAGGAAGCGGTTCGCGTACACGACGAGAAAGACGAGCACACCTGCGATGAAGATGGAGACGCCGCCGATCACGGTGCCGAGCAGCCCGAAGATCTTGTCCTGCGTCTCGTTGAACGCGAGTACGCCTTGCTGCGTCGCCATGGCGTTGAAGGCGTAGAACACCGCAACGCCGAGCATCACGGTGACGAAATAGATGGCAAAGTCCTTGAACGATTTGCGCACGTTGCCAAACGCGATCTTAGCAAGCATGATCCGCCTCCTCGTCGAACTGTGCGGTGAGTGCGCAGATGTCGCGATAGAAGCGCAGGCGTGCGGCATCGTTGTGCGGGGCGTCGTTGCGGCGCAGCTCGGCGGCGATCTGTCCGTCGCGCAGGAGAAGGATGCGGTCGCAGAAGCTCGCAGCATGGGCGTCGTGGGTCACCATGAGGATGGTGGAGCCGATGCCGTTCAACACCTCGAGGCTTCTCAAAAGCTGGAGCGCCGAGCGCGAGTCGAGCGCTCCCGTGGGCTCGTCTGCGAGGATGATGGCGGGGTGGGAGATGGTCGCCCGTGCCGCCGCGACGCGCTGGCGCTGGCCGCCCGACATCTGGTAGGGATAGCGATCGAGCACATCGTCGATGGAAAGCTGCGTGGCGATCTGACGGACGCGCGCCTTCACCTCCTTCGCCGGGGCATGGCGGATAGTGAGGGCAAGCGCGATGTTCTCGAAGCCGGTCAGCGTGTCGAGAAGGTTCGCGTCTTGGAAGATGAACCCGAGGCTATCGCGACGAAAACGGCTGAGTGCTTTCGGCGCGAGCGAAGTCAGCTCGCGATCGGCGATGACGATGCTTCCCGCCGAAGGTCGGTCGATGGTGGCGATACAGTTGAGCAGCGTCGATTTCCCTGAGCCCGAAGGGCCCATGATGCCCACGAACTCGCCATCGCCAATGGTGAGATTCACGTTCGAGAGCGCGTCGGTGTAGGCTCCGCTTTCGTTGTTCGAGCGGCTTTGCGTGCGACGTCCGGCGGGGCCGTAGCGCTTGGAGAGGGCAGTGACGACAACGACGGGTTTTGTTGCTTGCGGTGGGAATGGATAGGGCATGGCGCCTCCTTTGTTTGTGTTGCGATGGATCGGACGGGCGGCGTGCTGCGCGTGATCGTTTGGACGAAAGCCCAGAGGGCGGCCGTACGGTCGTCTTATGTGCACAGCAGGTCGCCTCCGTCATTTCCCCAGATTAGCGAAGGCTCCCAACATGGTCTTTGGCCGCCCCTTGCGAAAAGCTTGAGCATCCTTACATTTGCCTTACTTCGCAAAACGGCAAGTGCGTGTTGTGCCGATCGTGGAATAATGGGAAAGGGGCCGCGAACCAGCATGTTGAAGTCAAAGTGCGCTGGGCCGCGAACCAGCGCGCAGATTGCGGAGAGGAGGCGTTTGTGGAAGATGGGCAGTTGCTGAGCAAGCGCATCGCGATCGTCGATGATGAGCCCGAGCTTGCATTTCTCGTGAAGACCATCTTGGCGAACGCTGGCTTTTCGTATGTCGAGAGCTTCACCGACCCGCAAAGCGCCCTCGACGCCTCCTCCTGTGAAGCAGGGCGCATGTTTCAACTCTTCATCCTCGATGTCATGATGCCCGCCATGGATGGCTACGAGCTTCTCGCGCGCCTGAAGAGCCTCGCGCCCTATGCGCGCGTGCCCGCGATCTTCCTCACGGCGAAAGATGAGCCGAGCGACAAGGTTTCCGGCCTCATGGTGGGCGCCGACGACTACATCACGAAGCCGTTTCTGCCGCAGGAGCTGGTGCTGCGGGTGAAGGCGCTGCTGCGTCGCTGCTATAGCGACGAGAGCACGCAGTGCGTCCTTGAGGATGCAACCATCGATTTCGGCACGGCGGAGGCGGTGCGCCCCGACGGAAGCCGCATTCAGCTGACCGCCAAGGAGTTCGAGATCATCCGCGTGCTCGACCGCAACGCTGGGCGCATCGTGACGATCGACGCGCTCTGCGAGGCACTTTGGGGCACGGGCTTCGGATACGAGAACTCGCTCATGGCGCATATCAGGCGCTTGCGGGAAAAGATCGAGCGCGACCCTTCGGCGCCGAAATCGCTCGTGACGATCAAGGGGCTTGGCTACAAGCTGAATGTGAAGCGCTGATGGGTTGATTGATGGGCCGATGGGTGGATTGATGGAAGAATCACCGAACGCACCGGCGGGCGCACCGAGGGGCAAATCGCCGAACGCACCGGCGGGCGCACCGAGGGGCAAATCGCCGCAAAACGGGAAAGCTTCGGCGCGTGGGGCGCGGCGGCACCGTCGCAAGGGTCTTCGATTCGCACGTTTTTTCACGAAGCAGCTCTTGGCATGTATTGCGATCGGCTTCATCCTCATCGTCGTCGATCTGGTCATTTTCATTAGCGTGGCGATCCATGAAAACGACGCCATGTTCAACGAAACCGTTCCCAGCCATGTCACCCGCGATGTGAACGCGGAGCTGGTTGCGGACGATTCCGCAGAAGGGACCTTGCGCCTTTCCTCCGAAGGGCAGAAGATCCTCGCGGACCATCATGCATGGGCGCTCGTGATGGACGAGGTGGGGCAGGTGATTTTGGAGGAGGGCGTGCCGGACGCCGTTCCGCGATCCTTCGACGCATCGTCGGTGGCCATGGCGGCGCACTATGGCTATGTGGGGGATTACTCGGTGTTTTTCTGGGATCGCGGCGACAGCCTTTTGATGGTGGGCTTCCCGCCCGGCAGCTATTGGCAGATACTGCTCTACTATCCCGAGGAGGCGGTTGCCCGCGCCCCGTTCTACATTCTTTTGACGCTGGGCATCGATCTTGCGATCATGTTGGTGTTTTTCCTGCTCACGCGGCAACGCACGGTGCGCGCCATCGATCCCATCGGGGATGCGCTGGAAAGCCTTTCCGAAGGTAAGCCGACAGAGCTTGCGCTCAAGGGCGATCTGAAGGAGGTGGGTGCCTCCATTACTGAAACGTCGCGCATCATGCAGGAGAAAGACCAGGCGCGTGAGCTGTGGATCCGCGGCATTTCCCATGATGTCCGCACCCCGCTTTCGATTATCGTCGGATATGCCGACGAGATTTCGCAGGCGAACGCGGAGGACGATGTGCGGGAAAGTGCCGACCGCATCAAAGATCAGGCGCTCAAGATCAAAGGGCTTGTCGCCGATCTCAACACGGCCTCCCATCTCGTGTTTGCGAATGAGCCGCTTACGTTGGAGGCGGTGAACATCGCGCAGCTTCTTCGCGCGCTTGCGGCGGAAACGCTGAACAATGCTGCCGACGAACGCTATCCGATCTCGTTGGTGGTGGAAGAAGGCGCCGGCGATCTCATCGTGGAGGGCGATGCGCGCCTGCTCCGCCGTGCCTTCGAGAACGTGCTCGCCAACGCGCGGGTGCACAATTCGGAAGGCTGCGCCATCACCTGCACGCTGAGCGTTGTGGGGCAGGGTGTGGGGAAGAGCGCTGAGCGGGGCGCGTGGGCGGAAGCGGCGACAGGTGACGGCTTGAAAGCGCAGCATGGGGCGGCCTTCGGCGCAGGTGCGTTTGCGCAGATCGTCATCGCTGACGATGGTGTGGGCATAGGCGAAGAGGCTCTCAGGAAGCTGCGCGGGCGCATCGCCGTGGCGCGCACCCAGACGAACCCCCTTCATGGAGACGAGCACGGGTTGGGGCTTCTGCTCGTCGACCGCATCGTCGCGCTCCATGGGGGCGACATGGCGCTTTCATCGCACGACGGCTTCCAAGTGCGCATTACCCTGCCCTGCTCTCCTGCGCTTGCTAAATAAACAGGAAAAGTATAAAAAGGTTTACTGTCTCTTTTCCTCTACGATGATATCTTTAGCATCTTCTGCCAATTCTTTCGGTCTCCCTTGACTTTTTTATATCCATATTCATATTGAAACACTGCTACTATTTATGATTCGATTTTCCGGAATGTCGGATGCGGGCCTCAAGCCTCATCACAGCTAGGCCCGAAACAAGCGCAGTGAGTCGTTTGTGGCGGTTACAAATATGCCACTGCGCGGGTTGGTTGTCATTGCTCCATGCTCATTGAGTGGGATGGCCATGTGTGTTTCTGCTACGCTATAAATAAACATATCGAGACGCAGCATTCGAGCACTTCGATAGCGAAGATCCGACCATCGCAATCAGCTACTGTTCCTTGTTGATGATCAGCCGTTGTCCCGCATAGATACGGTCGGGGTCGCTGATGCCGTTGTCGGATGCGATCTTTTGATAGGTCGTGCCGAACTTGCCCGCCATCGTGTCAATCACCAGATCGATGAGGTCGGCTTTGGAAACGTCGGTGCTGGCTGGCGAAGCTGGGCGAAACGTAGCTCCTGCCCTGGGTTGCCTTGACTATCACGAAATCCGATGGCACGCCCGCGAGGTTTATGCCGGCGTTGTGGCTCGAGATGTCGATTCCGTTCATAGCCATTGTGAACGCCCCTTCAATCGTGCGCGGCAAGACGATATGGCCTGCTGAGGCAGACCATATCCAACGACTAGTTCTCCGGTGGAATTTCCCGTTTGGCCGCTTGCTCCTTGTCGCCCTGCGCTTTGTCGGCCGGCGTACCCTTCGTCGGCGACGCATCTTTCGCCTGCATCTGCTTTGGCGTCGCGTTCTTCGCTTGCGTCCGCTTCGGCGAAGCATTCTTCGTCGTCGGCGCATCCTTCGCTTGCGTCTGCTTCGTTCCCGGAGCATTCTTTGGCAGCGGCCCGTTCAGCTGCGCCGAAAGGCCCAAGGGGAGCAGCCGCGAGTAGTCCTGCGCGTTCAAGAGCTCAATGTTTCCGATCTGCAGGATGTCCTTGGCGCGCTTCGTCGCCACTTCGGGAAGGGGAGGCGCCATCTCGTAGATGTGATCGACGCGCTGCTGCAGGTCGTCGCGCCGCGCGACGATGTCCTGGATCTTCAGGTTGTTGAAATCGGTGAGCAGGGAGACGTATTCCTGCGAGATCGCGAGCAGATCGTCGGCCGTGCTCTTATGGCGCGAGGCCAGCTCTTCGAGCTTCGCGCCGCGTATATAGAGGTTCAGTCCGAAGAGCGCGATCGCCAAGACCGTCGAGACGAGCGCCATCGCGGTGGAGTTCGTGATCACCACGCTCAGGCAGCCGGCAGAGGTGAGCGCCGTGATGGTGATCTGTATGAGCGAGATCACGCTCTGCTTCTTCGTCGTGAAATACTCGGCTTGGCGGTGCCGCTCGCGTGAGAAGATGATCCCCACGTACAGCTCGGTGAGCTGCGACCATAAGCGCTCGCGATAGGATGCCTCGTCGTTCATAAACACCTCGTTCATCTGCACCTCCGGTCACCGCAATCGCTCGTGCCTGCCGAGCCAAGAGCCTCTGTGCCTCGTCTCCCTCACGAGGCAGAAGTGATTGCGATAGCCTTAACCATGAGCATTATCGCCCAATCCCGCGCGAAAGCCAACGTGAAAGGCCAACGGGGGCTCTGTCGGTCAGGGAAGTTTCTTCACGATGCCGAGGCCGACTTTGGTGGTGATGGTGCGGCCGAACATGTCGATCTTCAAAAACGCGAGCCGCTTGCGCCGGTTGATGCTTTCGATCCAACCCGTATGGTTCATGAGCGGCCCTTTGAGGATGACGATCTTGTCGCCCTCGATGATTCCCTCGGACATGCCGATGGTCCGATTGTCGTTCGTGGTGAACGTGCTGATCCATTCGATGTCTTCTTCGGAGAGCGGGATGAACCCTTCGTCGCTGCCGAGGACCTTGGTGAAGGTGGGAACGTTCCAAAGCTGTCGGTGAAGCTCCTCGATGTTGTGCGACACGACGATGATGTAGCCGGGGAACAGCGCCTTCTTGCGCATCTGCCACGATCCGCGAAACTTTATCATGGTCTCATATTGGAGGGAGAATGCCTCGTCAAGGCATGATTCATCCACGAGGCGCTTGATCATGGAAAGCGCACTCTCCTCAGACCCTGTTTTCACCTGCACAACGTACCACACGGTTGTGAATCTCCCCCATATTGACCTGTCGGCAAAATTGCCTCGGACATAGTAGCACGTCAGATGGGAGGGCGTAACGTTGGTTGAGCTGCTTGGCGGCATAACGTGTGCGCCGTGCAGCGGGAGCAACATGCGGGCATCGCAAAGTCGGCGCAACCTGCGTACGCCAAATGAGAGGCAAAAGGAATGGGAAAAAGGGAAAAAGATATTGCCTGCTCAAGAACACGCCCAAGATACGCTCAGATGGGTTAAACTGAGTACCTGCAACGCAATGGCTCGTTTGGAGCATACAAGAAGGTTAACGAGGAGACGCTCGGTGTTCAAAAAGAAAAAAGGCGGGAAAAAAGGCAAAGGCTCGGCCTCTCTCAACTCAACGGAAATGCAGAATGCGGTCAGCACGCTGTTCGCCAACATCAAGTTTTCATCGCCCGATCATCCCATCAAGAAGCTCATGCTCACGAGCTCGGTTCCAAACGAGGGGAAGACCACCATTTCCGTCGAGCTTGCGAAGGTCATCGCCGCTTCGGGCGGGCGCGTGTGCTTGGTCGAGAACGACCTGCGCCGTCGCTCGCTTGCCTCAATGCTCAACGTTCATCCGAACGTCGGGTTCTATTCGGTGATCTCCGGCCAGACCCCGCTCAAACAGGCCGTTACGAAAACGGCGACCCCGAACCTCTATTTCCTCGACGTGGAACCGAACATCCCGAACCCTGCGGGAGTGCTCTCGTCCCACCGCTACAAGGAGCTCGTGGAAGCGCTTGCGGAGCCCTTCGACTACGTGATTTTCGACACGCCTCCGGTGGGCACCTTCGTCGACGCCGCCGTCGCCTCCACGCTGATGGACGGCGTGGTGATGGTGGTGCGCCTCAACGAGACGAAGCGCGATGACATGGTGCGCGCATTTGACCAGCTCAAACGTGCGAACGCCAACATCATCGGCGTCTGTGCGAACTTCGTTGAGATGGCGAAATCGAGCTACTACTATTATTCCTACTACTATAACGAGCAGGGCGAGCGTGTGAAGAAGAGCGTCGAGCCGGCTTCCTATAACGCGGCGTCGAAGGAGAACGTTTCGCTGCCCAAGACCATGAGGGGGGCGGATTCTCGCCAAGCGGCGAGCCATCAATCGGGGATGAAGCCCGCGCAATATAAGGACCATTCGCGGAAGCGCTAGCGTTTCGGTGCAGCACGTGGGTTTTATGGAAGCGCGGAACGGCCGATTGAGTTCTGGGAACCGATGAGAGACATCCATTGCCATATTCTTCCCGGGGTCGATGACGGCGCTTCGTCAATCCGCAAGTCCCTCCAGATGCTCGAGGCTGCCCAGGCGGCGGGCATCACGTCGATCGTGTGCACTCCCCATGTGCGCAAGCCCTATTTCGACTACGATGCCATGTGGGACGCCTTCGAGCTGCTTCAAAGCCAGGCGGGGGGATTCCCGCTGCAGATGGGCTGGGAGGTCAACCACGGCGAGCTCATGAGGCTCGGGCTGGATTGGGCGGATTATCTGCATTTCGACGGCTCGAACGAGTTTCTCCTCGAGCTCTCCACCGGCTGCACCGCCTACGACTTCCGCGACTACGAGCGCACGATATTCGCGCTGCAAGGCAAGGGCTACGAGGTGATCATCGCGCATCCCGAGCGCTACGCCGCCATCCAGAAAGACATCGGGCTTGCTCAGCGGCTCGTGGATATGGGCTGCAAGCTGCAGGCGTCCGCCGATTATGTTTCAGGGGGAAGGTTCGGGAAGGAGAAGAAATACGCGCGGCGGATGCTGAAGGAGGGACTCTACACCTATCTTGCAAGCGACGCCCATCGCGTCGACCATTACCGCGACTTCGAAAAGGCGAAGCAGGACTTCGGCCTGTAATATTTCGGCGTCGAATAGCAGTTCGACCCTCAAGAGAATCGGCCTTAAAAGAAGCTCTTCCTCGCAAAGGCAAAGGCACGCGGAGAATAAGTTTTCCGCAGCGCGTCGCAGTTTCGCGCTATACTTCTTTGGTTAGGGCAAATGCTCTGAGAGGAAAGGTATTCAGCTATGGCAATAGCCGACGAATTGGAATTGGTGCGAGCGCAGGCGCTTGCCGACATCGCCGCCGCGAAGAGCTCGGAGGAGCTCGACAAGGTTCGCGTCGCGGTCATCGGCAAGTCGGGCGCTCTGACGAAGTATCTGCGCAGCATGGGCGAGGTGCCCAAGGAGGAGCGCGCCCAAGTGGGCCGTGCGGTCAACGAGGCGCGGGCCGTGGTGGAGGAAGCGCTTGCGGCTCGGAAGGAGACGATTTCGCAAGACGAGCTCGCGGCGGCGATCGATGCCGCGGCGGTGGACATCACGCTGCCAGGACGCGCGCAGCAAATTGGCAGCCGCCACTTGGTGAGCCGCATCACCGACGAGATCTCCGAGGTGTTTCTCGGTTTGGGCTATAACGTGGTGGAAGGCCCCGAGGTGGAGACCGACTACTACAACTTCACCGCGCTCAATGCGCCGGCGGACCATCCTTCGCGCTCGATGGCCGACACGTTCTACGTGGTGGACCGCTCGGGGGAGAAGAGCGCGGTCAAAGGCGAATCCGACGTGCTGCTACGCACGCAGACCTCGGGCGTTCAGGTGCACACCATGGAGGACCAAGAGCTTCCCATCTACATCATCGCGCCCGGCAAAGTGTATCGGCGCGATGTGGCCGACCCATCGCACCTCCCGCAGTTCCACCAGATAGAGGGCCTGGCCATCGACAAGGGGATCACCTTCGGCGACCTCAAGGGCACGCTTGAGTTCTTCTGCAGGCAGGTGTTCGGCCAAGATCGCAAGACGCGGTTCCGTGCGCACTACTTCCCCTTCACCGAGCCCTCGGCGGAGGTGGACGTGAGCTGCGGCATCTGCCATGGCGAGGGCTGCCGCTTCTGCAAGCACACGGGCTGGCTCGAGATCTTGGGCTGCGGCATGGTTGACCCGAACGTGCTCGAGATGTCGGGCATCGATTCCGAGGTGTACTCGGGCTTCGCGTTCGGCGTCGGCGTCGAGCGCGTGGCCTGCCTGAAATACAACGTTCCCGACCTGCGCATGCTCCTTGAGGGCGACATGCGGTTCCTGCGCCAGTTCTAGGCGCGGTTCCGTGGTGGCAAGCTGGTGCTGAAAGGCTTTGAATCCACAGTTGGAATTATGAGTTTGAGATTTGAGTTTGAGAATTGAGATCCGATAAGGAAGCGCTATGAAAGTTTCGCTCAAGTGGCTAAATGAATACGTCGACGTGCCGCAGGACGTAAAAGCGTTCTGCGACCGCCTCGACCTGACCGGCACCGGCGTAGAGGGTGCGGAATCGCGGGGGGCGACGTTTGAGCACATCGTCTGCGGGCAGATTGTCTCGAAGGAGCCGCATCCCGATTCCGACCATATGTGGGTGACGATGGTGGATGTCGGCGACATGCATGTGGGTGACGACGGCAAGCCCGAGCCGCTCCAGATCGTGTGCGGCGCCCAGAATTTCGAGGCGGGCGACCATATCGTCGTGGCGCTTGCGGGTGCGGAGCTGCCGGGCGGCATCACCATCAAGAAGAGCAAGCTGCGCGGCGTGGTGAGCAACGGCATGAACTGCTCGGAGCGCGAGCTGGGCCTGGGCGACGATCACGCGGGCATCATGATCCTGCCCGAGGATGCGCCGGTCGGCGTGCCGTTTGCCGAGTACGCAGGGCTCACCGACACCGTGCTCGACCTCGAGATCACGCCGAACCGCCCCGATTGCCTTTCGATCGCCGGCATGGCGCGCGAGGTGGGCGCGATGTATGCAACCGAGGTGCGTGACCCGCTTCCGGAGATGGCGGCGAAGCTCGATGAGTGCTTTGGCGGCGACGTGCCGGTCGAGGACGAGGTGCGCATCACCATCGAAGACTCCGTGCGCTGCCCGCGCTACACGGCCCGCGTCATCCATGGCGTGAAGATCGGCCCGAGTCCGGCGTGGATGGTGGAGCGCCTCGCTGCCATCGGCCAGCGCTCGATCAACAACATCGTGGACGTGACGAACTACATCCTCTATCTGTTCGGACAACCGCTCCACTCGTTCGACCTCAACAAGCTCAAAGGGGCGGATGGCAAGGCCCATATCGTCGTTCGGGCGGCCCTTGAGGGCGAGAGGCTCCAAACGCTCGACGGCGAGGACCGCGACCTCATCCCCGACATGACGGTCATCTCCACGCCCGAGCACGGCGCCGTGGCACTTGCCGGCGTGATGGGCGGCATGGAAAGCGAGGTCACCGAGGAGACGACCGACATCCTGCTGGAGGCCGCGACGTTCGAGCCCGGGCGCACGAGCCGCACGAGCCGCAACCTCGGCCTGATAAGCGAAAGCTCGCTGCGCTATGAGCGCGGCGTTGACGACAACGACATCGACATCCGCTCCGCCGCCGCGGCGGCCCTCATGGTGGAAGTCGCTGGAGGGACGGTTTCCCGTGCCGCCACCAACGATGCGGGCATCGTGGATGTGTGGGAGCGCAAGAGCGCGCCGAAAGCGCTCACATTCCGCATCCCGCGGTTCAACGACATGATGGGCGCGCTCGTCGATGACGATTTCATCATCGATCGCCTCACGCGGCTCGGCTGCGAGGTACGCGCAACGGACGATCCTGACGAGCTTGCCGTTTCGGCGCCGACGTTTCGCCCCGACCTCGAGCGCGAGATCGACCTCTACGAAGAGGTGCTGCGCCTCTGGGGCATGGACCGCATCGTCTCGACGCTGCCGGGCAGCCGTGAGCGCAAGGGCTCCCGCACGCCCGAGCAGACGGTCGTCTCGACAATCAACGCGGTCATGCGCGCATCCGGCCTCAACGAGACGATGACCTATTCCTTCTCCGATCCGCGCGACCTCGCCCTGATGCGCATGGACGCTGAGGGCCTCGGCGAGCCGGTGGAGCTCATCAACCCGCTCAACGCGGAGCAGTCGCTCATGCGCCAGACCATCATCGTGAACCTGCTGCGCAGCGTCGCCTACAACCTCAGCCGCGGTGTGAAGAACGTGCAGCTCTATGAGATCGGCACCGTGTTCTCCACCGGCGAGGGGAGGAAGCGCCCGAAGGAGCGGAAGAAGCTCGCGGGCGTATTGGCGGGCGCCATGCACGAGGCGGGTTGGAACGCGCCCGAGCAGCCCTTCGACTTCTTCGACGGCAAGGGCGTTCTCGAGAGCCTCGCGCGCGAGCTCTCGCTCCCGAAGGTCCGCTTCAAGGCCCTCAGTGCCGAAGAGGCTCCGCATCTGCAGCCGGGGCGCGCCGCAGAGATGCTCGCCGGCGGCGCCGACATCGGTTGGGTGGGCGAAGTGCACCCCTTGGCGCTTGCGGCCTTTGACGTGCATGTTCCCGTCGTGGCGTTCGAGCTCGACGTGGCCGCTCTCGTGAAGATGACGCAGCCCTCGCGCCCCTATGTCGACGTGTCCGCCTATCCTTCGGTCGACGTGGACGTGGCGTTTGTCGTGGACGAGGGCGTCACGCACGAGAAGCTCGTGCAATGCATGACGTCGGCGGGCGGAAAGCTCCTCGAGGGCATTCGGCTCTTCGACGTGTATCGCGACGAGAAGCGCCTCGGTGCGAATAAGAAATCGATGGCCTATGCGCTCACCTATCGGGCGAACGACCGCACGCTGACGAGCGCCGAGGTCGAGCACGCGTATGGGCGCATGGTGCAGAAAGTCTGTGGAGCGACTGGCGCCGTCGTGCGCAGCTAGGTATCATTTTCGACGCATCGCCTTTGAGCGATGCGCCACGGGATGCGTCTCGTGATGCTTGAGACGGCGCGAGACGCGATGCGACGGTGCGCTTTTTTGGAAGGTGCCTATGTGCGGAATTGTCGGCTATACGGGTGAAAGCAGGGCGCAGGAAGTCCTCATCGAGGGGCTTTCCCGCTTGGAATATCGCGGCTACGATTCCGCGGGCGTCGCCATTCGGGAAGATGACGGCATCCATGTGGTGTGCCGCAAAGGCAAGGTGGCCGAACTTGCGCATACGCTCGGGCACTTCTCGCTCACCGGCACTTGCGGCATCGGCCATACCCGATGGGCGACGCACGGGAAGCCGAGCGAGGTGAACGCCCATCCCCACACCTCCTGCGACGGCAACATCGCGATCGTCCACAACGGAATCATCGAGAACTTCGCCGAGCTGCGCGATGAGCTGGCACTTCGCGGCCACGTGTTCTCCTCGGAAACCGACAGCGAAGTGGTGGCCCATCTCGTGGAGGACAACTACCATGGCGATCTCGTGGAGGCCGTCCGTCTCTCCACCGAGGCCCTCGTCGGCTCCTATGGAATCGCCGTCGTCTGCGCCCAGGAGCCGGACGTCATCGTGGCGACGCGCAAGGACTCTCCGATCGTCGTGGGATATTCCGCGGGAGACGCCGGATCGGCCGCCATGCGCGGGAGCTTCGTCGCCTCCGACATCATCGCGATGCTCGACGCCACGCGCGACGTCGTGGTGCTTGCCGACGGGCAGATCGCAAAGCTCACGCCAAACGGCATCGAGTATTTCGATGAGCAGGGAAGACCCTGCGAGGTAACGCACACGCACATCGATTGGGACTTAGACCTCGCCGAGAAGGGCGGCTATCCCGATTTCATGATGAAGGAGATCCATGAGCAGCCCCGCGTTATCCGCGACACCCTTGCCGGACGCATGGTGGGCGGAAGGCTCGAGATAGACGAGTTCGATCTCAGCCCCGAGGAGCTCGACCTCACGGATCGCGTGTACGTGATCGCCTGCGGCACGAGCTACCATGCGGGCCTCATTGCGAAAAACCTCATCGAGGCATGGGCGCGCATCCCCTGCGAGGTGGAGGTCGCGAGCGAGTTCCGCTACCGCAACCCCATCATCACGCCGACGACCGTCGTGGTTGCCGTGTCACAATCCGGCGAAACCGCCGACACCCTCGCGGCCATCCGCGATGCGCGGGTGAAGGGCGCGAAGGTCTTCGGCATCACAAACGTGCTCGGCTCTCCCGTCGCACGGGAATCCGACGGCGTCATCTATACGAAGGCGAATAAGGAAATCGCCGTCGCATCCACGAAGAGCTTCATCGGGCAGGTGGTGAGCCTCACGCTTCTCGCGATGCTGTTCGCGCAGGCGAAGGGCAAGCTCACCACGGCTCAGGTGCGCCTGCTCTTCCGCGAGCTGGCCGACACGGCCGATCAGGTGGAGCGCATTCTCTCCGACACCGACGACATTCGCGAGGCGGCGCTTGCCTGCAAGGATGCGAAGAGCGCGCTCTTCATCGGGCGCGGCATCGGCTCGGCCGTTTCCTATGAGGGAGCGCTCAAGCTCAAGGAGATCAGCTATCTCCACGCCGAGGCGTATGCGGCCGGCGAGATGAAACATGGGCCGATCGCCCTCATCGACGAGGGCTTCCCCGTCATCGCCATCGCGACGAAAAGCCCCACCTACGACAAGGTGGTCTCGAACCTTCAGGAGAGCCGTGCCCGCGGCGCCACGATCATCGCGATAGCGACCGAGGGCGACGAGGACATCAAAAACTACGCCGACCATGTGATCTACATCCCGAAGGTCCGCGATGCGTTTTCCGCCATCACGGCGACGGTCCCGCTGCAGCTGCTCGCACGCTTCGTCGCCCTTGAACGCGGTTGCGACGTCGATCAGCCCCGCAACCTTGCGAAATCGGTCACGGTGGAATAGGGCATCTCCCCGATGGCAAAATCAGCATCCACGACGTACCCTTCCCACGAAGAAGCGCCCAGCTCGTCTGGGGGAGCGCCTGCCCCGCGCGAGGGGGAAATCGGACCCCGCGAGGGGGAGGTCGGCCTTGGCGTCGACATCGTCGACATCGCGCGGATGCGCGCGATCCTCAAACGGACCCCCGCCTTCAAAGAACGCGTGTTCACCGAGGCGGAGCGCGCCTACTGCGAATCCACGCCCGTGCCCGAGGCCCATTACGCCACGCGCTTCGCGGCGAAAGAGGCGGTGGTGAAAGCGCTCGGCACGGGCTTTTCCCAAGGCATTTGGGTCCGCGATGTGGAAGTGGTGCGGGGGACGTCCGGACGTCCGCGCATCGCGCTCACCGGACGCGCGAAGGAACGCGCCGCAGAGATCGGCGTGCGCGATCTTCCCGTGTCGCTCTCCTTCACCCATACCGAGGCGGTGGCCTGCGTCATTGCCATCACGCAGCGGTCCCTTTCCGCCGCTGAGCAGCGCAAGGACCCCACGCAGGAGCTTGTCGCGCGGTTCAAGGAAGCGCGAACGCTTCTCGATGACCCAGCTTTTTCCAAAGCAGATACCGGAAACTGACAGCTTCATAACACCGCCGGTGCTTCGCCGTCCGTTGTGTCACAATGCTAGCCATGTGCTCAGGAGACGGGAAGGGGCGATATGAGGAACCACGGAGCGACGAGATCGGTCGATGAAGCGCGGCTTGCGACGCTTTTGCCGCTGCCGGCGCTCGACGCGAACAAATACACCCGCGGCGTTCTGACGCTCGTGGCGGGATGTGCCGACTACCCGGGCGCCGCATGCCTCGCCGCGCGTGCCGCGGGCCGAATCGGCGCCGGTTACGTCCAAGTTTTCTGTGCGCCCGAGAGCGTTTCCGTCCTTCGCAACTATCTGCCCTCGCTTGTCGTGCGTTCGTGGGACGATCATCTGGCGCAAAAGCTCCCGAAGGAAGTTTCCGACCATCCTGCGGCGTGCTTGCTCGGGTCGGGCTTCGCGGTCGGCGACAAAGAACTCAACGACCTCGCCCTTGAGGTCGTTCGCACCTGCGAGGCGCCGCTCGTCATCGATGGCGGGGCGCTCTCGGCGCTCGCGAGCGAAGAAGGGCTCACCGCGGCGAAAGAACGCGCGGCGGCGTTTCGCACGACGGTCCTCACCCCGCACAGCGGCGAGGCGATGCGGCTCGGGAAGGCGATCTTCAGCGATTCTCCCACCGGCCTCGCCTCCTTCCAGCGGGCGCTTGCCGATGGAAGGGCGAAGATGCTCGCCTCCGCGTTCAAGGCGCTCGTCGTGCTGAAAGGCCCGCAGACCTTCATCTCCGATGGCGAGGCCGTCGTCGTGATGTCGAAGGGCACGCCAGCGCTCGCGAAGGCGGGAACGGGCGATGTGCTTGCCGGCATGATCGGGTCGCTTTTGGCGCAGGGGCTCGTCCCCCAAGATGCGGCGGAGCTCGGGTGCACGCTCCATGCCGAGGCGGGAAGGCTTGCGGCGTCGGCGCTCACCGAGATCAGCACCGGTCCGGAAGATGTGATCGACGCGCTGCCCTCGGTGCTTGCGCGCTGGCTCGCGATATAGGCGCACCGCTCTGCGGGAGGGGCGTGTCGGTGCGCGGTAGGCGAAAGTTAGAGCAAATCGGGCATTATGCCCGTTGAGAAAGGAGTTTTCCATGTCGCCAACTACAAACGTGAAAAAACATGATTGGTCGCTCGTGCTCGTGGGGGTGTGCCTCTTCATCATCGGCATCGTCCTTGCCGCGATGCCGTACCTCACGATGTTTGTGATCGCCATCGTCGTCGGCACGGTGCTTTTGATCACGGGCATCGTGGACATTCTCGCCTATATCCGCTTGCGTGGGGCGAATGCGACCTCGGGATGGACGCTGTTCTACGGCATCTGCAACATTCTGCTCGGCATCCTCTTCCTCGTCCATCCGCTCGTTTCCTCGCTCACCATTCCATGGCTGATGGGAATCGTGTTCTTCGCCTTCGGCATCTTCGAGGGCGCTGCGGCGTTCCGTGAGCGCCGCGTAGGAATTGGAACGTGGGGATTGGCGCTGGCCTCGGCCGTCGTCGACATCCTCTGCGCCATCATGTTCATCGTGTGGCCCGCCACCTTTGCGATCTTCCTCGCCGTGTTCCTGCTGATGCGCGGCGTGTCGCTCATGGTGATCGGCTATCGCGGCGAGGTCTCGCAGCTGCGGGACAACATGCTCTTCCGGTAAGCGCCCCCTTTTCCGCTCGTGCGACAGGAGAAAGGCCCCTTCATGGCAGAAGATTCGGCGAGGCAAGCGCCCGCAAACGTGGTCGCGCGCGTGAAAGCGCTCCGCGATGAGATCAATCACAACAGCTATCTGTATTATGCCCTCGATGCGCCGGCGATCTCCGACGGCGCATTCGATTCCCTCATGCGGGAGCTTCGCGAGCTTGAGGAGCAATATCCCGCGCTCATCGACCCGACGTCGCCCACGCAGCGCGTCGGCGGCTATGTGGGCGAGCAATTCGCTCCGGTGCGTCATGCCTCGCGGATGTATTCGCTTGACGACGCCATGGGAATCGATGAGCTCAATGTGTGGCTCGATCGCATCGAGGAAACCTTAGGAACACTTCCGCCGCTTTGCTGCGAGCTGAAGATCGACGGCTCTTCGATCGCCCTCACCTATACGGAGGGCGCGCTCATGCAGGCCGCAACGCGCGGCGACGGCAACGAGGGCGAGGACATCACCGTGAACATCCGCACGGTGCGCGACGTGCCGCTGAAGCTGCGTGACGAGGCGCTTCCGACGATCCGCGATCTTGCGACGCCGTGCGAGCTGCGCGGCGAGGTATACATGCCGAAGAAGAGCTTCAACGCGCTCAACGAGGCCGCTGAGGCGCAGGGCAAGCAGGGCTTCGCGAACCCGCGCAACGCCGCGGCGGGAAGCGTGCGCCAGAAAGACCCCTCCGTCACGGCGGGGCGCGACCTCTCTACCTTCATGTATGCCATCGCCGATCAGCGCATGCTTCTCCTCGAAGGGCAATACGAGCTTTTGCAATGGCTCAAGCGCGCCGGCTTCCATGTGAATCCCGACGTGAAACTGTGCCACACGAAAGACGAGGTGCGCGCATTTTGCGACGATTCGCTGAAGCGCCGCCAAGACTTGGCCTATGACATCGATGGTGTCGTGGTGAAGGTGAATTCCTTCGCGTTGCAGGAATCCCTCGGATTCACGGCGCGCGCCCCGCGGTGGGCGATCGCGTTCAAATTCCCGCCCGAGGAGAAGGCGACGCTTTTGGAGGACATCACCGTGCAGGTGGGACGGACGGGCGTGTTGACGCCGGTTGCCGAGCTCGAGCCGGTTTCGGTGGCGGGCTCCACGGTTTCGCGCGCAACCCTGCATAACGAGGACGAGGTGCATCGCAAGGACGTCCGCGTGGGCGACACGGTGATCGTGCGCAAGGCGGGCGATGTGATTCCCGAGGTGCTGGGGCCGGTGCTCTCGCTGCGCCCCGAGAACGCACCGGTCTGGCACATGCCCGCGCATTGCCCGAGCTGCGGCTCTCCCGTCACGCGCGAGGAGGGGGAAGTGGCCTATCGTTGCGTGGCGATCGATTGCCCCGCGCAGGCGAGCGAACGGCTCATCCACTGGGCGAGCCGCGGGGCGCTCGACATCGAGGGCATGGGGGAGGAGATCATCGGACGTCTCCATGAGCAGGGACGGCTCCACGACGTCGCCGATTTCTACACGCTCACATTTGAAGAACTCGCCGCGCTCGACACGGGGCGGCGCAACAAAGACGATCAGCCGATCCGCCTCGGCAAGACGGTGGCCGCCAAGCTCGTCGATGCGATCGACGCCTCGCGGACGCGCAGCTTCGCTCGTGTGCTGTTCGGGCTGGGCATCCGCCATGTGGGCAAGACGATGGCGGAGCAGATAGCGGCGGCCTATCCCTCGATCGAGGGCCTGCAAGCGGCGACGCTCGATGAGCTTGCGCAGGTGGAGGGCGTCGGCGAGAAGATCGCACGGAGCATCGAGGTGTTCCTTTCGACGCCGGACAACATCCATGTCATCGAGAAGCTGCGCGAGGCGGGCGTCACGCTCGCCGATGAGGCGCCGGCGCACGCGCTTGGCGGAGAAGAGCTGCCGCTTTCGGGAAAGACCTTCGTGCTCACGGGTTCCCTTGTGGAAAGCGGCATGACGCGTGACGAGGCGACGGCAAAGCTCAAAGCGCTGGGGGCGAAGGTCACCTCGAGCGTTTCGGCGAAGACGAGCTATGTCGTCGCGGGCGAGGCGCCGGGAAGCAAATACGACAAGGCGATCTCCTTGGGCGTTCCGGTGCTTGACGAGGCCGCGCTTCTCCATTTGTTGGATACGGGCGAAGTTCCTCATTGATGGGGCCTATGTGCTACAATGGCGGGCGAGAAACAGCTTACGGAAGGCCAAGTGGTTGCTTTCGCAAGCGACCGCAGACTATATGAAGGGATTGTCGTATGTCAGGGCATTCAAAATGGGCCACCACCAAGCATCGTAAAGCCGCACAGGACGCGAAGCGTTCGGCGCTGTTCTCCAAGCTCTCGCGCAACATCACCGTTGCCGCGAAGGAGGGCGGCGATCCGAACCCTGAGAACAACGCGTCACTTGCCGCCGCCATCGAGAAAGCCAAGGGCTATTCCCTTCCCAAGGATAAGATCAAAACCGCCATCGACAAGGCGTTCAGCACGGGCAAAGACGCCGCCAACTACGAGACGATCGTCTACGAGGGCTATGGCCCCGCAGGCGTCGCCTTCTATCTGGAGGCCCTGACGGACAACCGTAACCGCACCGCGGCCGATGTGCGCAGCGCGTTCTCCCATGCGGGCGGCAACCTCGGCACGTCGGGATCGGTGGCGTTCCAGTTCGATCGCAAGGGCCAGATCGTCGTGTCGAAAGAGATAGAGACGGGCGACAAGAAAAACCCCACAGGTCCGAATGGCGCCGCTGCCGACGAGGAAGAGTTCATGCTCGCCGTGGCCGACGCGGGAGCCGATGATTACGACGACGCCGACGAGGAATGGATCGTCTACACCGCGCCGACTGATCTCATGGCAGTCGTCAAGGGCCTTGAGGAGCAGGACATCCAGGTGAAGGGTGCCGAGCTTATCATGGAGGCCACGACGCCGACCCAAGTGAGCGTTTCCGATGCGAAGAAGGTCATGCGTCTCGTCGACAAGCTCGAAGAGCTCGAAGATCTCCAGAACGTCTACCATACGATGGAGATGACCGACGAGATAGCCGCAGCTTTGGATGAATGATCGCGTCATTTTAGGAATCGACCCGGGGCTCGCGAACACGGGCTGGGGCGTCATCGCCCAGAACGGCTCGCGCCTTGCCTGCATCGCCTACGGGTGCGCTTCCACCGACGCTTCGCAGCAGCTTTCCGCACGGCTTCTGAAAATCCACGATCAAATCGCGGCTGTCATCAGCCGTTTCAAACCGACGTGCATCGGCATCGAGACGGTATGGTTCGGCCAGAACATCACGGCGGCCTTCGCGACGGGTCAGGCGCGCGGCGCGGCGCTCGTGGCATGCGCCGAGGCCGATCTCGAAGTAGGGGAGTTTGCGCCGCGGCAGATCAAGCTCGCGGTCGTGGGAACGGGCACTGCCGAGAAAGAGCAGGTGCAGTTCATGGTGGGAAAGCTCCTGCGGCTTCCCGCGGCTCCCGAGCCCGACCATGCCGCCGACGCCTTGGCCGCTGCCATCTGCTACACCACCCACGATGGGCCGATCGCGAGTGGACGCGCAGGCGGATATGAGCAGAAACTCGAACACATGCAGCACGAACGACAACAGGACGGTCGGCGGCAGAACGAGCGACAACCGCGCGAACGCATCCAGCGCGAGAAAGTGAGGGAGTGCCGATGATCGCCTTCCTGAATGGAACGCTTGCCGGCGCCTCGCTGACCGAGGCGTACATCGATGTAGGCGGCGTGGGCTTCGCCGTGCAGATGTCGGGAACCGCGCTCTCAAAGCTCCCGCAGAAGGGCGAGGCGGTGACCGTCCTCACCTATCTCCAGACGAGCGAGAACGGTTTTTCGCTGTATGGCTTCCTCAACGAAGAGGAGCGCGCCATGTTCACGCGCCTCATCGGCGTGAGCGGCGTCGGCCCGAAGGCCGCGCTCGCCGCGCTCTCCACCTTCTCCCCGCACGATCTTGCCGACGCCATCGCCTCGCAGGACGTCGCGCGCATCCAGCGCATTCCCGGCGTGGGAAAGAAGACGGCCTCGCGAATGATCGTCGAGCTCAAGGGTTCGATCGATGCCGAGCTGGGCGATCTTTTCGGCGCAAATGACGGCCAAGAGGTTCTCGATGGAAGGCGCAGCGGTGCCGTGGAAGCGCTTCTGCAGATGGGATTCACCTCGGCGGAGGTCGATCTCGCGCTCAAGGGCGCCCCCGAAGGAGCGACGGAGGAGTCGTTAATTCGTTACGCGCTCAAGCGCTTGGGCGGCGTATCATAGAAGCATATGGAACGCGCGGTAAACATAGAGGGCATCGCATTCGAGAACGACCGCTTCGAGGCAAGGGAGGCAGCCGGACGGTCGTTGCGCGAGGAGGCGAGCGGTGCTCCGCGGCCGGTCACTCCCGAATTGATCGAAGACGACCTCGCCCTCGAACGGTCGCTCAGGCCGCGCTATCTGAGCGACTATCTGGGACAGAGCAAGGTGAAGGAATCGCTCGGCATCCTCATCGAGGCGGCGGAGCAGCGCCATGAGCCCGTCGACCATATCCTCTTCTCGGGTCCTCCGGGCTTGGGGAAGACGACGCTTGCGACCGTTGTTGCAAACGAGATGGGCGCCCATATCCGCACGACGAGCGGTCCGGCGATCGAGCGAACCGGCGATCTGGCGGCGATCCTCACCAATCTTGAAGAGGGCGACGTGCTGTTCGTCGATGAGATCCATCGCCTTAACCGCATGGTTGAGGAAGTGCTCTATCCGGCGCTCGAGGATTTCGCGCTCGACATCGTGGTGGGCAAAGGCCCGGCCGCCCGGTCGATTCGCCTCGACTTGCCGCGCTTCACGCTGATCGGCGCCACGACGCGCACCGGCCTTCTCACCGGCCCGCTTCGCGACCGCTTCGGCATCGCGTTTCGGCTCTCATACTATTCTCCCGAAGAGCTTTCCCAGATCGTGGAGCGCTCGGCGGCAATCCTCGGCATCGCCATCGATGAAGATGGGGCCTTGGAAATCGCCCGTCGCAGCCGCGGCACGCCGCGCTTGGCCAACCGGCTCCTCAAGCGCGTGCGCGATTGGGCGCAGGTGAACGGCAACGCCCTGATCGATGAGGACGTGGCCGCTCAGGCCCTGAGCTTCTTCGAGGTTGACAGTCTCGGGCTCGATGCTTTGGACAACCGTGTGCTCGAGCTGCTTTGCGTGCAGTTCTCTGGAAGGCCCGTGGGCCTTTCCACGCTCGCCTCGGCGCTTTCGGAGGAACCCGACACCGTTGAGGACGTGTATGAGCCCTATCTCATGCAGCAGGGACTTCTCCAACGCACGCCGAAGGGGCGGCAGGCGACTTCCCGCGCATTCGAGCATCTGGGGATCGTTCCGCCCGACAAGGAACCGTAAGGAGCGCCCCGATGTATGAGCGCGATTACCTCGTTCGCCTCTTTGTTGAGTTCGCCGCCGCGATCCGGCGGAGCTGGGAGCGTGAGGAAGGTGAAGAAGATCCGGCTGGTGCCGCCGATCTCCTCGAGACCGCGATAGGGGACGCCACCGAAATCGATGGCGCGACGCTCCTCTCGCTTGCGCCGGAATCGATTGCCGCTGTTCTCCAAGTTTCCGAAACCGACCCGCGCGTGATCGAATACGTGGTGCGGAGCTTGCTTCTGGCGGGAACCTATCGGGCGCAGGCGGGGCAAGGCGCTCTGGCGGCTCTGCGAGCGGGACAGGCGCGTGCGTTGGCGGATGCCTATGGCATCGAAATTGACGACGAAGCGACGTCGCGCGAATCGTTTGAGCGGCTCTTCGAGGAGAGCTCTCGTCTTTAGACGACCTTGCCTCTGCCAGCCGGAGGCGTTTCCCTATCGGCCTCAGCCAGTGGCCTTTTTCGCTGGGGACGTGGGGTTTTTCGCGAGGCCGCCGGCGTTTCTCTGCCGTGCTTGCGGCGTTTCTTCGTATGGCCTACCGCTCGCCGCTCTGAACAGGCGAGATTCTTTACAGTTTGGCAAAATCATCGCCCGTTTACGACATTTTGGCGATACAAACTTCCCGATGGTGTATGGTAGTTTGCGGCTCTTGAAGTGAGAGCAGGTGTTGACGCCATACAGCACACGTGAACCCATTGCGGGGAAGAAGAAAGAGGGTATGAAAATGGCGGAAGGTACAGTGAAGTGGTTCAATCCGGAAAAAGGGTACGGATTTATCTCTCAGAGTGATGGCGAAGATCTCTTCGTCCATTTCTCGGAAATCCAGATGGATGGTTTCAAGACGCTCGACGAAGGCGCGGCGGTTTCTTTCGACGTGACCACTGGCCAAAACGGCAAGCTTCAGGCGAGCAACGTCGTTCGTCTTTAAACCGACTCTTCCACTTCGAAGCACTTGTGGTGAAGCCGTCCTCGGTGAGGGCGGCTTTTTCCGTGCCTTGATGGGAACCTTGATGAGACCTTCAACGAAGCTCTCGATGCGGCTCTAGATGAATTCCTAGATAAGCAGCATCGCGTCGCCGAACGAGAGGAAGCGGTAGCCCTCGCCGATCGCATGGCGATAGGCTTCGAGCAGGTGCTCTCTGCCGCAGAAGGCCGACACGAGCATCATGAGCGTTGAGCGCGGCACGTGGAAATTGGTGACGAGACCGTCGATCACGCGAAAATCGTAGCCGGGCATGATGAAGAGGGAGGTCTGCTCCCGATCGCGCGGCGTGATCTCGCCACGGCTGCTGTCGAAGGCGCTTTCGAGCGATCTCACGCTCGTGGTGCCGACGGCGATGACGCGCCCTCCGGCCCGTTTCGTCCCATTGACCGCCTGCACAGTTTGCGGCGAGACGCTATAGAACTCCGTGTGGATGCGATGGTCGCGCGGATCATCCTCCTCAACGATGCGGAAGGTGTCGAGACCCACTTCGAGATCGACCGTCGCCCAGCCGATGCCCTTCGTCTTGAGCTGGCTGATAAGCTCGGTGGTGAAATGCAATCCCGCCGTCGGCGCCGCAGCGGAGCGTTCGCGCTGCGAGAACACCGTCTGGTACATCTCGTCATCCCCAGCATACCCCTTGATGTAGGGCGGCAGCGGCAGACGTCCGGCGGCATGGAGTGCCTCGTCGAAGGAGGCGAGGGGAGTGGAAAGGCGCGCGATGCGCTCGCCCGTGCCATGTGCGGGTTCATCATTTTTGGAATCGCTCTGAACCGCAGCGCTTTTTTCCATCTCGGAAACCGTTGTCTCTCCGTGGTTCGCCCAGTCGACGATCTCGGCGGTGAGGATGACTTCGCCGTTCGCGTCGGTGAAATCCACGACGGCGTTCTTCCCGGGCTTCAGCCGCTTGCCTGGCTTGACGAGCACTTCCCAATACGCCTCGTGCGGTGAAGTTTGCAGCGAGGGAAGGGGCCGCAGGAGAAACACCTCCGCCGCACCCCCTGTGCGCTTTCTCCCCAAAAGGCGGGCGGGAAGCACGCGCGTCTCGTTCGCGACGAGCAGATCGCCCTCACGGAGGAACTCCCCGATCTCGAAGAAACGTTTGTCGAGGAGAGCGCCCGTCGTACGATCCATGACGAGGAGGCGACAGGCGTCGCGTACCGGCGAGGGCTCCTGCGCGATGAGCTCAGGGGGAAGATCGTAGGAGAAGTCATCCGTTTTCATGGCGAGGGTTGCTTTCCCTTCAGGAATTTGAGGCGTTTTGTCGGAGAGAGACCGCGGGGGCGGCATGCGTCAAGCGTGCTTCTGGCTGCAGGGCCTCGTCTTGCGCACGTTCTTGGGCGCGCTGCTGATCGCGCCAGCTTTTGAGCACGGCATGTTTGCGACGCTGTTTCTCGTCATAGCGTGCGCGCTCGGCTCGCTTTGTCTGGCGTGCCTGCTCTTCTTCGGCATAAAGCGCCGCGTTCGCCTCCCTGCGTGCGGCCTTTTCTGCAGCACGCTGCCGCTTCCGCTCCTGCCGCTCACTTGCCGCCTCTGCGGCGGAAGGAAGGCAACCGCAGTAGTTTTGCCGGTACATGCCCGCACCACGGCTGATCCGCGTGGCCTCATCGTAATACGGGCGATAGTCCTCGAATTGCGCGGTGGGCCCATGCGCCTGTGCGGCTCGTTCCAGCTCTTCGTGGATGATGTCGGTGAATTGGTAGGGGCTCACCGAAAGCGTGGTGCCGATGCGCGTAAAGCCCGCATCGTGCGCATAGCGTGCGGCGGCTTCGAAGCGCATGCGGTAGCAGGCACGGCAGCGCTCTTCTTTGGAGGTGTGTCCCGCCACGGCCTCTTGCCACAGCGCGTTGTCATATTCGTCCTCAACGACCTCGATGCCCTGCTCTTCCGCCCATGTGTGCAGCGTTTGAAGCCGATGCTCGTATTCGTCACGTGGCGCGATATTCGAGTTTGAGTAGAAGATCACCGGTGTCAAGCCGCGTTCGCGCAAGAGGTGCGTCGGCATGATGGAGCAGGGTCCGCAGCACGCGTGCAGAAGTATCCTCTCCGAGTTGCTTGATTGTGTATCCGTTGGTTTGTCCATGTGCCTATCTTACAGGATAATCCCTCATGACTGTTATACTGTGTCGCTGACAAAAAAGGAGAAAGGGCGCATATGGCAGAGACAAATACGCAAAACGAAGGCACGGCGAAGGAGCCGCGTGCCTATCGGGCGATCTTCTTCGATCTTGACGGCACGCTGCTGCCGATGGACATGGACGAGTTCCTCCATCGCTACTACCATGCGCTCGGCGAATTTGTCGCGAAGCGCGGGCACGATCCGCATATCTTCTCCGAAGCGCTCAACTCCGGCGTGAACGCGATGATCATGCACGATGACACGGCGACGAATGCCGAGGCGTTCTGGAACCGATTCTTCCACTACTATCACGAGGACGAGCACGATTGGCACGAGCTGCTCGATGAGTTCTACGGCACGGCCTTCGGCAAGATCGGCGCGGACTGCGAGCCGAATCCCGCGTCTGCTGAGGCCGTGGGCATTCTGCGCGAGAAGGGCTATCCGCTCGTGCTCACGACCATGCCGCTCTTTCCCCGCCAAGCGCTCATCTGGCGGTTGCAATGGGCCGGCATCGATCCGGCAGCATTCGCCCGCATGACCGATTACGAAAATTCCTCGTCGGTGAAGCCGAGCCTTTCGTATTACGAGCAGAATTTGCGTGCGTGCCATCTGGAGGGCAGCGACGTGCTGATGGTGGGAAACAACACGGTGGAAGACTACGCGATCAGCGAGCTGGGCGCCGACGTGTATCTGATAACCGACCATCTGCTCGATCCGGTCGGCCGCGACTTGCGAGACATCAAGCATTCCACGATGGCGGAGTTCGTGCAATGGGTGCGCGAACTGCCGCCGTGCGCAAATCCGGCGCGCGACATCAGCGAGGCTTAGGGCTTTCACTCTATGCGAAGAGAAACAACATCGACATCGTCAACAACGACAGTGGTAACGGAAACCGTCCCACCGACGCCGCCGCTGTTCGCCTACGCCCTCGATGCAACAAGCGGTGCGGCGCGTGCGGGCACCTATCAGACCGCCCATGGCGCATTCACGACGCCGGTCTTCATGCCGGTGGGCACGAGCGCCACGGTGAAAGGGCTCATGCCTGAGCAGCTCCGCGAAATCGGCGCGCAGGTCGTTCTCGCGAACACCTACCACCTTTCGCAGCGCCCGGGCGACGAGGTGGTTGCGGAGGCGGGCGACATCCACGCCTTCATGGGATACGATGGGCCGATTCTCACCGATTCGGGCGGCTTTCAGATCTTCTCCCTCGCCGACACGCGAACGCTCGATGACGACGGCGTGAGCTTCCGTTCGATCTACGGCGGCGACCACGTGCGTTGGACGCCCGAGGAAAACATGGCGATACAGGAACGCCTCGGCGCCGACATCGCGATGCAGCTCGACCAGTGTGCCCCCTATCCGGCGACGCGTGAGTTCGTCGAGGCCGCGATGGAGCTCTCGCTCAGGTGGGGCAAGCGGTGCCTCTCCGCCCACAAGCGCCCCGATCAGACGCTCTTCGGCATCGTTCAGGGCGGCATGCACCTTGACCTGCGCTTGCGGAGCGTCGAGGGGCTGCTTGCCGCCGAGCGGGAAAACGTTGCGGCAGGAGGGCGGCGCTTCGGCGGGTTCGGAATCGGCGGCTATTCGGTGGGCGAATCCCACGACATGATGTTCGAGACCCTCGGCCTCTGCGTGCAGGCGCTTCCCGAAGACCGTCCACGCTATCTGATGGGCGTGGGCAATCCGACGACGCTCGTTCGCGCGATCGGCGTCGGCATCGACATGTTCGACTGCGTGCTGCCCACGCGCACGGCCCGCATGGGCACGGCGTTTTCCAGCACGGGCCGCATGAACATGCGGAATGCGCGATACACCCGCGACTTCGGACCGCTCGATCCGGCGTGCGAATGCCCCGTCTGCCAGAAGTATTCCCGCGCCTACCTGCGCCACCTCGTGAAACAGGGCGAGATGCTCGGCGGCATCCTCCTTTCCGTTCACAATATCTTCTATCTGACGAACCTCATGGCACGTGCGCGCGAGGCCGTTCTCGCCGACGACTATGACGAGTTTCTGGCGGAATGGATGGCATCGCCCGCGGCCAACGATTATTAGGACAATCGGAAAGCGCCGATTCGTCAGGCGCACGGTTCTTCTCAAGACGGCGAATAAAGAATGCCGAAACGGCCGTTTTATGGCACAATGAAATGTTGTACTTCGGGATGGCTGTTCCGGAAAGATGGCAGGTAAAGGAAATAGGTTTTCGATGGCTTCGAACACATCAACGTTGCAGCAGATGGCGCGCAAGAACAACAACAAGAAGCGCGCATCGCAGAAAAAGGCAAACCGTCGGACGAACGACCGGCGCAACATATGGCTGATTATCATCACGGCGCTTCTCATGATCGGATCGATCATTCTCTTCGTTCCGCCTCAGGAGAAAATCAATCAGGGCCTCGATATTCAAGGCGGTCTTTCGGTGGTTCTCACCGCGAAGAGCGATTCGGGAGAGGCGATCACGCCCGAGGAGATGGAGGCGAGCCGCGCCATCATCGAGAGCCGTGTGAACGCCCTCGGCGCCAACGAGGCGACCGTTCAACTGCAGGGCAACGACCAGATTCTCGTGCAGATTCCGGGGCTCTCCGACACGGAAACCGCGCTGGAGACGATCGGGCGCACCGGCTCGCTCGTGTTTGCGCGCCTCGACTCGTTCACCGACGAAGAGGTGAAGACCCAGATCGAAGAGGGCCGTTACGGCAGCGAGGGAACGGTGACCGATGATTTCGGCAACGTGTTCCCCACGGGCAAAGTTGAGCATCTCTATGTGGAGCCCGGCACGTACACGCCGCTCGTCACCGGCGATGAGATCACGAACGTGACGATCGGGCAGGCGAGCGAGGCCGGCATCGATTACGCCGTCAACGTGACGCTGGATTCCCAGGGTGCCGCTGCTTTCGCGGCGGCGACGGAAGAGCTCGCCCCGTCGCACGGCAAGATCGTCATCATCCTCGACAACGAGGTGCAGTCCGCGCCGGCGGTGCAGTCCGAGATTCCCGACGGCCGCGTTTCCATCACCGGCAACTACGATTTGGAAGAGGCCCGTTCGCTGCAGACGATCCTTCAGAGCGGGTCGCTTCCCGTCAGCTTCGAATATGCCCAGAGCCAAGTCGTCGGCCCGACGCTTGGCCAAGACGCCCTGTTCTCCGGCGTGATGGTGGCCCTCATCGGGCTCGTCATCGTGATGCTCTACCTGCTCTTCTTCTATAAGGGCCTCGGGCTCATCACGGCCGCCGCCATGGTGGTGTTTGCCGTGCTCTACCTCGGCATTTTGGCACTGCTCTCGCTCTTCGGGCAATTCAGCCTCACGCTTGCCGGCATCGCGGGCATCGTGCTCACCATCGGCATGGCAGCCGACTCCTCGATTCTCACCTTGGAACGGTTCCGCGAGGAAATCCGCATGGGCCGCAGCGTCCGTGCGGCGTCGCTCACCGGTGTGCGCCACGCAATCGAGACCTCGATCGACGCCGACCTCGTGACGATGGTCTCGGCGCTCTCGCTCTTCTTCCTCGCGGCGGCGTCGGTGAAGGGCTTCGGCCTCACGCTCGCCCTCGGCATCATCTGCGACATCATGATGATGCTCATCTTCAAGGCGCCGATCATCCGCTTGCTCGCGCCTGTCTCCATTGCGCGGCACCCGGGCTTCTGGGGCATCACCGACAGCCAAGTGGCGGCGAAGGCGTATGAGGTCTTGGCGAAATCCGAGGGCACGTCGGTCGTCGCCGCGGAGGAGGCGGCGGAGATCGGCGAGAAGAGCTCCGAGGCGGCGCTTGCGGCGGCAGCTCCGAAGACGGCAGATGCGCAGCGCGTCTCGCAGGACGAGAAGACGGTTGAGCACAACATCGAGAAGACCTACAAGCTTCACGGCAGGTTCATCAAGCACGACATCAACTTCCTCGACTACCGCCGTATCTTCCTCACGGTGGCGGCTGTCCTCATTGCGCTGTGCTTCGTCGTCGTCGGCGTTCGCGGCCTGAACTTCGGCATCGAATTCATCGGCGGCACGTCGATCGCGTTCAACAGCACGGGCGACATCACGATCGACCAGATGCGTGATGCCTTTGATGCCGCGGGTGAGCCGGATGCCGTCATCCAGACGACGGTGACGAACGGCGACCCGGGCTTTCTCGTGCGCACCACGACGACGAGCGCCGAGACCGCGGCGGCGAACGCGAACAGCGTTGCCTCGTCGCTCGGACTGCCCTCCGACAGCTTCGAGGTCACGACGATCGGGCCTGACTGGGGGGCAAGCGTCATCCAGAGCTCGCTTATCGCGTTCCTCGTCTCCATCGTCTTGATCATCATCTATATCGCGATCCGCTTCGAATACAAGATGGGCGTCATCGCGGTCGTCGCCTTGCTGCACGACCTCATCCTCGTCATGGGCATCTACGCCCTCGTGGGCAGGGAGGTCAACCCGAACACGATCGCCGCGTTGCTCACGATTCTCGGCTACTCGCTCTACGACACCGTCGTCGTGTTCCACCGCATCAACGACAACATGAAGGGCTCCGACATCAAGTGCACGTTCATGACGATGGCGAACCACTCCATCAACCAAGTGCTCATCCGCACGATCAACACGACGCTCACCTCGCTCATCCCTGTGCTCGCGATGCTGCTCTTCGGAAGCGAGACGCTGAAGGACTTCGCCTTCGCGATGGTGATCGGCCTCATCTGCGGCTCGTATTCCTCCATCGCGATCGCCACGCCGCTGTTTGCCATCTGGAAGACGCACGAGAAGCGCTATGCGAAGCTGCGGAAGCGCTACGGCGACAAGATAGGCCGCTTCGAGTTCGAGCACATTCTCGTTCCGGCGGGTTCCCCGCATGTTGAGATCTCCGCTCAGGCGATGGATGAGGTGCTTGCGAGCGCGCCTGCTGAGGCTCCCGAGAAGGCCAAGTCCGAGAAGGGTGCACCGGAAAAGGCCAGGCCCGAGAAGGAGAAGCCTACGGCGCCGGCGAAGGAGACGAAAGCGCCGAAGAAGCCGGTTGAAGAGCCCGCTGAGAAACAGCAGGCTCAGGGCGACGAAAGAACCGCCAATACCCCTTCGTCACAGGAGAATGAGGCGCCCAAAGCAGCCGAGAAACCGAAACCGCCGGTGAAAGTTTCAAAGACTGGCAAGCCCGCACGTGGCGGCGCCGGTAAGAAGCGGAAAAGGTAAGGGGGGAACCATGCGCACCGGAAGCGCCCCGAACTTCTGCCCTCCCGTGAAGGAGGGCATGTGCATCACGCTCGCCGATGAGCAGGGCGAAGAGCTCACCTTCGAATTCCTCGGGATCATCATCCACGATGGCCGGCGCTATGGGTTTTTCTATCCTGTTGTCGATGAGAACGATGTGGGTGCATCGGGCGAGGTCGTGGTGCTTGAGGTGACGGAGCTCGACGACGAAGGCCAACCGGCGGCGTTTGAGCTCGTCCTTGATGAGCAGATAGCCGCCGAGGTCTACGCGGATTTCAAGCAGGCCACGAAAGACCTCTACGATTTCGAGGACTCGAGCGAGGGCTAGGCGCTCGCTTCGCGCACATCCCCTTGGTGGGGCTCACGTGCCCCCCGTGCGGTTCTTTTGCCGAGCTCCCGCGTGAGCTCGCGGATAAGCTCGTCCTCATTAACGATCGTTTCGGAAATCGCGAGCCCTCGTGAGCGCAGCCGCCATGCGAGGGCGGTTACTTGGGGCGCATCGAGTCCGAGTGCAAGGAGCTTCTCGTGGTTGCCGGCTGCGAAGACGCGGTGCGGCGGGCCTTCGAGGGCGATTGTTCCCGCATCCATGACAAGCAGCTGGTCGGCGATAAGTGCGATCTCGTCAACCGCGTGCGTGGCGATGAGAAGCGACGTTCCCTCGCGATAAAGCCCTTCGAGAAACGCGCTGAGGTTATGCCGCGCGGAAGGGGAGAGACCGACAAAGGGCTCGTCAAGGGCGAGCACGCGAGGTCGAAGCGCCAAGGTGCTCGCAAGTGCGATGCGCCGTTTTTCCCCACCGGAGAGCGCGAAGGGATTCCGCGAGCCGATTTCATTGGGGACGAAGCCGACGGTCGAAAGGGCCTCATGGACCCGCTCCTGCACCTCGGCGTCGCTCAGGCCGAGGTTGCGCGGCCCGAATGCGACCTCATCGAAGACGGTTGCGGAGAAGAGCTGGCGCTCGGGATACTGCATCACGAGCCCGACACGGTGCCGGAGCAGATCGGCGTTTTTCCGCTCGGTCAACGGCGCGTCATCGATGACGACGGAACCTTCAGTCGGATCGAGGATTCCGCAGGCGAGCTTGAGAATCGTCGTCTTGCCGCTTCCCGTGCGGCCGAGCAGGCCGACGCATTCACCAGCGGAAAGGCTGAAATCGATGTCGCGAAGGACAAGGGGCGCTTTCTTCTCGTAGCGGAGCGAGACGTTGCGAAACGTCAGCATGCGATCGCCTCCACCAGTTCGTCGATCGTCACGCAGGGCGGAAGGCTCACGCCTTTTGCGAGGAGGTGGCTGCGAATCCGCCCGGCGAGGGGAGGTTCGAGCCCGCATGAGGCGAGAAGCTCCTCATCGGAGAGCACCGCGAGGGGCGTGCCCTGCGCGCGAATGGTTCCTTGATCGAACACGATGACGCGCTCAGCGCGGGCCGCCTCCTCCATATCGTGCGTGATGTTGATGATGGTCGTTCCGGCGGCATGGAGCGCATCGATCGTGGTGAGAAGGCTCCGCCGTCCTTCGGGGTCGAGCATAGAGGCGGCTTCATCGAAGATGATCGCCGAGGGGCTCATGGCAAGCACGCCCGCGATGGCGAGGCGCTGCTTCTGCCCGCCGGAAAGCGAAGAGGTCTCGTGCTTGCGCAACGCTGTGAGCCCGCAGGTCTCGAGCGCTTCCTCCACGCGCGCGGCAACTTCCTCCTGCGTGAATCCGAGGTTTTCGGGTCCGAAGGCCACCTCGTCCTCAACGACGGAGGCGACAAGGGCATCGTCGGGATTTTGAAACACCATGCCGATGCGCGAACGCAGCTCGAAACGGCGGGCTTCGTCGTCCGTCGGAATGACGAAGCAGCGCATCGTCCCCGCGGTGGGCGCAAGCAGGCCGAGCGCCAGAAGGGCGAAGGTCGATTTCCCCGCGCCGTTCTCGCCGACGATGCTCACATAGTCGCCCTGCCCGATGCGAAGGTTCACGTCGCTTATCGCTGGACGGCTGCCCCGATAGGAAAACGTGAGATGCTCGCAGGCGATCGCAGGTGCATCCTCAGAAGGTGGCATATTCGGCAGCGGAGTTTTCATGATGGGGTATTGTAATATAGTTGCCTTGCCGTTCGCGCGGCGGCACAGACTCAGCGCCGCATCTCATCTAGCGGCAAATCAGGGTAAGGGCCTGTGCCGCTCGCCGCTCGCTGATAATTTCCCGATTGTTAACAGTTCGCTGACAAAACTACGCCTATAATGCTTCCACTTTAGTACGTTAAAGCAGCGAGGCTCATGAAAGAGGCTTTATTATGGATGCCTTTGCCACAGGATTAGTCGATTTTATCAACGCGGTCGATGCGTGGGTATGGGGTGTGCCCATGCTCGTGCTGTTGCTCGGCTCGCACCTTTACCTGACGATCCGCACGAAATTCATCCAGCGGAAGCTTTTGACGGGGATCAAGCTCTCGGTGACGAAAGACCCCGACGCGCCGGGCGACGTCTCCCAGTTCGGCGCGCTCTGCACCGCGCTTTCCGCGACGATCGGAACGGGCAATATCGTCGGCGTGGGAACCGCCGTCGTCATGGGCGGCCCGGGCGCCGTCTTCTGGATGTGGATCACCGGCGTCTTCGGCATTGCGACGAAGTACTCCGAAACCTATGCCGCCGTGAAGTATCGCGTGAAAGACCATAGCGGCAACATGCTCGGCGGTGCGATGTACGCGTGGCGCCGCGGCTTCGAGAAAGACGGCAAGGTTCCGTGGTGGGCATCGCTCGGCGCCGGCGCGTTCGCCGTCTTCGCCGCGATCGCATCGTTCGGCATCGGTTCTGCCGTGCAATCGAACGCGCTCACGAACGTGGTCGTCCAGAACATGCCGGGCGTTCCCGCTTGGGGCATCGGGCTTGCGATCGTCATCGCCGTCTCCATCGTCATCTTCGGCGGCGTGAAGGTGATCTCGAGCGTGTGCGAGAAGCTCGTGCCGTTCATGGCGATCGCCTATGTGTGGGGCTGCATCGTCATCCTCGGCATGAATTGGGAATACGTCTGGCCGGCGATCTGCATGATCGTCACCTGCGCCTTCACGCCGCAGGCGGCGTTCGGCGGGGCGGTCGGCTTCGGTTTGGCGCGCGCCCTGCAGTTCGGCTGCGCACGTGGCCTCTTCTCGAACGAATCGGGCATGGGCTCGGCGCCGATCGTCGCATCGGCTGCGAGCACGCGCAATCCCGCCCGTCAGGCCCTTGTCTCGATGACCGGCACCTTCTGGGACACCGTTATCGTGTGCGCCCTCACGGGCATCGTGCTCGTCTCGACGCTGCTTGCGAATCCTGATTTGCTGGCCGGCGGTGTGTTCGATCCCGACGCCGGCATCGTCATGCCCGCGGTCGGCGCCGACGGTGCGCCCGTTGTGATCGACGGCTCGGGCCTCACGACGCTCGCCTTCAACCAGATTCCCTATGTCGGGGCGCCCATCCTCGTGATCGGGATGATTCTGTTCTCCTATTCCACCATCCTCGGTTGGTCCTATTACGGCAACCGCTGCATCACCTACCTGTTCGGCAAGCGTGCGATCCGCCCCTATCAGGTCATTTTCGTCTTTGTAGCGTTTCTCGGCGCCATCGGTGTGGGCGATGTGGTGTGGACGATCTCCGACATCACGAATGCGCTCATGGCGGTGCCGAACATCATCATGGTGCTGTTGCTCTCAGGATTGATTGCGAAGGGGACGCAGCACTACGTCTACGACCATAACCTTGAAGAGAAGGACGAAACGCCGATCCCGCAATACGATACGAAGTAACGCAACACATTAATTCGGAAAGTTTAGGTGCCGAGACGCAGAAGCCTTGCTTCGCCCTCGGCGCCTTGCTGTTGAAAGAGGACTTGCGGTCGAGGCACGGAAGCTTTGTTTCGTCTTCGGTGGCTTACTGCTGGAGGAAGACTTGCGGCCGAGGCGCGGAAGCTTCGCTTCACTCTCGGCACCCGATCGCTTCACAATGGCTTGCAGCTGCGGAACTCGCTTTTTCGCCAGATTTCGCCATGACCCGCCATCATCGAAAAAGCTCAAACAGTCCTCGCTCCCGCAAGCCATCGCTCAGCGATCTGCCTCGCAAGTTCAGCGAGAGCTTCCACGCCTCGGCAGACATTGACAATAATAATGAGGTCTTTTTCTTATTGTTCATTATTAATAGAGCCACTTCATCTTTCGAGAATAAGAGTGCCGATATAATGGATATATGAAAAGACTTGCGATTATAGGTGGAGGGGCATCGGGATTGATGGCGGCGGTGGCCGCCGGTCTGGCGGCGCGCGAGAGCGCCGAAGGGCTCTCGATCACCCTCTATGAGGAAGATGAGAAAGTCGGGCGCTCTATCTTGCGCAGCGGCAACGGACGTTGCAATTTCTCGAACGCCACGATTGATGCGGCGATTTATCGTAATACCAAATTTGTCGAAAAAGTCTTCGAGGCGCTCGAGACGCAGGCGGCTGATCTGCCGGGCTTTTCTCGCGACGATTGCCCACGTGATTCATTCGGGGAAGAAGGCGACGCCGCATCCTCTCGTGCCGTGCCTGCCAATGCTGCACCTGCTAACGTTGCATTCCCCAACGCCGCATCCCCCAATGCTGCACCTGCCAATGCCGTGCTTCGCCTCTTCGAAAACCTCGGCCTCACATGGCGCAAGGATGCAGAGGGAAGGCTCTACCCGCGCACGAACAAAGCGTCCACGGTGCTCGATGTGCTCCGTGCGCCCCTTGACGAACTCGGCGTTGCTGTGCGCACAAACACGCGCATTGCACGTATCGAGTGCCCGCATACGCCGTCTTCGCCCTATACGCTCGTGCTGGGCGACGGCGCGTTCGAGCGTGCCGAAGCGGTAATTGTCGCGTTAGGCTCCTCCGCGCGGGCAGGCATGTTCCCACCAGACCTTTCGTTCGCGCCGATTGAAGCACTTCTCGGGCCAATCGCGACGGATGCAAAACCCGTCAAAGCACTCGATAACATCCGTGCACGGGCGAAGGTGTCGCTTTTGCGCCGAGGCGAGCTCGTTTGCACGGAGGAGGGGGAGGTGCAATTCCGCGCGTACGGCGTTTCGGGCATCGTGATCTTTAACCTCTCGCGTCTTGCCCGCCAAAACGACACGCTGGAAATCGACTTTCTGCCCTTTTGCCCCGAAGAGGAAATCGCATTTTTCGCAAAACAGCGGCTTACCGGGTTGCGGGCGATTTACCCGCAGGGGCTCGACGTCGCGGCTTTCCTTCGCGGGCTCGTTCTTCCGCTTGTGGCGCAATCGATTCTCAAAACGGCCGACATGGCGGGAAATGAGGCCGCCAACGAGGAAACGGCTCAGCGCATCCTTCACGCGGCGAAGCATTTCTCCCTCACCGTGAAGGGCATGGGCGCTAAACAGCAGTGCCAGATCCATCGCGGCGGACTCGACCCGCAGGGTTTTTCCGCTGATATGCTCGAGTCCATTCGCCATCGGGGCCTTTTCGGCGCCGGAGAAGCGCTCGATGTGGACGCGCCCTGCGGCGGCTACAACCTCCATTGGGCGTGGACGTCGGGCGCGCTTGCGGGAATCAACGCCGTGCACAGGCTCCTCGAAGGCGATCCATCAGTGAAGGCCGTTCGATGAAGCTTCCTTCCTCCGCCCAGCATCCTGAAGAGGGCACGGTGTTTAAAAGCGCCGCATCCAAGAATGCTGGATTTGAAAGCGCCCTATTGGAGAACCCCGCCTTCGAGCACGCCGTCGTGGCGCTCAAACGCGGCAAGGCGGCAATCTTTCCCACCGACACGGTCTATGGCCTGGGCGTCGCTGTGCGCTTTTGCGAAAGCCCCGCTGTCCTCTACCGCCTGAAGAAGCGGGCCGCAGAAAAGCCTGTGGCTTGGCTGGTCGGCGGCATCGACGACCTTCTCACCTACGCCGCCGATGTGCCGCCCGTTGCCCTTGAGCTCGCCAAGGCATTTTGGGGAGGTCCGCTCACGCTGGTCGTCAACGCCTCGGAGGCGGTGCCTCCGGCCTTTCGCTCCCCTCAAGGCACCATCGGGCTCCGCATGCCGGACAGCTCGCTTGCCCTTGCGCTCATCTCAGCCGTCGGCTCGCCGCTTGCGACGACTTCCGCGAATCTCTCGGGTGGGCGCGATCCGCAAACCGCCGCGGATTTGCCCCGCGAGCTCTGCGATGCGGTGGCCTGCGTCCTCACCGCCGATGGCGCGCTGGGCGGCGTTCCCTCAGCGGTTGTCGATTGCACGAGGGGGAGCTTAAAGGTTTTGCGTGAAGGCGCTATTGACGTCTCCGCTTTCTCCGACGTCAAGTAGAATAGGCTCCGATGGCGGACGACAGCCCGAGGAGGAATCGTGAATATCAGCATCGCAAGCGATCATGCGGGATTCGAGCAGAAGGAGCACCTTGCCGCATATCTGAAGGAGCGCGGCTATGAGGTCATCAATCGCGGCCCCGACAGCGACGACCGCGTGGACTATCCCGACTATGCGCTTGCGGTCGCCCTCGACGTGGTGAACGGTAAGTCGACGTTCGGCGTGCTGCTCTGCGGCACGGGAATCGGTATGGCCATTTCGGCGAACAAGGTCGATGGCATACGGGCGGCGAATGTGACGACTCCTGAATTTGCCGAGCTGGCGCGCGCCCATAACAATGCAAATATTGTGTGCCTTTCGGCGCGTTTTGTTGACGAAGAGACCAATCGCGCCATTGTCGAGAAATTTTTCGCCACATCCTTTGAAGGCGGGCGCCACGCCTGCCGGGTGCAGAAGATCGGCAACATCGAGCTTCTCTCGAAGGAATAGGGCCGCGTCACGAAGAAAGCGAGGATAGCCGAGCATGCCGCTCACGTATCTTTCACAAACCGATCCGGAAGTGCTCGAGGCGTTGCAGAGCGAGCTGTTTCGCGAACGCAACACCATCGAGCTGATCGCGTCTGAGAACTTCACATCTCCCGCCGTCATGGAGGCGGTCGGGAGTGTGCTGACCAATAAATATGCCGAAGGATACCCGGGGCGCCGCTACTATGGCGGCTGCGAGAAGGTGGACGTCGTGGAAAACATCGCGCGCCGACGCGCGTGCGAGCTCTTCGGCAGCGCCTTCGCCAATGTGCAGCCCCATTCGGGCGCCACGGCGAACTATGCCGCCTATGCGGCCCTTATCGAGCCCGGCGACGTGGTGATGGGGATGCAGCTCAGCTGCGGCGGCCATCTCACCCATGGCTCGCCGGTGAACTTTTCGGGGTTGCTCTACCACATCGTTTCCTATGGGCTCAATCCCGAGACCGAGATGCTCGACTACGACGACATCCTGCGCATCGCGAAGGAGTGTCGGCCCCGCGCGATCATGTGCGGCGCCTCGGCCTACCCGCGCATCATCGATTTCAAGCGGATGCGCGAGATCGCCGACGAGGTGGGGGCCTATCTGATTGTCGACATGGCGCATATCGCGGGCCTTGTCGCCACCGGCGCCCACCCGACGCCGCTTCCCTTCGCCCACATCGTCACCTCGACGAGCCATAAGACCCTCCGTGGGCCGCGCGGCGGCTTCATCCTCACCAACGACGAGGAAATCGCCCGCAAGGTCGACAAGGCGGTTTTCCCCGGAACGCAGGGCGGTCCGCTCATGCACGTCATCGCGGGCAAGGCGGTCGCGTTCCACGAGGCGCTCCAAGATGATTACCGCACCTATATCGCCCACGTGGTGGAAAACGCCGCGGCGCTCGGCAAGGCGATGGCGAGCGGCGGTTTGCGCCTCGTGTCGGGAGGCACCGACAACCATCTGTGCCTGGTCGACCTCACGCCCGCCGACGTCACCGGCAAAGATGCCGAGGCGCTTTTGGAAAGCATCGGCTTCACGGTGAACAAGAACTCGATTCCGAACGAGCCGCGGTCGCCCTTCGTGACGAGTGGCATTCGCGTGGGCTCGCCCGCGGCGACGACGCGCGGGTTCACGAAAGAGGAGTTTACGCAGATCGGAGGCATGATCGCGCAAGCCGTGTTCGCCAAAGACGACGAGGCGGTGCTCACGCATATCCATGAGGAAGTGAGCGGGCTTTTGGCTGCCCATCCGCTCTATGAGGGATTGTCATACGCGTAAGCGCGCGGAGAGCAGAGCGAGGGCGAGACGGTGGTTCTGATTGTTGGACTGGGAAATCCGGGGAAGGAATACGAGGGCACGCGCCATAACGCCGGCTTCTCGGTGATCGATGAGCTCGGCGAGAGGGCGCGCGTCACCTATTGGAAGCTGCGCGGCGGTGCGCTCGTGGGAGAGGGGAAGCTCGGCGGAAACGACGTCGTGCTGGCCAAGCCCCAAAGCTTCATGAACCTCTCGGGTGGTCCGGTGAAGGCGCTTCTGGCCCATTATGGCGCGACCCCCGACGACCTGATCGTCGTGCATGACGAGATGGACATCGAGCCGGGCACGGTGCGGGTGAAGATGGGCGGCGGCCATGCCGGCCACAACGGGCTGCGGTCGATCATCGACAAGCTCGGCACCCGCGATTGGAAGCGCGTTCGCGTGGGCGTCGGCCATCCGCCCGGACGAATGGATGCCGCCACCTATGTGTTGAACGTGCCGCGCGGCGACGACGCGGAGGAGTTCGCCGCTGCGACCGAGCGGGCTGCCGAGGCGGTGGAGTTCCTTTTGGATCACGGCGTCGAAAAGGCCCAGCAGGAATTCAATCGGTCGTAGGCCCGATTGCTGGCGATTGTTGGCGGCGTTTTTCGATGGCGTTTCTCCTCGGCTGCGAAAAGGTTTCCCTCGAATATCCCACAAAACGGGTGTTCGAGGATCTCTCCCTTGGCGTTTCCACGGGCGATCGCATCGGCATCGTCGGGCGCAACGGCGATGGGAAATCCACGCTTCTCGGCCTTCTGTCGGGAGCGATTCAGCCCGATGAGGGGCGCATCATCCGCACGCGCGGCGTGAGCGTGGGCGTTTTGGGACAAAGCGACGACCTCTGCGACGACGAGAGCGTCTCCCATGAGGTCGTCGGCGATCGCCCCGTTTACGAATGGGCGGCAGACGCCCGCGTACGAAGCATTCTCGATGGGCTGCTTGGCGACATCGCGTGGGAAGCGCGCGTCGGGGATCTCTCTGGTGGTCAGCGGCGACGCGTCGACCTCGCGCGGCTGCTCGTGGGCAGCTGGGACGTCCTCCTGCTCGATGAGCCGACGAACCATCTCGATATGCGTGCGATCACGTGGCTCGCGAACCATCTGAAAGCGCGCTGGCGCCAGCAGAGCGGGGCGCTTCTCGTCGTGACGCACGACCGCTGGTTCCTCGACGAAGTGTGCACGCAGATGTGGGAGGTGCACGACCGCTCGGTGCAGCCGTTCGAGGGCGGATTCTCCGCTTACGTCCTCCAACGGGTAGAGCGCGACAGGCAGGCCGCGAAGGCAGAGCAGAAGCGGCAGAACATGCTCCGACGGGAGCTCGCCTGGCTCTCGCGCGGGGCGCGCGCACGAGCCACGAAGCCGAAGTTCCATGTGGCGGCGGCCGAAGCGCTGATCGCCGACGTTCCAGAGCTGCGCAACCCTATCGAGCTCAAGCGCATGGCGATCGCTCGTCTGGGAAAGCTCGTTGTGGAGATGAGCCGCGTGACGCAGCGCTTCGAGCGGCAGACGGTGCTTCGCGACATCTCGTGGATCATCGGCCCAGGCGACCGTTTCGGCATCATCGGGGAAAACGGCGCGGGGAAGACCACGCTTCTGCGCCTCATCGCGGGGAAGCTGGAACCGACGAGCGGAACGGTGAAGATCGGCGCAAGCGTTCGGTTCGCCGTGCTCTCCCAGCATCTTGGGGAATTGGACGCGTGGGGCGAAGAGCCCGTGCGCAAGGTGGTCGGCCGTTACAGCCGCCGCGTCATGCTCGATGGCAAGGAGCAGACGCCCGCGCAGCTCCTCGAGTCGCTCGGGTTCTCGGCGGCAGACCTGAACGAACCCGTCTGCGATCTTTCGGGAGGGCAGAAGCGGCGCCTCGCTCTCATGATGATTCTTCTTGACGAGCCGAATGTATTGATTCTTGACGAGCCGGGAAACGATCTCGACGTGGATATGCTCGCCGCGGTGGAGAGCCTGCTCGATGGCTGGCCGGGAACGCTCGTCCTCGTCACGCATGATCGCTACCTGATGGAACGCGTGACCGATCATCAATTCGGGCTGGTGGATGGCAAGCTCGTCCATCTGCCGGGCGGCGTCGACGAATACTTGGCGATTGCGAACGGGATGCCGCATGGGGAAGCGGCGGAGATTCTCGCAACCGGAGGCAAAGGCGCAAAGAGCGCGGGTTTCGGAGGCGCGGTGCGCGATGCGGCAGGTGGAGCCGCCGGTGGCGCGTCGGGCGCTTCGGAGGGCGCCGGTCGAAGCGGGCAGACGCTCAGCGGGGGCGAGCAGCATCGGCTGCGCAAGCTCATGGATTCCAGCGAACGCAAGATAGCGACGCTTCGTGGAAAAATAGACGATGCGCGTGTGCGTATGAGCGAGGCGGATCAAAGCGACTATGTGGCGCTCACCGAGCTGCAGGATGAGATAGGCGCCTATGAGAGGCAGATCGGCGAGCTGGAGGCGGCGTGGTTCGAGGCCGCCGAGAAGCTCGGCGATTGAGACGTTGGAAGGCAACGAGACGATGGATGGGCAAGCCACGACGCCTCAGGTGCTGACGATTCGGGGACAGGCGACGGCCGAGATCGTTGAGAAGAAGAGCCGTTTCATCTCCCAGCTTTCCCACGTGGCAACCGAAGACGAGGCGCTGGCCTTCCTCGTGAGCATCCGCGAGAAGCATCGGATGGCGCGCCATAACGTGTACGCCTATCGGCTGCGCGACGGACGCGCCCGTTATAGCGACGACGGGGAGCCCGCTCAGACGGCAGGCCGCCCGACGCTCGCGGTGCTGGAGCACGAGGGATTTGTCGATGTGGTGGCGGTGACGACGCGTTATTTCGGCGGCGTGCTGCTCGGGAAGGGCGGGCTGGTGCGGGCATACACCGACGCCGTCGCGAAGGCCCTTCAAGCGGCGTCGAGGGCTGCCATCCTCTCATGTTCGGATGTGGAGGCTGAGCTTCCCTATGCTCTCTACGATCAGGTGAAGCGCCTCCTTCAGCAGAAGGGGGCTGAGGAGCTCGACACGCAGTTCAGCGATGTCGTCACGCTCACGGCGCGCATCAAGGCGGAAGAGGCCGAGGGGCTCGCGCAGGCCCTCGATCAGATGATGCACGGGAAAGGACGCCTTGTTGTCAGCCCGCCCACGGATGCTTGCTTTCCCCTGTGAGCTGAGTGTGAACGGCTATACTGCCCTTCATGCTTAAGCGTCAGTGAGGCAGATAGGAGAAGGATCCATGAGCACCGAGCGAACCGACTTCGATGAAAGCACCGCGAGCCCCGCAAATGCGAATGCGGGAGAACCAAACGTCGGAAACCTGAGCGCCGACGGAGCTTTAGCTCCCGAGCAACCATCGGCCGACGACATGGTTCAGGATGCCGCTTCAGCGTCGGAGGGTGGGAAGGAAGGCTCTTCGGTGGCAGAGAGCTTCGGTGCGCTCAAGGACCGCACCGTCTCCGCTCGCGAGCTGAAGGACCGTCGCCGTGCCCACGACCAACTCAGCCAGCAGATTCAAGACGATGAGGCGCGCCTCGCCGACAATCGCTACATCCTCGCGAACTTCGAAGCCGAGGTCGCGCACCAAAACGACATCATCGGCGAAAACCAAAAGGCCCTGAATGCGCAGACAGCGCAGATCAAGACCCTGAAGCAACGTTACGACCAAACGAAGTCCGACCTTTCCCGCATGAAGAAGGAGCATAAAAAGCTCGAGAAAACCTACGAGCAGCGCCGCGACGAGGCACATGATGCGCTCACGGCCTCGAAGCGGGCGCTTGCCGACATCCAAGCGCAGGCGCGGAAAGCGGAATTGGCGATCTCGGACGCCCAGCGCGACATCATGAGCCTGCAGGTGAAGGCCGATCAAAGCCAAGACTCCGCCGAAAAGAGCAAGGCGCTTTCGGAGATCGAGAGCCTGAACGTGAAACTCGCCCAATCGAAGGATGACCTCGTCTCCTTGGAGCCCCGCCAATCGGCCGCGCAGACGAAACGCGCACAGGACCAGGCGGTTTACGACGGGGCGGCCCAAGCTCTCAAGGACGTGAAGTCGAAGAACGACGATGACGAGCGGGCACTTGAAAAGCAGCTCAAGGAGATCGACAACGACATCGATGCCGGCAATGAGAAGGCCGCTTCGCTGCGCAAAAACATCGAGGCCGCCCAAGATCGCATCGCCTACTGCCAAGAGGTGAAGGAGAACCCCACCACAACCGAAGAGCTTGCGCGTGCCATCGAGCAGGATCGCGATACCGCCGAGCAGATCCAATCGGACATCGCGCAGCGCGAGACGGTCCATCGCGACCTGAAGAAGCGCTCGCGCAAGGCCGTCGCCATCATCGTGCTGATTGCCATTGCTATCATCGCGATTGTCGCGTGCGTGTTCTACTTTGGCACCGCTACATACGACGCATACGACACGCACGCCGCCCTCGAAGACGACATCGCCGTCGTTGACGGAAACACAAATACCGTTTAAATCGTTTTAGGAGGCGCCGGGCGCGCAGTCGCTCGGCAGTCCTGAGCTCGCGATTTTCCGAATTTTGAAATTGTAATTCGGAAAATCCCTCGTGCGGAACTCGCTTTGTGCGCATCCCGACGCCCCCTCGCCCGAGCGGTAGAGGATCAGTTTTGGCTGTTCGGGGGATCTTTGGGCTTGAAATCGTCGGTGGGGCTGTCGGGATTGGCGTTTTTCTTCTCGTTGATCCATTGGCCGGAGAGGCGCGAGTAAACGCGCCGCATAAGCCTCATCGCCCGTTCGCTGTGAGGATGGTCTTTTTCCTTGTTGCTGTGGGGAACGAAGCGCTTGATGTAGCGCACGGGCTTTGCAACCGCGTCGGTCACGGCGTCGCTGTAGTCGCGCGGCGGTTTCGTCTGCCACCCGAAGATGAGCGAGCCGTAGCGTATCGCGAGAATGAGCACCGAGCAGACGACGGGCGCCCATGCGGCGAAGAAATCCAACCGCACCATGAGCGCATCGACGATGCAGCCGACGATCGCCGCCGTGCCGTAGAGCGCTCCCGCTTGGAACGAGACGGGCGTGCGGCTCATGAACACGTCGCGCAGAATGCCGCCGCCGACGGCGGTCAGCGTTCCCAGCAAAACGGCGGGCACGATGTCGAGGCCGGCCGAGAGGCTCTTGCTCACGCCGATGATGGCCCATAAGGCCACGGAGATGTTGTCGAGCAGATCGATGATGGGGTCGAGGTAGGTGGTCAGGCGGCCGAAGTAGAACACGAGGATGGCGCCGATGATGCAGCTGAGCAGAAGTGATGGGTTCTGGAAGGCATAGATGCCGTAGTCTTGCAAAAGGATGTCGCGCAACATGCCGCCGCCCATGCCGGTGACGCAGGCGATGAACATCGTGCCAAAGATGTCGTAGCGCGCTTTCACGGCGGTCATGGCGCCTGAAAGGCCGCCTGTCATGATAGCGGCAAGCTCAAACCAGAAGGGAAGGGGAATGCCGTAATCGAGCATTTAGTCCCCTTTCGCCTCTCCGGAGAAATTGCGGCTCCCCGTCAGCGAGATGAGGCTCTCCTTCTCAAATCGGGGGACGTCGATGAGCTCGATGCCCTCGATCGCGAGCTTCTGCGCCTTCTCGTAGAGATCCCAGAATGAAGCGGTGGTGATCTCATGCGTGAAGGGGTTCTCCCATGGCAGATGGTCGTGATTGTCGAAGTCGCTTTCCTTCAAATCGATGTTTCTCATGCTCATCGCGCGGTAGAAGGAATACGGCCGGAAGCGCTCCTCGACGGCGCCGACGACGCTTCGCTTGATGTTGCGCGGGGAGTAGAGCAGCTTGAGCGCGCGACGATAGAGATGAAGCGCTTGCGCGTAACCGTCGATCGGAATTTTGACGCCATAGGCGAGGCGTGCGGCGTTCGCGTAGAGATGGGAGACGATGCGCTCGATGCGCGGCGTGGCGAGAAGGATCTGCTTCGCGGGATGGAAGGCGGCGATGGTGGTGTGGCGCTTCACGCTCAGCACGAGCTCGTCGAACTCGCTCTCGATGACCGCATGCACTTCTCCGGCGTTTTTGCGCGAAAGCCCCTCGATGCCGGCGTCGCAGAGCGCGTAGAGCTGGGCGTAGACGAGGGGATGCAGCGTGGAATCGAGGGCGTAATGGCAGAGGAAGCCGAGAACATAGGCGCGGCCCGTGATGACCTCGGTGACGCTGAGAAGCGAGGCTGCCTGACGGAACGCCGCGATGAGCTCATGGGGGTTTTCGGCATGCATGCGGTGCCCGAGGACGGCGAGGCCACGGAGGCGCGGGCTCGCGATCGCATAGAAGAGGGGGTCAGGCCCTTGGTTGCCGAGGAGAAAGGCCAGCACCTCTTCGCGTCCGTTCCCGATGGCGCCGGCGATTTTCTCGTGGATGTCACGACCGAACATATCATGCGTGATGAGCGCTGGCATGGGTCACTTCCGTTTCTCGAGAAGACTTTTTTCAAGCGCGAACCGCACTATCATATACAATGGTGCAGGTATTTTTTCGCGGAAGCGCCAACGGGTACGCTCATGTTACCGGAGCGCGCGTTCTGCGGTGAGGAAGCTTGAAGGAAGGCGATTCATGTTGGCTTGCGTTGATCCCGCCGAAAAAGAAGGCGATGGTCTGGTATGGCGCTGATCGTTGCCAAATTCGGCGGCACCTCGGTCGCATCGCCGGAGCGCATCAAAAACGTTGCGAAACGGCTCGTGAAGATGCGGCAGCGGGGCGATCGCGTCGTTGCCGTCGTGTCCGCGATGGGAAAGACCACCGACGAGCTGGTGGGGCTGGCCGCTGCCATCAACGACAATCCGCCGCTGCGCGAGCTCGACCGCCTGCTCTCCACGGGCGAGCAGGTCTCGATGGCGTTGCTCGCGATGGCGATCGAGGCGCTCGGCTATAAGGCGATGAGCTTCACGGGGCGCCAAGCGGGCATCGAGACGAACGGCACCCACAATAAGGCGAAGATCGTCAAGGTGCATAATGAGCGCATCATGGAAGCGCTCGCGTGCGGCTATCTGCCGGTGGTCGCGGGCTTCCAAGGGATCGACGAGAACGGCGACATAACGACGCTCGGCCGTGGCGGCAGCGACACGACCGCCGTGGCGGTGGCGTGGGGCATCGGCGCGGATGTGTGCGAGATATACTCCGACGTGGATGGCATCTACAGCGCCGATCCGCGCGTGGCGCCGCGGGCGCGCAAGCTCGCGCAGGTCTCCTACGACGACATGCTCGAGCTCTCGAGCTCGGGTGCGGGCGTTTTGCAGAGCCGCGCCGTCGAGTTTGCCCGCAAATGGAAGGTGGTCATCCACTCCCGCTCGGCATTCACCGAGGCGGAGGGCACGTATATTAAGGAGGACTCTCAGATGGAGGAAGCGGTCATCACCGGCATCGCGCACGACACCTCCGAAGTGAAGGTGACGATCCGCGGCGTGCCGGATTCCACCGGCGTCGCGGCGAAGGTGTTCTCGGGTCTTGCCGCCAATGCGGTGAGCGTCGACATGATCATCCAGAACATTTCAGAGGACGGTTTCACCGACATTTCGTTCACCTGTCCGGAGGGCGATTTGAGCAAGGCGGTCGACACGCTCGAGCGCGTGCTTCCCGAGATCAAGGCGCGTGAGTTCGTGGTGGACAAGGACATCGCGAAGGTGTCGCTCGTGGGCACGGGGATGAAGTCCTCGCCGGGCGTGGCCGCGCGGGCATTTTCCACCTTGGGTGAGCACCAAATCAACATCCTTGCGATCTCCACCTCGCCGATCAGGCTCTCGATCGTCGTTGACAGCGCGCAGGCCACTCAGGCGGTGCAGGTGCTTCACACGGCGTTCGGCCTCGATTCCGACAGCGTTTTCGAGGAAACGCAGCTTTCGGCGGAGGAGATCGCGGCGAAAATGGCGAAAGGGCGTTAAATATGTGGAACAAAGCTATGCCGGAGCATCCCGTCGTCGCGGTTGCGGGAGCGACGGGCGCGGTAGGACGCGAATTTCTGCAGGTGCTGCACGACCTCGATTTTCCCGCTTCTGAGGTGCGGGCCTTGGCGTCGAGCCGCTCGGCCGGCAAAGAGCTCCCGTTCTTGGGCTGCGGCGAAGTGGCGCCGGGGAACCTCGTGGTCGAGGAGATGACCCCTGCCTCGTTCGGGGGCGTGGACATCGCGCTCTTCTCGGCGGGCGCCTCAGTATCGCGCAAGATGAGGGAGGCCGTTGTGGCTGCCGGTGCGGTGATGATCGACAATTCGAGCGCGTTTCGGATGGAAGATGACGTGCCGCTCGTCGTTCCCGAGGTGAACCCGCAAGACGTCGCGTGGCATTCGGGCGTCATCGCGAACCCGAACTGCTCGACGATCCAGATGGTCGTCGCCTTGAAGCCCCTGTACGATCTCTCGCCCATCAAGCGCGTGGTGGTTTCCACCTATCAGGCGGCAAGCGGCGCCGGCGCGCCGGCGATGGCCGAGCTCTACGATCAGACACGCGCCTTCTTGGAGGGCACGCCTGAGGAGGAGCTTGTCATCGACGCCTTCCAGCATCGGATCGCCTTCAACGTGATTCCGCATATCGACGTCTTCATGGACGACGATTCCACGAAGGAAGAGTGGAAGATGGTCGTTGAGACGAAGAAGATCATGGGCGACGACAACATCAAGGTGGCGGCAACCTGCGTGCGCGTGCCCGTGCTGCGCTGCCATGGAGAGGCGATCAATGTGGAATTCGCTGATGAAGTGAGCGTCGCCGATGCGCGCCGTGCGCTTGAGGCAGCGCCGGGCGTGTGCGTGATGGATGACATCAAGAACAACGTCTATCCGATGCCGGGCATCCTCGCCGGCACGAACGACACCTATGTCGGGCGCCTGCGCAAGGACCCGACGGTCGACCATGGGTTGGCGATGTGGGTGGTGGCGGATCAAATCCGCAAAGGCGCCGCCCTGAACGCCGTCCAGATTGCCCAATTGTTGCTTTAGATTGATGAAGCTTTCAAGAGGCGTCGGGCGCGCAGTCGCTCGGCATAATGCCCCCATCGGTCGGAGGGGCGCTCGGGCTTAAGGCGGCGCTTAACGGAAGCGATTATGCATGTAAATTATCGCATAATCGCTTCCTACGCCGGATGCGCCCTCGACCCCTCCATTCCCTCGGGGGCATTGAACCTCGCATAAATCTTTTTTTGTCTTACAGGTTCGCCAGTGAGAAAGCGAGGGCGTTTCCGGTGCTTCAGATTCCCCCGCTGCACGGCTGAGTGTGCTTCGCACACGAAGGTAAGTGCACAAGGGGGAAGATGAAGTGCCCGAAACGCCCGCAGCGTCAGCTCGTTCCGCTGTTTGTCAAAACAGCGGAACTAAAAAACGTCCGCGAGGCCCTTGAACTCGAACGCTCCCTCGCCCGAGCGAGATGAGGCATAATGATGAGCGGAACCAAAATTTCGGAGGGGTAACACTCTGGTACTGAGGCGACCGGAGGGCACCTGCTTTGTTATAGTGAGCGAACTAAGTTAAAACAACTTGAGGAGGCAACAATGGATAAATGGGTCTGCACCATCTGCGGTTATGTTTACGATCCCGAAAAGGGCGATCCTGATGGCGGCATCGAGCCGGGCACGCCGTTTGAGGACATTCCGGATGATTGGGTCTGCCCGATCTGCGGAGCGGCGAAGAGCGCCTTTGAGAAGGAATAAGGGCCTCTCGAAAAACATGGAGAAAGGGGAGCGGGCGAGGGAGCTCGCCCGCTTGCTATGACAGGGCCTCGAAAGGAAAAGAAAGTCCGTTTGGATAGCCTTCTCTGCGAGCAGGGCTTCTTCCCCGATGCGGAGCAGGCGAAGCGCGCTATCTTAGCGCACGAGGTGAAGGTGGGAGATCGTTTTGCGACGAGCGCTGCCGAACTGGTTGCGCCCGGCGTTCAGCTCAGTGTGAAAGCGCAACGGCGATTCGTCTCACGTGGCGGCGAGAAGCTCGCGCATGCCCTTGAGACGTTCCATATCGACGTGCGTGGCCTGCGGGCGATCGACATCGGTTCTTCGACGGGCGGCTTCACCGACTGCCTTCTTCAAGCGGGCGCCGCTTCGGTGACCGCCGTCGACGTCAATTACGGCCAGCTCGCGTGGCAGCTGCGGCAGGACGAACGCGTGCATATCTTTGAACGCACGAACATTCGCACCGCCGATCCGGTGCAACTCGGAGCGCCCTTCGATCTCATCGTTGCCGATGTGAGCTTCATCGGCCTTGCCTCCCTTGCGCCTGTATTCGCCAAGTTCGCACAACGGGGCACGCGATTTGTCGGGCTCGTCAAGCCGCAATTCGAATCGAAGCGCGGGGAGACCGATCACGGCGTGGTGCGGAGTGCGGAAATCCGCGAACGTGTGGTCGAAGAGGTGCAGCAGGCCCTCGTTGACGTGGGGTTTCATGTCGAGGGGGTCGTCGAATCGCCGCTTCGGGGGCCGGCGGGCAATGTCGAGTTCCTCATCGATTCCGTTTATTCATAAAAACGCCAATGGCTTGCCAAATCGCGCCTGCCACCGTTTCCTTTTCGTTGTGATGCTCCGGTCGCGCGTTTCGCCTGCTCCTGCTTTAGGTAAACTATGCATGCTTTCATCTACCGCACGGTAAGGAGCGAAACAGCCTATGGCACGCGAGCAATTTGGGTCTCGTCTTGGGTTCATCCTCATAAGCGCAGGTTGCGCCATCGGTTTGGGAAACGTCTGGCGTTTCCCCTACATGGTCGGCGCATACGGCGGCGCGGCCTTTGTCGTGATGTATCTGATCTTCCTCATCATCCTCGGCCTTCCCATCATGGCGATGGAGTTTGCGGTCGGCCGCGGGAGCCAGAAGAGCATCGCGCGCGCCTTCAACGTCCTTGAGCCAGAGGGCGCGAAATTCCACCATTTCAAGTGGATCGGCATCGCGGGACTCTATCTGCTCATGATGTTCTATACCACGGTCGGCGGCTGGATGATGGCCTACATCCCCAAGATGGCGACTGGCGAATTCAACGGCGTCTCCACGGAAGGCGTCAACCAGATCTACCAAGCGATGCTCGCCAACCCTTCCGAGATGGTCGCTTGGATGGTCGTCACCTGCGTCATCGCGATTCTCGTCTGCGGCATGGGGCTTCAGAAGGGCGTTGAGCGCGTCACGAAGGTCATGATGCTGTGCTTGCTCGCGATCATCGGTGTGCTCGTCATCCGCAGCGTGACGCTTCCCGGCGCCGAGGCGGGCATCGTGTTTTACCTCGCACCCGATTTCTCGAAGATATTCGCCAGTCCCGATACGTTCTTCGACGCCGCCTATGCGGCAATGGGCCAAGCGTTCTTCACGCTTTCGATCGGCATGGGTTCGATGGAGATCTTCGGCAGCTATATCGACAAGAAGCGCTCGTTGATGGGCGAGGCCGCGACGATCGCCACCCTCGACACCGGCGTGGCGCTTGCCACCGGATTCATCATCTTCCCCGCCTGCTTCGCCCTTGGCGTGATGCCGGATTCCGGCCCGGGCCTCGTGTTCGTCACGCTCCCCGGCGTCTTCGAGAATATGTGGCTTGGCGAGCTCTGGGGCACGCTCTTCTTCGTCTTCATGAGCTTCGCGGCGCTTTCCACGGTCATCGCCGTTTTCGAAGGCATCTTGAGCTTCGGCATGGACCAGTGGGGCTGGACGCGCCAAAAGGCCGTCGTGGTGAACCTCATCGCCATCCCGCTGCTCTCGCTTCCGTGCGCGCTCGGCTTCAACGTGCTTTCCGACGTGGTGCTTCCGGGCGTCGGGAACATCCAGTCGATTGAGGACTTCCTCGTGTCGAACAACATCCTGCCCCTCGGCTCCCTCGTGTTCGTGTTCTTCTGCGTGAGCAAGCGCGGCTGGGGTTGGAAGAACTTCCTCGCCGAGGCGAACGCGGGCAAAGGTGTCAAGTTCCCCTCGTGGCTGAAGGGCTGGATGATGGTGGGCGTGCCCATCCTCGTCATCGTCATCCTCGTGATGGGGTGGCTGCCGATCCTCCAAGCATGGTTCGGCCTCGCGTAGAAGAGCTCCCTTCCCTTGGCTATGGCTCGAGGGGCGCCGGATGCGCAGCGCTCTGCGCGGCCGCCTGCGCTTCGGGTCTATCTTCCGTCCTATTCTCGGGCTGGCCCTCGGGTTTGTCGATGGCGTCGGCGGTGGGCCTTTGCAGCTGCGTCACGATCCAGCGCATGAGCGAACGCGGGGCGACGCGCGTGAAGAGCACCGACGCTTTCGGCAAGATGCCGGGAACGCATTGCGTCTTGTTCGCCTTCAGAGCCGCATAGCCCGCCTTCGCCACCAGCGAGGCAGGCACGCCGATGGCGTTGAGAACGGCGCTCTGCTTGAATCCCGCCGTGCCCCAGAAGTCCGTGCGCACGGGGCCGGGGCAGAGGGCGCACACATGCACGCCGTGGGGGTTCAGCTCGGTGTGCAGTGCCTGGGTGAACGACTGCACGTAGGCTTTCGAGGCGTAGTAGGTGGCCATATAGGGGCCGGGCATGAAGGCGGCGATGGAAGCGACGTTCAAGATTTCCCCTGCGCCGCGATCGGCCATGCGCTTGCCGAAGCGGTAGGAGAGCTCGGTCAGCACGCCGATGTTCACGGCGATCAGCGCCTCCTGCCGTTTCCAGTCGCTCTCGCTGAAGCGTCCCGCCACGGCGAAACCCGCATCGTTCACGAGCGCATCCAGCTGGATGCCCGTCGCGTCGAACGCCTCGACCAACGCGCTGGCGGCCCCGGGCGCCGAAAGATCCTGCGAGATGGTGTGCACCTCGATGCCGAAGTCCGCTTTCAGCCTGTCGGCGGCATCGTCGAGCTTCTTCTGATTGTGGGCGACGAGGATGACGTTGTAGCCATCGCCGGCAAAGCAGCGCGCCAGCTCAAAGCCGATTCCGCCCGATCCGCCCGTCACCATAACCGTCTTCGCCATGGCATCTCCTTCTCGTCGGGGCAATGCCCCGTCCAAGGTTTAGTTCTTCAGCGAATTGAGCGGGGCGGGGAACCTTCCGCCGCGATGTGCGAAGACCTCTCCCGCAAAGGCGTTCACCGGCATCACCGGCGCAGCGCCGAGCAATCCGCCGAAGTCCAGTCTATCGCCAACGGTTTTCCCGATTGCCGGAATGAGGCGCACTGCGGTCGTTTTGTTATTTATCATGCCGATCGCGCACTCGTCAGCGATGATACCGGTGATCGTCTCGACGGTGGTATCGCCGGGAATCGCGATCATGTCGAGGCCGACGGAGCAGACGCTTGTCATCGCCTCGAGCTTCTCCAAGCGCAACGCCCCGCATTCGGCGGCGCGGATCATGCCGGCGTCCTCCGAGACGGGGATGAAGGCGCCCGAAAGCCCGCCGATGGAAGACGAGGCCATCACGCCGCCCTTCTTCACGGCGTCGTTCAAGAGGGCGAGCGCGGCGGTGGTGCCGGGGCCTCCGCAGCAGCCGACGCCGATCGCCTCGAGGATCTCGGCGACTGAATCGCCCTCCGCGGGGGTGGGTGCGAGGGAAAGGTCGATGATGCCCATGCTTACGCCCAGGCGACGCGAGGCCTCGCGCGCCATCAGCTCGCCGGCACGGGTGATTTTGAAGGCCGTCGATTTGATGGCCTCGGCGACGGTGGTGAGGTCGGCGTCTTGGGGAAGTTTCGCAAGCACGGCGCGGACGACGCCGGGGCCGGAGACCCCCACGTTGACGACCGTATCGGCCTCGCCGACGCCATGGAAGGCGCCCGCCATGAAGGGGTTGTCCTCGACGGCGTTGCAGAACACGACGAGCTTTCCCGCGCCGATGCAATCACGGTCGGCGGTCGCCTCGGCGGTTTCGATGATGGTTTGCGCCATCGTTGCGATGGCATCCATGTTGAGTCCCGCCCGCGTGGTGCCCACGTTCACCGAGGAGCACACGCAGTCGGTTTCGGAAAGCGCCGAGGGGATGGACGCCATGAGCTTTTCGTCAGCTGCGGTCGCTCCCTTATGAACGAGGGCGGAGAACCCCCCGACGAAATCGACCCCCACTTCGCGTCCGGCGCGGTCCATCGCGCGGGCTATGGGTGTGAGGTCGTGTTCCCCTACCGCGCCGCATATCTGGGCGATCGGCGTGACCGAAAGCCGCTTGTTCACGATGGGGATGCCGTATTCCCGCTCAAGCTGCTCGGCGGTGGGGACGAGGCGCTCGGCGGTGCGCGTCAGGTGGTCGTAGACCTTGCTGGCCACGCGATCCACCGAGGTGTCGGTGCAGCCCCCGAGATTGATGCCCAAGGTGATCGTGCGAATGTCGAGGTGCTGCTTGCCCACCATGGCAAGGGTCTCGGATATTTCTTCAGGGGTTATCTGCATGGCGTCCTCTCTCGAACTCTGCGTCTTTCCTATCTCAGTACTTCGATTTCGGTGTTTCTCTTTCGTGCTTCGGTAAAGCATAGCAAGAAACGCCCTCCGCGACTCCCTTGATTCTCGACAGTGTTTCGCGAAAAGATGTATACATCTCTAGGATTTCCGTTATACTCGGTCAGGCATCCTAAGGGTAGGGTGCGTGGGAAACGATATGCGGCCAGTTGCCGGCTCATCGTGTGGACGGGCGCAGGAGCGGGGCGCATGAGGAACGGTATGCAGCAAAAGGACTCAAAATCGAAGATCGTGTTCGAGGTGTTGCGCGACCGCATCCTCGTCAACAGCCTGCGCCCGGGCGATGTACTCGGCGAGGTCGCGCTGACCGAGGAGTTCGGCGTGAGCCGCACGCCCGTGCGCGAGGCGCTGCAGAAGCTCGAGCGCCTCGGCTTGGTGGAGATCCGCGATGGCGCGGGCACCTTCGTCACCGACGTCGACCAGAAGAACATGCGCTCCGCCTATGAGATCCGCTGCGCGTTGGAAAAGCTCGCGCTGGAAACATGCCTCGATCATATTGAGGAACAGGAACTCGATCGTCTCGAGGAGCTCTTCGCGGGTTTCTTGAGCCAGCTTGAGGGGGGCGGGCGCCACGTGTCGTTCGAGACGATGGCGTTCGCCGAATGGGAGCTGCACGATCTCATCGTGGAGCGCAGCGAGAACACGCTCATCGCAGAGGCGGTGGAGAGTCTGACGGCTGTCATGCGCCGCTATCAGGTGCGCTACATCTCCGGCTATCTTCGCGCGGCGCGGGAGCACCTTGCGCTGATCGCCTGCATGCGCGCCCGTGATGTCAAGGGGGCGCAGCGCATCATCGACGAGCACCTCCAAGCGCGCATCTCGTGGAATCCACCCGAGGATCAATCGGCCTGACCAAGTGAGAACTCGAGGAAAAGAAGGTAAGAAAGCAACGACTATGCACATCGACATCGATACCAAATTCGTCATGCTCATCGGCACGCCGCTCCATCAATCGTTTGCGGCGCGGATGCAAAACGCCGGCTACGCCGCGGCGGGGCTGAACATGCACTATTTCTATTGCCAAGCGGACTCCTCGCACTTGAGGGAGATTCTCGAGGGGCTGCGGTATACGCCGGCGTTCATCGGCGCCGCGATCACGCGCCCGAACAAGGTGGCGGTGCTTTCCTGCCTCGATGCGCTCGATCCGCTCTGCGAGAAGATGGGCGCCTGCAACACCGTGGTGAAGGACGCAAGCGATCGCCTCATCGGCTATAACACCGACGGTGTGGGCTTCTATACCTCGCTCGCGAAAGACGGCGGCTTTGAAGCCGCTGGTAAAACGTTTTTCTGCCTCGGCGCCGGCGGGGCGGGGCGCTCGATCTGCGCCGCCCTTGCCGATAACGGCGCCAAGGAGATATTCGTCACCGATGTGAACGGGGAAAGCGCCGCGGCTCTCGTCGCCGACATCAACAAGCATTTCGCGCCGGTCGCCCAAGCGGTGCGTTTCGGCGATTTCGCCAAGGTGCCCGCTTGCGATTGCGTGATCAACGCGACCGGCATCGGGATGGGAAGAGCCGTGGGGTTGACGCCGCTTCCGCCCGAATACATCAGCGCAGGGCAGTTCTATTTCGACGCCTGCTACAACCCCGAGAAGACCCAGTTCCTTCTCAATGCGCAGGAGAGGGGCTGCCAAATACTCAACGGGCTTGGCATGTCGCTTTACCAAGGGGCGGCTCAGATCAAGCTCTGGACGGGACAAGACGCCCCGCTCGATGTGATGCGCCACGAGCTCGAGACGATCGTCGATGAGCTGAATCGCGCCCATCGGTTGGCCGACGCCCCCGCGACGACGCGTGCGGCCCTTGAGGCGATGGAAAGCATGGCGCACGATGCCGCACATAATGGTTCTCTGGAAGAAGGAGGCAGGCTATGACGCGTGCCGTTCGCTGGCTCGACCTTCATTTCGAGGAGGCGATCCTCGTCTTCCTGCTCGTGGTGATCGCCTGCGTGGAGCTGCTCCAAGTCGTTTGCCGGAACATCCCCGGCATCCCCTCGCTCACGTGGGCGGAGGAGCTCTGCCGTTTCGCATGGATCGCTACCGTGTTTCTCTCGCTGCCGTTCACCATCCGCACCTCGAACATGCTGCGCGTGAGCGTGCTCCTCGACGCCTTGCCCGACAAGGCGCACAACTTCCTCAACATCCTCGTGGATGCCCTCACCTGCGCGATGATGGCGGTGCTCGCGGTGAACGCGGTTGCCGTCATGACGAGCATCTATGAGAGCGGCGAGACCTCGCCGGCGATGCTCTTCCCCATGTGGATCATGTATCTCATCGTGGTCGTGGGATTCATCTTGGGCTTTCTGCGCAGCATCCAGATGGCGATCATCCACATCATCCATTTCAACGAGCGGCCGATCACCCAGCTCGAGGCGCAGATCGAGCGCGAGGCCGCCGAGGATTGGCTGCGCCCCGCCATCGAGGGCGAAGACGCCGTGGGAGCCGTGAACGTGGCAAGCGCCGATGACGCCGCCAATGCCGTGGGAGCCGCCAACTCGGCGAGCACGTCGAGCGCGGCAGGTGCCGGAGGCGCGACGAACACGGCAGATTCTTCCGCGCCCTCGCCCCGTTCCTCGAAAGGGGGTGAGCGCTGATGCCTGCCGTTCTCGTTTTCGGGATCTTCCTCATCCTCATCGCGTTCTCGGTGCCGATTGGCATCGCGATGGTGGCGGGCACGGTGGCCCCGATCGCCATCACCGGCTACGGCGGAAGCCTCACGCAGCTCGTGTTCAACACGTTCTCGGGAGCGAACTCCACGCCCATCCTCGCGGTGCCGCTCTTCATCCTCGCGGGCATCATCATGGCCGAGGGCGGCATCTCGAAAAAGCTCTTCAGCTTCTTCGCGTACTTCGTCGGGCGCTTTTCCGGTGGCATCCCGTGCGCGGTCATCATGACCTGCCTGTTCTACGGCGCCATCTCGGGTTCGGGGCCGGCGACGGCTGCGGCGGTGGGCGCGATGTGCGTGCCGTTCATGGTGTCGCTCGGCTATGACCGCACGTGGAGCGCCGGCATGGTGGCGGTTGCGGGCGGCCTCGGCGTCATCATCCCGCCCTCGATTCCCTTCGTCCTCTACTCGCTTGCGACGGGCGTCTCCACCGGCGCACTCTTCCTCGGCGGCATTCTTCCGGGCATTCTCATCGCGCTCGTGATGATGATCTACGCGGTTGTCTATTGCCGGCGCAAGGGGGAGAACCGCGAGCTCGTCACCAAGACGATGGATGAGCTGCGCGCGCAAGGGCTCGGCCATCTGTTCCTCGACAGCCTGCCCGCGCTGCTTTGCCCCGTCATCGTGCTCGGCGGCATCTACTCGGGCATCGTGACGCCCACCGAGGCGGCCTGCGTGAGCGTGTTCTATGCCCTGTTCGTCTCGCTCTTCATCTACAAGACGATCCGCTTCAAAGGGATTCTCACCATCCTCACGAGCTCGCTGCGCACCTACGCGGGTCTCGCCTTCGTCCTCGCGTTCGCCACGGCCTTCGGACGGGTGCTCGCGCTCACGCGGGCGACGAACGCCATCACCACATTCATAACGTCGAGCTTCTCGAATCTCTGGATCGCCATCACGGTGCTCGTGGTCCTCTTCCTCCTGCTCGGCATGGTGATGGACACCGGCCCCGCGATCATCATCCTCGCCCCGATTCTGCTGCCGGCGATGCAGGCGATGGGGATGGATCCCGTGCACTTCGGCGTCATCCTCGTGTGCTGCCTTTCGGTGGGGCTGGCGACGCCGCCGTTCGGACTCAATCTCTTCGTTGTCGGCAACCTCACGTCCGAGAAGCCGCTCTCCATCGCGCGGCGCTCGATGCCGTTCATCGCGGCGTTCCTTATCGCGCTCGTTCTGATCGTCTACGTGCCGTGGTTCTCGGTCGCGTTCTTAGGTTAGGTGGTTGGTATGGAGAATACGGCTCAAGGTATGACGAGAAAGCAGATCCTCGCGTGCGTTTTCGCGGTGGTGCTTGCCGTGCTGCTCGCGGCATTGCTCGTGGCGGGGGCGCTTTCCGCGAATGCCGACGACAACCTCGGCGACGTTCCCGAGGAATATGCCGATCTGCCGACGACGATCCTCATCGGCGCCGATTCGACGGGCAAGGACTCGGCGGGGCAGTTTTTCGGCGAGCTCATCGCCGAGCGCGTGAGCGACATCACGGGTGGCAAGCTGACGATCGACTACCACGCGAACGGCGACTTGGGCGGCGACGCCGACCTGCTGCGCCAGGTGCAATACGACGATATCCAGCTCGTGGTCTGCCAGACGGCGCCGGTGGTGTCGTTCGTGCCGGAGATGGCGGTGTTCGATCTGCCGATGGCGTTCGCGACGGCGGACGGCGACACGATCGATGCGGTGCTGAACGGCGAGAACGCGTTCTCGGAGAGCCTGCAAGAGGCCTATGGCGCGGCGGGGCTGCACCTGCTCGGTTTCTTGCAGAACGCCACCTTCCGCCTGACCACCTCGAACAAGGAGCTGCGCACCCTCGAGGATTTCCAGCACCTGCAGATCAGGACGATGGAGAACTCGAACCATATGGCGTTTTGGCAGGCCATCGGCGCGGAGCCGACGCCGCTTGCGTGGTCAGAGCTCTACATCTCGCTGCAAAACGGCACGGTGGACGCCGAGGAGAATGCGGCGGATTCCATTCTCGGCGCGAGCTTCCAAGAAGTGCAGGCGTATTTGGCCGACACGAACCACATCCTCTACTGCAATCAGGTGTGCATGAACGAGGATGCGTGGGAGGGCCTCGCGCCCGCCTATCAGGATGCGCTGCAGCAGGCCGTCGCCGAGGCGATCGCCGAGATGCGCCCGCAGATGACGGCGATCGACGCCGAGAGCAAGGAGGCGCTCGTGGCCGGCGGGATGGAGATCATCGATTACGACGAGTCGTTCTTCGCCGATGTGCTCGCCTTGCCGAGTGTGCAAGAGCTCTATGCCACGATCGACGAGCAGACCGGCGGCCTCGGCACCGTCTTGCAGGATGAGTTGGGGAAATAGACGTTCTCAACGCGTTCTAGATATACGAGAAGATGCAGCAGAGGGCGAAGCCTGCGACGATGACGGCGAACACCACGTTGGCGATTTTCTCAGGGAGGGCGCGCAGGCCCTCGCAGATGAGCGGGTAGAGCACCCACACGTAGAGCATCGCGACAACGCCGATGACCACGTCGTTCACCAACCACGCTTGCCCAAAGACGTTGAGGGGGAGCTGCGAGTTGTCCCAATACGGGTATTCGCCCAGCTCGTCGGGCTGGTTCACGATGAGCCCGAAGACGAGCTCCATGACCATGCTGAGGAAGACGGCGAAGACGAAGGACTCGAGCACCGCGCCGAGAACCGTCTTGCGCCGCTTGAGCATGTGCTCTTTGATGGGCTCGATGACGAGCGTCATGACGACGGCGCCGATGCCGTAGACCCAGTAGGGGTGATACCAAGGGTCGGTCCACACATCGTAGTCGTCGCCGACGATGCTGAAGCACTCGTTCATGAAGGTGCAGTAGGGGATCTCGAGCCAATGGCCGACGATGTTGAAGATGCAGAAGCAGATGACGAGGCTTCGCCAGAACACCCATGTCTGCGGAGCGAAGTAACCGGTTTCGGCTTGTTTGGAAAACAGCTTCAATGCCATGTCTCGCGCACGCTTTCGTCGTAGGGGCCCTGCGGGGCTTTTGCGGCCGGTGATCTGCCGGATTCCTTACTTCAAGAGCCTAAACCATCGGGCGTCGGAAACAACCACGACGAGGTTACGAGCTGGGAATCGTTTCCATACGGCGGAAGCGGCGCAGCAGCACGTTTAAGGTCGATCTTGGAGCGGCATTCGAGCGGCATCAGAGCGACTTTGGGCGATTTTGCACGATTTTGACGGATTTTCCTTTCCGAAAAAGATGGTTTGATTGTTGACTTGGGGAAAGGGCGCTGATAGGATAAACGCTTGCGTTTAATCACTTTCGAGGAGTAATTCATGTACGCAATTGTTAAAACGGGTGGTAAGCAGTACAAAGTTGCCGCAGGAGATGTCATCAGCATCGAGAAGCTGCCGGTAGAGGTCGGTTCAACGGTGAACCTCGATGCGATCTGCATTGTCGATGGGGACAAGGTCGAGACCGATCCTACGAAGGCGGCCGAGACGGCGGTCGTCGCCGAAGTGCTTGAGCAGTATAAAGACAAGAAGCAGCTCGTCTTCAAGTTCAAGAAGCGCAAGAACTATCACAAGCTGCAAGGCCATCGCCAACGCCTGACGCGCGTACGCATCGTGTCGGTCGGCAGCGAAAAGGCCCCTGAGGCGGCGCCGAAGGCAAAGGCCGCGAAGGCCGAGGAGGCAGCGCCCGCCGAGGCGGCTGCGGCGTCCAAGGCCGAGGCAGTTGCTGTGAATGAGGAGAAGGCCGCCAAGGCACCGGCGAAGTCAGCCGCGAAGACGACCGCGAAGACCGTGGAGAAGACAGCCGACGAGAAGAAGGCCGCCAAGGCAGATGCCAAGGACGGCGCCGCCGACGCCGAGCCCGCGAAGAAGACCACGCGCAAGCGGGCGCCGAAGAAGGAAGAAGCCGCGTCTGAAGACGCCGAATAGACAGGTAGGAGGAAACTGACATGGCACATAAGAAAGGGTTGGGCTCCTCGCGCAACGGACGCGATTCCCATGCGCAACGACTTGGCGTCAAGCGCTTTGCCGGCGAGTTCGTCCATACGGGCAATATCATCGTGCGCCAGCGCGGCACGCATTTCCATCCCGGCGAGAATGTCGGCCGCGGCAAGGACGACACCTTGTTCGCGCTCTGCGACGGCACGCTTGAATTCACGAAGGGTGTGAAGCGCAAGATACATGTCCATCCTGTCGCGTAACGGATTTTCACGTATTCTCCCGCCCCTTACCCAGTAAGGGGTATTTTTTTATAGAATGGCAAAAAACACCATGTGCGGTGAAAGCGTTTTGAAAACCAGAGGAAGCGAATGTTTGTCGATCGGGTTCATATCTATGTGAAAGGCGGGGATGGCGGAGCCGGCTGCATGTCGTTTCGCCGTGAGGCCCATGTGCCGAAGGGCGGCCCCGACGGGGGCAGCGGCGGTTTCGGCGGCAATGTCATCGTGCGCGCCGACACCTCGACCTCGTCGCTCATCGAATACCGCTTCAAGCACCATTTCAAAGCAAGTCGGGGCACCCATGGGAAGGGCTCGAAGATGGACGGCGCCCGTGGCGAGGACCTTATCCTGCGCGTTCCCGTTGGCACGTTGGTCCGCGAGTATGACGAGGACACGAAGGAAACCGGCGAGATCATCGCCGACCTCACGCATGAGGGCGATTCCGTCATCGTGGCCAGAGGCGGCGTCGGGGGCCGCGGAAACACGCACTTCGTCACCTCGACGCGGCGCGCGCCCGCTTTCGCCGAGCTCGGCGAGCCGGGGCAGGAGATGTGGATCGAGCTCGAGATGAAGCTCCTTGCCGACGCCGCGCTCGTCGGCATGCCCTCGGCGGGCAAATCATCGCTCATCGCGAAGCTCTCCGCCGCGCGTCCGAAGATCGCCGACTATCCCTTCACAACGCTCGTGCCAAACCTCGGCGTGGCGACCACGGGCGACGAGAGCTTCGTCGTCGCGGACATCCCGGGGCTGATCGAGGGGGCGCACGAGGGTCGCGGACTCGGCCATGAGTTCCTGCGCCATATCGAACGATCGGCGCTCATCGTGCATATCGTTGATATGACCGGCGGCTTCGAGGGGCGCGATCCGCTCACCGACTACGACGTCATCAACCGCGAGATCGCGCTCTATGCGGCCGAGCTCGCCGATCGCCCGCGCGTCGTCGTGGCGAACAAGATCGACGTCGCGGGAACCGAGAAGGCTTGCGAGCGCCTCGCCGAGCGCGTGCGCGCCGACGCCCTCGCCGAGGTCGGGGGCGACGAGTTCCTCCTCAGCGAGAGCAAGACCGATCCGAAGCTCTACCGCATCTCGGCCCTGACGGGAGAGGGCGTCGAGCAGCTGAAGGCGGCGCTGGCGACGAAGGTTGCGGCGATCCGCGAGGCCCAGCGCGAGCTGGCGGCGTCCCAGACCCGTTACGACCACGTCTGGGAGCTCAAGCGCGACGAGAAGGACAAGCAGTTTCGGGTGCGCAAGCTCTCGGACGGCATCTTCCGCGTCTCGGGGGGCGCCGTTGAGCGCATGGTCGTCCAGACCGATTGGGAAAACGAGGAAGCGATCGTTTTTCTGCAGCATCGTCTGCGGCGGATGGGCGTCGATGCGGCGCTCGAGGAAGCCGGAGCGGTTGACGGCGATGAGATCCGCATCGTCGGACGCGCCTTCACGTTCGAGTCGAGCTCTTCGGCAGACCCCTATCGGGAGCTCGACCTATGAGCATTCGCATGAGCCGCACGACCTTGAAGGACCCTTCCGCACAGAGGCCCTCGGACAGGCCGTCGTCCTGCGCGGAGGCGCCGTGTGGCGGCGAGAAGATCATCGTCATCAAAATCGGCTCGTCCACCTTGACCGATAGGCAGGGGCGCCCCGATTACGCCTATTTGCAAAGCGTCGCCGCGCAGGCGTCTGCGGTGCGGCGCGAGGGATGGAGGCCGATCATCGTCACCTCGGCGGCCATCGCCTGGGGGCTCGAGACCTTGGGCATAGGCGAGCGGCCGACCGACATGCCGAGCCTGCAGGCGGCGGCGTCGGTGGGGCAGAGCGCGCTTTCCGCGGCGTACGCGCGCGCATTCTCCGAGCACGGGCTTCTCACCTCGCTCGTTTTGCTCACGCGGCGCGACACGGCCGACCGCCAAGCCTATCTGCATGCGCGCGACACTCTGAGGCAGCTGCTCGCCTTCGACGTCGTTCCCATTGTCAACGAGAACGACACGGTGTCGGTCGAGCAGATCCGCTTCGGCGACAACGATACCCTTGCTGCGCTGGTCTCATGCCTGGTCGATGCCGATCTCATGGTCATCCTCACCGACATCGACGGGCTCTATGACAAAGACCCGCGCAAGCACGACGACGCCGAGCTCGTCTCGCTGGTGCGCAAGATCACCCCCGACGTCATGGAAAGCGCCGGCGACGCGGGCACGTCGGCAGGGTCGGGCGGCATGGTGACGAAGCTCAAGGCGGCGCGCGTGCTCATGGTGGCGGGCATTCCGCTCGTCATCTGCCAAGGCAGGCGTCCCGACGTCATCGTCTCTGCCGCCGCATGTGGCGCGAGGGCGAAGGAACCGTCGTTTGCGCCCGATCCCGCTTTTCGGGGAACGTGGTTCGCGGCGAACGAGCATCCCCATGAGATCACCCCGCGCAAGCTCTGGCTTGCCCTGGGCGATGCGGTGCGCGGGTCCATCGCCGTTGACGACGGTGCGCGGTCAGCGCTCATCGGAAGGGGAAGCTCGCTTCTCGCCGTGGGAATCACCGGCGTCGAGGGCTCCTTTGAGGAAGGCGACGTCGTTGACATCATCGACGCGCGCGGCATCATCGTGGCACGCGGGAAGTCGCTTGCCTCATTCGACGAAGTGGATCTTGCCAAGGGGAAGAGCAGCGACGAGCTTCTCCAGAACCGTCTGCTTGCCGCTTTGGCGACGAGACCCGTGGTACATCGAGACGACCTCGTCGTCTTTGAATAAAGGCAAAGGTGGGAAGGAAGAGCATGGCAACCATCGAAGAGGAAGTGACATGGCTCGCGGAGCGCGCCGCGCAGGCGGCGAAAAAGGTCGCTTTGACAACGGGTGACGAACGAAATGCGGCGCTTCGCGCCATGGCCTCGGCGCTGCGCGAGAGAAGTGCGGAGATCCTCGCGGCGAACGCGCGCGATATGGCGGCGGCCGAGGAGGCGAAGACGAAGGAATCGCTTCTCGATCGGCTGCTTCTCACGCCGGAGCGCGTCGAATCGATGGCGGCTGCGCTTGAAGAGCTCGTGGAGCTTGACGATCCGCTCGGGCGCGTCCTTGAAAAGCGCACGCTCTACAACGGCCTCGAACTCGAGAAGATCTCGGTGCCGCTCGGGGTGGTCGCGGTGGTATACGAGGCCCGTCCCAACGTGACCGCCGATGCGGCAGGCATCTGCCTCAAGTCGGGCAACGCCTGCATCCTGCGCGGCGGAAGCCTTGCCGCCGCCTCGAATGAGGCCATCGCCGATGCGCTCTCCCAGGCAGCGGCCTCGTGCGGCATGCCGGAGGGCGCCGTCTCGGCCATAACCACCACCGACCGCGAGGCGACCGATGTGCTCATGTCGCTCCATGGCCTCGTGGACGTGCTGATACCGCGCGGAGGTGCGGGCCTCATCAGGCACTGCGTCGAGTGCTCGCGCGTCCCCGTGATCGAGACGGGCACCGGCAACTGCCATGTCTATGTGCATGAGAGCGCCGATTTCGGCCTTGCCCACGACATCGTGATGAATGCGAAATGCCGCCGCTACGGCGTGTGCAATGCGGCGGAGTCGCTGCTTGTTGATGCGTCGTGCGCCGAAGAGTTTCTCCCGCGCGTGCTTCCCGATTTGGCGGAGCGCGGCGTCATGCTCCATTGCGATGGGGCTGCGGGCAAAATCGCCGAAGAGATGAAGCGGCAGGGTGTGGCGATCGATTGGCAGCCGGCGACGGAATACGATTGGGAGACGGAATATCTCGCTCCCGAGCTCGCTGTGAAATGCGTGAGCGGCGAAAGCGAGGCGATCGAGCACATCAACGCCTATGGCACGCGCCATTCGGAGGCGATCGTCGCACGTGACGAGAAGGCTATCGAGCGGTTCTTGCGGGAAGTGGACGCGGCGGTGGTATATGCGAACACCTCGACGGCATTCACCGATGGCGGGCAGTTCGGCCTCGGTGCCGAGATAGGCATCTCGACGCAGAAGCTCCATACGCGCGGGCCCTTCGCGCTTGAGGCCCTCACCTCCTATAAATACGTCGTGCGGGGAAACGGCCAGGTGCGCGCATGACGCCACACGACGTCGGAGAGCGCTTTGCCCATTTGGGGGCCGACGGTGCGCCGTGCAGGCTCGGCATCATCGGCGGCACGTTCGATCCCATCCATATCGGACACCTTCTCTGCGCGGAGGAAGCGCGTGCGGCGCTCTCGCTCGACGGCGTGCTCTTCGTTCCGGCCGGTGTGCCGGTGTTCAAGAAAGACCGCGAGCTGGCGCCCTCCGCCCATCGGCTTGCGATGTGCCGGTTGGCCGTTGCCGACAATCCGGCCTTCGACGTGAGCCCCGTCGAGATCGAGCGGAAAGGCGACAGCTTCACGAAAGACACGCTGCGCGAGCTGCGGGAATACTTTCCCGAAAACGTGGAGCTGTGCTTTCTCATGGGAAGCGATACCGCAGGCACGCTCCTGCGCTGGCGCGAGCCGCAGACGATCGCCCGCTGCGCCACGATCGTCATCGTCGATCGGTTGGGCGAGCAAGCCGATGCGGCCCTCGACGGGCAGTTGCACGACGCGGGCTTCCACCTCATTCACCTGCGGCTTCCCGACGTCGAGGTCTCCTCGAGCGAGCTGCGCCGCCGTTGCCGTGAGGGCGTCTCGGTGCGCTACCTTGTTCCCGAGGCGGTTCTCACCTATATCATGGAGCATCGCCTCTATGGCGCCGGAGGAGCGAAGGGCGACGCCGCGGCGGAAACCGCGGGCGAAAATACCGCAGCAAAACTTGCGGCAAAACCTGCGGCGGATGGAAAACCCGCAGCCGAAACCGCGGCGGATGGAGAAACCGCGGCGGATGGGGAAGAGGCGCTGAGCGACGAGTTTTTCGAGAGGCGCCTGAAAGACCTGCGCAAGCGCGTGGGGAAGAAGCGGTTCGCCCATATCCTCGGCGTGGCAGATGAGGCTCAGCTCCTCGCGCGCGCCTATGGCGTCGACGTGCGGAAGGCGCGTCTCGCGGGCCTGCTGCACGATTGGGACAAGGGGCTCGATGACGAGGGGATCCGCGCTCGCGTGCGCGATCTGGGCATCGAGGGCGACGTGTCGCCGTGGGCGCTCGATGTGGCGCCGTCGGTGCTGCACGGCGAGACGGCGGCATGTGCGCTTTCCCGTGAATGGCCGCAGATCCCACCCGACGTCATCGATGCGATCAGAAAGCACACGGTGGCCGACGAGGAGATGACCGACCTCGACAAAGTGGTCTACATCGCCGATGCGCTCGAGCCGAATCGGCAGTTCGACAGGCTTGACGAGCTGCACGATATGGTGGGGAAGGTTTCCCTTGACGAGCTTTTTTTCGAAACGTATAAGTATTGGGTACAGCTCATCATCGAACGGGGAAGGCTGCTTCACCCCGACACGATCACTCGATATAACGCTTTTGCGACCCAGCATGCATCCAAGAAAGGAGCGTCCGCGTGAGCGAGAGCAGGAAAGAGGAACAAGTGAAAGGCAAGCTGACCTCGCGGGAGTGCGCCCTTCTTGCGGCGAAGGCGGCCGACGAAAAGAAAGCCACCGACATCATGGTGCAGGACGTGCGCGAGCTCGTCGGCATCACCGATTATTTCGTCATCGTGACCGCGAAGAACAATCCGCAGGTGGAGGCGATCATCGAGGCGGTTGAGGAGGCGCTGCAGAAAGAGGCCGGCATCACCCCGCTGCACCGTGAGCATTCCCGCGACGGCTCGTGGACCCTGCTCGATTACGGCGATGTGGTCATCCATGTCTTTCAGCCGGAAACGCGTGAGTTCTACCGTCTCGAGGCGCTCTGGAACGATGCGCCGATCGTCGATTTGGCGGCTGAGGCGGGGCTTGACGATCTCGTCTATTCGGAGCGCATCGCGCAGCTGCTCAAGCGCGAGGGCGAGATCTCGCATGACGCCGATGCTGCCGATGCGGAAGCGTGACGGGCGAACCGCCGGAAGGCCATAAAGGCCATAAATCGCCATAAAGCAACGTAATATCACGCAAGATGACGTAATATAACATTACGCGTATTGAAATAGTACGGCATATCCCGTATACTGCCGTGTGCGCCGCCGTCCTCCCTTTTGAAGGAGGAACTATGGCTACATTCGTCAGCACATGCGCATGTCGCGGACGTAAACCGGCGGGGCTCATCGGGCGGCATCATATTTCCCGCCATCATCTGATAACACGGCTCATCCAGAACAGGGCGCAGCCCCGTTTGCTCATAGCGCCGACCGGCTATGGCAAGACGTCGGTCGCCTACGAATACTGCGATCTCGTCTTCTCGTTTCAGCATGTCTATTGGGTGGATTGCACGTCGCCCTGCTTTCTCCGCGATCTCGATGGCAACGTGCTCTTCACGGGTTTCACCCAGGGGGAGGAAACTGCCTTCCTCGTCGTGTTCGAGGATGTTCCGCAGCTCAAGGGCCTGCGCTCCTCGGCTTTTGTCGATCTTTTGGATCGCCTTGTGGCGGCGGGGGACGAGGTGATCGTCACCGCGCGCCCTTCCCAAGCCGGTTTTCAGGAGCTCATTGACGATTGCCTCATCCTCGCACCGAGCGACTTCCTCCTTACCGAAGAGGAGATGATCCGCGGCGAATCGGGCTACGGAGGGGTCTCCCAGCTCGCGCTCGGAAACGACGAGGACGGCAAGAGCGCGTTGTTTCGCGGCCACTATGAGAGGCAGGGCGCGGTCTCGCTGCGCGAGAAGGGGCTGGAAGGGCCGGCTGCGGATGGCGGCATCCAAGCCCGTGTCGTCTGCCTCTGCTGGAGCGACTCAGGCGCGTTCACGCTGCTGAAGGGCATGATGACGGAAGACTACGACGATCACGACAGCCTGTGGATGCTCGCCATCACGCTGCTCGGCACCGGATCCTTTGACGATCTTGAGATGGCGTTCGGGCGCACGTTCCAAGCGTCGACGGCGGCGCGGCTTTCGGCGCGCTATCCCCATCTCGGCATCGATGTGGAAAACGATCGCTTCGCCTGTGCGCCCATCGAGCCGATGGTGCTGCACAGCGCTTGGCATAATTACTGCAAGGAGGTGCTGCTCGAAAACGGCATTCGCGCGAAGGACGCGGCCATAGCAAGCATCGTCGATCTGCTCCTTTTCGCGGGAAAAGGCGAGCGCGCCTGCGAGCTGGCGGTGGCCTTCATGACGAGAAACGCCGGTGCGACATGGCTCGCGAAACGAGGATGGCGGCTCATCGAGGACGGTTTCCCCAAGGCCGTCTACGATGCGGAACGCGTGATAGCCAAGCGCTCTTTTCCCCATCGCGGGGCCCTCCGCGCCATAGGGTGCTGGGCGGCGTCGATCGTGGCGGACGGACGGCACGCCATCGCCCTCGCCCAGATGGCGGCGTTTTCCTCGTCCACCTATCCTCCGGATCGGGCCCTTTGCGCGGTTCTGCTCGTGCGGACGGCGACGGCCGAGCTGCGCGATCGGGCCGCTGACGTGCTCGCGAAGCTTCTCCGCGATTCGCAAGAGGCGGCTTCTGATGCGGATGCGTGGACGCAAGGCGCTCCACGCCCCGACGATGGCGCTCAATCAGAAGGCGGACGGCTCCAACCGGATGAGCTCGGCCGATTCGACTGGCGGATAACCGCACGCATCGCCTTGGATCTTCGGGAGGGCCCCGCCGTTGCGCTCGCCAACTGGAGAAAGCTTCTTCAAGAGTGCGAGGGAGAACGTTCCCCTCACAGCGAAGACCCCCACTGCATCGTGGGAGAGGGCGATGAAGGGCCTTCCTGTGAACGCTCCGGTGCCACGCGTTCGACAGGCCAGGCCGCTTCCTCGGTGCGGGCCCTTCTCGTGACCGCGGCGTGGATCGTCGAGGGCGCGCTGGCGAAAGATGCGCGCGCCAACGGGATGGAGAAGGAGGCCGCGCACCCTTCTCCCTCTTTCATGAAAGACCGGCAGTGGTGGCTCGACCTCGGCGTTCTCGCCGATTTCGTCTCCCATGAGCTGGAACGGCAGGCGGAGGAGGGCGTGCTCCAATGGTCATGCGCGCGGGCCGCGCAGGCGCTTGAGCGCATGGCCGAGCAGGAGCGGGGGCATCTGGCGTTCGACCTTCCCCCCTATACGTCGGCGACCCTCCATCATGTTATGGCATCGCTTGAGTCTCAGGCGGCGCAGGCGCGCCGGGAACGGGCCGAGCGCGACCGCAATAGCGAGGAGTATCTCGAGACCCATCCCAACGCCTTCCGCGACGATCGAAAGCATCCGCATCCGAATCCCTATCTGACGATGGCGGGCACGCCGACGCTCTCCATCAAGCTCTTCGGCAATTTCGAGGTGATGATCGGAGACGAGCTGGTGGACGCGCGGCATTTTTCGCGCCAAAAGACGAAGACGCTGCTCGCCCTTCTCGTGCTCAATCGCGGAAGCGAGCTTTCCCGCGAGCGCTTGACCGCTTCGCTCTGGCCGACGTCGTCGCCCGAAACCGCGCGGAAGAACTTCTACGCGCAGTGGTCGATCCTCACGCGCGCGTTGGCGGTCGACGGAAGCTGCCCCTATCTCATCAGAGACCAGTTCGGTTGCCGCATGAACCAAAAGCTCGTGGTGAGCGACGTCTCGCAATTCGATGAGATCTGCCATGCGCTGCTCTTCCGCACCGACAGCCTGCTCGACATCGGAGCCGTCGCCGAGGCGATCTCCGATCGTTTCTGCGACGATCTCATGCCGAGCGATCAGGAGAACGAGATGATCGACGCCATCCGCATATCATGCCGCATCAAGCTCGTGGATGCGCTGCTCTCGGGCTCGGCGCGCCTGCTCGATGCGGGCGAGGCAAGGGCGGCGCTGTGGTTCGCACGGGAGGCGCTTCGCCATGATCGCACGCGGGAAGACGTCTACGTTGCGCTCATGGAGGCCCAGATCGCGGCCGACCAGCGATCGGCGGCGCTCGAGACGTATTTCGCCTGTCGGCGCTACTTGGCAGACGAGCTGGGGATCGATCCATCCGAGCGCATCGTCGCGCTCTATGAATCGATCATTGGTCGTTTCGCGTAAATCTCCTCTTCTCAGCGCCGATGGGCTAGAATGGCAGAAAACGACAACGAGGGAAAGATGACGTATGGCAGGCTTTTTATCAAAACTTTTGACGCTTGGCGAGGGGAAGCAGCTCAAGCAATACGAGGCGAAGGTCGAGCGCATCAATGCGTTGGAGCCCTCGATGCAGGAATGCTCCGATGACGAGCTGCGCGCGAAGACCGCCGCGTTCCGCGAGCGCTACGCCAATGGCGAGAGCCTTGACAGCATGCTCCCCGAGGCGTTTGCCGCGGTCCGCGAGGCGAGTGTGCGCACCACGGGGCTGCGGCATTTCCCCGTGCAGCTCATCGGTGGCATGGCGCTCCATGAGGGCCAGATCGCCGAGATGAAGACCGGCGAGGGCAAGACCCTCGTCTCCACCCTTGCGGGCTACCTGAACGCCGTCTCGGGGAACAACGTGCACATCGTCACCGTAAACGACTACCTCGCCTCACGTGACTCGCAGTGGATGGGCCAGATCTACCGCGCGCTCGGCATGGAGGTCGGGCTCATCCAGAACGGCATGCGCACGCCGGAAAAGCTCGTCGCCTACCGCGCCGACGTGACCTATGGCACGAACTCCGAGTTCGGCTTCGACTACCTGCGCGACAACATGGTGACGCGGCGGCAGTCGCGCGTGCAGCGGGGCCACTTCTACGCGATCGTCGACGAGGTGGACTCCATCCTCATCGATGAGGCGCGCACCCCGCTCATCATCTCCGGCGCGGGCACGCAGGCGGCGGACACCTACAACAAGTTCGCCCGCGTGATGCCGGCGCTCCAAGAGGGCGTCGATTTCGAGAAGGACGAGGCGAAGCGCACGATCATGGCCACCGAGGTGGGCCTTGCGAAGGTGGAATCGATGCTCGGGATCGATGACCTCTACGCCGACCCGTCGGGCCAGCTCGCCAACCACCTCCAGCAAGCGCTCAAGGCGCAGTTCCTCTTCCATCGCGACGTCGACTATGTGGTCGTTGACGGGGAAGTGAAGATCGTCGATGAGTTCACCGGCCGCATCATGGAGGGAAGGCGCTGGTCGGAGGGCCTGCATCAGGCGGTGGAGGCGAAGGAGCGCGTGCTGATCCGCGAGGAGAACCAGACGCTCGCGACGATCACGTTGCAGAACTACTTCCGCCTCTACGAGAAGCTCGCGGGCATGACCGGCACGGCGATGACCGAAGACGCCGAGTTCCGCGAGATCTACCATCTGCCGGTGGTCGCAATCCCGCCGAACAAGCCGATCATCAGAAAAGACGAGAACGACCTCATCTACCGCAACATCGATGCGAAATTCAAGGCCGTCGCCGACGACGTGGCCGAGCGCCACGCGGCAGGGCAGCCCTGCCTGATCGGCACCGTGTCGATCGAGAGCTCCGAGCGCCTTTCGCGCTTGCTCGACAAGCGCGGCATCCGCCATGAGACGCTCAACGCGAAGCACCATGAGCGCGAGGCGCATATCGTCGCGCAGGCGGGCCGCGTCGGCGCGGTGACGATCGCGACGAACATGGCGGGCCGTGGCACCGACATCCTGCTCGGAGGCAATCCCGACGTGCTGGCGGAGGATCTGCTCTATGCGCGCGGGCTCGATCCGCAGGCCGCCGAGTTCGATGAGGAAGGCGAGCCAAATCCCGCCTTCGCGACGGAGCAAGACCGTGCGGAAGCGCTCGAGAGGGCCCGCGAGATATGTGCGAAGGAGCATGTGGATGTGGTGCGCGCCGGTGGCTTGTGCGTCATCGGCACCGAGCGCCATGAATCGCGGCGCATCGACAACCAGCTCCGCGGTCGTTCCGGACGTCAAGGCGATCCCGGCACCACGCAGTTCTACCTCTCGCTTGAAGACGACCTCATGCGCCTTTTCGGCGGGAGCCGCATGGACAGCATCGCGAACATGATGGAGCGCACGAACATGCCCGAGGACATGTCGATCCAAGCGGGCATGGTCTCGAAGTCGATCGAGAGCGCCCAGCGGCAGGTGGAGTCGATGCACTTCGCCGCCCGCAAGAACGTCCTTGAGTACGACGACGTGATGAACCTTCAGCGCAAGGCGATCTATGACGAGCGCAACGCCATCCTCGACGGCAAGAACATGATGGAATCGCTTCCCGACATCATCGGCGATGCGGTGGAGGCGCAGGTGAGCGAGGCGTGTCCGGAAAAGACGGCGAGCGACGATTGGGATCTGCGCGCCATCGATCTCTGGGCGCAGAACATGAGCGGTCGCGATGATTTCCATGCCGGGGAAATCGACCATGACGATGATTCGGCAGAAATCGCGGAGGCGCTCACGGAATATCTGAGCGGCATCCTTGCGGAAAAGGAAGAGTCGCTTGGGTCCGACATGATGAAGAACCTCGCCGCGCAGGTGATGCTGCGAATCCTCGACACGCGCTGGATGGCGCATCTCCAAGAGATGGACTATTTGCGCACGGGCATCGGCCTTCGCGCCTTTGGGCAACGCGACCCGCTCGTTGAATACAAGAACGAGGCATATACCGCGTTCGAGAGCCTCACGGCGACGATGTACGAGGACTTCCTGAGAACGCTGCTGCGCCTGCAGATCGCGGTGCCGCAACTGCAGAACATGCCGGATGAGCGGACGCCGCTTGACGGCAAGGTGAGCTACTCCTCACCGGAGGCCGCGCTTGAGAGCACCGGCGTGTCGTCGGGACGGGGCGGTGGGCGCACGCAGGCTCCACAGGCCCAGCCAGCGACGAACCAAGCGCCCCCGCCGAAGCCCGCGCCGGCAAAGCCTCAGACCTACATGAAGGACAAGGACGATCCCTTCGCCAACGTGGGACGCAACGATCCCTGCCCCTGCGGCAGCGGCCTGAAATTTAAAAAGTGCCATGGAAAGTAGGATATGTTAGAGCAAAAAGACAGAGACAATGCGGCGCAGCGGATCGAGGACGCGCGCGCCTTCCTCCACATCGACGAGAAGGCGGCCGAGCTTGAAAAGCTCGAAGCGCAGAGCGCCGAGCCCGGCTTCTGGGATGACGCCCAGCGGGCGAGCGCGGTGACGAAGCAGGCGAGCTCGTTGCGCTCGACCATTCAGGAATACGAAGCCGCGAAGCATCTTTTCGAGGAGACGATCGCCGCATCGGAGCTCGCCGCCGAAGACGGGTCCTTTGAGGCGGAGGCGGATGCGCTCGCGAAGAAGCTCATGGCTTCCCTCGACGCCCTTGAGGTCGCGTCGCTCTTCTCGGGGCGCTTCGACGCGGGCGACGCCATCATGACGGTCAACCCCGGCCAGGGGGGGCTTGAGGCGCAGGACTGGACTGAGATGCTCTATCGCATGTACAGCCGCTTCGCCGAGAAGATGGGCTGGAAGGTGCATGTGCTCGATGTGGTGGCCGGCGAGGCGATCGGCCTCGACAAGGCGACGATCCAAGTGGAAGGTCAGAACGCCTACGGCATGCTCAAGAGCGAGCAGGGCGTCCATCGGCTCGTGCGCATCTCGCCGACCGACGATAAGAAGCGCCGCCACACCACCTTCGCCGGCGTCGAGGTGCTCCCCGTCCTTCCCGAGGACATCGAGGTCGACCTCAATCCCGCCGACGTGCGCGTCGACGTCTATCGGGCGAGCGGCCCCGGCGGGCAGTGTGTGAACACGACCGATTCCGCCGTGCGCCTCACGCATCTGCCGACGGGCATCGTGGTCACCTGCCAGAACCAGAAGAGCCAGCTCCAAAACAAGGAAGCGGCGTTTCGCGTGCTCAAATCGAAGCTCTATGAGCTCGAGGAGCAGAAGCGCCGCGAGGAGATCGATGAGCTGCGCGGGCAGCGGATGGACAATTCCTTCGGCTCCCAGATTCGCAATTACGTTCTCTATCCGTACCAGTTGGTGAAGGACGTGCGCACGGGCGTTGAGACCGGTGACGTGAACGCCGTGCTCGACGGCGACATCGAGAACTTCGTTATCGGCTATCATAAGTGGAAGGCGTCACAGTAGGCATTGGCCATGAGAGGCATCCGGAAGACGGGACGCGAGAAAAGGCGGAGTATGGATTATCAGAAGTTGAAGAAAGCGGCGATGGGCATCCGCAAGGACGTCATCGCCATGGTCGGCGAAGCGAAGAGCGGCCACCCCGGCGGATCGCTTTCCTGCGTGGACATCCTCGTTTCGCTCTATTTTGGAAGCGTCATGCGCTACGACTCCAAGGATCCGGAATGCGTCGAGCGGGATCGCTTCGTGTTGGCGAAGGGTCATGCGGCGCCGGCCCTCTATGCGACGCTCGCCCACGTGGGCTACCTTCCCCATGGCGAGCTCATCACGCTTCGCAAGCTCGGCTCGCGCCTTCAGGGGCATCCCGATTCCAATTTGGTGCCCGGGGTGGAGGTCTCCACCGGCTCGCTCGGGCAGGGGCTGTCGATCAGCTGCGGCATGGCGTGCGGCCTGCGCCTCAACAAGCTCGATTCCAACGTGTTCTGCCTTCTTGGCGACGGCGAATGCGAAGAGGGGCAGGTGTGGGAAGCCGCCATGTTCGCCTCGCACAACTGCCTCGACAACCTCATCGCGATCGTCGACAACAACGAGCTGCAGATCGATGGGAAGGTCACCGAGGTATGCAGCCCCGAATCGCTCACCGAGCGCTTCGCCGCTTTCGGCTGGGCGGTGCAGGAGGTGGACGGACACGATTTCGCGGCGTTGATCGACGCGCTGGTGAGCGCGAAGGAGGCACGCTGCGGAAAGCCCCAGATGATCGTCGCCCACACCGTGAAGGGGAAGGGCGTTTCCTTCATGGAACATCAGGTTTCATGGCATGGAAAGGCCCCGAATGGAGAGGAGATGAGGGTGGCCTTGGATGAGCTCGCCGCGGCAAGCGACGGAAGGCGTGCTTGCGATTACGATCTGGGTGGAACGGAGGTCTGCCATGGTTAAGCTCGCCTCGGCCGAGCAGGCCAAGCAGAAGAAGGCGACCCGCGCGGCCTATGGCAAAACGCTCATCGAGCTTGCCGACGAGGGCCTTCCCGTCGTCGCCGTCGATGCCGACCTGAGCGCTTCCACGACGACCGCCACATTCGCCAAACAGAGCGAGGAGTATGCGCAGCGCTTCTTCAACTGCGGCATCGCCGAGCAGAACATGGTCGATGTCGCCGCAGGGCTTGCCTGCACCGGCCACATCGCCTTCACCGGCTCGTTTGCGGTCTTCGGCACCGGTCGGGCCTACGATCAGATTCGCAACACCGTCTGCTATTCCAACCTCAACGTGAAGATCGCGCCGACCCATGCCGGCGTCTCGGTCGGCCCCGACGGCGGAAGCCATCAGATGCTCGAGGACATCGCGCTCATGCGCATGCTGCCGCGCATGCGCGTGCTCGTTCCCGCCGATTACGCGTCGGCGCGCTCAGCGATCAGGCTCGCCGCGCAGACGCCGGGTCCGGTGTATGTGCGCATGGGGCGCGCGAACGTGCCCTGCGTCTACGACGATGACGTCTCGCTGGAAATCGGCCGCTCGTATGTCGTGCATGAGGGAACGGACGCCACCATCATCGCCTGCGGCGTGGAGGTCCGCGAGGCGCTCGCGGCCGCGCGCCTGCTCGACGAGGAGGGCATCTCGGCGGAGGTCATCGATGCGTTCTCGATCAAGCCGCTCGATGAGGAGACGATCCTCTCATCCCTCGAGAAAACCGGCTGCGTCGTCTGTGCCGAGGAGCATTCGGTCATCGGCGGTTTGGGTGAGGCGGTGTGCCATCTGGTGGCAACGACTTCCCCGCATCCCGTCGAGTTGGTGGGCGTCCGCGACCGGTTCGGCAAGTCGGGGGAATTCGAGGAGCTGCTCACCGCCTTCCATCTTGATGCCTTGAGCATTGTCGATGCTGTGAAGAAGGCGATGGCGCGCAAGCCACTCTGATAGAATACAAGGTTAGTCTCAGTGAAAACAACTACTTGAATGGAGCATGCTGTGACGAACGAAGCACCAAAGGCTCAGCCTCCGCGTCCGGACGTGGCGAATGTGCCGAACAGGGCGGCGTCCGCTCCCGAGGGGGAGATGGCGGCACGGAGCGCTTCGGCCCAGGCCCCGCGCGGTTCGCACGGGAGGCAACCCGCCATTATGCAAACGCAACAGCTCTCGTCGGCGCTTCCAGTGCTCGACGTGAACGATCTCACCGAGCCGACGGGTTCGCCGGTCATCACGTTCGACCATGTGACCAAGGTGTATCCCGCCCAGCCGAACAAGCCGGCGCTCGCCGACATCACGCTGCAGATCTATGCGGGCGAGTTCCTCTTCCTCGTCGGGCATTCCGGCTCGGGGAAATCGACCTTCATCCGCCTGCTCACGCGTGAGATCAAGGCGACGCAGGGCCATATCTACATCGCCGACGAGGATCTCTCGACGATGAAGAACTGGCGCGTTCCCTATTTGCGCCGCAACATCGGCTGCGTGTTCCAAGACTTCAAGCTGCTCCCGAATAAAACGGTGTTTGAGAACGTCGCCTTCGCCTTGGAGGTCATCGGCAAGAGCCGCCATGTGGTGAAGACCCAAGTGCCGGAGGTGCTGCGCCTCGTCGGTCTGCACGACAAGCTGAACAAGTATCCCGATCAGCTCTCGGGCGGCGAGCAGCAGCGCGTCTCCATTGCGCGGGCGATCGTGAACCGTCCGCCGCTTCTGATCTGCGACGAGCCGACGGGCAATCTCGACCCGCAGACGTCGCGCGGCATCATGGATCTTCTCGAGCGCATCAACCGCACGGGCACGACGGTGCTCGTGGCGACGCACGACCGTGAGATGGTCGACAACATGCGCCGCCGCGTCATCGCGCTCGACCGCGGCCGTTTGACGCGCGACCAAGATCGGGGGGTGTACGGTTTCGATGTCTAGTCTTGCGTATTTCTTCAAAGAGTCGCTTCAGGGCTTCACGAGAAATCTCTCGACGGCTTTGGGGTCGATCATCACGATCTTCCTCTCGCTGCTGATCATCGGCGTGTTCATGGTGGGCGGCGTCATGGTGGAAAACGTCATCTCGTCGGTTGAGAGCAAGGTCTCCATCACCGCCTATGTGGCCGATGACGCCCCGCAGTCCTCCATCGATTCGGTCACGGCCTATATCAGCGATCTCGAGGGCGTCTCGTGGGTCGGCTTCACCACGAAGGAGCAGGCGCTCGAGAACTTCAAGGAGACGTCGAGCTCCGACATCGTGTCGACGCTCGACGGGTACAACCCGCTGCCCGCCTCGATCGACGTCGAGCTCACCGACGCCCAGCTCGTGGAGTCGGTGGCGCAGGATATTGCGACGAACTCGACCTTCCAGTCCATTGCGGACAATCCGGCCGACCCCACCGAGTCGGTGAAATACGGGAAGCAGACGGTCGAGCGGCTGCTCTCGCTCACGACCTATGTCCGTTACGTGGGCATTGCGCTCATCGTGCTGCTCATCTTCATCGCGCTCGTCTTCATCAACAACACGATCCGGCTCGCCATCTTGGCGCGCCGCAAGGAGATCGCCATCATGCGCTTGGTCGGCGCCTCGAACGGCTTCATACGCGGGCCGTTCCTCATGGAGGGCTCCTTGCATGCCATCATCGGGTCGGCGCTCGCGGTCGTGCTCATCCAACTGCTTCGCACCTTTGCCATGCCGCGGCTTGAGACGGCGCTCCCGTTCCTGTCGTTTGATGTCAGTTCGGGCACGTATCTCCTCATCTACGCAGCTCTCATCGTCGCGGGGCTTATCATCGGCCTCATCGGCTCGGCATTCGCCATGCGCCGCTATCTGAAGGTGTAGCAGGCGCGGCTTGCGCGAAGCCAAAGGCAAGACGAAGGATCGGGAGGATAAAAACCGGTGATCCGCCCTTCGCGGCATAGCAACGGACCTCAGAGCTCCTCGAGCTTGACGGCGCAAGAGCATGCGCATAACCGCACGACGCTCAAATGGCTCGTTTTCGCCCTCATCGTGGCAACGGCGTTCATCGTGGGGTTTGCCTTGCGCAGCAATCTGCCGCTCATGAGCTCCCTCGGGTTCAACGTCGGCGAGCCGGCCGCCCAGACGGATGCCCAGACTTCCAGCAAGAACCCGTACAATTCGCTCTCGGCGCGCGTGGGCGAGGTCGAGGACCTTCTCGCTTCGAACAGCCTCGACACCTACAGCCTCAACCCGACGACCGAGGCGGTGCTGCAGGAGTTTCTCGATCAGACGGGCGATCCGTACGCGACCTATTTCAACGCCGAACGCTACGAGCAGCTTCTCAACACCACGACCGATGAGGGATATGGCGGAATCGGCGTCCTGCTCGCCGACTATGAGGGGCGGGCCTACGCTGCCGACGTGTTCAGCGGGAGCGAGGCGCAGGCCGAGGGCGTCCAGCAGGGCGATTACGTCGTTGCCATCAACGGCGACGACAGCCACACGTGGACGATGACCGAGGTCATCAACCGCCTTTCCCAGGTGAGCGGCGGTGAGATCGTGATCACGTGGATGCGCACGGAGAGCCGCGAGGCGACCACCGGCGAGGAATTCACGACGACGCTCACCTGCCGGAAATACTCAGCCGACAACGTGACGAGCTCGCTTCAGGAGAACGTCGGCATCATCAGGGTGAAGCAGCTCACGCAGAGCGCCTCGTCGCTGACCTCGGATGCGATCGAGGATCTCACGGCCCAAGGTGCGCAGGCGTTCGTCCTCGATGTGAGGGGCAACGCGGGCGGCTATCTCGCCCAGGCCGTGGACATCGCGAGCCTCTTCCTCGACGGCGGCGTGGTCGTGCAGGTGAGGACGCTCGACGGAACGACGACGAAGAACGCCGTCGGCACGGTGGAGACGGCGGCGCCGCTTGTCGTGCTTGCCGATGAGTACACCGCGGCGGCGGCCGAGGTGCTGGTGGCCGCGCTCGCCGATAACGGGCGCGCGACCTTCGTCGGCACGAAGACGATGGGGAAGGGCTCGGTTCAGGTGATGCGTGAGCTGGAGTTCGGCGGGGCGCTGCGCTACACTGCCGCCTACTACCTCACGCCGCTCGGCACCGAGATCAACGGCAACGGGCTCGTTCCAACGGTCACCGTGGCGCAAACGGGCGACGAGGAGAACGACACGCAGATGATCGTCGCGGTCGATACGGCGCGCTCGCTCGCCCAAAGCTAGGCAGGGCTCAGGAAAGCTCAGCAAGGCTCGGCAAAGCCAAGCAAAGGCTCAGTAAGGCCAAGTAAAGCGGCTCCAACGACATTCGATGGCGCTTGCCCGGCGAGACGGGAGGCGTTTAAGGGGATTCATGGGCAGAGGAAAACATCGCAGCAGAACACGGTTCCACGCATCGACGCGCTCAAAGCCGAGAATGCGCCCGCGCGGCATCCTTTCCGTCACCCGGGCGGGCTATGGGTTCGTCCAAACGCCCGAGGGGGAATACTTCGTTCCGCACAAGGCGCTCTCCGGCGCGGCCGATGGTGATTTGGTGGAGGTGTCCGTCAGGCCGCACGGCAGCGACAAGGCAAAGGGCCTGGCGAGCGCCGGCGCCGCGAATCGCCGCGAGGAGGCGCGTGTCATGCGAATCATCGAGCGCGCGCACCAGAGCCTCATCGGCCGCTATGAGGTGGCGGAGCCGTTCGGCGTCGTCGTGCCGCTCGATGCGCGCATTCCCTATGACGTGTTCACGCAGCGCGCCTCCCGCCCCGACATCCCCGATGGCGCCTTGGTGCGCGTCCGCATCGTGGAGTTTCCGACGCGCAAGAGCGCGGCGTTCGGCGTCGTCGAGGAAGTGTATCCCGACGAGAAGACCGATCGCCTCGAGATCGACCTCATCGTCTCCCGCGCCAAGCTCGCGACGGAGTTTTCGGAGGAGGCGCTGCGCGCGGCGGCCGAGGCGGAGCCCGATGTCGAGGAAGCGCTTCTTCATGGGGCGGAGGATCTGCGCGAGCGCTTTGTGTTCACGATCGACCCTCCCGATGCGAAGGATTTCGATGACGCCCTCTCGCTCGACCGCGTGCGCATCGAGCCGAACGAAGCGCACGGCCTCTTCGACAACGAGGCGAAACGTGCGGGGGGAAAGCGCGGCATCGAGGGAACGTTTTGGCGGCTCGGCGTGCACATCGCCGATGTGAGCCACTATGTGGCTTGGGACGGGCCGCTTGACATTGATGCGCGCATGAGGGCGACAAGCACCTATCTCGCCGATCGGGTGCTGCCGATGCTGCCTCCGCGGCTCTCCGACGAGGTGTGCTCGCTTCGGCCGAACGAGGATCGGCGCGCAATGACCGTCGATCTGTATCTCAATGAGGAGAGCGGCAAAGTCGCGGGGTACCGCATCTACCGTTCGGTCGTCCGCTCGAAGCGGCGGCTTTCCTATGGCGAGGCGCTTGAGATTCTCCGTGCGCGGTCTTCGGGGCGAGCCGACCTCTCGTCGCGCGATGCGGAGCTCTCGTTGCGCCTTGACAGGCTTTCCCGCATGGCGAAACGGCGTGCGGAGCTGAGGCTCGCGGCGGGCGGCGTCGACTTCTCAACCCGCGAGGCGAAGGCCGTCCTCGATGAGGCCGGCAGGCCCGTGCGCATCGACATCCGCGAGAAGAACGATGCGACGCAAGTCGTGGAGGAGGCGATGATCCTCGCGAACGAGACGGTGGCGAGGCATCTCGAGAAGCACGCGTTCCCCTGCATCTACCGCATCCACGAGCAGCCGGAACCCGGCCATCTCATCGATCTCGTGCCCGTGTTTGAGGAGTTCGGCTGGTTCAGCGAGGAGTTGAAAGAAGGGCTCGTCGTCGGAAATTCGTCGGCCATCGAGGCGATCATCGAGAAGAGCAAGGGGAGGCCGGAAGAAGACCTCGTGTCGTCGCTTCTCCTCCGCTCGATGAAGCGCGCCGTCTATTCGCCCTCCAACAAGGGCCATTACGGACTTGCGAGCCCGTGCTACTGCCATTTCACGAGCCCGATCCGGCGCTATCCCGACCTTGTCGTCCATCGCATGGTCGGCGCGCTCCTTGAGGGAAAATCCGAGACCTTCGAGGCGCAGGTCAACGAGCTTGCGCCCCTCGCCGAGCATTCCTCGAAGATGGAGCGGGTCGCCGACGATGCGGCGCGCGAGAGCCAAGAGCTCAAGATGATCGAGTATCTGGAGGATTTCGTCGGCACGCGCTTCTCCGCCGTCATCTCGGGCATGACGACAGGCGGCCTGTTCGTCGAGCTTGAGAACACCGCCGAAGGGATCGTTCCGGTGCGATCGCTCGGAAACGAATACTTCTCATTCGATCCCGTGCGGCACACGCTCACGGGGCAGGAGAGCGGGGTGCGCTATCGCCTCGGGCAACGCCTCGCCGTCACCCTCGTCGAAGCTGACCTGCGAGCACGCCGTCTCGAGTTTTCCCTTGCGCTTCCCTCTGCATGAGTTTTCTTTACCCGCTCGGGCGAGGGGGCGTAGCTTTTAAGAGGCGCCGGGCGCGCAGTCGCTCGGCAGTCCTGAGCTCGCGATTTTCCGAATTCAAGAAATTGTAATTCGGAAAATCCCTCGTGCGGAACTCGCTTTGTGCGCATCCCGACGCCCCTTTTCGGCCCGTTACTTTTTGTCGCTCAGGTGGGCGTAGTAAGAAAGCGAGAGGGCTTCCAGTGCCTCAGATTCCCCCGCCGTGCGGACGAATGTGCTTCGCACATGAGTGTAAGCACAGAAGGGGGAAGATGGCGTGCTGGAAGCCCTCGCAGCGTCAGCTTGTTTCGGCGTTCGCCAGAACGACGAAACTAATTCCAGGGTCGTGACCCTGCCCCGCGCGCGAAGCGCGTGGGGAAATAAACCACCCGCTATGCGGGTGCGCGTCGAA
>CANQRF010000005.1 GCA_947626195.1 uncultured Eggerthellaceae bacterium
TGATTGCTGGGACAAGTGCAACTGCAGGGCACTAAAAATGTCAATCAACCTCTCTCTGAAAATGTGCGAGAAGTTGGCAATTTACCCCCTGAAAACGTGTGAACTTTCGTTCATATTCCATATGAAAATGTGCAAGTTATGCCGGATATTCCCTATGAAAACGTGAAAAATAGGGTATCATCAGGATAAACGTATCCGCCTTGCACATCGATGGGGAGGAACTATGGAGCGCTTGTTCGAGAGACGCCTCGTGGAATGGAAATCGAAGAGGAGCAGGAAGCCCTTTTTGCTCGAAGGCGCTCGGCAAACGGGGAAAACGTGGCTGGTGAAGGAATTCGGCAGAAAGCATTTCGATTCCCTCGCCTATGTTTCCCTCCAAAACAACGAGCGCATGCAACGGCTCTTCTCGCGCGACATTAGCCCCTCGCGGCTCATTCCCGCGCTTGCGCTTGAATCCGGCGTTACCATTGAGCCCGAATCAACGCTCATCGTGCTTGACGAGGTCCAGGAGGTTCCCTGTGCCCTCACCTCGCTCAAGTATTTCAACGAGGATGCCCCCGAATATGCCGTGATAGCCACCGGCTCATCGCTCGGCATCACGCTTCATCAGGGCACGTCGTTTCCGGTGGGAAAGGTGGAGTTCGGACGGCTCTATCCGCTGAACTTTCGGGAGTTCCTCATGGCAAACGGCGCGAGCGGGCTTGCCCAAGTGCTTGAGGAGGGCGACAGGGATCTCATCACCACCTTCCATGACAGGTTCATGGATCCCCTGAAATACTATTTCGTGGTAGGTGGCATGCCCGAGGCCGTCAAGGCGTTTACCGAGGCGTATCCAAACGTCGATTTCGAAAAGATCGAGGGCATTCAGCGGCAAATCATCGAAGACTACCGCTCCGACTTCTCAAAGCATCAGGATGCGGCGCCCCGCGGATTGACTCTCCGGCTCAATCAGGTCTGGGATTCGATTCCCTCCCAACTGGCGCGCGAGAACAAGGGATTTGTCTACGGCGCCGTGAAAAAGGGCGCGCGGGGCCGTGATTTCGAGCTTGCTATCCAGTGGCTCGTGGACACCTCCCTCGTGCTGAAGATCCCGCGGGTGAGAACGCCCTCCTATCCTTTGAAGATGTATGAGGAGCAAACGGCCTTCAAACTGTTTCTCTCCGATGTGGGGCTGTTGGGGCGCATGAGCGGTGTGGCGCCGTCTGTCATTCTCGACGGCGATGCGATCTTCGGTTCGGCGAAGGGAGCGTTTGCCGAGCAGTTCGCCTGCCAGGAGATGCAGGCCGCTGGATTGGACCTTTTCTACTGGTCGGCGGCCAATTCGTCGGCAGAGCTCGACTTTGTCGTTCAATTGGGGAGCCACGTGATTCCCCTCGAGATAAAGGCGGGCCAAAATCTGAAGGCCAAAAGTTTGAAGGCCGCGATGAAGCGCTTTTCGCTTGAGCGTGGCTATCGGTTCTCGACCTTGCCGCCACGATGCGATGGCGATGTGGCGGACATCCCGCTCTATGCGATCGGCTCGCTTGAGGCGCTCACTTGACGGTGTGGGTGGAGTTGCTATACTTTTCGGCGCAGACACTGCATGATCTTCAGGGCGGGGTGAAATTCCCCACCGGTGGTAGAGCCCACGAGCCGCAAGGCCGATTCGGTGAGATTCCGAAGCCGACAGTATAGTCTGGATGAAAGAAGATCGTTCATGGAGTATGAACGTCGATGAAGCCCCGAAGCGTATGCTGGGGGCTTTTTTGTTGGACTTTTTCGGTGAGGCGGAAGGGAGAGGCCACGGAGGCGAAAAGCGAAATAACATCGGGCACTGACGAGCGTTTCATGCAGCGTGCTTTGGCGCTCGCCGTGCGCGGATGGGGCTGGACGAATCCGAACCCCTTGGTCGGCTGCGTCATCGTGCGCGACGGCGAAGTGATCGGGCAGGGTTGGCACACGCGCTTCGGCGCCTTGCATGCCGAGCGTGAGGCGCTTGCCGATTGCCGTGCGCGGGGGGAGAGCCCCGAAGGCGCGACTGCCTATGTGACGCTCGAGCCGTGTTGCCATACGGGCAAGACGCCGCCCTGCACCGAGGCGCTCATCGAGGCGCGCATCGCACGCGTCGTCGTGGGTGCGCCCGACCCGAACCCGCTTGTCGCGGGGAAGGGCACAGCCCAGCTTCGCGTAGCGGGCATCACGGTGGACGAAGGCGTTTGCCGTGACGCTTGCGCGGAGATCAACCGCCCGTTCTTCCATTTCATCGAAACGAAGACGCCCTATGTGACCCTGAAATACGCGATGACCCTTGATGGGAAGGTGGCGACGCGAACCGGCGCCTCTCGCTGGATAACCGGAGGTGCCGCACGGGCGAACGTCCACCTCGATCGGGCGCGTGCCTCGGCGGTGCTGGTCGGTGTGGGAACCGTGTTGGCTGACGACCCGATGCTCACCTGCCGGCTCACCGAAGAGGATGCGCAACGTTATGGCGATTCGCTCGCTCGGCGCTTGCCCAAAGGGGCTGCCGCACAGGACGCCGCCTCGGGGGGTGCCTATCACCAGCCGGCGCGCATCGTCTGTGACACTCATTTGAAAACGCCGCTCGGCTCGGCGCTCGTCAAAACGGCGCGCGAGGTGCCGACAATCATCTTCACGTGCGAGAGAGACGAGCGGGCGCATCTGCCCTACGAGGAGGTGGGGTGCGAAATCGCCGTAATGCCCGAAAAAGGCGGCCACGTCGATCTTTCTGCGGCATTCGGCTTGATGGCGGAGCGCGGCATGAACGATGTGTTCGCGGAGGCGGGGCCTGCCCTCGCCGCAGCGCTTCTCGCTGAAGGCAAAGTGAATCGCGTGCAAGCGTATGTGGCGCCGAAGCTGTTCGGAGGAAGCGACGCTCCTTCCCCCATCGGCGGCAGGGGGGTTGAGCTGCCCGACGACGCGTGGCGCCTCTCGGCCTTGCGGATGGTTCCGATGGCGGGCGATGTGCTTCTGGAAGGGGAGGTCTGCTGATGTTCACGGGGATCATCGAGGAAGTCGGCATGGTCGAGCGGGTGGTAAGCAGCGGGAACTCGTGCGTGCTCACCATTCGGACGAAGGAGGGCGTCGTGCTCCAAGACGCCCGCATCGGCGATTCGATCGCCGTCAATGGTGTCTGCCTCACGGTGACGGAGCGCGGCGAGAGGACCTTCTCCGCCGACGTGATGCACGAGACCCTCGACCGCTCGACGTTGAAATCGCTTGTGGCGGGCTCTCTCGTCAACCTTGAGCGCGCCATGCCGGCGAACGGCCGTTTCGGCGGCCACATCGTCTCCGGCCATATCGACGGCACGGGCACGATAACGCGCATCAAGCAGGATGCGAACGCCGTCTGGTTCACGGTTTCCTGTGCGCCGCGCCTTCTGCGCTACATTGTGGAGAAGGGCTCTGTCGCAATCGAGGGGATCAGTCTCACGGTTGCCCGCGTGACGGCGAGCGATTTCTCCGTTTCGGTGATTCCCCATACGCGCGCGGTCACCAATCTGGCGTTCAAGCGTGTGGGGGACGAGGTGAACCTTGAGAACGACATCATCGGAAAGTACGTGGAGCGCATGATGCAGACTGCGCCGGACGATGGCCCATCCAGCGGCCAAAGCGGCGATATAACCGAGGAATACCTCGTCAAGTGCGGTTTTTAACTTCAGAGCAGCGAAGGGTGAATAAAAGGAGCGACGATGTTTGAGTTCAACACCATAGAAGAGGCGCTTGAGGATCTCCGTCAGGGAAAGATCATCCTCTGCACCGACGATCCCGATAGGGAAAACGAGGGGGACCTCATCTGCGCGGGGCAGTTCGCTACCACCGCCAACGTGAACTTCATGGCGGTGCACGCCAAGGGGCTCATCTGCATGCCGATGTCCATCGAGGAGTGCAAGCGATTGCAGTTTCCCCAGATGGTGACCGACAACACCGACAATCACGAGACGGCCTTCACGATCTCGGTGGACCATAAGGACACGACGACCGGCATCAGCGCCGAGGAACGCGGATACACGGCGCGCAAGTGCGCCGACCCCACCTCAAAGCCCGAGGACTTCCGCCGCCCAGGCCATATGTTCCCCCTGATGGCCAAGCGCAACGGCGTGCTTGAGCGCAACGGCCACACCGAGGCGACGGTCGATCTCTGCCGGCTCGCCGGCCTTGCCCAGGTAGGGCTTTGCTGCGAGGTGATGCGCGACGACGGCACGATGATGCGCACACCCGAGCTCATCGAGATGGCGAAGGAATTCGGTCTCACGTTCATCTCGATCAAGGCACTTCAGGATTATCGCAAAAAGCACGATGAGCTCGTCGAGCGGGTGGCCTACACGCGCATGCCCACGAAATACGGCGAGTTCAACGCTGCAGCGTATGTGAACCGCCTGAACGGCGAGCACCACGTCGCCCTCATCAAGGGAGACATCGGCGACGGCGAGAGCGTGCTCGTGCGGGTGCATTCCGAATGCCTGACCGGTGACGCTTTCGGCTCGCTGCGCTGCGATTGCGGCGACCAGTTCGCCCAGGCGATGAGGCAGGTCAATGAGGAAGGGCGCGGCATCGTGCTGTACATGCGCCAAGAGGGGCGCGGCATCGGCCTCGTCAACAAGCTGCGTGCCTACGAGCTGCAGGACAAGGGCATGGACACGCTGGAGGCGAACCTCGCGCTCGGCTTCGAGGGTGATCTGCGTGAGTACTTCATCGGCGCGCAGATCCTGCGCGATCTTGGCGTGAAGACGATGCGGCTTCTGACGAACAATCCCGACAAAGTCTATCAGCTGGCCGATTTCGGCATGGAGATCATCGAGCGCGTGCCCATCCAGATCGCGCCGACGGACTACGATCGCTTCTATCTGCAGACCAAGCAGGAGAAGATGGGCCATTTGCTCGGCATCGAGGAAGAATGATAAGGGAGCGCGCCGGCATGCGCGGTGGTGCGATGGGAAGCGCGATGCCGCGATGGGAGAGCGCTCAGAAAGACGCGCCGGCATGCGCGACGGCACGGTAGAATAACGGTTGAGATCAATCGAAAGGAATGGGAACTATGAACACCTTTGAAGGCAAGCTCGTCAATCAGGGCCTCCGCATCGGCATCGTGGCCTCGCGTTTCAACGAGTTCATCACCTCGAAGCTGCTCTCGGGCTGCGAGGACGGGCTGCTTCGCCACGACGTTTCCGCTGAGAACATCGACGTCGCCTGGGTGCCGGGCGCCTTCGAGATCCCCTTCGTCGCGAAGAAGATGGCCGAGAGCGGCAAATACGACGCCGTCATCTGCCTCGGCGCGGTCATTCGCGGAAACACCTCGCATTATGAGCTCGTGTGCGCGGAGGTTTCCAAGGGCATCGCGCAGGTGGGGCTTCGCTCGGGCGTGCCGACGATCTTCGGCGTGGTGACCACCGACACCATCGAGCAGGCGATCGAGCGCGCCGGCACGAAGGCCGGCAACAAGGGCTATGATGCCGCGCTCTCCGCTATCGAGATGGCGAACCTCCTGAAAGAGATCGAAAGCTAGGGCATGGGCTGCGAACGCTCAGACGGCGCCGTGTGCAACGCGTGTCGGGAGGTTCCTTCAGCTTTGAGGGACGCAGGCGACGCGTCTTCGCTGGCCTCGGCGGGCACGCTCTTCTTCGATTACGACGGCACGATACACGACAGCGCCCGCCTCTATGAGCCGGCGTTTCGCCAAGTGTATGGCTGGTTGGTGGAACAGGGCTGGGCGCAGCCGCGGGAATTTTCCGATGAGTTCATCGACTCGTGGCTCGGCTGGAAGGTCCGCGACATGTGGAAGACCTTCATGCCGGAGCTGCCCGAGCGCGTATGGCGGGAAGCCTCCCAGCGCATCGGTCGCGACATGGCGCATCGCCTTGAGGCGGGGGAGGGCGTTTTGTTCGACGGATGCGAGGCGGCACTGGGCGAGCTGAAGAAAAGAGGCTACGACCTCGTGTTCCTGAGCAACTGCGGCACCGCATATCGCGACGTCCATCGGCGCAAATTCGGCCTCGACCAGTGGTTTAGCGGCTATTTCTGCGCCGACGACTTCCCCGGCCTTGAGAAATGGGAGATCTACGGGAAGGTGCGGAATCGCTTCGCGAACCCGCAGGCCATGATCGGCGACCGCGCACACGACAGGGAGGTCTCCGAGCACGGCGGCATCCCGTTCATCGGCTGCGCGTGGGGATACGGGAAGGCGGGCGAGCTGGACGGCTCCGAGGTGATCGCGGCAAGCTGGCATGATGTTCCCGATGCGGTGGCAAAGGTCTTCCAAAGCTCATAATGAACCGACTTGAAGCGCAGATAACCACCATCGCAGCTTCCGGAAACGCACCGGTGGTGCTCGTTGAGAGCTACGATGACGCGCTGCGCCTGAAACGCGCTCTCGCTGAGGCCGCGCAGGGCTTTGGTGTGAGCGTTCAGACGGTTGCCAGCTGGATTGGCGACCGGTGGGAGCTTTTCGGCGATGGCAGGCAGATGGTGAAGCCCGCGATGCGGCAGGCGGCTTGCCGCAGCTTGCTTGGAGGAAAATCGCGCGAGCTCGGGGCGCTCATGGTCCGCTTGGTGCGCAACGCCTTGCCGCTCCTCGTCCAAGAGGCGCGTTCTGACGGCGGGTCTTTTGATACCGATACCGTGACTAAGGCCGAGCGCGAGCTCCTTGATACGGCGGCCCGTTACGACGTGCTGCTTGAGGAGCGGGCGCGCATCGAGCCAGCGACTGCCGCGTTTCTCCTTTCGCAACAAGCGAAAGCGAAGGCCGAGATCGCCCGTGCGCTCGGGCAAGGCCGTATCGTTGTGTGCGGGCTTCTGCCTGACGAGATCCCATGGGGCGTTCGGCAGCTTCTTGAGACGCTTGACGCAATGTGGCTCAGTGACGCCGACGGCTATCGTCAAAGTGAATCCGCTGGTGTCAAAGGCGATGTTGGGAATGATGCCGAAGGTGACGCTGGATGTGACACCGAAGGCGATTCCGGAGGCGATGTCGCCGCAGAGCTGAATGAGCTGCAGGGGCGGATCTACCGTCCCGATCCGCAGCATCCCATCGCGTCGACCGGCGCCGTGCGCTTTGCCTTCTCCACCGCCCCGGTCGCCAAGCCGCGCATGGTGAAGGAGACCCTTGAAGCGCTCTTCCGCGATGCGGACGCGCGGGTGAGGTCTGCCCTCGTGGTCTCATGCGATGCGCGGGCGCTTGCGATGCGGCTGAAGAACGACCTCGCGAAGATAGGGCTTGCCGTCGAATGCGATGCGTCGATGGATTTCTCCGAAACGCTGACGGGGAAGCTTCTCTGCGAATTGGCAGCCATGCTCGATGGCCCCGACGGCTCCTTTGACATTGATGATTGCGTTGACTATGGCTTCCATCCGTTCAACGAGATCGATCGGAGGGAGCTTTTTCACAGCGAGAGCTATTGGAAGGGCAAGCGCCTCATTGGCCCCGACGAGGTCTTCACCGATCTGGTCGGCTACGAGCCCGATGAGGTGCGGGCCGTTCTCCCCCTTTTCGAAGCGGGACAATTTGTGAACGCATGCGAGGCCCTCGTCGGCGCCCTTTTGAGAAACGTCGGCGGGCTTCCTTCCTCGGTAAGGGACCGCGAGCTCGGCATTTGCCGTCGCGTGTTGGAATACGCCGAACTTGCCGAGCAGTACTCGCTCGGTCTTTCCGCCTTCGTCGATATGCTGGGCGAGACATGCGTCGGTTCCTGCGAGGCTTTCGTGAAAAAGACGTCGCCTTCGTGCGAGGCCGGTGAATCTGGCGAATCTGGAGAATCTGACAATTCTAACGAATCCGGCAAATCTGTCGGATTCGGCAAATCTGATAAATCTGATGCGAGGCCCCTCGTGCGCATCTGCGATTTCAACGCCGCGGCGCGTCTTCCCGAGTCGTCGTTCGATGCGCTCGTCGTCGTGGATCTGAACGCTGAGGACGTCTCGGCGCTTGATCGCCATACCGCCGACGTCACGCTGTTGGAAAAGCTCGACGTCGCGGCGCCCGCCTTTGCCCTCGCAAAGCTCAGACGGCAGTTTCTCCGCATCTTGCGCACCGCGCGCAAGCGCGTCTGCCTTTGCCGTTCGCTCACGGGCGGCTGCGAAGCCGAACCGGCCTATCCGTCGGTTCTTTTCGAAGAGGCCATCGATTGCTATCGCACGAGCCTCACCGATTCTTCGGAGCTCGACGGGGCAACCGGCCTTCCACCCGCCTTGCTCACGTGGGCAACTGAGTATGCGACGACAGAGGTCCAGGCGAATCTCGGCGTTCCCGTCGCCTCGGTCTTCGAGGAGAAGGTGCAGGCGACCGGTCAGGTGAGCGCGGCGCAGGCGCGCGACATCGTGGTGCCGCACCCTGCCGAGGCGCCCCTCGCGCAATCGATCACGCTTTCGCCGTCGGCGATCGAGAGCTATCTCGAGTGCCCCTATAAATGGTTTTCCTTGAGGCGCCTTTCGATCGGCGCTCCCGACGCAGGCTTCGGGGGCCTTGAGCGCGGCACGTTCGTCCACAGCGTCCTCTGCGCGTTCTATCAGGCGTTTCAGGGCGCCGGCCACAAACGTGTCACTGCGGAGGACGTCGCCTTCGCACAAGGGCTCATGGAACGCGTCTTCGATGCGGAAGCGGCTCGCCAGCGAAGCGACCCCGGCCTGAAGCAGCCTTACATTCCGCTCACCCGCCTCGAGCACGAGGAGCTTCTGTCGCTTCGGCGCGATCTTGGCGATTTCATTGCATGGGAACGCGGGTTCCTCCCGCGTTTTCAGCCTGCCTATTTCGAATGGACCTATGGCTCCGATCAAGAGGTGGACTATGGGAGCCATCATCTGAAGGGCACCATTGACCGCATCGACGTCGACGGGAGCGGCAACGCGGTCGTCATCGATTACAAGACGTCGCTCACGAAAGACTACGATCTCCACGGTGCGAAGGACGAGGCGTTTCATCTGCCGCTGAAGATGCAGGCGCTTATCTACGGCCGCGTCGTGGAGCGGCTGCTGGGCCTGCGCGTGGTCGGCGCCGTCTATGTGAACCCGCTGCGGCGCGAGGTGCGCGGCGCCTATGACGGGCGCGTCATCGGTCCCGAGGATTTGCCGGGGATCTCTCCGCAGACGTCGGCGGTGCCCGCGTTTCAGCTGCGAGATTTCGACGATTTGCTCGCCGAGACGGAATCGCTTGTCGATGAGCGCCTCGCCCATATGGCGAATGGCGAGATCGCCCCCAGGCCCCACAGCGCCGGCGCGTGCACCTTCTGCCCCGTGCTGCTCTGCGAGAAGAGGCTCTCATGAACCTCGATGCGATGAATGCCACACCTTCCCAGCGCGAGGCGATCACCTGCACCTCCCGCCCGCTCGTCATCAGCGCCGGTGCGGGGTCGGGAAAGACGTTCACCCTCCAGCAGCGCATCGTCTATGCGCTCTCGCCCGAGAGCGGGCCGTTGCTCTCGTCGGTCGATGAGCTCTGCGCCATCACCTTCACCGAAAAGGCCGCCGCGGAGATCAAGAGCCGCGTTCGCTCGGCACTGCGCGCCGAGGGCCTTCGCGAGCAGGCGCTTCGGGTGGATGCGGCCTGGATTTCCACCATCCACGGTGCTTGCCGGCGCATTCTGAAGGAGCATGCGCTCGAGCTGGGGCTGGCTCCCGATTTCGATCAGCTCTCCTCGGTCGAAGAGCAGACGTATATGAGCGAGGCCATCTCGCGTTGCCTGAAGCGCGTCGATGAGATGCGCGGGGAAGATACGGCGAACGCCGGCGGTGCGGAACACGTCGATCCGGTTCGCCTGAGGCGCTTGATCGAGATGTATGGGACGAAGGAGACCTCGCCCTCATCGCTTCCGAACCTTGTGCGAACGCTGCTCGATGTCGCCGCGCGACTTCCGCGGGGGCTTGACGACATAGATTTCGGCCCCGCATCGGATGCGGAACCTGCCGGTTTCTGCCGAGCTCTTCTTCTCGCCTGCGAGGGGGCGCTTGCACTTGGCGTGAGCCCGGCGATGCGCGGAAAGCTCGAGGCGATGGCGGAATCCCTCACGCAATATCTTGCCGAAGACCCCTCGTCGTGGCCGGATTTCGAAGAGGTGCTTCTCGAGCTTGAGGCGCCCAAGCTCTCGGGCGTGCGAAACGAGGAGATCAAGGAGGCCGTTCGGCTGGTCCGACGTCGGCGCGATGAGGCGCTCGTCATGATCGATCTCATGCGCGGGCGTGACTATTCAACCGATCTCGTCGCCTTTTCCCGTTCCGTTCAAGATGAATACACGCGGCTCGTCCTTCAGGCAGGCGCGCTTGACACCGACATGCTTCTGACGCAAGCCTATCGGGCGCTCAGGGATTTTCCCCGCCTTGCCGAGCAATATCGCAAGCGCTTTCGCCTCGTCATGGTCGATGAGTTCCAGGACACCAATGCGCTTCAGACGGCGATCGTCAAACTCCTGTGTCGGGAAAACCTCTCGAATCTTTGCACGGTCGGGGATTCACAGCAGAGCATCTATGGCTTCCAGGGGGCCGATGTCGGCGTCTATCGCGCCCATAAAGCGGAGATGGCAGCGCCCCCCATCGCGGCGAAGGCCGTGTCGCTCGATGCGAACTTCCGCAGCCACCGCGACATCCTCCAGTTCGTCGAGCACGTGTGCGGTGTGTCCGGCTATTTCCCCGAGCCCTTTTTAGCGCTGACCGCGGGTCGCGATGAAGAGACGCTCGAAGCCAAGGGGCGGCACTATCGGGCGCCGATGCCGCGCCTCTCCGTCAGCGTGGCTCACGTTTCCTCGAAGGGCCGCATCGCGGATGCCCACGTGGCTGAGGCGGAAGAGATCGCGGCTTGGTTCTCGGCGCTGCGCGAAGCCGGCCACAGCCCCCAGCAGATGGCGGTGCTGTTCGGGGTGACCACGCAGATGGCGCCCTATGCCGAAGCGCTGCGTGCGGCCGGTTTCTCCTGCGCGTTCTCCGGAGGGTCGAAGTTCTACGAGGCGGAGGAGGTGCGACTCATCGGGCAGGTGCTCGCGGCGTGCGCGAATGCGGAGAACACCGAGGCGCTCTTCGCGGTCCTCATCTCCGACATCTTCCGCCTCTCTGCGGATGACCTCGTGTTTTTGGGAACGAAGAGGCCACGCGAGGGCGCACCGGACCAAACGGTCTATCGGCTCGACATCTTTCGCAAGTTCTTCGAGAAGCTCGGTGACGAGGCGCCTCGACGTGTGCGCTTCGCCCAGAGCGTGATGCAGCGCGCGTGGAACCGCATCGGCTCCCTCCCTCCCCATGAGGTGGTCCGTCTCATCTTCGCGGAAAGTGGTTGGTTCATGCGCTGCGAGGGGCAAGGGGCCGAGGGGCTTGCCCAAGCGGGCAACGTGAACAAGGCGCTCAGCATCATCGCCGAGATCGAACGGGAGCCAGGCGTCGACATGGCGCAAGCTGCCGCGCGCTTCAATGCGCTTTCCAGCGAGAAGGAGCATATGGGCGTGTTGGCGGGGAAGTCGAGCGAAAGCATCCGCCTGATGACCGTCCATGGTGCGAAAGGGCTTGAGTTCCCCTTTGTCGCCGTGGTGGATTGCTATGGCGTTCAGGCGGATGGGGGAGCGCTCGTGACCGCTTCGGTCGCGGGAAGCGTGGAGGCGTCGCTCTTGCCTCCGACGGATGCGCGGGTGAGCGGCAAGGGTCTCGGCGAGATCGAGAAGCTTGAAGATGATGGAAGCGTGCAGGGAGGCAGCTTCACCCTGCTTGATTATCGCAAAGAGCTCGATCGCCGGCGTGCCGACGAGGCGCTTGCCGAAAAGCGGCGGCTCTTCTACGTGGCGGCGACGCGCGCATCCGAGGCCATGCTTCTCTCGCTTGCGGTGAAGGGCGAGTCTTACGCCGCGATCCATCGCGATATTGCGGACGCGCTTTTTGCAGACGGCGTCTTTCCGCCCGAGGATCGGATGGTCGATTACGGCGGCAGTGAGCCGCTTGCGTATCGGTTTATCGAGGTCGATCTCGCATCTGGGGAGATGGAAGATGATGGGAGGCCGGCGGGAGACAGTGCGTACGCCGCAGCGTCATCGACGGCGAACGGTGGGAGCCAAATCGATGACGGTCGCCAAGAGGAAGATGCCGAGGAAGAGCCTGCATGCATTGCCTATCCGGTTCTCGAAGACCCGGAGCCGCTCGCCTCGTCGCTTTGCCCGCGCACGCGGCAGGGCTTTGTTTCGTACAGCTCGCTTGCCGCCTCCCATGGTCGTGCGGAGGATGGCGAAGACCTCTGCGTGGGCGCCGATCATGCCGATGGGCAGGCAGGCAACAGCGTGCAAAGTGGCCATGCCTCGGCGCCGATAAGGCGGCCTGGGCAAGACGATGGAGAGGTTTTCGCCGGAGCATCCGCCGTCTCGTCCGACGATGGCGAAGAGGAGGCGGGCGTTTCCGGCTATGCGCTGGGCGACGCCGACAAGGCAACCGATTTCGGCACGGCGCTGCACCGGCTGTGCCAGCTTGCGGCGCTCATCGGCGAGGACGCTGCCCGAGGGCGCATTGACGCGATGGCGCTCACCTACGACGTGAACGATAGGCAAAGGCTTGCGGCGGCGTTTGAGCGTTGGCTCTCGTCGGGCGTCAAACGGCAGGCGTGGAGTTTCGCACGGCGTCTTCCCGAGCTGCCGTTTGCCCTCGTGCTTGATGGGCGGACGACGCTCGAAGGAGAGATAGACCTTCTCTGCGACGACGGGCCTTTGGGCGAAGCGCCGTCAGACGCGGTGCGGAAGGCGTTCATCGTCGACTACAAGACGGGTGGTTCTTCCAGCGAAACGCCTGAACAGCTTCATGAAAAGCACCATCTTCAGGCGTCGTGCTATGCGCTTGCTGCGCTATCGGCGGGCTATCGTGAGGTGGAGCTGCATTTCGTCCGCGTCGAGCAACCCGACGCGCTTGACCCCGCCCAACCCCAAGTCATCTCCTACCGCTTCTCCGCCTCCGACCACGAAGACCTTCTCCACGATATAAAGGATCTATGAAAGGTTCAATGCTCCCGAGGGAATGGAGGGGTTGAGAGCGCATCGGCGTAGGAAGCAATTATGCGAAAATCATTATGCATAATTGCTTCCGTTAAGCGCCGCCTTAAGCTCGAACGCCCCTCCGACCGATGGAAGCATTATGCCGAACGCCCTCATCTGAGCGGCAAAACTCAACGACTACGCAAGCTTATAGCTCCACAAGTTGCGGCATTGCGCGAGGACGCGATTGATGTCCCATGTCTTGTGGCTGTTCTCCTCAGAGTTCGGATCGTGGACGATGAGCTCGCCGGTATCGGTGATGCCCGTGAGCACGATGAAATGGCCGGTGTCGGTGAAGATGCCCGGCCCCATGATGGCGATCACGGGGCGCCCGCTCTCAAGCTCGCTCGTGAGCACGGCGGTGTCGGCGGGAAGCTCGGTGCTCTCAAGGCCGAGCATGTGGGCGCCATCGCTCATGAGCAGCCACGAGGTGAGCCCTTGGTCGATGAAGCCGTTTTCGGTGCTGAATTTTGCCATGGCGGCGGGGTCTTTGTCGCGGTTTCCGGTGAGGCACGTGTAGACCATCGAGAGCGCGGTCGGGCCGCAGCCGCTGTCGGCGATCGTGCCGGCGGCATAGGGCAAATCCTTCCACTCGGGATCGATCTGGTAGAGGAAGGGCATGGTTCCCTTCTTCCATTCGTCTTTGGGCGTCGAGGTGGCTGTTGGCGTTTTGCCATCGAAGCTCAGCGATGAGAAGACGGCGTTTTGCGAATCGCCGTTTGAGGACGTTTGCGGCATGAGCATCGCCGCCACCCAGAGCGCACATCCGAGCACAAGGGCCATGCCGGCGATGAGGAAAAGGCGCGAGCGCGGAACCCGAGGCGTTCTCTGCGAAGCGGTGCGCGAGGGGCGAATCGACGTCATATAGCGGGTTGACGTGCGCGAATAGTCATTTTGGGGCGTGGCGGAGGCGGTGCAGCCGCGCTTCGGGGCAGGGGATGGGCGCGTTGGCATTTGGTTTGGCATCCGGTTGGGCGTTTGGTTGCGCGTTTGGGGTGGCATGGCCTTCCTTTCGACAACTGAGCTGCATTTCGCTCCCATTGTGTGAAAGGCGCGCCTTAACCTTCCCATGCAAAAAGCGAAAGTTTCCTTAACAACCCTTAAGCTTTCCTAAATAACCTATAGAGACTTTTCTCCTGCATAACGGGCAAGCCTCTCTCTGCGTACAATAGGCACATGGAGAAACCGTATCGCATATTGGTTGTCGACGACGAGGTCGCCATCGCCGACCTCGTGAAGGGCACGCTCGAGCGCGAGGGGATGGAGGTGACGGCATGCTACCGTGGCGCGGAGGCCCTGTGCGCATTCGGGCGTGAGCCGTTCGATCTCGTGATCCTCGACATCATGATGCCCGACATCGACGGCTTCGAGCTCTGCGGGCGCATGCGCGCGATAAGCGATGTGCCGATCGTCTTCCTCTCCGCGAAGGATCAGGAAAACGACCAGGTGGTGGGGTTCACCCTCGGGGCGGACGACTACATCACCAAGCCCTTCAAATCGCGCGAGCTCGTCGCCCGCATCAAGGCCCGGCTGCGCCGCGCGCGCCACGATCAGGCCACGCTCGCGGAGCACAACGATGACCTGCTTTCGGTTCTCGGCGTCGAGGTGGATGTCGGCGCCCACACGGCAAGCTTCTATGGCGAGCCGCTGCGCTTGACGCCGAAGGAGTTCGACATCTTGGCGCTTCTCATGCGCAAGGCGGGCACCCCCGTTTCCACGAAGAGCATCTTCGAGACCGTGTGGGAAGAGCCCTACGACATCTCCGCCGGCAACACGATCATGGTGCATATCCGGCATCTGCGCGCGAAACTCGCCGACATCGACAGCTCAACGCCCTTGATCGAGACGGTTTGGGGCGTCGGCTATAAGATGCTCAGTGAGAAACGATAGATGGCTGCGACGCAGGCCAGCTAGCGATGGGGCGCGGCACGCGCCGGCAAGTAATAGACGACTGCAAGGTGAAACCTTGAGGCAAGAGGCGAAAGACGGAAGCTTTTGTGAGGGGAAAACATGGCACAAAGGCCGCTCAGGCGAAAAACGCGCAGGTAAGGCTCCTGCGCCGCCATCTCTGGCTCGGCCTTCTCGCGCGCATCGCGCTATTCTCCGCCATCTATTTTCTCGTCGCGTATATTGTCGATAGGTTCGTGCTCGATTACGTGGGCGAGGCGATCGCCGATGCCACGTCGAGCTGGATCACCATCCCCGCCGAAACGGTGAGAGAGATGGAAGGGCGGGGGTATACCTATACCGACGGCGAGAACTGGCAGTACGCCCTCGGCCCCGACGGAACCGTCTACATGCGCGACATCACCATCTATAAGTTCATCCGCGCGCTGAAGATCCCGCTCTTCATCAGCTTCTACCTTGTCGGGTGCATCATCATCGTGTTCTGGATGCTCAACCGTTCCACGAAGTATTTCGGCGAGCTCTCCGATGCGGTGGAGAGCGTCATCGCCAACAAGGACGAGCCGGTGGCCCTCTCGCCCGAGCTCTCGGTGACGGAGAGCAAGCTGAACGCTTTGCGGCTGCGAGCACGCAGCGACGAGGAGGCGGCGATTGCGGCGGAGGAGCGGAAGAACGAGATGGTGGCCTACCTCGCCCACGACATCCGCACGCCGCTCACCTCGGTGCTCGGCTATCTGGGGCTTTTGGCGGAATCGCCCGACCTGCCGCGCGACGTTCGCTCGAAATACACGGTGACGGCCCTTGAGAAAGCCGAGCGGCTGGAAGGCCTCGTAGAGGAGTTCTTCGAGATCACACGCTATAACCTGCAGTCGATCCCCATCGAGCGCGAGCGTGTGAACATCTCGCTCTTCCTCCATCAGGTGGCCGATGAGCTGTTTCCCCAGGCCTCCGAGCGCGGCCTTTCCATTCAGGTCTCGGCCAACGATGATGCGATGTTCTTCGTCGATGGCGAGAAGCTTGCGCGGGCGGTGGGCAATGTGGTGAGAAACGCCATTGCCTTCGCCGACCCGGGCAGCGCTGTTTTGATCGCGTGCGCCGTGAATGAGGACGTGGCGACGATCACCATCTCCGACGAAGGCCGCGAGATTGCGCCGGTGCATCTCGAGGCGATCTTCCAAAAGTTCTTCCGTGAAGACGGCGCACGGGCTTCTCGTGAGGGCGGGGCAGGCCTCGGGCTTGCGATCGCTCAGGAGATCGTCACCGCACATGGCGGCACGATCCGCGCCTCCAGCGTAAACGGCATCACAACGTTCACCATCGAGCTGCCTCTTGGCATTTCAGTTTCCGATGTTTAGGGTGTAACGGGGTATTAATCCTTGCGATGCCGGAGGTGTCAGAGGCATCTACAGTCCAGATTTATTGTGCCTCATGATCAATACGCATCCACGAGCTGCTGCAGCTCCTTCTTCGAGTGCACGCTCAGCTTGCTGTAGAGGCGCTTCGCGTGGCCCTTCACGGTGTTGTCGGTGATGAAGAGCGTCTCGGCGATGTATGCCTTGCTGCGCCCTTTGCAAATCATCTGCATGACCTCCACCTCTCGTGCCGTGAGGCCGTACTGCTTGCCGATCGCTTCGCATCGCTCATCGATGCTCGTGAAGTCCTCCGGCGCTTTCGGCGAGGTTTCGTAGAAATCCAAAAAGATGAGTTTGGTGCTCTGGTCGCGCGATTCGAGGCAGAATGCGACGACGATGGCGATGACGTACATGAGCACGGCGAAATAGCCGTAAGAGAATCCGGTGAATCCGGAGAAGATGACGATGAGCGATCCAACGAAGAAAGGCAGGGTATAGCAGCACCAGCCAATGCCGAAAACGAGGACGGCGGGAATGTTTGAATGCCGCGCCACATCGGCAAGCACCAGCCAGACGAACAGCACGATGAAGTTAAGCGAAGCGCCCGAGAAAAGCGTTTGAACGCCTGATGCCGGAAACTTCGCCAGCAAAGAGGTTTCCAAGCGCACGTATGACCTGAGATTTTCCAAAATAGACCCTTTTCGGGTGCTTCCCTAGACCCGCTTCGGGGCTAGAGGTTTGTTGTGTTTTTCGATAATTTTGCAGCATCGGTTGACCAAGCAACATGGGCGTCACCGGCGCAACTCCCGCCGCGGCGCTCCAGAACACGGCTGACGGTCATCGCGCTTGCGCGAAGGCGGGTGCCGCCATGTGGCACATGCATTCCGGTGCCTGCTGGTGGCTCGCGCCCCGCAATCTCGACAACACGGCCTTCACCCAGACCCAGCAGACGGGCCTTACCAAGGAGTTTGGCATTACGGTGGGCGTTAACGGAAGACGTTTCTATAACGATTGGGATGCCTGTGCTGCAGGCGACGTGCTTCCCATCGGCAGCGATCTCGCGACGAATGTCGGCTACCGCCATGGTGCCACCCAGTGGGGCGGCCGCTGGATCCATCTTTCCCTCCCTCCGAAGGCTTGGTTTATCTTCGACGCCGATGGATTGGCGGCCGGTGCCCTGCCCGAGGGCTTGACGGCTGATCCCGTTGCGGACGGCTGGGCGTATTCCGCGAACACGATCGAAGAGCTTGCCTCCCAGATCGAGGTTCCCGCCGAGGAGCTCGTGAAGACGGTGAGCACGTGGAACCGCTTCTGCGATGAGGGCTAAGACCTTGCCTTCTATCGTCCGGCTGAGCATATGACGAAGGTGGCGACGGCTCCCTACTATGCAATGCTCTGCACGCCGACGCTGCTTAACACCGATGGTGGCCCCGTGCGCGATGCGCAGGCACGCATCCTCGATCCATATGGCGACCCGATCCCGAACCTCTATTCCGCTGGTGAATTCGGCTCCATCTGGGGCGCGATGTATCAGGGCACGGGCAACATCGGTGAGTGCTGCGTGTTCGGGCGCATCGCGGCGCGCAACGCGATGGCCGCCGCCGACTCCGCCGCATAGGAGACTTGGAGAGCGTTCAGTCAATCGTGGAGGAGATTCTCAGAGCTCAGTAGTATTAACTAACCAGCTCAGGAGTCTTCATAGAGGAGCGGTAGGCGTCAGGGGGGCATCTGCCGCTTCCGCATTTTTATCCTCTGAAAGAGCGTTATTGTCGGACTCTCTTAAGAATTCTTGCAGGAAGAGATGCTCATACATCACGACCTTTACCATCGGGCTTTCCCTTGCTCTGATCTCGTAAGCATCAAAAATGCGATGAGAGCCTCGCAAAAATGATAGGTAAACCTCGCATATTTGCTTAACTCGACGGGATTGGCTTTCTTTTTCTGGCTTCGCTGTGGCGAAAACCTGAAAAGCCCTGTGAAGAGTTAAAACCATCTATGAAATCGCATTTATGAGAATGGGCAATGAAACTAGCCACATTAGCTGATGTGGTTGGCGACCCATGAAGCGAGCGTCTCGAAGGGAATGCCGCCCTGAGCCACTCCGATAATCATATCGAACAATTCACTGGCGGGCGGGTCGAAGGTACAGCCGTTCAGCCTGAGAAAAACTCCTAAAATGGCAGCCCCCGTTCGCTTATTGCCGTCGATGAAAGGGTGGTTCGCAATGACTCCGAAGGCATAACGAGCGGCTTTTGAGGAGAGCGTGGGATAAAGATCCGCGCCATCAAAGGTCTGAAATGGTTGAGCGAGGGCCGAGTCGAGCAGCCCCTCGTCTCGGATGCCGCCAACGCCGCCGAAACGAGCAATCGCGGCTGAATGGATGGCGATAACTGTGGCCCTGCTAAGGCGTCTCGGCGATGAGTCGAACGCCGGTTCTCGCAGGATCATTTGGCCAGCTCTTCGAATACGCCGCGATACTCCTCCATGAAATCGACGGCGATATCGAGCGCCTCACGGTCAACGTCGCCGCTAGCTTGCACGGGGCTGATTATCACCCACGGCTTGTTGTTCTTGAGCACCGTTACCGGATGCCCGCTTCGGTTTATCTCCGCCGTCACGCGCGAGAAGTTGTTCTTCACGTCCGCAAGCCCCATGGTAAACGCCATACAGTCCCCCTCAATGAATAGTCATAATAAAGACTATTATATTAGACCGAAATATGGCCATTGATTGGGCGCACACAAAATTTCCTTTACCTTGACAAGCCCCCAAAGGGCCTCGTTTCTGCGAAGGTCATTTGCCATGGTGAAGTATCCTTTCAATGTAGCGTTGCTCCAATTTCAGTTGGCGAATGGTGGCTTCGAGCTCTTTACGGCGAGTGATCTGCGCCCTGAGGGCTTTCTCGACTTTTTCTGCTGTGCCAATGTAATCGGTGATGATCTGATTTCCCTTACGATATTTGAGATAGCAATAGGACTTCTTGCCGCGCTTCTTGATGGCGACACTGCCTTTAGGAAGTCGGTCGCACTCGGCGACATAGGCTTGCTGCGCTCGTTCGTTACGGTCGAGCTCTTCTTCAAGTATCTCGGTTATCATGTTGCGTTCTGCCAAAACATACCCCACAAATACTATAAAAAATCGATAAATGTGGGGTATATACTAGCACATCGTTGGTGGGCTGTGTGGCAGTGGGGATCGCGAAATGACGAGGCTCATGACTGGCTTTCAGAGATGATCTTCTTTGATTAGAGTGACGCTATGGAGGTTGCTGGCGTTCCGCACGGTTGGGGAAGCGGTGAGACGTGAGAATATCCACGAAGAAGTGGCACTGCGCGCGGTTTATGATCAACCTTGTCCAGCGTTGGGGAAATGGGTGCGTGGCTTTGAAAGATCTAGACGAGCGCCATGCCATCCCCAAGAAGTATCTCGAGCAAGTGGTGGCTCCTCTTGCCTCGGCTGACCTTTGGAATGTGACACGTTGATATTTGGCTAATTACGAGCTTTCTCGCGATCCTGCAAACATCACGCTCTGTGATATGGTCTCCGCGTCTGGATACGGACCCGAACTCATCGATTGCACGAGCGAACTCTTCGTTTGTGTGCATCAGCAAGACTGCCTTTCCCAGCGCGTTTGGAGTGGGATGGAGGATGATATCCGTGGCTATTTTCGCGGTATTGCGTTCACCTCCATAGCCCACGACTTCAAAGAGGTCGATATCGCCTACGCGGGATAATTGTGAGTTGCAACTCCTATTTGACCTGATGAATTTCTGCTCCCTATATTTTATGGGGATTATTTTCGTCTTTTACTTCATTTCATGGGGTGTGTTCTTTCGCGCCGACTTTTAGGCTACAAGTGTCTCGAGGGAATGCGACGCCGAGGGGATGGTGCATGTCATGGATGTCGAAATCAATGCGTCAGCGCGCGTGCGCGACGATACGGATTATTTACAACAAAACGATGGGTATCCTGAAACTAACAAAGGTGAAAAAGCTGCATTTGATACTACCATGATGCCTGCTAGTCTCGTTGAAGGCGATCCGAATAATGCCATGGAGCTGCTCCATTCAAACGCCTCGAATAGTGCGGTACTTTTTCGAATTCTCGAATTCATCCAAGATCCGATAAAACTAAAAGATCTAGAAAAAAATATCTATGAAATTCCCGAATACGCTTCTGCGACGCAACCGCCTTTCACATTGATAACGTGGTTGGCCGATTGTGACGCACTATCCATCATTGATGTGGATGATCATGGAAACCCAGTTACTGCCGATGTCTATCCTGAGCTTTCGGATGATGAACGTGATGATCTCGTTGTCGACAGAATAGTGGTAATAACCGAGGTTGGAAAAGATGCATACGAGGCTTTCAATCCGGTTCGTAGGATTCAAAACGCTTTTGACGTCAATCCCTCACAAGTCGATGTCTTTATCACGACTCTTGCGTTTCTGACCGAGAAAAGAGACTTCAGTGAAATCGATCGTTTTCTCCGCGGTCGCGATGAGCTTGCCCTGGCGCTCAGCACAAAAGGTGAACATGTCCAGCCGAGTTCGATTGTGGGGAAACTTTCGCAGACAGGCGCCATTGTGTTCAATGGCGGCTGGATCATTACTCCAGAAGGGGAAGAAATGCTGAAGGAACATAGATGCCATTAGGTAGGCAAGGAGAGGAGGATCTTATCGATACGTGAAAAGTCCGAGCAAGAGCGATTTTTAGAAAGGAATGATAATGAAGCCAATTCAACTCACGAGGCGTAGATTACTTCAATCGGCAGCGGTGGCTGGTGCAGCTTTGGCAGCAGGGTCTTTGCTTTCCGCTTGCTCTTCGACGGAAACGGCTACCAAGCAGGAAGTTGAGCAGGCCCGACAGGTTGAACGAGCGTTTTACAACTCGATTTGTCACGGTTGCATTGCCTCATGCCCCTGCAGGGTTTATCTGGAAGATGGCGTAGTCGTTAAAATCGAAGGCCACCCCGATGCCCCTCTGTCACAGCGCTCTTTGTGCATGAAGGGATTGAACCAACTACACACGTGCTATAGCCCACGGCGAGTTCTCTATCCGCTGAAGCGGACGAGCGCGCGCGGAGCCGAAAATGCAACCTTTGAACGTATAAGCTGGGACGAGGCGGTTGATCTTGCGGCTACGAAGATCGCCGAAGCGTTTGAGAAATACAGCACGTACGCACTCATGGTTTCGACGGGTGGTGGCGGGTCGTATAGTCGTCCAAGCATGACGGCAAGTTTCCCGATTTCGTTTGGAGCGGCAAACTTCTTCGAGCCCGGATGTGCGCAGTGCCTCCTTCCACGCTTGGCAATCGCCTCATATATGTATGGCGGATCCTGCCAATCAATGGCTGACGGTATGGTAGTGGAATGCTTCAAGGGACAGAGCAAGGCCGATCAAGAAGCGGGAATCACTGGTGACACCCAGATGGTAGTCCTTTGGGCTACACAGCCCTCTGCTTCCAGCTCTGCGCAGGCAGGACGTGCTATGGCTGAGTATCGCGCTCGTGGTGGGAAGACCGTTGTTGTTGACCCTAAGTTCACAGCTGATGCCGCTAAGGCCGATGTTTGGCTACCGGTGCGCCCAGGATCAGATCCCGCACTCATCCTTTCTTGGTATCGAGTCATTCTTGACGAAAAACTCTACGATGAAGAGTTTACGAAGTACTTCACAAATCTTCCCGTCCTCATTAATCCTGATACGAATTTACCGTGGCTGGCAACCGAAGTGTTCGGTGAAGAGGCGCAGACGACCCCAGCTAACACTCCCGTCTATGTTTGCGTAGATGAGAATACTGGAGAAATCGCGCCATTGCCGTTCGGCGATCCCGCTGTTGTTTCTCAGCAAGTGAATCCACAGGTACTTGCCACTGCCGAGGTCAATGGTGTCATGTCGCGTTCTGCTGGTCAGATCTATCGTGACGAAGCCGATCCGTGGACGCTTGAGCGTGTCGAGGAATTTTGCTGGGTGCCGGCGGAAAGCAATCGAGCAGCTATCGATCTGTACACGAACCCTCCCGGGGGAGTTGCGGGTATTGCGCAAGGCGTTGCTCCCGATATGGAGGAAGGCTCTTCTCAAGTGCCACTTGGACTCATGGGTCTTGACATGATTATGGGATACGTCAATAAACCAGGTGCAACGCTAATACAAACGGGCAAACCGGCTGCGGCTGACGGTGAAGCTTCTCGTCCAACTGTATTCCTCGATTACTTGGAGAGATTTGGCGCGCCTGTGGGCGTTGGCTACCAAATCGGTGCTACCGAGGAAGAAAATCGAGCGCGAGCTGACAGTGTTCCGGAGACCTATGACCCGAACGATAAAGAAGCGAAACCTTATTACACGAAAGCCACCCAATATGCGGTGAATCAGCTTCAACTCGACCGCTTGGGCATGACGAATCATCGTGGCCTTTATGACTGGATGGCAAGCCATATTCCAACTGTTCGAGAAGCCGTTGAGACCGGTGACCCCTATAAACTTGCCGTATGGTTCGACTTGTCCGGAAACAAACTTGCCGTGCTGGGTTCGGCAGGGGCATGGTATAACGCGGTTATGGATGGCGGTCTCGATTTTGTGATCAGCCAACATCCTATTCTGACATCGTTCCATATGGAATTGGCCGATCTTGTCTTTCCTGTAGAGGAATGGCTTGAAGCCACGGGCGCTTCCGATGGCCAATTGAATTATGCTTTTCCGACCCCGGGTGTCATTCATCTTGGCGAGACAGTGCCGCATACGGTGGCACCGCAGCTTGTTGTGGACGCTCTCTCTGAGAAAGTGGCTGACAAGCTGGATAAAATCATGTTCGGAACGACCGGACAAAGCATGGAGGAGCTAGGGCTTTCGTTCCCCATCGGTATGGGCTTTACCAATGGTAACCGGAGTGAGGATGAGCTTTGGGATCGTCAGATTCAAAAATTCAGCGAGTTTCCAGGTGCAGAGAACATAAAAACCAAAGAAGAGTTTTTGGATTTCGCGAAGAACAACTCCAAGTTCTATCTCGTTAGTCCTCCTCCTGAGAAATACTGGACATATGGTCAGCATCTTCCTTTGGCGGATGACGGACTTCCAGTTGGGTTCCCCACGGAGTCGCGGAAATGCGAAGTGTATTGCACGGCATTGCTGAAACTCTCTCAAACTGGTTGGCCGCATTGCTATCCGCGTGAAAATGAACCTATTGATCCGCGAGCAGGCAATTGGAATGGAGCATACGCACCGATTTGCCGTGTTCCAGAGCAAAAAGAAGCACCTGATATTCCCAATTCGGAAGGCTACATTGCAGCTTACGATCCGGACTTCCCCTTGGCTCTTACGAGTGGACGTGTGTATCACTACCATCATGGCACAATGCGGCATGCACCATTTGCTCGTGAATTGTATCCTGCACCGTTTGTGAGCATCAATCCCGAGACGGCCGATGAGTATGGCGTTGAAAGTGGCGATTGGGTGGAGATCTCCTCGCGTCGTACGGTTGGTACCGATTATGATCCGCAAGGGACGCGGGGTACGGAGCTCTCTTATGCGAAATCGAAAGAGCACAACATAAAGGTCGGAGATCCCATCCATGCCATCGTCAAAGTTTCGAAAGAGGTGGCTCCTAAGGTTCTTTGGATGGAACGTTTCTGGAATCCGGAATGCTATGACGCAACGCGTGAGGGGAAGAAAACCGGCGGGTGGCAGGAGTGCAACGTGAATGTGCTCACCAACGCCATTGATCCGAACTTTAATGAGGTGTTTGGGTCGTACACCAATCGTGGATTTGCGGTCAATATCAAGAAGTCATCAAGGCCGGACGGTGTCTGGATAGAACCAAAAGAGTTTGAGCCCTTTATGCCTACCGCAGAAAATCAAGTAACACCCGAGGTCGGCGTGCTGAGGGACAACAAAGACATGCGTACCGACACCGTTAAGTTCGGAGGTGAATAACTATGGCACGCGCACTTGTCGTCGACCTCGATCGATGCTCTGGATGTGAAGCCTGCGTCGTTTCCTGTAAGTTTCAGAACAACCTCGATCTTGGAAATTACTTTAGTCACGTCGTCGAAGTTGGGCCGACTGGAGAATTTCCCGATATCGAACGCTATTGGCTTCCCATCCAATGTCAACAATGCTCAAATGCTCCCTGCGTGGAAATCTGCCCAACAGGCGCGTCTTATCGCGATTCCGACAATGGGGCCGTGCTCATTGATGCCGACACCTGCATCGGATGCAAGACCTGCCTGAGTGCTTGCCCATACAGTGATCCGACTGGTGCCGTAAAGCCATCAGTGCGTTGGTTTAACGAAGCCGAACAAATTGTGCAAAAATGTACGTTATGCAATGATTTGACCGCCACCTCAGATGGTGTCGAGAACGATGATGACCCCTTCGATAGCAGCCACGCGGTACCGCCTTGTGTCCACAACTGCACCTGTGGGGCGCGATATTTTGGTGATCTCGATGATCCCAATTCAGCGGCATCCCAAGCCTTGGCGAAAGCCGAAAACGAGGGTAGGGCTATTCATAGCATTGAGGCTGAGGGAGCTCAGCCGGTTGCGAAATATATCCTCTCTGCCGATATTGCGACTTGGCAAGGATTGGGTGAGAGATAAGAACCAAAGCTCTACAGCAGCATCGCTTAGCGCACTAACGAGATTTGGCGGGCGGCGAATTCGCCGCCCGCCAATGCGGAGAAAGAGAGCTTCCGTTGAAGACAAATCTTCATCAATCAAGGGACGTAGAAAGCAACCGCGACATATCGATAGATGAGATACTTGCGGGAAGAAGTGCGAGTTATCGACTTTTGTCGCGACTTTTTCTGAAGCCACTCTCAAACGGTGATATTGCTGAAATGGCGCAGGCTGATCTTATCGAACGATCTCGGCAGTTTGATGAGGGTTCCCTGATCCAACAGGGGTTTAATGACATGGGGCGCGCTTTGCGATTGCGAAATAGTGGAACGCGTCAAAAGCTTGCAACCGATTACACCATGTGTTTCGACGGCATTAGCTCAATCGATGACCTTGTGGCAGTTCCGTATGCGAGCGTGTTTCTTAGCGAAAGCGGCCTACTCAATCAGGCGCCTCGAAACGAGGTGTATCATCTATTTCTCTCAGAAGGCGTGAAATTAAAGCCTGACATCAATCTCCCTGAGGATCACATTAGCTTTGAACTTGAATTCCTTGCAGTACTCTCAGAACGTGCTCAGGTAAATTTCATGGACCACGACATCGATCGTACTATTCATTACCTCACCGTCTCAAAGTCGTTCATCGAAGAGAATGTCTTGACTTGGTTTGCTGCGTTCGTAGATCGTGCGGCCCGCATCCTAAAAACACGATTTTATAAAGGGCTTCTCAAAGCCACGCAAGGCTATCTCGACCTTGATCTCGATGTTTTGCGGGATCTTTATGATGTCCTCTCACGTGGTTTAGAGACGAGACCTTCTTAATCCATTGAATGATTGCCGTTGGCTGGCCACGTGAAATCGTGACATGAAAGGGTAGCGGATATGGATTTATTGATAGCTTTGGTATTTGCCGTTTTGTTTAGCTTCGCTTTTCGCAATGCGATTCGGAAAGTGCCCGTTGTTTTTTATATCATCGCGGTGATCATTGATGCTGTATTTCTCTTTCACATCCTTTCCAATATATCCGTAGAAGCCAATCGCCTAATACAGCCTTATTTTTATAAAGGACTCTTTTCATACGGATTATTCACCGTTGTCATGTTTATTGGGGCGTTCTCAAGATCGTCGTGGATACGGAAATATCTTCAACCCATACGAGGAGAGCTTTCCGTTATTGCGGCAATACTCATGTACGGTCACGTTGTCAATTATGCTGGTTCTTACCTTGTGCAAGTTTCGACTGGGGTTCAAGCTCTTCGCGCTAATCTCGTCATTTCGCTTGTTGTTTCAGTGGCGCTTGTCGTCATTCTTACCATACTTACTGTCACCTCGTTTGAGTTCATTCGAAGGCGGATGGATTCAGTGCATTGGAAAAAGATCCAATGGTTGGCTTATCCGTTCTTCATTCTCATTTACATTCACCTCTTTCTTGTTTTGGGTCCATCGGCGTTCGGATTCGCTTCGCCGGTTGTTCGTGTGCTCATCTATACTGTGATCTTGGCGGCTTACCTTGTCTTACGTATCAGGCGCGCTGTGATCGATTCAGCACGGAAGAAAGACGCGTCTCCTCTGCTTAATGACAAGGATCATGGAAACCTAGACGGTTTAGAAATCACGGCATGAAGATCTATGCAGAAAAAGCGAGATTGGGAGTAAAGCTGCCGGTTTGGAGTAATCGAGGTATGATACATGTGTAAGCCGGCTTTGCTGTCAAGGATGGCCTCTCATAACAGTCTGCTTGTTGGTTAAACAATTGTTCGCGGTGTTTTATGGGAAAAGGTAGACATAATTTCTCCCTCATTTCAAAGAGAGTCGTGCTGCTCGCATTGGGGTTCGCGCTGTTTTGGCCTCTACAGAGAACTTCGTCGTTTACTCCTCTTTTGGTCACAGAAGGAGATTCGATTTCGAATGAGGTTTATCTGATTCATACGATATATTTCATTCTCGTATTTCTTTTTGTCATTCTCCTTGTTCTATTGCGTAAGAATATAGAACAACAGTTAGCAAGTTCTCCCATTATATTCATGGCTTCAGCTGCAGGTTCGTCAGGAGCCATTTTGTTGCATTTGGCACACGAGTTATTCGATTCAAGCCCCATCATCATAGGCTTCGGAATAGCTTTGCAGGCTCTTTTCCTGGGTGCCATGGTTATTGTTTGGGGCATAACATTCTCAAGTTTGGATGCTCAAGAAGGTGCCTTTAGCATTGTTTTGTCTGCGACATTCTCGTCTATTCTCTATCTGTTTTTCTACTATTTTCCCATGGTCGATGTTCTCAGAATCATTCTCAGTCCTCTAGTGTCCGGAATTCTTCTTTTCTTTGGAAAGAGGAACCTCGCTGATGGAGATTTTGAATTGGAATTTAGCAAGTCGAATTTGATGAGAATTCCCCTTCGTATCGTGGTCGTTTCCCTTATTCTCATACTGGTTCTCAATGTTTATATCCGTCTTTTATCTATGGTGAGCGAAAACATTCCTGTGATGGAACGGACGCTTACCCAATTCGGACTCATTATCTTTTTTGCATCGCTGGCGACTCTTATTTATTTCAAAACGTGGACAAAACGAACTTCGTCGACGTTGCTTGTTGTTCAGGTTGTTATTGCGCTTGCGGGCTTGTTGGCCGTCATGTTGTTTGACAACAACATCGGGTTTTATCTCGGTGCCGGCATCATGAAAATTAGCTGCGATGGTCTGCAGGTATTCGTGTTCATAGTTTTGGTTTTCGCGGTGTCGCAAAGCAATATCTCAAGAGTTCTTGTCTTTGGTGTATTTGGCGCGTTGGATTTTATCCTGTCGAGTCTTATCACGTCAGCTTTTGTGAATCCGCTTAATACGATAATTCTCTTTCAGGATACCGATCTGGTGCCGCCGGTTACTGCGACAATATCTTTTATTATCTTTTCGGTCGTGCTGCTCGGACTCAATCTTGGTCATAATCGGGAGAAAAGCGAGGCCCTTGAACCTGAAGTCACCATAAAGGAATTGTGCGAAAAAGCGGCTGCGGGAGTCTCTCTTACTCATCGTGAACTTGATGTCATGGTTCTCTATTGCCAAGGGCACAGCCTGAAAAAGGTTGCGGATATGCTAAATCTGGCACCTTCTACCGTTCAAGGCTATTTGCGTAGCCTTTTCTCAAAGCTTGATCTGCATTCAAGACAAGACCTTATAGATCTTGTTAACAAACAAAGGTGAGAAATCTGCATACATTTTGGAGCATGTATGCCATCTTGCCTCTCGTATAGATGAAAACCTTGTCCCCATTGGGAGATGTAAGCATATCTTTGCCACACAACGTATAAGATGTTGCTCATAACTAAATGCATGTCCTGAGCGTGCATGCAGAAGTCAAATCTTTATAATACAAGAAGCTGGCGAAGATCTTTGAGATTGCTTTGATGCGGCCATTGTCGATTGATATGCGGGCAAGAAAGGCGGCCTTCGTGGATCTCATGACGATTAAGGATGCCGTTACACATGCGCCTTGCCCGCGTGATCGGATGCAGCGTCGAAGAGCTGCTCGAATAAGCAATCCCGACCGAGCACAAGTGAATGAGCGCCGCTATCTTTTCGGGATATGTTCCCTCTGCTAGGGTTTCGTGGTGAGACGCAGCACGAGAAGAACAATTCGCAGCAGAGCGTCTATAATGTGCTTTTACGGAAAGAGCCACATTGAATCGAAAGGCGAAGGGGGAGTGCATGTCCACCAAGATCAACATTTTCGACACGACACTACGCGACGGTGAGCAATCGCCGGGCGCTTCCATGAATACCGAGGAAAAACTTGTGGTCGCACGTCAGCTTCTGCGCTTGAAAGTCGACATCATCGAGGCGGGCTTTCCCATCTCGAGTCCCGGTGATTTCGAGAGCGTGCGCCGCGTCGGCGAGCTGGCCGGCGACGATGCGGTGGTTTGCGGGCTCACGCGCGCCGTTGAGAAGGACATCGACCGTGCGGCCGAGGCGCTCAAAGCGGTGAAGCGCCCTCGTATCCAAACGGGCATCGGCGTTTCCGAGAGCCATATGCGCGATAAGCTGCGCATCACGCCCGAGCAATGCATCGAGCGGGCCATCCACTGCGTGGAATACGCGAAGAAATACGTCGAGGACGTGCAGTTCTATGCGGAGGACGCGGGGCGCTCGGATTACGAGTTTCTCGCGAAGGTGATCCAGGCGGTCGTGAAGGCGGGCGCCACCGTCGTGAACATCCCCGACACGACGGGCTATTCGCTGCCGTGGGAATTCGGCCAGCGCATCAAATACCTCATGGAGCACGTTGATGGCATCGAGAACGTCACGCTCTCGGTGCACTGCCATAACGACCTCGGCATGGCGACGGCGCTTTCCATGGAGGGTGTGCGCAACGGCGCCACGCAGGTGGAATGCACGATCAACGGCCTCGGCGAGCGCGCGGGCAACACCGCGATGGAAGAGGTCGTGATGGCTATTCGCATGCATGAGGCGGAGCTCAATGCCCACACCGACATCAACACCCGCGAGTTCATCAAGGCGAGCAAGCTCGTCTCCTCGATCACCGGCATGCAGGTGCAGGCGAACAAGGCGATCGTGGGCGCGAACGCCTTCGCGCACTCGTCGGGCATCCACCAAGACGGCGTGCTGAAGAAGCGCGACACCTACGAGATCATCAATCCGGCGGACGTCGGCGTGAATCAGAGCCAGATCGTGCTCACGGCGCGTTCAGGCCATGCGGCGCTGAAGCATCGCCTTGACGATTTGGGCTATGTGTATGAGGGCGAAGAGCTCGATGCCATCTATCAGGCGTTCCTCGAAATGGCCGACAAGAAGAAGGAGGTCTACGACGAGGACCTCGAGAGCCTCATCAACGAGCGCGGACGCAACGTTGAAGAAGCGGCGTATGTCCTCGAGGGTGCGCAGATCAGCTGCGGTTTCCCGCTCATCCCGACTGCGACCGTCACGCTGCGCGACGCCCATGGCCGTTCGCACACGGCGTGTGAATATGGCACCGGCCCGGTGGATGCGATGTACAAGGCGGTCAACAAGATCGTCGATGTGGAAAACGACCTCTCCGAGTTCAGCGTCTCCTCCGTGACGCGCGGCATCGACGCGCTCGGCGAGGTGACGGTGCGCGTAACGGCGGGCGACGGCACGGCCTATATCGGGCGCGGTGCCGACGGCGACATCATCGTCTCGTCCACGAAAGCCTATCTCAACGCCCTGAATCGCCTGATCGCGAACAAGCATTAGCGCTTCGGGCAAACTTGAGAGCTTCTGACGGGCTTGTGAGCCTCAGGCAAGGGCAATCCGGCAAGAACGAAAGCAAGACGCGCCATGGCATCCATGGCGCGTTGCGATATGAACGTGAGGGGGCACCCACGTGCTAGAGAACTTATCCAACCGGCTGCAGTCCATCTTCAGCGGTCTGCGCGGCAAAGGGCGTTTGACGGAAGACGACATCAACGATGCCATGCGCCAGATCCGGCTTGCGCTTTTGGAAGCGGACGTGAACTTCAAGGTGGTGAAGCGCTTCGTCGCAGACACGAAGGAGCGCTGCCTCACGGCGGAGGTGCTCGATTCGCTCACGCCGGCGCAAAACGTCGTGAAGATCGTCCTCGATGAGCTCACGCAGCTCTTGGGTGAGGGAGATTCCGCCCTCGAGCTCTCGAGCCGCATCCCGAACGTCATCATGCTCGTCGGCCTCCAGGGCTCGGGCAAAACCACGGCGGCGGCGAAGCTTGCCTACCGCCTCGCCCAAGACGGTCATTCGCCGCTTCTTGTCGCGTGCGATGTCTATCGTCCCGCTGCCATCGAGCAGCTGAAGACGCTCGGCGGCGAGATCGGCGTGCGCGTGTTCAGCGAGCAGGGCGCCGATCCGGTGCAGATCGCACGCGACGGCGTCGATGATGCGATCGACAGCCTGCGCGATATTGTCATCATCGACACGGCAGGCCGTCTGCATGTCGATGAGGCGATGATGCAGGAGGCCGCGGCGATTCGCGACGCCACCGAGCCCGAGCAAATTCTCATGGTGGTCGACGCCATGACCGGCCAAGATGTGGTGAACGTGGCGCAGGCGTTCGCCGAGCAGGTGGATTTCGACGGCGTCATCATGTCGAAGATGGACGGCGACGCCCGCGGCGGCGGTGCGCTCTCGATCCACGAGGTGACGGGCAAGCCGATCAAATTCATCAGCTCGGGCGAGAAGCCCGATTCGCTTGAGCCCTTCCATCCCGATCGTATGGCGAAGCGCATCCTCGGCATGGGCGACATGGTCTCGCTCATCGAGAACGCCATGCGTGTCCAGCAGGAGGAAGAGGAGGCGGAGGAAGCGGAGCGCCTGCTGAGGGCGCAGCTCAACCTCAACGACTTCATCACCATGAACCGCCAGCTGAGGAAGATGGGCGGCGTCGCGAAGCTCATCAGCGCGCTTCCCGGCGGTGATAGGGCCTTGGGCTCCGGGCAGGTGGACGAGGGCGCGCTCGATGCGATGGAGGTCATCATCAACTCGATGACCAAGGAAGAGCGCCTGCGCCCCGACATCTTGAACGGATCGCGCCGTGCCCGCATCGCGGCGGGTGCCGGCGTCACGGTGACCGAGGTCAACCAGCTCATCAAGAAATTCAACGAGACGAAGAAGATGATGCGCAAGATGATGGGCGGCGTCGATCAGCAGATGTCGGGCAAGGGCCGCGGCAAGAAGGGGAGGCGCCGCAACCGCGCACTTGGCGGCATGGGCGATCTCGGCGGTATGTCGATGCGGGATTTGAAGAAGCTCCAAGACCTGATGCAGCAGTAGAAAAGGGGAGCACGGGCCGCTCGCTGCAGGCTTTCCGGGGGCTTTTCGCGGGCTTTCCAAGGTCGTCCGCGCACCGTTCATCCCAAGAGACTTGCGCTTCGTGTCTTGCGCTCGCCTCGGCTTCGCCGTATCATAAAGCATTGCCGATTTTTGGAAACATGCCTCAATGGAGGCGCAAGGTACACGAAGAAGTATAAGGAGTTCACCTATATGGCAGTAAAGATTCGCCTCGCCCGTCACGGTGCGAAAAAGCGTCCCTATTATCGCGTTGTCGTCGCAGACTCGCATTGCCCGCGTGACGGACGCTTCATCGAAGAAGTGGGCCGCTACAATCCGCTCACCGATCCTTCGACCATCAAGCTCGACATGGAGAAGGTCGACAAATGGATCGCCAACGGCGCGCAGCCGACCGATACCGTCGCGCGTCTTATCAAAACGGCGCGTGAAGAGGCGTAACCGTGTCTGCTATTGCTGAAGATATTGTCGGCTTGGTGGACGCCATCGTGCGTCCCCTGCTCGACAACGAAGAAGACTTCCGTCTCGATGCGACGGAGCAGGAAGACGGTTCGCTTCTCGTGGAGATCACGGTAAATGAAGAGGATGCGGGCAAGGTCATCGGGCGTCAGGGTCGCGTGATCAAATCGATCCGCACGCTGGCACGAGCCGTCGCTTCCCGCGAAGGCATTTCCGTGGAAGTGGAGCTGATCGACGAGTAACGGGCAGCCATGAGTGATTATTTGGCTGTTGCGACCTTGTCCTTTGCAAGGCGTTTGAAGGGGGGCTTTGTGGCACGCAGCGTGCCCCGTCTCCCTTTTCTTATGCGCGAGGGAGCCCATGTCTTTCTCGTCCCGCCCGTGCTCGACGCTCCTCGCAACGTCACGGTGGCGAGGATCGAGAACCTCAAAGCCGACTCTGCGGAAATTTGGTTCCACGAAGTGGAGGATCCCAGCGTAGCTGAGGCTCTTTCGGGGCGAACCTGCCTGATGAAGCGCTCCGAAATCGATGCGGTTCCCCTGTCCTTTGAACGCGATTGGCGCGGTTGGACGGTCTATGACGTGCGCATGGGAAAGATCGGCGTCGTGGAAGCTTCCGAGATTTTGCCGAGCCAAGTCCTGCTGACGGTGGCGCGTGACAAAGGCGATGAAGGCGAACCATCCGCCGACGGGGAGTCCGAGAGCGTTCGTCCTTCTTGCCTTGTTCCGCTTGTCGAGGAGCTCTGCGTTGAGAAAGACGAGCGCGAACGACGCCTGGTGATGGATCTTCCCGCGGGGCTTTGTTAGAGGGGCGAATATGCTGATTGAGGCGCTCTCCACCTTTCCCGATATGTTCGCACCCGTGATGGGCACGTCGATGATGCGCATCGCCCAGGAGAAGGGCCTCTTGCGGTTTCGCGCCATCGACCTGCGCGATTTCACCCACGATCGGCATCGCACGACCGATGACGCGCCCTATGGCGGGGGAGCGGGCCTTGTGATGAAATGCGAGCCGATCTTCGAAGCGTATGACCGCATCACCTCCGAAGGCGCTTTCCCCCATACCATTTTCCTCGCCCCAACCGGCAAGCCGTTTTCCGACGCCATGGCGCGCAGGCTCGCGCGTGAAGAGCGCCTGCTTTTCGTCTGCGGCCACTACGAGGGCATTGACGAGCGCGCGTATGAGCTTGCCGATGAGGTCATCTCCATCGGCGACTATGTGCTCACGAGCGGAGAGCTCGCCGCGATGGTGGTGATCGATGCGCTCGTCCGCCAGATCCCCGGCGTGCTCGGTGCAGAGGAGGGCGTCGATGATGAGAGCTTCGCCGAAGGGCTCCTCGAATATCCACAATACACCCGGCCGGCGTCGTTTCGTGGTATGGATGTGCCCGAGGTCCTGCTTTCCGGCAACCATGGTGCGGTGCGCCAGTGGAGGAGGCAGAGGAGCCTTGAGCGCACGCTCTGCCTGCGCCCCGATCTGCTCGAGAAGGCACCGCTCGATCAACAAGATTATGAGTTTCTGAAGACTTTACGTGAAACGTGTAAGCCCGATGCCGAAAACGATAAGATGTAAGGTTGAATATCATGAAGGCCGGAGGAGGTGAGAATCTTAAATGACGTCGGGTGAACATGCACAGCCAGCGAAGGGCTCGCATGTGCTGCGGTCGGTCATTTCGATTCTCGCGATGATCCTTGCAGTCGTCGTGCTCTCGTGGGCCCTGCGCTCATTTGTCGTGCATCCCTACGAGATCCCATCCGGTTCGATGGAGGACACCATCCAGATCGGCGACATGGTGTTCTCAGAGAAGCTCTCCTACTATTTCTCCGAACCCCAGCAAGGCGACATCGTGACCTTCCTCGATCCCGAGGTGGATGGTCGCACGCTCATCAAGCGCGTGATCGCGACCGAGGGCCAGACCATCGATTTGCGCGACGGCGAAGTGTATATCGACGGGGTGCGTCTCGATGAGTCCTATGTCGACGGGCAGCCGACCACGCCGCTCACGCCGAGCGTGGGAAAGGAGATCACGTATCCCTACACGCTTGGCGAAGGGGAGCTCTGGGTGATGGGCGACAATCGCCTCAATTCCCAAGATTCGCGCTATTTTGGCCCGATCGACACCGATGCTGTAACGGGGAGAGCGTTTATGGTCTATTGGCCGTTTTCCGATTTCGGCCTGTTATCATAAGTTCTACAAACTTTTTAAGGGGAGGATTGTCAACGATCATGCATCATGACCCGCCGACGTTCCAAGACGTCATCATGAACCTTCAACGCTATTGGGCCGAGGCCGGCTGCGTCATCCTGCAGCCCTACGACAACGAAGTGGGCGCGGGAACGAACGCACCGGCGACCACCTTGCGCTCGCTCGGGCCAGGCACGTGGCGTTGCGCCTATGTGCAGGGCTGCCGACGCCCGACCGATGGACGCTACGGCGAGAACCCGAATCGCCTGCAGTTCTACTATCAGTTTCAAGTGCTCATCAAGCCGTCGCCTGAGAACATCCAAGAAATGTATCTCGCGTCGCTCGAGGCAATCGGAATCGATGTGGCTGCCCATGACGTGCGCTTCGTCGAGGACGATTGGGAAAGCCCGACGCTCGGCGCTTGGGGGCTTGGCTGGGAGGTTTGGATCGACGGCATGGAGGTGACCCAGTTCACCTATTTCCAGCAGGTCGGTGGATTTGAATGCCAGCCGACGCCGGTCGAGATCGCCTACGGCCTCGAGCGGCTGACGATGTTCGTCCAAGGCGTCGATTCGATCTTCGACATCGTATGGTCAAAAGGCCCTGACGGCAAGGTGTTCACCTACGGCGACGTGTATCTGGAAAACGAACGCGAGTATTCTGCCTATAACTTCGAGGTTGCGGACACCGCCTTTCTTTTTCAAGAGTTCGCCGATCGCGAGGTGGAGTGCATGAAGACGCTTGAGGCCGGCCTGCCGCTTCCCGCCTATGACAGCGTGCTGAAATGCTGCCATGCGTTCAACCTCCTCGATGCGCGCGGGGCTATTTCCGCCACCGAGCGGATGGCCTACATCCTGCGCGTGCGCACGCTCGCGAAGGCGGTGTGCGCCTCTTATATGGAGCACGTCGCCTGCGCTGAGCAAGCTTGTGATGAGTCCGCCTGCGCTGAGCAAGCTTTGGAAGGGGGTGAGGGCGATGCCGAATAGCGCTGCCCATGAGACCGCGACGCTCGCCTTCGAGATCGGCACCGAGGAGATTCCGGCGTTTGACCTCGAGCGCGCGACAAACCAGCTTTCCGAGCTTGTCCCCGCTGCCTTGGACGAGGTGCGCATCCCCCATAGCGAGACGCGCATCTACTCCACGCCGCGGCGCCTCATCGCGATCGTCTCGGAGGTAGGGCGCGAGACTGAGGCGCTTGTCGAGACGTTCCGCGGCCCTTCAGTGAAGATCGCGTTCGACGATGAGGGAAATCCCACGAAGGCCGCTATGGGCTTCGCGCGCGGCAAGGGAGTTGAGATCTCCGACCTTGAGCGGAGGCGCGAGGGGGACACCGAATACGTCTTCGCTTCGCGCCAAATCAGCGCCCGCCCTTCTGCCGAGCTCCTTCCCGAGGTCTTACGGGGCGTCATCGAGGGCATCACGTGGCCGAAGTCATGCCATTGGGGGACGACCCGCGATCTGTTCTCGCGGCCGGTCCGTTGGCTCGTCGCGATGCTCGGGGAGGAAATCATTCCCGTCGAGTTCGCGGGCCTTACCGCCGGCAATGCGACTCGGGGCCATCGTGTTTTGGCGCCCGGCCCGTTCACGGTTGCGACAGCAGACGATCTCATCGCCACCGTCGAGGCCGCCTCGGTTGTCACGACGGCTGTCGAGCGGGAGAGCATCATCCGCTCAGGGGTCGCCGCCATTGAGGACGCATCGGGTCTGGTCTCGGTGCTTCCCGATAAGACCTTGCGCGAGGTCATCAATCTCACGGAGCATCCCACCGTGCTCGAGGGCACATTCGATGAGGCGTTTCTGCAGGTCCCTGAGGAGATCATCGTCGATGCGATGCTCATGCACCAGCGCTATTTCCCACTCTATCATAAGAATGGGAAGCTTTCCCATCATTTCATCGTGGTGAGCAACGGCGATCCGGCCCATGCGGCGACGATCATCGAGGGCAATGAGCGCGTGGTGGCGGCGCGTCTCTACGACGCGCGCTTCTTCTACGAGGCGGACCTCAAGCATCCGCTCGAGCATTACGTCGATGCGCTCGATGGCGTCGTGTTCCAAGAATCGCTCGGCACAATGCGGGACAAGACGAATCGTGCCGTCTCCCTCGCGGAGCACGTGGTGCAAGCGGCCGACCTTGCCGCCGACGTCGCCGAGGACGCCTTGCGAGCCGCCTATCTTTCCAAGGCCGACCTCGTGACGAATGCCGTCATCGAATTTACTTCCGTGCAGGGTGTGATGGGGTCGTATTACGCTGTTGCCTCGGGCGAAAACGAACGCGTTGCCCGCGCTGTTGCCGAGCACTACCGTCCACGCTTTTCGGGCGACGATGTGCCCACCGACGCCGTGGGGCAGGTGGTGGCCTTCGCCGACAAGCTCGATACGATTTGCGGCCTCTTCGCCGTGGGGCAGGTGCCGACCGGCAAGGCCGATCCCTTCGCCTTGCGCCGCGCCGCCTTGGGCATCATCTCGATCCTTCAGGCGGGGCTTGACGTGAAGCTTCTCCCCGCAATTGATGCGGCCCTTTCCGTCGTGCAGCAAGCGGGCATCGATTTCGATCTTGCCAAGGTGCGCGAATCGGTCGTTGAGTTCTTCGTCACGCGCGTTCGCGTGCTGCTGCGCGATGAGGGCGCCGGCGCCGATGCGATCGACGCCGTTCTTGCGACGAATGAGCGCGAACCGATGGAGATCATCAAGCGCGTGCGCGCGCTCGAACGCGCGCGGCAAAGCGAGCCGGAGCAGATGAGGGATCTGGCGCTTGCCTTCGCGCGGGCGAACAACCTGCGCGATCCCAAGCTCGGCGAGGCATACGACCGGAGCCTTTTCGGCGAGCCCGAGACGAGGCTCGCCAACGCGATCGATGAGGCGCATGAGGCCGTGCAGGCGGCGCTTTCCGCCGGCAATTACGAAACGGCGCTCGGCGAGCTCTCTCGCCTCCGCGTTCCGGTCGATGAATTCTTCACGCAGGTGATGATCATGGATGAGAATCCGGCGATTCGGGAAAACCGCCTGAAGCTTCTCAACAGCTTCGTAAATGTTTTCACCGGCGTGGCCGATTTCGGCTTGATGGCGAGCAAGTAAGAGTATCATTTGTTTGGCTTGTGTAATTTCGCAAGTCGGAGGTCGGACGAAGCGCTGCGCGGCCAGAGAAGACGGCCGTGTGGCGAGCGACGTTGGAAGCAGAGTTTCAATTGAAGTAAGGAGCGAACCATGTCCCAAGATGTGAAGCGTGTCTATGCCTTCGGTAAAGATGCCGAGGGCAAAAACGTGACTGAAGGCAACACCGACATGAAGATGGTTCTCGGCGGCAAGGGCGCGAACCTCGCCGAGATGGCGAACATCGGTCTGCCGGTGCCTCCGGGCTTTACCATCACCTGCCAGACCTGCATGGAGTATGCCAATGCGGGCAACACGTGGCCAGAAGGGGCATTGGACGAAATCGACCAGTATCGTGCCAACCTTGAAGAGCGCATGGGCAAGCGCATCGGCGATGCGGACGACCCGCTTCTCGTCTCCGTGCGTTCGGGCGCGCCGATGTCGATGCCGGGCATGATGGACACGGTCTTGAATCTCGGTCTGAACGACGAATCGATCAACGGCCTCATCAAGCAGACCGACAACCCGCGTTTCGCCTGGGACTCCTATCGCCGTTTCATCCAGATGTTTTCCAACGTCGTGATGGGGCTCGATGGCGACCTCTTTGAAAACGCCATCACCGCGATGCGTGACAAGCGCGGTGCGGCGAGCGACACCGACCTGACCGCCGACGACCTGAAAGAGCTCGTCGCGGAATTCAAGAAGATCTTCACCGACAACGTGAGCGCAGAGGAATATCCCACCCTCGTCGTTGACGGCGTCGTGCAGTTCCCGCAAGACCCCATGGTGCAGCTGCGCCTCGCCATCGAGGCGGTGTTCGGCTCTTGGAACAATCCGCGCGCGACGCTCTATCGCAAGCAGAACAAGATCGCCGACGACCTCGGCACCGCGGTGAACGTGCAGTCGATGGTCTTCGGCAACAAGGGCAACACCTCCGCCACCGGCGTGGCGTTCACGCGCAATCCCGCTACGGGCGAGAAGGAGTTCTACGGCGATTACCTCGTGAACGCCCAGGGCGAAGACGTGGTCGCGGGCATCCGCAACACGAGCCCCATCTCCGATCTGAAGCATGTGCCCGGCCTTGAGGAGGCAGGCGCCGAGCTCGAGGAGATCTTCGTCGTCCTTGAGCAGCACTTCCGCGATATGTGCGACATCGAGTTCACCATTGAGCAGAGCAAGCTCTGGATGCTTCAGACCCGCGTGGGCAAGCGCACCGCTGCCGCCGCTCTGAAGATCGCGATCGATATGGAGAAGGAAGGGCTGATCACCAAGGAAGAGGCGGTCATGCGCGTCAATCCCGATCAGCTCGACCAGCTGCTCCATCCGCAGTTCGACAAGGATGCGAAATACGACGTGCTCGCACAGGGTCTCAACGCCAGCCCCGGCGCCGCCGTCGGCATGGCGGTGTTCTCCGCCGCCGATGCGGTCGCGGCAAACGAAGCAGGCAAGCCCTGCGTGCTCGTGCGTTGGGAGACCACGCCTGACGACCTCGCCGGCATGATCGCAGCCGAGGGCATCCTCACCTCGCATGGCGGCAAGACCTCGCATGCTGCCGTTATCGCGCGTGGCATGGGTGCGCCCTGCGTCTGCGGCGTGGAGGCGCTGCGCATCGACGCTGAGAAGAAGCAGGCGGCTGTGGCAGGCACCGACGTCGTCATCCATGAGGGCGATATGGTCTCGATCGACGGCACGACCGGCATCGTGGTGCTCGGCGCCGTCGACCTTGTGCGCCCCGAGCTGACCGGCGACCTTGACACCATCCTCGAATGGGCCGACGAGCTGCGCAATCTTGGCGTGCGTGCGAACGCCGACAATCCCGAGGATGCCGAGCTTGCGCGCAAATTCGGCGCATCGGGCATCGGGCTTTGCCGCACCGAGCACATGTTCCTCGGCGAGCGCAAGCAGATCATCCAGACCTTCATCCTCAACGCCGACGAAAGCGTTCGCGAACGTGCGGTCGCGCAGCTGTTCGAGGCGCAGACGGGCGACTTCTACGGCATGTTCAAGGCAATGGACGGACTGCCGGTCATCGTGCGCCTGCTCGACCCGCCGCTGCATGAGTTTCTTGAGAGCCCGCGTGCGATCGATGTTGAGATCGCTCGCCTTGAGGCAACCTCGGCCGACCCCGAGATGATCGCCGAGCGCCGTCGGTTGATGGAGCAGATCGACAGCTTCGCCGAGCAGAACCCGATGCTTGGCCTGCGCGGCGTTCGTCTGGGCATCGTCTATCCCGTGCTTCCCGTCATGCAGGTGCGCGCGATCGCGACCGCCATGGCGCGCCTTGTGAAGGAGGGCTTGAACCCGAAGCCTGAGATCATGATCCCGCTCGTATCGGTGGTTCCCGAGCTCGAGAAGCTCCGCGGCGTATGCGAAGAGACGATCAAGCAGGTCGCCGAGGAAGAGGGCGTGGAGCTCGAGATCCCCATCGGCACGATGATCGAGCTGCCGCGTGCTGCGGTGACCGCCGACGAGATTGCGAAATTCGCCGACTTCTTCAGCTTCGGCACGAACGACCTCACGCAGACGACCTTCGGATTCTCACGCGACGACGTGGAAGCCGAGTTCGTCCCGCAATACCTCGAGCAGCACCTTCTGCCCTATAACCCGTTTGCGACGATCGATCCTGGCGTTGCCAAGCTCGTCGAAATGGGCGTGAAGCTCGGCCATGAGGGCAACCCGAAGATCGAGTGCGGTGTCTGCGGCGAGCATGGCGGCGATCCCGATTCCATCTACACCTTCGATGCGATCGGGCTCGACTACGTGAGCTGCTCGCCCTACCGCGTTCCGGTTGCGCGCCTCGCGGCGGCTCAGGCAGCACTTGGCCACAAGGGTCCTGCCGATAAATAGCATTCGCTGAAACCTTGCGAACGATGGGGCTTGTGAGCTGTGCTTGCAAGCCCCATCTTGCATGTAAAGGCGGCATTATCGAGCGCCGAAGTTGGTATCTTCGAGGATCTTTTCGATAGGCGGACGCCCCGTAAGCCTTCCCAAGTTTGTGGTTCCTTAAGGACAAGATGGAAAGGAGCTTGCAGGTTGCCCTCCAAGCTCCTTTCCATCAATTGAGTATGTTGAAAATCGCTTATGCGCTGTGCTATGCGCTGTACGCGTGTTCGGCGGCAAAAATTCCTGCGCGCCGACCGCCAGTGCAGGCGCGGCCATGGCTCACACCGGCAACAGTGATCGGATAATCGTTGAAGAAGAAGCTTCCTGAGCAATTGCCAGCGGCCCATAAGCCTTCGATAGGCTCCGCGTTCTCATCAATCACCTGTTGCTGATCGTTGATTTGCAATCCGCCCAGCGTTACCAGCAGCGTCGTACCGGAGCGTACGCCGTAGAAGGGTGGTTCGGTGATGGAGTTGAGGCACTGAACGCGCTTGCCAAAATCTTCATCGACGCCGGTTGCGCAGAGCTCGTTATAGCGCTCGATAGTCTCCTTCGCCTTTTCGGCATCAAGACCTTCCATCTTCGCAAGCAGCTCATCGATGGTGTCGGCGGAAAGTATCTTTCCCTCTTCGATGAATTGCTGGATCTGCTCAGGATTGTGAAGCGGTGAGCGGAAATCTTTGCATACGATCATGCCCATGGCGGGGCCTTCGGTTTCCCACTTGGAGTCCCAGATAACCCATTTCATATGGCGCGGCTGCGCGTTGTGGGCGCGGCAAACGTACGCATAGGGCATATCCTCGTTCATAAAACGTTCGCCAAGGTCGTTAAGGTAAAGCCAAGGCTGGCGGGTGAGCGGGATGGAGGGCATATAGTCGAGACCTTCCACGCCTTCGTCGAAATACATGGGGCAATGGGGTGCTGGGTCAATGGCTCCGCCTACCCAAGCGCCCATACGGATACCGTCGCCGGTGTTGTGGGGCGGTGTCGTGATGTTATAGATGTCCTCGCTATGGCCAGGGATAAAAGCATCCATCATCTCGGTGTCGGCGCCATATCCGCCAGTAGCCAAAACGACAGACTTCGCATTGATTTGAGTGACGCCTGAGTCGTCTTCATAGATGACGCCGCTTACGGGACCACCTTCTTCGCAAACGAGTTGCTTTGCTTCGGCATTGAAGCGAACGGAGATTCCCAACTCGTCGGCATAGGCAGTAAAGGCCTTTGCCCATCCTATGGCGTAAGGGGGCTCGTAGCCAGCTTCATTGCCTTCGGCGATGAGTTCTTCTGTGGGAACGATCTGGAATGCATCTGTTGCAAAATGCTCAAACCATGAGTCGGGGATGACCTGCATTTCCATTGACATGGGTGCGACGGTTATGCCATGGTTGGTCAACACATCGGCTGCCCAGTCGAGCGCTTCGGCGGAATTCTCGAGCCATGCGTTTACCACGCGGTAGCTTCCACGATCGCTGCCCCATCTCAACACCTCTTTCAAGATATCCTGCTTGCGGTCGCGCAGGTCGATGCCTGCCTGAAGCTGGAGCTTTCCACCGACGGCGCCGTAATCGATGCCGCGGAATTGCGCCGCCCCTGTTTTCTCAAGCAGGATGACGCTCGCGCCTTTTTCGGCTGCTGAGCATGCTGCCGAAAAGCCTGACATTCCTCCGCCGATGACGACGACATCAATGTCTTCGCTTTGGTCGGCGGTCATTGGTTCGGGAGCAGTTTCCCAGCTATAGCCGGTCGCTGCCTCGGTGGTCGTGCTCGGTGCCGCTGCCGATTGCGGCGCACATCCGGCAAGACCTGCTGCGGAAGCCGTTGCCGCTGCTAGCGCTCCCAATCCAAGAAAGCTCCGGCGGCTCAGATTCATGTTCTGCGAACCCATACATCCCTCCTGTTAGGTCGAGCTTTGGTTTCAGAGGAAGAAACCATTGCGGTACGTTAAGTGGCACAAGTGATGGTGCCTCTGGTTATAATCGCTGAATCGCCGTATTTGCGCATCGGTGAAAAGTGATGATTGACGGAATTATTCATCTTGTGCCACCATGCCGCTGGAGGTAATGGCCATGCTTTCCCGGTGGTTGGACAATTTACTCGAAAGCTGCGATTTGCGTGTTGTCGGAGGAAGCGCATGCGCCATGGTGTGGGCGCTCCTTTTGGCAATATCTCCTGTGCTATCAACTGAGTCCACGATGGTTGGCGATGGCCTTGCGTGGCGAACCGTCATCATCATGAGCGCTCTGATTGCTCTTGCTGCTATGGTGGCTTTTGGCTATAGACTTCAAAAGCTTGCGAGACGTCCATCGCCACTGATTGTGCTTGTCGTGGCCTCCGCTGTGCTTTCGCCACTCGGCGCAATTCTCCATGATTTCAGTGACAGCTTCCCCATTACGGTTATCTCGGGGGCCTGCGTCGGTTTTGGGCTTGTTACGTTGGTGCTCGGCTGGGTCAAGCCTTTTGCCTCGGTGAGTTTGCGCAGGCGCGTTGTGAGCACCGTGGCAGCCGTTTTCTTGAGTATCTTCATCTATGTCTTGCTGGTTATCATACCCCGTCCACTCGCTTGGATAGTGGCCCTTGCTCTCGCTACTGCATCTACTTTAAGCATTGCGGCTCTCTTTCTCCTTGTTTTGATGACGTGGAGCATGTCGAATCCTGCGCAATACGCCCATGAAACTGTTGAAATGGGGGGTGTTCCTATTGGGGAAAATGCCGGTTGCGTCGCCGCTGAGAGCCCCTCATCCGGTTCTGTCGAAAGCGAAAATCACCTTGCCGCCTCAATAGAGCGTGCAGCTCAGATTTATGGGCTTTCACCCCGCGAAAAAGAAGTCGTCGCTCTGTTGTCGCATGGGCGCTCAATTCCGTATATTTGCGACGAGCTGTTTATTGCGAAGAGCACGGCGCAGACCCACGTGCGTCATATCTATGAGAAAATGAAGATCACACAAGGGCGGCAAGAGCTCATTGATCGTATAGAAAATATTCCTTTAACTTACAGAGAATAGGAGAGTGTATGAAGCTTCCTCCGATTGAAAAGATTCCTGAGGCATGGAGCGCGATCATTGACGGGCGCGTTGCGTTCGGCGATGGGGCAGAAAGGCTGGCGGATGTTCGAGCAGAGCTCCCTGCAGATGATGCCGAGGCTGCGGCAGACGAGTGCTCGAAATGCCAAACGGGCGAAGCGCATGTGATGTCGAGCGATGGTTCGAAAGAATATCTCGTCCAATGGAAGGGCGATACCTTCTATTCAAACGATAACGCCACCTACTGGCAGGGCTATCCAGGCTATCCCGTGCTAGCGGTTCTCATGGTGCAAGGGCGTTTGCCGTATGACGAACGCGCCGCATCGTGCTTCGCGGGCGTTGATTGGCATAGGTTGAACGCCGCGTATAAGCGCAATTACGGGAAAGCCCTTCAGTCCATCCTCGACAGCTTTGTTGAGGAAACGCAGGCGCACATTCACCAGGCCATGCAGGAAGCTTACTCCCGACTCCAAACGTTCGATCTTGCCCTCACGCGCAAGAGATTCATTACTGCATAGGCAAACACGTTACTGCACAAAGGATCGCGAAAAATATGCAGTAAATATCCTATAATGGGGAGAGACTATTATCATTGTATGCAGTAAAGAGGTGTTGAGTGCATAGCTTTGACTATACGTTTCTCGTTAACGGAAGCGTGCCGATGCGCCTTCTCAATACGGCTACGGCTATCGGTGAGTTGAGAGTGCAAGGAAAACATCGCTCGGAACGCTATCCCGCGTTGATGGAGCCGCTTGAGGCGATTGCCCGGGTTCAATCGATAAAGACTTCAAACGCGATCGAAGGAATCATCACAACCGATGAACGCATTGCTGAATTGGCAAGTGGAACGACTGCGCCCTTAGATCATGACGAGCAGGAAATTACCGGATATCGCGATGCGCTTGATTATATTCATCGGTATTACCGCGAACTGGTGGTAAGCGAACGAACAGCTATCGAGCTTCATCGTATGATTCTGTCATATGTTCCCAATGCAAAAATCGGGTACAAGACAACCGATAACGTAATCGCCGACAGGGACGAATCGGGGAAATATCATGTCCGGTTTCGTCCGACGAGTGCTCTTGACACGCCAGAAGACATGGAACAGCTCATGCTCGCCTATGCAATAGCCCATGACGATGCTCGCGTGAATAAGTTGCTTCTCATTGCGTGCTTCATCCTTGATTTTTTGTGTATACATCCTTTTTCAGATGGCAATGGACGTGTTTCTCGGCTTCTCTCGCTGCTTCTGCTTTATCAAGAGGGCTACGACGTGGGAAAATACGTCTCTTTCGAAAAGCAAATCAACGATCATAAAGCTTGGTATTACGAATCGCTCCGAGAATCATCGCAGGGATGGCAGGAAAATCAGAGCGACTATACGCCATTTATGGAAAACTTCCTTGCGATGCTCCTTGGATGCTATCAAGAGTTTGACTCACGCTTTCTCCTTGTTGGTGATAGACCAGCGACAAAACGTGAGCGTGTTGAACACGCTGTTCAGGAAAGTTTTTTCCCTCTCGCAAAGAAGGATCTCATCAAGTTGCTTCCTGACATTAGCCCTTCGACGATAGAATCGGTGTTGGGTGCTTTGGTGAAAGAGGGCAAAGCGAAAAAGGTCGGAACATTTCGCAATGCCCGTTACGTGCCTGCGAATGATAGTCGATAGGGGTTTCATGGTGACACCTATCTATCATTCGCAGACACGTGAGGAAGCTCGCTACGAAGCTGAGATGCGGTCTCTTCTGCGCGAAGCGCGAAGGGATTTCGATGAAGGACGCTTCACAACAGACGTCGCATCGTTTGTAAAACAGACCTTAACTGAAAGGGGCCTCGGTAGCTGAGGCTCGAATCGCCCAGCATTTTCATGGCGATCTCGCCATAGGAGAAGCGGAGAAGGATTACCTCCTTCCAGATAAAAAGACCTGATACGAATCAAAATCTTCGTAGCAGTTTATTTCTTCATGGATCGTTTCCCCTGGCTTGAGCTCGAAATCGTCATCGGTGAAATAACTAAAATTAGAGCTCACGACCTCGTTACCCATAAAGAATAGAACTTCTGCTTGCACGAATTCTGCAGCTTCAGATCCATTGTTAGTAACGGAAAGCACAATTTTGTTTTTCGCTTCTGAGGCTTCATACGATAGATCTGAATACACGCATTCGTAAAAATCTTCAGGTTCGACGGAAAGCTCATAATCCATGGTGGCATACTCTTCATCAAGAGAGAAGGTAACGACGACTGGTTGCGTGCTCTCGACTGCATCGAGGCTCGCGCTCTTTGCTGCTATACGCGATCCATTCTCATCATAGAAAAGCGCATCTACATCAATCGATAAATCGAAGTCGGAATTATTGGTGATGATCAAAAATGCTTTATTGGCAAAACGGCTATTATGGGAAAGCTCCTGAACTTGAAGTTGGGAGAGAACGGCCTCTTCATCAAAATTACCTAATGTTTTGCTATCCGTCTTGCTGGATTGAGATTGATTGGAGTTCTGGGGAATATCGATATTTGATGAGGTATCAGTGTTAGAGCTTATGTTGGCGCTCTCCTCATCCGCGGACGCACTATCAAGCTCTGCTTCGCGATAATAAATCCATCCATTTGCTATTAAAACAGTCTTTCCGTTCTGCTCAGAAATTGTCATATCCATCGTCTGGTTGTTCTGCGGATTTGTGACCTCTATGCAGTTTTCTCCATCTTTGTTCTTAAGCGACCAGGTGAAATCATATCCGAGATCACCTGAAAGGGCTGTTCCTTTACCATTGTCTTTAAGAATGATCGTCTCGATAGATCCTGATGGCGTTTCATGCACCCATGTGTCGATATATTGCTTCGATTCAGAACTTCCTGCACACGCGCACAATGAAACAGATAAAACGACAGCGGCAAAGAATGCGAAAAATGACTTGATGTTGACTGTTAAATGCTTCATGTGTGTTCCTTTCTGAACGTTGCCAAGAGCCCTTTATAAGAAATCTTGAGAAGCGCATTTTGGCATCTGGGCAGTGACCTCTCGCGGTACTGTAGCTGTTAATATCGCCATGCTCATACCTCCGATCATCCTCTTCCTTGATAATGGCTTCATATATGAAGCCATCCAGTTCAGTATACCACCTACGCTAGTCCCTATGACACCGCAGGAGAAAAGAAACGCATTGGGGGCCGCTATCCGCGATCAACGCGAAAAGCAGGGGCTTTCGCAGGCGCGGTTGGCGCTCATGATCGGCAGCAGCAAATCTCATATTTGGCGCGTTGAGACGGGAAGGGTTGCGGTCGGCATCGATGATCTGGGAAGGATCGCCGATGCGCTCGACACGACTACGGCCTCATTGATCTCGTTTTAGCCCGCCTTTCTCGGAAAGTCCATTCACCGTGCTACGTGAGGGCGCAATCCCTGTTGTTGCTGTTGCCGCTGACGATGCTTCTTCCAGTAGTTGGCGGGTCGATCGCTCGCGTTCGCATGACTGCTCTTCGGTTGCCCACGCTCCTTCCGGCGCATCGGGATAGCGTTCTTGAAACCATTCCTCGAACAAGCCTTCATCATTGTCCGCGCTCTCATCAGCGCCAAGGTGTTTCCCCTCGTGCAGGACGAGCAACACGTCATCGTGCCATTCCTCCGCTTGATGTCTGAGCGATCCAAGCCCGCTGTTTGCAAGCCCCGGCGAAAGCTCGCCTTTAAGGAAAGAGGCGAGAAGCCCTTGTGCCGTTGAGAGCGCCGAGCCGTCAAGAGCGGGAAAGTCGTCAAGATCGAGGTATTGCTCGATTTCCTCATCAAGCAGCGTCTCCTCCAGAAGTGCGAACACATCGTCGGCGAGTGCGAGAATGCGCTGGGTCCGCTCGTCGCTGTTCGGCGCATCGGCAAGATGGGGATCGCAGCCAAATTCGCAAACGAAAGCGACGAGCGTATCGGCGCAGTCGGCCAGGCAGGCGGGAATTTCTTTGGGCGTTGAGCCGGGCGATTCCTTGAGAAGGGCGAAATACAGGGCGGCAAACATGTCGTCAAGGCATTCGGCTGCGCTCGATGCCCACGCGAGCAGGAAGACCTTCGATATGAACTCCGCGCTTCCTTCCCCGAGAATGCTATCGACCTCCTGGGCGATTTCTTCGTGAAGCGCAAACCCCAATGAGAGGGCGAGCATTTGGCCAGCGGAGGGCCACCCGAGGCTCGTGCTCATCACTTCGCAGAATCGCGCAATCTGCAGCTCGACATCTTCCCACGGCGCCCCTTGGAGGGCGGCAAATCCACGGCTCGTCTCAAGAAGCCGTTGCGCGAGCTCTGCCACGTCCTTTTCCGTATGGCTGTGGAGCCAATGCAAAAACCGCCTTAAATTCTCGTCGTTTTCGTAGCTCAAGGCCAGAAGGTCGGAACTTTCGAAAAGCGCGATGTCTTTTTGCACGTTGTCGAAGCCAAGATTCTCAGCAGCGAGCGAGAGAAGCAAGCGCCTTTTGATGAGGGCGTGTTGCTGCTCAGAGCGCGCGATGCATTCGGAAAGAACATCACGGCGCTCCTTGTCCGATAATGCGGGAAACTGTTTGATCTCGGCAAGGCTCAGGCCAAGATCTTTCAGGAGAAGGATCTCTTGGATACGGGCAATATCGTCTTCGGTGTAGATCTTGCGGTTGTTCGCGACGCTCTCACCCGTGCGCCGTGCGACGAGGATGCCTTTGCTGTCCCAGTCGCGCAGCTGCTTTGGCGTTACGCCGGTGATGGCGCACACCCGTGAGATGCTGTATGTTTCCTTCTCGTTTTTCATAGTCATGTTTTCTGGTCGTTTTGCGTAATCTCAATTCCACATTGAGGAATATAAACGTAGACCAGAGGTCGAGGTCAAGGGGAATCTTTTCTCTGCCGTCTTGCTGGTGATTACGCTTGGTTTGCCGTTACAATAGGCGCTGTCTTATTGGTATTGATGGTAGCGCTGAAAGGCGTTGGTGTGTGACGTGTTTTGCGTGTGGCGTGTTTTGCGGCCACGGTTTGGGAAGCACGGCGTGCATCGAGGGAAATGCGGGTGGAAATCCTGCGCTATGCCAGTAACCGTAAACGCTTCGCGAGGTGCGCATATGGTGCGCTTGCGAGGCAAAGTCGGAACACCTCTCCATCAAATGGCCCTGGAAAGTGAGGCTTTTATGTTTATGCGTCTTTTCTCCTCCCATCACGGCGAAACGCCCATGCGTGCTCGGCGCGGCACAATGTGTCAAGGTGGAACAGCGTCCCAGCACGGCGAAGCGCTTGCGAAGGGCACGACGTCCCCGCACGGCGAAACATTGACGAGGCGAGCGTTCTCATCGATGCTTATCGCCCTGCTCACGGTGGTGCTGAGCGCCGGCTGCTTGTTTGGCGTTAGTGGCTGCGCGGCTCCTGATAATGGGGAGAGTGCTGCGAACGCGCCTGTCGAAAACCAAGCGGGCGAGTTCAGCGTTGCGCTGACCGTGGTCGATACGACCGACAACAACAAGGTGGTTTACAACGGCGCCGTCAGCGGGCTGACGGGCGAGATGACCGTCATTGATCTCCTCGAAGCCGCGGGCTTCCATGAGGTTGCCACCATCGAGGAAACGGCAAACGACGATCATGCCTACACCATCATCAACGATTCCCCGTATTTTCTTGGCAAGCAATATGATGAGGCGACCGGTGATTTCTGGGTGACCATGTTCGACGGATCGGCGGATGATTGGGAAAGCTCCATGTCATATGCGACGCTTATGGCGGACGGCCACTACCAATACATCTACGGTGATGGGACGAGCTTCGCCTACGGAAACGGCATCGACGATCCGCTTTCCTAATCGCAGGCCGGCAGCGTCAACGCAATGATAATTCAGCATGCGAATACACGCAGCAGGGCATGATTTCCGATGACGGTCTTTGAGTTCTACCACCCCGTCGTCGCGATCTCCTATGTTGCGACCGTGCTCGCCATGACGATGTGCGCCGTTCATCCCATCGTCGTGCTTCTATCGGCTTTTGCGGCATATGTGCTGACGGGCATTCTTGCTGGGAAAGAGGCGCTGCGTCGAGCGATTCTCTGGCAGCTCGGCGCGGTTGCCTTCATCACGCTTCTCAATGCGCTCTTCTCCGGAAACGGGCAGACTGTCTTGGCTGATCTCGGGGGGCTTCGCATCACGCTCGAGGCGCTTGTCTATGGGCTGACGCTGGGACTTCTGCTCGTCGGGCTCATCCAGTGGTTCTCCGTTTTCAGCAGGTTAGTAGGCGAAGGGGATATCTTCGCCCTGCTTGCCGGAAGGCTGCCGACGATGACCCTTGCCCTCACGATGACGATGAGGCTCGTGCCGCTGATGGCGAAGCGCGCCCAGGCGATTGCGGCGGTGCAGCATGCGAATCAGCCAGCAGCAAACGGCTTTGTTGCCACGGTGCGGGGGAGGGCGCGGCAGATAAGCGTGCTCATGGGATGGTCGATGGAGGAATCGCTCGAAAGCGCCGACAGCATGCGCGCCCGTTGCTGGGGCTTTTGGCGCAAGCGGGGCATGAGGCGCACCTCCTATCGGAGCCGCCGGATGCGCCCGCGTGATGCAGCGGCGCTTCTTCTCCTTGTCGCGCTCGTGGTGCTTTGCGCGCTCACGTTGCCGCAAGCGCTTGCGGGCTGGACGTTCTATCCGCACCTCGGCTCCTTGGGCCTCGAGGCGGGATATGTGGCGTTCTTCTTGTTGCTTGCCTATCCCGCCTTTCTCGTGCTGCCGATGCGAGGGTTGCTCTCATGAGCGAAGGGACGCCAAAGGCAATCGAGCTGCGCGATGTGTCGTTTTGCTATGTCGGCGAGGAAGAGGCCGCATTGTGCGACATCACGTGGAGCATCGATAAAGGCGAATTCGTCGTCGTCACGGGAAATTCGGGAAGCGGGAAGAGCACGCTTTTGCGCTGCCTGAAGCCGGAGATCGCGCCTGCGGGGGAGCTTTCCGGCGAGATTGCGATCGGGGGAGCGCTCCTCGGTGAGGAAACTTCGCAGCTCGTCGGGTTTGTGGCGCAGAACCCGATGAGCCAAACGGTGTGCGATGAGGTGTCTGACGAGCTGGCGTTCGGCATGGAGAACAGGGGCGCCGACCCGCGCGCGATCAGGCGACGCATGGCGGAGGTCTCGCTCTATTTCGGCCTTGAGCCGCTGCTCCATAAGAAGACGAACGAGTTATCAGGTGGAGAGCTTCAGCTAGTGGCGCTCTCAAGCGTTCTCATCTGCACGCCACACATTCTTTTGCTCGATGAGCCAACTTCTGAGCTCGATCCAGTGGCGGCACATAATTTCTGCCATGCGCTGTTTCGCCTGAATCGCGAACTTGGCATGACGATCGTCATCGCCACGCACCAAAGCGAGCTCTACCGCTCGTATGCCATGTCGTGGGCGCATCTTGATGAGGGCATGCTTTCGGAATCTTCACCGTTTCAACCAATGATGTCGCCGCATCTTATCAGCGATCGACCCCACGTTATCGAGGGGAAGGCTCCGGTCGTTGTGGCGCGCGATCTGTGGTTTCGCTATGGGAAAGGAGCGCCATGGGCGCTGCGGGGCCTCGATGCGCAGTTCGAAGAGGGGAGCATTACGGCGCTCATGGGGGGAAACGGATGTGGGAAGACGACGTTTCTGCAGCTGGTGGCGGGGATATTAAAACCGCAGCACGGCAAGGTGAGTAATTCTCTGCTGACACAACAAGCTTACCTCCCTCAGAACCCGCAGATGCTCTTCACGGCGGATCGCGTCGATGATGAGCTGTGTGAGTGGATGGGTGATGGTTTGCACGGGCAGAAAGTCGATTCGTACGGGCGGCGAAACACTCTCCGTGGGCAGGAAGGCGATTTGCCTCAGCGCGAAGAAATCGATGGGATTCTCAAGCGCTTTGGGCTCGAAAACCTGCGGGCGCGCCATCCGTATGATCTCTCCGGCGGGCAGATGCAGCTGCTTGCGCTCGCGAAGGTGCTGTTACGAAGGCCGCAGTTGCTTCTGCTTGACGAGCCGACGCATTCGCTTGATTCGCCGAGCCGTGAGCGATTGGTGGAGCTTCTCCATGAAGAGCGGAAACGTGGCTGCACCATTGTGATGGCAACGCACGATAGAGAGTTTGCCCGCGCGGTGTCAGATCACGTTGCCCTGCTGTTCGATGGGAGCTTCGCCTGCATGCAGGAAACGGAAGAGTATTTCGCCTCAACGTTTCTCACGGTGGAAAAAAGCCGATGATGCGGGCGCGTATCGGACATCTCGTTGAGGGGGCGGTGCTCATCAGCGTGCCTCTTGTCCTCGCACTCTGCGCTTATTTCTCGATCAGGCAGGCAGCGCTCATCACGCTCTTTACGGTGTGCAGCGCCCTTGTGCTCTTTATCGTGGGGTGGGAGAGAAGCGCTCCCGCCTTGCGACAGATCATGCCTGTCGTCGTTCTCGCCGCCCTCGCCGCTGTGGGAAGGCTGATCTTCATCGCGCTCCCGAGCGTTCAACCGGTGACGGCCATCTGCATCATCGCCGGTGCGGCATTCGGAAAGCGGAGCGGCTTTCTTGTCGGGGCGCTCGCCGCACTTGTGTCGAACATCTTTGCGGGGCAAGGCCCGTGGACGCCTTGGCAGATGTATGCCTGGGGACTTGTCGGCTACCTCGCGGGAACGCTTGCCCGCCACCGCATTTGGGAACATGCGCCAGCTCGCCTCGTTCTGGGATTCTGCGCCGCGCTGCTCTACGGTCTTTTTCTCAACAGCTGGACGCTGCTCGGATTCTTCCAGCCGCTCACGTGGCAGGCGGTCCTTTTCGTGTTCGGGGGCTCGCTTCCCTTCGACATCACCCACGGTGTGGCAACGGTGCTTTTCCTCGCCATTCTCTATGAACCATGGCGCAAAAAGCTCAACCGCATCGTTGTGAAATTCTCCCTAGCTGAGTAGTCTTGCATGAGATTTCCGCTATACGATGCTCGTTTTCTGCAAGGGATGAACAACGACAGCATTAGTTTTGCATTTTTAGGCGATTTTTGCATTTTTCGGCAGCAGTTGAAATTATTGATTTCGTCGCAAAACATTCGAATCAGATTGTAAAAAGCGTCGCAATTACCCCATTTCAGATTCTCAATAACGTCGCAACATATTTGAATAGTAGGTGTGAATGATCTTTGATTTCGCATATGCATTTTGTTGGCAGAACACATCCAACCTGCATGCTGCTCACGTCTCGCGGTTGCTCTCACGCTCCCATAGATACCGGAGGTTATCGGGGCCTTCAGCCCATTGCCGTGTGGTGAAGTCGAACAGGAACTCGTAGGTGCGAGAAGAGGCGAAACGGTCGAGCGCAGTGTCGAAGTCCTCGCCGTGCTCGTCGCACCAGTCCTCGAGCATCGCACGCATGACTTCGACCGCGCATGCCTCCCGCTGGGCATCTGTCACTTCGCACTCGTCAAACCCCATAGGGCTCGCTTCCTTCAAAATCCAAGCACAGAAGGCTTCTTGCTGTGCGGAAACAATATTGGTTCTCAAGCCGATTTGGGAGCAGCGTGGCTATGGCGATGGAGTCGGCCTCGGGCGAGCCCGGCTCCCCGAAGGCTCCCGTCACGTAAAGTTGCAACGTACGGGCCGTTCGATCATTCGCTATCTTCCCAGCGATGACATCATAGGCCGAATAGGCTTCAATGAGATCGGGGAAAAGATCGCCCCGACGGTTCGATGCGACGAAATGCAGCCAGTCGGCGTCTGCTTCGGTGAACGAATGGATCGAAAGATCTTCACGGAGATCGACGCGGTAAGAGGAAACAAAGCCCTCCGCTGCTTGGAAAGCCGCGTCTTCGGCCCGATGCTTTTTGAGGGATAGGGAAACAAAGCTCTGCGCTTGTTCGAGGGAAGAGGTAAGGTAGAAGCCCCGTCCGAAGTCCTTGCCGGGGAGGCATCTATCGAGGTCGATCTTTTCGACGGGCGCATAGCTTCCGTGGTAGAGGACGAGCCCCGTCTCGAGGGCTAACATGGGGCGAGTCCTTTGCGCGAAAGGTAGGTCTCAACGTCCTTTAGCGCTTGGTCGTAACTGCTTAAGTGAAGTAAATCGTAGAGCTCTGTGATATAGCTGTAGACACCGGCTTGCGTAAAGAGCCGCGTGACTTCCGCTGCGGGCATGTGCCAACGCTTCTCGGCCAAGCGCACGAGCCAGCACTTCATATCGGCTATGTCGGATTGGCGTGGCGACACGATTCCTCCCTGCGCGGTGCTAATCGAACGTGCACATTATACCGGTAATGAACTTTGCTTGTTTGGCTTAAGGCAAGGGAAGCTTCGACTTCGACTGGGATGGGGGCCATTGGAAAAGAAGCTGTTAAAAGAGAAGCCGCTCGGGGGAGCGGCTTCCGCGTAATGCGTGATGAAGGTTGCGAAGCTTCAATAGTCAGCTACAAGGTGCGGCTTCAACATGAAGCTTCGATAGCCAGTTAAGCTAAGCGCTTACCCGACCTCGGGGATCTTCGCGCCTTCTTGGTTGGAGTAATGGATCGGGCGCGGCATGTCGGTTTCGGCGTTGATGCGGCCGTAGCGCGCGTCCTTGTCGAGCACTTCGATGATCGCATCGGCATCGGCATCGTAGTCTTGGATGGTGACGTAGCGGATGGCCGGATCCTCATAGGTGCTGTAATAGTAGTTCATGTAGTAGGGGCTGAAGCAGCCGGTGTAGGTGGTGCGCTCGGCTTGGCCCTGATCGTTCATGATCGCGCAGCCGTCCACCATCGCGACGCCGCCGAGGGTGTGGAACATGCGCGCGACGTTCGCGGCCTCGCCCGTCTGGACGGGGTAGTTCGCGTTGATGTAGGCGACGCGAACGAAGCGGCTCGGGGAGTAATAGTCGCCGGGGATGCCGCGCATGCAGGCGCCGGAGCCGAACGGGGTGAGCTTCTGCTCGCGCCACATGACGGGCTCGGGCCACTTGTTCGACATCGCCAGATAGTTGCGCAGGTTCTCTCGATGGAAATCGAAGCCGGGCTGGTTGGTGAGCGTGTCGGTGCCGTCATCGAAGATCTCCATGCCGTTCTTCGTGTACTCGATGACGATCGTGCGATCCTTGTCGCCGATCATCCAGTGCAGCATCGAAGCGCCGAGCTTCTCATTCACGGGCTTGTCGGTGATCGCGACGTTCTTGAGCGCCGCTTCCGCCTCATCGACGGTCGAGAACTGCGAGCACACCCACAGCGGCACCTCATAGGAGGCGATGCAGGTCTTGCCTTCCACCGCGTCGTGCTCGTACTGGGCGTATCCCGGGAAGTTCAGCCCGCCGCACGCAAGGCCGGCCTCGTTGCCGCAGTCGAAGTACAGCGGGATGCCCTCGAACGAGATGCCCATGCCGATGAGGGCGTACTTGTTCTTCATGTCGCCGAGGTACTCATATTTGTGGCTGTAGTTGCGCGGGGTGATGATGACGTTCTGGCCGAAGTCGAAGCACCAGTCGAGGTTGCGTCCGAAATACATATTGCCTTTATCATCGATGAATTTAACGCCGGTGCACATTTTCTTTCCTCCTGTCGTTTCTTGAATCCATCTGGGGTTCCATTTGGAGTTGCCCCCACTATATGGGTGTTTTTGCGAAACCCCGAGATTGGGCGTGTTATGTTTCTGTTTCGTTTGGAAATCGTGGCGATTTGACACGAAGGAAACAGCCGAAGCGCCGTTCCCTCGGTCATGTGCTTCTCTATCAGTTAGAATAGTTGCTTGGAAAATTAAGGTTTTTCGAGAGGCGTCGGGCGCGCAGTCGCTCGGCAGTCCTGAGCTCGCGATTTTCCAAATTCAAGAAATTGTAATTCGGAAAATCGCTCGTGCGGAACTCGCTTTGTGCGCATCCCGACGCCCCTCATCGACCTAAAGGAAGTCTTTTCGCGAGAAACGTTACCAACGAAGGTGGAACTGGACATGAGTGATGAACAGACGAAGCGCATAGCGTTGGAAGCTCTTCCGCGGACGATCGAGCTTGTTCGCAACGAGGGCCGCATCCCCAAAGCGCCGGAAGATTCTCCGGTCGTCGTGATGGTAGACCAAACGAAGCTGCCGGCGGAGCTCACGTTCATCACCACCGACAACTGGCGCGTCGTCATGCACGCGATCGAAGATCTCGTGGTGCGCGGCGCTCCGGCGCTCGGCGTGGCCGGTGCGGCGGCGGTTTGCCTGCGTGCGGAGGAGTTCATTACGGCAACCGATGCCGACATGCAGGGAAATGCCGACGACATGTGGCACACCTTCGTGCTCGACGACCTTGCTTTCGACCGCGACCTCTATTGGACGGCACTTTCCTTTTCCGGCGAAATGGTGGCAAATGCGCGCCCGACGGCGGTGAACCTCTCATGGGGCGTCAATCGCGCACTCGACGTGGCGAAGCAGGCCCTCGATGAGGGGAAGAACCCGCAGGGTATTGTCGATGCCCTCTATGACTTCGTGAAAGAGCTCGAGGCGCAGGATGAAGCGGCGAACCGCGCCATCGGACGCTTCGGCGCGGGGCTCTTGCCTGAAAACGCGCGCGTTCTCACCCACTGCAACGCCGGCAGCTTAGCGACGGTGTTCTACGGCACGGCGCTCGGCGTTATCTATGCTGCGGCCGACACCGAAAACGGCGGTAAGGGCGTCTCCCGCGTGTACTCCGACGAAACGCGTCCGGTTGGGCAAGGGGCGCGCTTGACCGTGTGGGAGCTTTCGCGCGCCCACGTTCCCGTGACGCTCATCTGCGACAACATGGCGGCGACAGTGCTTTCCCAAGGAAAGGTGGATGCCGTGGTGGTCGGCGCCGATCGCATCACGGCGTGCGGAGACGTTGCCAACAAGATCGGCACGATGGGCGTTGCCATCCTCGCGCACCATTTCGGCGTGCCGTTTTACGTTGCGGCACCCACCTCGACGATCGATTTTTCCATGGAAAGCGGCGCGGAGATTCCGATTGAAGAGCGCGCTGCCGAAGAGGTGCTTCCAAATGCCATCGAAGGGGTGGAGGTCTTCAACCCTGCCTTCGATGTGACGCCCGCAGAGCTAGTTACCGCCATCATTACGGAAAAGGGCGTGTTCGCTCCTTCTGACCTCGTGCAACTCGATGTACAGCGCGATTCGGACCAGGCGGGGGAGTGACGGAACGTGGAGGTTTTCACCCGCATCGATCAAGAGCAAGCGGAGCACGAGCGCTTGGCGGCAGAGGCGTCCTTCAGCGACGAAAGCGAAGGCCGTGCCCGGGAAAGCGCGTCCGACGAGCTTCGTTGCGACTATCAGCGCGACCGTGACAAGATCATCCACAGCAAGGCGTTTCGCCGCCTCTCGCATAAGACGCAGGTTTTCCTCACAGCGGAGGGCGATCATTTTCGCACGCGCCTCACGCATACGCTCGAGGTCTCGCAGATAGCCCGCACGGTCGCTCGTGCGCTGCGCCTGAACGAGGATCTCACCGAGGCGATCGCGCTCGGGCACGACTTGGGGCATACGCCCTTCGGACACACGGGGGAGGATGCGCTCGCAGCCTGCCTCGCCCGCGCCGACGGCAAAGACCCGAGCCGCGAAGACGTGAGCGCGTATTTCCGCCACAATGAGCAGAGCCTGCGCGTCGTCGAGGTGATCGAGAACGATGGGGCGGGGCTCAACCTCACCACCGAGGTGCGCGACGGGATCTGCCATCACACGGGAGGCGTGCGTGCCAGCACCCTTGAGGGACGCATCGTCGCCGTGTCGGATCGCATCGCGTATGTGAACCACGACATCGATGACGCGATTCGTGCGCGGGTGCTCTCCGAAAGCGACCTCCCGCCATCGACGCATGCGGTGCTCGGAAGCGATCATTCGGCGCGCATCCAAACGCTTGTGCTCGATCTCGTCTCCGCGTCGGCCGCGGAAGGCGATATCCAGCTCTCGTCGCCGGTCTACGAGGCCATGATGGAACTCCGCGCGTTTCTCTTCGAGAAGGTGTATAAATCGGAGATCGTGATGAAGGAAGTGGAGAAGGCGACGCGTCTGCTCGATGCGCTCTTCTCGTTCTATGTGGCGCATCCCGAGGAGATTCCCGCGGATTATCGAGCGATCGCCCGAGGGGATGCTTGGCGTGCGACGGCGGACTATCTCGCGGGAATGACGGATCGCTTCGCCATCAGCCAGTTCGAGCGCCTTTTCGTGCCGCAGCCGGTGCAGGGCTAGCCGGCGCAGGACAGTCGATGCAGAGATAGAGTCGGTGTAGGACGAGCCGGTGGTTGAGCGCTCACATATAAAAGACAGCTTCCAAGCGGCGATTCCCATCATGCTGGGGTACGTTGCCATCGGCATACCCTGTGGCATCCTCTGTGCGGCGGTCGGTCTCAACGCCCTTCAGGTGTTTTTGTTCTCGGCGCTGTTCTATTCGGGCGCCGGCCAATTCATGATTCCGAACATGTATCTCTCGGGCTCTCCGCTCGCCTCCATCCTCGCGAGCGTCTCGCTGGTGAACACGCGCCAGATGCTTTATGCGGCGTCGTTCGCGCCCGCTTGCCAAAACATCTCGAAGCCGCTGGCGTTCTTCTTCGCCGCCACGGTGACGGATGAGTCCTTCGGTGTGAGCACGCGCAAGTTCGAAGAGGGCGATTGGTCGGTCGACCGGGCGCTCATGCTGAACCTCTTCTCTCAAAGCTCGTGGACGATCTCGAACGTTATCGGTGCGCTCGTGAGCGGGCTCATCGATATTCCGCTGCAGATCGCTGCCTTCGCGATGACCTCGATCTTCATCTGCCTGCTCGTGACGCAGAAGATGACCGACGCCAATGTCGTCGCCATCGTCTGCGCGATGCTCGGGGTGTTCGCCTGCAAATCGTTCGGGCTCTCTGGTCCCGCCATCCTCATCGGCGCGCTCATCGGCGTTGCCGTGGCATTTGCCTACGCGAGCATCAAGGCGAAGGGGCGTCCTTCGGGTGGGGGAGAAGCGCTACCCTCAGACCAAGATGGCATGCGGACTTCGGGCAAAGGGGAAACACACCCTTCAAATGAGGGGGAGGTTCGGCCATGAGCTGGGAGGAGTTTTGGATAACGCTCATCGTGTGCGGCCTTACGATGCTCGCGTGCCGCGTGCTGCCTCTTTTCCTGCTGAAGGGGAAGGACTTGCCAGAAAACCTCAATCGGGCGCTCGGGTTCATTCCACCTGCGGCGTTTGCGGCGCTCGTGGCGAACGACCTTCTGGCGCCAGATATGTTCGCTGGCGGTTTTTGGCCCGCCGCTGCCCCGCTTGCGGCGACAATTTGCGTGGTCGTCGTGGCGCTGAAGACGCGCTCGCTTCTTTGGAGCGCGGTGACGGGCGTAGCTGCCTACGCGCTGCTCCTTCTCATCTAGGAAAGTTCCCGTTCGTTGACATCTCGTCAATGGTTTATCGCTGGTGGCGCCTGTCGCCCTGCCTCAACTGACCTTGTTGACTATCATAAAGGCGTATAGAAACCAGATAAGAGGTTTCGTGCGAACGGGAATGAGTTGGAGGAGGCGGCAATGGAACCGAACAAGAGCCAAAGCGCTTCACCAGCTCCCCAAACTTCAGGCTCGCTCTCGCAGAAAGCGTCTTCTTCAGCCGCCCAATCAGCCAGCCCATCTGCCGCAGACGCAGTGGCCACGGCCCAAAATCCGGCGAAGCAATCAGGCAAAACGGAGTTCGTTGCCACCCTTTCGGTGTTCGACCTCGTCATCTACGGCCTCGTCTTCATGGTGCCGATCGCCCCGTTCGCGATCTACGCCCAGCTGTTCGACACCTCAGGCGGCATGCCGACCCTCGCTTACCTGATCGGCGGCATCGCCATGATCTTCACGGCGTTCTCGTTCGGCGTCATGGTTCCGCGTTTCCCCTCATCAGGTTCCATTTACACCTATACTGCCAAGGGCATCGGCACGGGCGTGGGCTTCGTCACCGGCTGGCTCATGATCCTACAATACATCATCACGCCCGACGTCATGTTCATCATGGCAGGCAACGCGATGTCGGCGGTGCCGGGTCTTGAGCACTTCCCCGTGTGGGGCTGGTGCCTGCTCTTCCTCGCGTTCACGACCTTCGTCGCCATCCGTGGCATCGGCGCGACGATGGTCCTCGACCGCATCGCGCTCGTCGGCGAGCTCGTCGTGCTCGGCCTGTTCATCGGGTTCACGGTCGCGTTCATCCTGCAAGGCCATAACGATGCGGCGTTCTCCGCCACCGCGCTCTACAACGCGCCGAAGTTCGATGTGGCCACGATGTTCGCCGCCGTCTCGCTCTGCGCGCTTTCCTATACGGGCTTCGGCTCGGTGGCCACGCTGACCGAGGAATCGAAAGACGGTGTGAAGGGCCCCGGGAAGGCGATGATCATCATCGTTGTCTTTCTCGCCGTTCTCTTCTGCGCAACGTGCTTCGTCGCCACCTGCGCCGATCCGAACGGTGAGATCATGAAGGCCCATCCTACGAACGGGTTCTACGTGCTGGCTGCCGTCGCGGGCGGCGAATGGCTCGCCATCGCCTGCGAGATCGCCCAAGCGCTCGCGCTCGGCATCTTCACCGGCCTCGCCGCGCAAACCTCCATCGCGCGTATTCTCTACGTCATGGCGAAATCGGGCGCGATGCCGAAGCGCCTTGGCGAGATGAACAAGAAGAACAACACGCCGGTCGTCGCGACGGTGTCTGTGTCGATCGTCTCCCTCGTCATGTTGGTGCCCCTGCTCTTCATCGGGCAGGCCAATGCCGCCGAGTTCAGCAACTTCGGCGCGCTCGCCTCATACTGCCTGCTGAACTTCGTCGTCGTATACTTCTGCTTCTTCAAGAAGAAGGAACATAAGATCGTCCGTCATCTGATCCTTCCGGTGCTCGGAGTCGTCTTCACGCTTGCCATCCTCTTCACGCTCGACACAATCCCCAAGATCGTCGGCGTGGCGTGGCTCGTGCTCGGCATCGTGGTATATCTTCTCGCCACCAGGAAGTTCCACCACGTGATCGATCTTTCCGATGCGCCCTCGTCATAGGGGGCCGAGACGGCATAGCCGCCCAGACGTTCATGAGTGATACGAATACCGATTTCGTAACATTGTGGGATGAAGAGCTGCTATGATGTGTTACGCAAATAAAATTCGTAACAACATCGCGCAGTGCTTTGCGCGGGAAAAGGCAGCTCATGGCACACTTCGATCAAGGCACTTCGTCGGCTTCATATCGAGAGCGGGTTTTCGCGCCCGATGCGACGGAAATCATACAAGGCGGCATTGCCTCTGCGGGAAAGGCTCTAACGCGCCGAAGCTTCGTCTGCGCGGGAAGCGCAGTCGCTCTCGGGGCATTCGCCGGCAGCGCTCTCGTTGGGTGCGGAGAATCGACAGCGCCCTCATCCGGTTCAGCGAGCAGCACCGATAAAGCTCAGGTCATCGTCACGATGACGCTGGAATCGGAGCCGGCGGCGGGCTTCAACCCCGTCATCGCGTGGGGCGATGGCGAGCACGTTCATGAGCCCCTCATCCAATCGACGCTCATCACCACCGACGTCGATCTCAATTTCGTGAACGATCTGGCGACGTCCTACGATTGCTCGGAGGACGGGCTGCTTTGGACGTTTGAGATCCGCGACGATGTGAAATTCACTGACGGGGTGCTGCTCACGGCCGCAGACGTCGCCTTCACCATCAACACGATTATCGCCGAACCGCTTTCCGAGGCCGATCTCTCGATGGTTGATGAAGCGGTCGCGGCAAACGACACGACGGTCGAAATCCATCTCAACAAGCCGTTCAACGCCCTGCTCTACACGCTCTCCGTCGTCGGTATTGTGCCCGAGCATGCCTATGGGCCCGACTACGGCACAACGCCCGAGAACACCGTCGGCAGCGGACGTTATATGGTCGCGCAGTGGGACCGCGGACAGCAGGTGATCCTCACGGCGAACCCCGATTATTATGGCGAAAAACCCCTCATCAGCCGCGTTGTCGTGCTGTTCATGGGGGAGGACGCCTCCCTCATCGCCGCCCAGGCCGGCCAAGTGGACGTTGCCTACACCTCCGCCATTCTCGCCGACGAGCAGCCAGAGGGCTATGCGCTGCTCGATTGCAAGTCGGTCGATTCGAGGGGCATCTCGCTTCCCACGCTGCCGCCCGATTCCACAGTGGTTGTCGAAGAGGATATGGCCTATCAGGCGGGAAATGCCGTCACGAGCGATGTGGCGGTGCGCCGCGCGATGAACTACGGGCTGAACCGCGAGGCAGCCGTCGATGGCGTGCTGGGCGGCTATGGCACGGTGGCCTACTCGGTGAGCGACGGCATGCCGTGGATCTCGCCCGATATGGTGTGTGATTACGATCCAGAATACGCCGCCTCGCTTCTCGAGGACGCCGGCTGGCTCGCGGGAGCCGACGGCGTGCGGGAAAAGGATGGCGTGCGCGCAGAGGTGACGCTGTGGTATTCCGCCGGCGATTCGGTGCGCCAAGCGTTCGCGTTCGCCTTCGCGGACGATATGGAAAAGCTCGGCATCAAGGTGAACGTAACCGGCGCCTCCTTCGACGACATCTATCCCCATCAGTATGCCGATCCGGTGCTTTGGGGCTGGGGGTCGAATTCCCCCGCCGAGCTCTACAACCTCTGCTACTCATCGGGGTGGGGGAACTTTCCCTGCTACGATTCCGCGACTGTCGATGCCTATTTTGATGAGGCGCTTGCCCAGCCCACCGTCGAGGACTCCTATGCCTATTGGCAGGATGGCCAATGGGATGGAACCACCGGCATCGCTCCCCAAGGGGCGGCGACATGGGTGTGGATCGCGAACGTGAACCATCTTTACTTCACGCGCGACGGACTCCATGTCGCCCCGCAGAAGCCGCATCCCCATGGTCACGGATGGTCCATTCTCAATAATGTCGATCGGTGGACGTGGGAGTGATGCGCTGAGGCCATGGCGCGATACGTCCTTTTCCATATCGTGAAATGTGCGGTGCTGCTCCTTGCGGTGAGCTTTCTGTGCTTTGCGCTGGTGAACGCCTCGCCGATCGATCCGGTGCAGGCGAACCTCGGGCAGGCCGCCTATATCAACATGAGTCCGGAGAAGCGGGCCGACCTTGCGGCATATTGGGGCGTGGACGCGCCGCTTTGGGAAAGCTATGCGAACTGGCTCGGAGGCGCCATGCAGGGGGATTGGGGAACTTCGCTTCGCTATAACGCCCCCGTGCTGCAGGTCATCGCCGAGCGAACGGTGAACACCCTGATGCTCATGGCGATCGCGTGGGTGGTAAGCGGGCTTTTGGGCTTTGTGCTCGGCATCGCGGCGGCGCTTCACCGCGGCGGATGGCTCGATCGCATCATCAAGGGCTATTGCTATCTGCTGGCGGCGACGCCCACGTTCTGGCTTGCGATGATCTTCCTTCTTTGCTTTTCGGTGCTGATCCCCCTCTTTCCCATCGGCTTTTCGTTGCCGATCGGCGTCGCCTCGTCGGAGGCGACGCTGCTCGATGCCCTGCATCATCTTGCGCTCCCGGCGATCACGCTTTCGTTGGTCGGGGTGGCGAATATCGCCCTCCATACGCGCGAGAAGACCATCGATGTGCTTGAGAGCGACTATGTGCGGTTTGCGCGCATGCGGGGAATGCGCCCTGCTGAGGCGCTTCGCAACGGCTGTTGGCGCAATCTCCTTCTGCCGGCGCTTACCCTGCAGTTCGCTTCGATTTCCGAGATATTCGGCGGCTCGGTGCTTGTTGAAGAGGTGTTTTCCTATCCAGGGCTCGGCCAAGCAGCGGTCACGGCGGCGCTTGGCGGCGATGTGGCGCTTTTGGCGGGAATCGCCGTCATCTCCGCGGTGCTCGTTTTCGGAGGAAACCTCGCGGCGAACATCCTCTATGGCGTCATCGACCCGCGAATCAGAAGGGGAGAGGGCTTGCACGACGAAAGCGGAAGAGGCGATATTGCCGGCATTGGCGGCATCCGTCCATCTCGCCGACTGGGCGGTCGGCAATTCGCTGACCGAGGCGAGGTGATCGGCCGTGGCTGAGCTTGCCCCCGCACAAGAGCCGGTGGTGCAGACGACGCTCTTCCATGCGCCGCGCTCGCTTGCGCGCATCATATCGAATCGTAACGTGCTTCTCATAACGGCGGTCTGCGCCCTCGCTATCCTCGTTGCTATCATCGTTGCGGGCATCGTCGCGACGCCTGCCGCCCAGGAAACCGATTTCGCTCGCCGCGATCTTGCGCCGTCCCTCGCACACCCCTTCGGGTGCGATTGGCTCGGGCGCGATATGTTTCTCCGAACGCTCGCGGGCCTTTCCCTGAGCATTCGCATCGGGCTTTTGGCAGCGGTGGTATCGGCGCTCATCGCCCTTGTCTTAGGGACGATCGCCGCATTGGGGTCGAAGGTCGCCGATGGTATCGTCACCTGGCTCATCGACCTCATGATGGGCGTGCCCCACCTGGTGCTTCTCATCCTCATCTCCTATGCGCTCGGAAAGGGCTTTTGGGGCGTTACCGTGGGAATCGCGCTCACGCATTGGGCGTCGCTCACGCGCGTGGTGCGTGCCGAGGTGCTGCAATGCAGGCAGTCGCCTTATATCGCCGTCGCCGGCAAGCTTGGCGCATCGCGTTTGCGCATCGCGGCGAAGCACATCGTTCCCTTCGTGTTTCCCCAGTTCCTCGTCGGGTTCATCCTGCTCTTTCCCCATGCGATCCTCCACGAGGCGGCCATCACGTTCCTCGGCTTCGGCTTGCCGCCCGAGCTGCCGGCGCTCGGCAACATCCTCAGCGAATCGATGACCTATCGTTCGACGGGAATGTGGTGGCTCGCGGTCTTCCCGGGGCTTTCCCTCATCGCAACCGTGCTCCTGTTCGATTTAGCCGGCGGCGCATTGCGCAAGATCGTTGACGCGCGGACCAATCAGGAATAAGAGGGGGAAGCGTATGACGGATTTGCAAGATATCCGAAGTTCCTCCGCTCGCGTGATGCAGGCGCACGACGCGAAAGACGTGCATGGCGCGCACGATGCCCACGACCATCACCACCATCGTCATGCGAGCAACCCCGTGCACACCCATGGCCACCATCTTCTTCAGGTGGAAGACCTCTCGGTCGGCTTTCGCATGTATGATCCCGCTGAACCCTTCTTTGCGGCCAAACAGGAGCTGGTAAACGTCATCGACCATCTGAGCATCGCCGTGCATGAGCGCGAGATCGTCGCCCTCGTTGGGCCGTCGGGGGCGGGGAAGAGCCTGCTCGCCGATGCGATCATGGCGTGCTATGAGCCGAATGTGCAGGTGGAAGGGCGCATCTGGTTCGACGGCGAGCTGCAGGATGCAAAAAGTCTCGCAGCGCTCGCGGGAGGCGCCATCGCGATGGTTCCCCAAAGCGTCGCAAGCCTGAATCCGCTTGTGAAGGTGGGAAGACAAGTGCAGGGCGGCCTCAGCCACAGCACGTACCGCACACGTGACACGCACGGAGCGCGGCAACCTGGAAAACGCAAAAAGCACGAAAAGCAGGGAAAGCGCGAGGAGCATGCTCGGCTTGCTCAGCGCCAACAAGAGCTCTTCGCGCGCTACGGCCTCGCGCCTTCCGTCGCCGACCTCTATCCGCACGAGCTTTCCGGCGGCATGGCGCGACGCGTGCTGCTGTGCTGTGCCCTCATCGGAAATCCGCGGCTCATCGTCGCCGATGAGCCCACGCCGGGGCTCGATGAGGCAGCGGCGCTGCGGGTGCTCGAAGATTTCCGCGCGTTTGCCGACGGGGGAGGCGGCGTCCTGCTCATCACGCACGACATCGAGCTTGCCTTACGCGTTGCCGATCGCATAGCGGTCTTCCATGATAAGACGATTGTCGAGGAAACGTCGGTTGCAAGCTTTGCCTCGCCCGAGCACCTGCAGCATCCGTTCAGTCGGGCGCTCTGGCATGCCCTTCCGGAGCACGGGTTTTCGGCGGCGGGTGAATGATATGGCGCTTGAGATGCGAAACGTTCGGTTCGGCTATGGGAACGTGCCGTTGTTCTCGGACCTGAATCTTACGATAGAGCCTGATGAGCGCGTTGCCCTCATCGCGCCGTCGGGCACCGGCAAGACCACGCTCTGCCGTCTTCTCGCCGGATACGAAAGGCCGCAGGCGGGCACGGTGACCGTTGGCGGGCAGCACCTTCGGAAGAAGGGCGCGTGCCCCGTGCAGCTCATCGGCCAGCATCCCGAGCAGACGCTCGATCCCTTGATGCGAATGGAGGATTCGCTCCGTGAGGCGGGGGAGCCGGATGGCGCGCTGCTCGATGCCCTTGGCATTCAAGGGAGATGGCACTCACGCTATCCCCATGAGCTCTCGGGCGGTGAGCTTCAGCGCTTCTGCATCGCCCGTGCACTTCTCGTGAGCCCGCACTATGTGATCGCCGACGAGATCACGACGATGCTCGATGCCGTCACGCAGGCCGCGCTCTGGGAGTTTCTCCTTGATGACCAGCGGCGCAAAGGCTGGGGGATGGCGTTCGTCTCCCATTCGGAGGCGCTCACGAAACGGATTGCGACGCGAGCCATCGATGTGGAAGCGCTCATCTGCTCATAAGTTGACGACCCGAGTTTCCTCAGGAGCCACGTGCAGGCGAAATGGAAAAGCCTATTTGCCCGCGAGATGACGAATCGCCGCGATTGGGTGCTTCGTCATCATGCGCGGCCCCGCATAGCGCATCGCCTGACGGATCTGCTCACGCATCTCGGGCCGATAGCAGTGGTTCCCGCATTCCTCGCACGAGGTCTTCTTCTCCATGTTGCGGCAACGTCGCGTGCGCTCCACGGCGTAGGCGTCGAGCTCCTTGCACGAAGGGCAGACGGCATCGCCGCAAAAGGCGGCCTCGCCACGCACCGCGTCGCGGTGGTTGCCCGCGCAATACATCGCGATCATCTGCGAGATCGTCTTCATCTCCCGTGCCCGCCGTTTTGCTATCGTGGGTGAATCCTGAATCGCCATGCCCTTGCCCTTTGCCCCGATGTTCTCTCGTTCGTGCGCTATGATAGCAAGGATGAATGCAGGTTCTGTGATCGTAGAGCTGCTGTTTTGCGAGACGAGCTTGCTGAGAAAGCGGTGGTGTGGGATTTTCAGAACACCAGACAGCGCCGATGCAAGGTCTGTAACGCATCGAAATACCGTAGAGGGAGAGAAAAGAACATGGCGGCGTATACCCACATCGTACATCCCTTCGGGCCGATCTTCGACGAAACGAGCCGCGTGCTCATGCTTGGCACGCTTCCCTCGCCGAAGGCGCGCGAGGTCGGCATTCCCTATGGGCATCCGCAGAACCGCTTCTGGCCGGTTTTGGCGGCGCTGTTCGGCGAGCCGGTGCCCGCAAGCAATGACGAGCGACGCAGCCTCGCGCTGAGAAACCACGTGGCGATCTGGGATGTCATCGAGGAATGCGACATCGAGGGGGCGAGCGACGCGAGCATCAGAAACGTGAAGCCGGCAGACCTCACGCGCGTCCTCGACCATGCGCCGATCCGCGCGATATTCTGCACCGGCGCGAAATCCGCCGAGCTCTACCGAAAATACGACGAAGAGCGCTACGGGCGCCCCTGCATAAAGCTCCCTTCCACCTCGCCCGCAAACGCCTCAATGCGCCTCGATGACCTCATCGCGCGCTATCGCGTGATCTTGGATTACTTGCACGATTGAGCTTCCCTCAGCGCCCGGTCTTCCCGAACGGGCGAATTTGCCGCACTTGGCTCTCGTTAACGGGCACTTTTTGCAATTTTCATCAACTTGTGCCCCTTAACGAGCGTTTATTGGCATGCGGCAACGCGGAGCTTTTCTGAAAGCTCGCTGAGCAGGGTTCGCTATTGATTGTCGAACGGCGTGAGATCGAAGGTCGCATTACGAAGCCTGAGTTGCACAATTGCTGAAGTTTGACCAGTCAATTTCCTCTAAACGTGCAGTCCAAAACCCTCTCATCGTGTATAGAATTTCCCTATAAATGGGCATGCACACGACTTACTTCCCCGAACGGAGCTTTCCGCCGGCAGGGTATTGCTCCGCTTGCGCTTCTCGGCCCGTAAAGATGTGAGAACATGGCGAGAAGCAGAAAATTCATTGAAGGAGCATTATTCCGGAAAGGGGTTTCATGGCGCAGGAAGACCAGCCAAACCAAGTGAACCAGCCAAGTCAGCAAAGCCAGCCAAACCAGCCAAGCGAGCGGCACCTTGAGGCGCTCAAGCCCGACCATCTCTCACCCGCCCACACGGAGAAGAAGGCCGAGGATATCGCTGTCACGAAGACGCAGATGGCAACGGCGCGCTGCTTTGTCTCGGCGATGCTCGCGGGTGCCTTCATCGCGTTCGGCGCAAACTATTTCCTCGTCTTTCTCGGCGATGCGAGCATGCCATTCGGCGCCCAGCGGCTTGTCGGCGGCCTCGTGTTCTGCACGGGATTGGTTCTCGTCCTTTGCTGCGGCGCCGAGCTCTTCACCGGCAACTGTCTCATGATTTGCGGCAAGCTCTCGAACCGCATCGCTTGGTCGGGGATGCTGAAAAACTGGGTCGTCGTTTGGCTCGGCAACCTTGCCGGAGCGCTCGTCGTCGTGCTCATCGTCTGGGGGACGAACGAGGCCGCCATGGCGGGCGGCGGGGTCGGCGAGGCTATGGTGAGCGTCGCCGCCTCGAAGGTGACGCCCGAATGGATGACGCTCTTCTTCAAGGGAATCCTCTGCAACGTGCTCGTGTGCCTTGCGGTGTGGATCGGGTTTGCGGCGCGGACGATCGCCGACAAAGTGCTCGGCATCATCCTTCCCATCTCGGCATTCGTCGCCTGCGGCTTCGAGCACTGCGTCGCCAACATGTTCTTCCTGCCTATGGGCTGCATCATGCACTCGCTCGACTTCGGCGCCGAGGTGGCGGGAGCCGATCTTTTGAATTTCGGCGGCATCCTCTATAATCTTTCGGCTGCAACCTTGGGAAACATCGTCGGCGGTGCGCTGTTCGTCGGCGTTGCCTACTGGTTCATCTACCATCCGAAGACGAAGGAAGGCGGGAAGACCGCATGAGCATAGAGAACACCATCGCATTCTTAGGCCCGATCGGCACCTATTCCGACGAGGCGGCGCGCGCCTTCGCCGACCGCTTGGGTATGGAGGAGCCGGAATACCTCGAATGCTCCTCGTTCGACGAGGTGTTCGACTACGTGGATCGCGGCCGGTGCGCCTATGGCGTCGTCGCGAAGGAAAACGCCCTCGAGGGGCCGGTCACCGCGACGCTCGACAACTTCGCCTTCCGCAGCTCGGCGGTCATCCTCGCCGAGCAGGTGATCGACATCCACCATTGCCTCGTCACGAATCCCGAGGCGCGGCTTGCCGACATCACGACGATCGCCTCCCACGGTCAGGGGCTCGCTCAGTGCCGCCGCTACATCAATGAGGAGCTGCCCGGGCGTACCGCGCTCACCACGTCCTCCACGGCGGAGAGCGCCAAGCTCGCGGCGGAAAACATCCACGTCGCCGGCATCGCGAACGCCTTCGCTGCCGAGATATACGGCGCGCGCGTCTATGAGGCGGACATCGAGGACCACTTCGGCAACCAGACGATCTTCGCCCTCATCGGGCGCCCCGGCGCCACGCTTCCGCCCACGAACACCTTTGGCGACGCGGCCAAATACAAGACCTCGCTCTGCCTTTTCCTGCAGGCCGACCGCGCGGGCGCCCTCAACATGATCCTCTCGGAGTTCGCCTATGCGGGCATCAACCTCACGATGATCCAGTCGCGTCCGACGAAGCAGCAGCTCGGCGACTACATGTTCTACATCGAGTTCAAGGGCTCGGTGAACGACCTCAACGTGCAGACGGCGCTCAACTGCCTGCGCCTGAAGCTTCGCGAGGTGAAGGTCATCGGAAGCTATCCCGTCGACTGAAACGATCGTCGACTAAAACGCGAGTATCCCCAGATGCTCAAGGAGAATCTTGAGCCCGATGAAGATGAGCACGACGCCGCCGGTGATGGCGGCCGCCTTCTCGAACTGCGCACCGAAGCGGTGGCCGATGATCACACCGACAAATGAGAGGCAAAACGTCGTCACGCCGATGATCGCGGCGGCGACGGCGATGTTCACCCCCAAGAAGGCAAACGAGATGCCCACCGCCAAGGCGTCGATGCTCGTGGCGACGGCGAGCGCCAAAAGCTCCTTGGCATCGAGCGCGCTCTGCGCCTCGGTGTTCTCGGTGCTCTCGGCGGGTTCCTCATGGAAGGCGTCCCAGATCATCTTGGCGCCGATGGCAGCGAGGAGCACGAAGGCGATCCAGTGGTCGATGGGCGTGATGAAACGTGTGAGCTGATCGCCCACGAGCCAGCCGATGACGGGCATTCCCGCCTGGAAGGCCCCGAACGCAAGCGCGATGATAAGCGCTTGGCGCCAGCGAATGCGCGGCATGGCGAGGCCCTTGCAGACGGCCACGGCGAACGCGTCTGCCGAGAGCCCGACGGCGATGATGAAAAGTTCGATGAAACCCAATTCGCTCCAAATGCTCCGAGCACCAGATTAACCTTGGGAAAGATTGTAGCACGCCGCCCCGCGGCCCGAAAAAGGCCATGAAAATGTTACGTATAATTACCCGAGTAACATTCTTTCCCGTTCACGCTCACCAAGCGACAAATATGACAATTCTCAAACAAATTTCATGCGTTATAAGGGAAAATGAGTCAGATGGGATTAATCGAGAACACCATGAGGAGGTGTGCACATGGAAAACGAGGCCACAATGGCGAAATTCGATAGCATTATGGCTTCTCGGGGGGTTACTCGTCGCGACTTCATGAAATTCTGCGCCGCTTTGGCGGTGGCGGCAGGTTTCGGCGCGTCGGCCGCTCCGCGAGTTGCCTTGGCTATTCAGGATTCTGTCATCGGCGCAACAGAGGGCGATCTCTATCCGGTCATCTGGATCGAGGGCGCGTCATGCACCGGTTGCACGGAATCGTTCGCCAAGGTCGAAACGCCCGACATCGCGACGATCGTTCTGGATATGATTTCGCTCAACTATTCAGAAACGCTTTCCGCTGCCGCGGGCTACTCCGTGGAGGAGGCCAAAGCGCAGACCATCGCTGCGGGCAACTACATTCTTGTGTACGAGGGGGCGTTGCTGGAGGCATTTGACGGCAACACGTTGCGTGTCGCAGGAGAAACGGGCATTGAGGCGCTTGTCCAAGCGGCCGAGAACGCCAACGCGGTCGTCGCGCTGGGCTCTTGCGCCGTCAACGGCGGCTGGATGGCCGCGCATCCGAATCCGGCTCAGGCCATCGGCGTGGAAGAGTGCCTGAAGAAGCACGGCATCTCGGTGCCGGTCGTCAACATTCCGGGCTGTCCGGCGAATCCCGAATGGCTCATGTCGGTGCTCGTCGACGTCGTCGTGATGAAGGACAACCAGCTTTTGCTCGACCGACTGAACGACTTCAGCATGCCGGGCGACATCTTCGATCAGACGATCCACGACAACTGCGAGCGTCGCGGTCATTTTGAGAACGGCGAGTTCGTCTATGAGTTCGGCAGCGAAGAGGAGGCGAAGGGCTATTGCCTTTACGCCGTCGGCTGCCGTGGACCGCAGACGAAATCGAACTGCCCGATCGTCATGTGGAACAACCGCCGCTCATGGTGCGTGCAAGCAGGCGCACCCTGCATCGGCTGCTGCGAGGCGAACCCGAACAATCCGGCTCAGAACTGGGTCGAGGTGAACACCCCCTTCTTTGAGCGCCATCGCGATCTGCGCATCGGCGACTGGGTGTTGCAGCCGACGATCATCGCGGTCACCATCACGGCCATCGTGGCGGCTGCGCTCGTGATCCACGGCTTCGGCATGAAGGCGACCGGCCGCATGGACGGTGGCGCGGACTTCGAGAAGGTCCGCAAGTGGGACGCGAAGCATCCCGATCAATCTATTGGCCAATACGATCCCGAGGTCATGGCGGAGGTGACGGGTAAGACCGTCAACAGCGACACGCCGGCTTCCGGCTCCGAAAACGAAGAGGGGAGGTAAGAGATGGCACGTACTGTCATTGACCCCATCACCCGTATCGAGGGGCATCTGCGTGTTGAGATGGAAGTGACGAACGGGAAGGTGAGCGACGCCTGGGTGTCCGGCGGATGCTTCCGCGGCATGGAGCTCGTCGTCGCCGACCGTACGCCCGCCGACGCCGCCCAGATCGTCCAGCGCATCTGCGGCGTGTGCCCGGTGTCCCATGTGCACGCATCTTCAATCGCTGCGGAGAAGGCGCTCGGCATCACGATCTCGAACTCGGCGCGCATTATCCGCAACCTCATGGAGGGCGCTCAGTTCCTCCACTCCAATATCCTGTGGTTCTACAACCTTGCCGCGCTCGACTACGTGAACCCGCTCAACGCGCTCACGGCCGACATCGCCGATGCCTACGCGCTTGTCGAAGCGGCGGGCACCTCGATGCACAGCGATCTTCCGGCGCTCAAGAAGAAGCTCGAGGCATTCGCCGCCAACGGCCAGCTCTCGATCTTCTCGGGCAACTGGTTCGACGCCGACGACGGCACTGCCTACACCCTGACCCCCGAGCTCGACCTCATCTGCACGGCGCACTATCTTGAGGCGCTCCAGATGCAGTCGCTCGCCTCCGAGGTGGCGGCCCTTCTCGGCGGCAAGATGCCGCACATCATGACGAGCGTTCCGGGCGGCACGATGTGGGTGCCCACCGAGCAGAAGCTCGATGACCTCAAGTCGATGGTCGATTCCATCTACAACTGGGTGGCCGAGACCATGATCCCCGACACACTCGCGCTCGCGCCCTTCTATGCCGACGCGTTCAACTTCGGCAAGGGCTGCGGTCGCTACATCGCTTGGGGCGTCTTCGACGGCCCCGGCTGGCCCTATGATGACAACTACATCGAGCAGATGAAGAACCGCTATCTGCCGATGGGCGTGCTCGATGAGAGCCTTAGCGTGACCGACGTCCAAGAGGACCTCATCACCGAGTACATGGGCCGTTCGTGGTACAAGGGCTCCGACACCTATGTGTCGCCCTACTTCGTCACCGACCCCGAGTACACCGACTACAACACCGACGACCGCTACACGTGGGTGAAGTGCGCCGCCTATGGCGGAAAGCCCTACGAGGCCGGCTCGATGGCCCGCCTGTTCGCCGCCTACAAGCGCAAGGTGCCCTTCATCGTCGAGCAGATCGACACGTTGAGCGCGGCGCTCAATGCGCGCAAAGGCGACCTCACCGCGTTCGAGAGCACGCTCGGCCGCACGGCGATCCGCCAGATCGAGACGCTCTATGTCGCACAGCTCATGAAGGACTGGACGGCCGAGCTCATGGAGGCCATCAAGGGCGGCGATTCGACGTACTTCACGCCCGCGACGACCGACTCCGGCTCGGGCACGGGCTTCTGGGAGGCCCCGCGCGGCGCGCTCTATCACAGCGAGAAGGTGTCGGGCGGAAAGATCGAGGGCTATCAGATCATCATCCCCTCGACGTGGAACCTCTCGCCGATCAACGAGAACGGCGACCACGGCCCGCTCGAGCAGGCGCTCATCGGCGTTCCGGTCGGCGATATGGAGAAGCCGATCAACGCCCTGCGCACCGTCCACAGCTTCGATCCGTGCACGGCGTGCGCCGTCCATATCACCGAGCCCGCCACAGGCAAGCATTTCGAGACCGTCACGAGCCCTTGGGGGGTGAAGTAAGATGGCGCATTTGGCACATTATCGTGAGGCGCATCCTCTCGCGTTCGTCATCACGCACTGGATCAACCTCATCTCCATGATCGTCCTCATCTTTACGGGCTTCTATATCCACTTCCCGTTCTTTGCCGGCTTCATGGGCATCGCGCGCGGCGCCCATGTGTTCTTCGGCTTCGTGCTGTTCATCAACTGCCTCGTGCGCATCGTCGGCGCTTTCGTTGTGAAATCGGCCCCGACGGGTGGCACCCGCGAAGTCGTTCCGGATTACAAGACCTGGCTTCCCCAGGCCGACAATCGCCATCAGGCGCTGGAATGGGTGAAGTACTATCTGTTCCTCAAGAAGGAGCATCCGCTGGGAGCGAAGCTCGGCGTTCCGCAGAAGCTCTCCTACCTGCTGATCCCGATCCTCATCCTCATCATGTTCTACACGGGCCTGTGCATCTGGGCGCCGACGATGAATTGGGGATTCTTCGCAGCTGGATCGACGCTTGTCGGCGGTCTGATGAACATGCGCATCGTGCACTACTTCCTCATGTACGTCTTCATCATCTTCATGTTCATCCACATCTACTTGGCAAATGTCGAGGGCTTTGCGCCGACCGCGCTCATGTTCGTCCGCAAAGAGCATGCGGGGCTCGTCTATGACCCGAACCGCCATGTCATCGTCGGAGAGGACCAAGAGGCTGGCCATAGCAAGGGCAACGCCTAGTGATCGAAGGGCTTTGCTTTAAGCGCCGATAAGATCTGAGGGGCTTATCGCTATTTGGAAGGGGCTGTCCGGAAACCGTTCTGGTGCAGCCCCTCTTTCTTGTTGTTTGAGGATGGTGTGTCTGTCGAGGGCGTGCATCCTTCCCGATTGGAGAGGGTTATCGTTTCGTGTCGCTGACTGATGAGCAGATCGCCCAAGAAGAGGCTTTCATGAAGGGGCTTCCCCGCATCAACTGGGGGGCTTTCTTCATGCCGCCGATCTGGGGGCCGGCCCATGGCTTCTGGGTGACGATCCTTTGGTATCCCGCGTGGCTCTTGGCCGACAACGTCGTGTATTGGGCGACGCAGACGCCTTCTCCTCTTGCAATCGCCCTTGCTGTGCTGACGCTTGCCATCTTGCTTGTGGCGACGATCGTCTTTGCCATCGTCTCCCAGCCATTCGCGGCGCATCGTGCTGAGAAGCGCGGCATCGATCGCCAGACCTATCTTCGCCGCCAGAGGATCTGGGCCATCGTCTCTTTCGTCATCGCCGTTGTGATGGTCGTTCTCGCCACCTACTACAATCTGGCCATTCGCCCCCAAGTCGAAGGATGACCGTGGGCGAGGGGAGCAAAAAGGCGGCGGTGCTTTGCGTCGGAAACCGCCTGATGCTTGACGACGGAATCGGGCCGGCGGTCTATGATGCCCTGAAGGAGGATTACGAGATCCCCGACGAGGTGGTGCTCTACGATGTCGGCTGCATGTCGCTCGACATGGTCTCCGTGGTCAAAGATTGCTCTTTCATCATCGCGGTCGATGCGGTTGACGGCACCGACGAGAAGCCGGGCACGGTCTTTCGCTTCGCGCCCGAGGATATGGCGCGCCATAGCGGCGCGATGGCCTCGCTGCACGATTTGAAGCTCGTCGATCTCTTCGACGCCGCGGCGCTTTTGGGTTATTCCTGCGAGGGCATCTGCTATGGGATGCAGGTGGAGAACCGTGACCCCGCCACCTATGTGATGGGGCTGACGCCCGCCGTCTCGGCGGCGCTTCCGCTTCTTGAGGAAAGCGTCGTCGCCGAGCTCGCGCGGCATGGCTATCTGCTTAAACGTCGAATGCTTTAATGCTTTTCGGGCTTGCTGGCTCGCTATGCAGCTTCGCTGCGATCTTATGCCTTGCTCGTCCCTAAGCCTTGCTCGCCCTAAGCCTCACTCCGCTTCGCTTTTCGCGGAGCGCTTTGCTTTTCGGGCTTGAATGCCGAAGGGCAGACGTCGGCGAGCACGCACACGCCGCACTGGGGGCGGCGGGCGATGCAGGTGTCGCGACCGAAAAGCACGAGCTCATGGTTGAGCGCGCTCCACGTGCTCGGCTCGAACAGCTCAAGGAGGTCTTCCTCGGTCTTCGAGGGCGTCGTGGCGCTGCTCAGGCGCAGCTTATGCGTGATGCGGAAGACGTGCGTGTCGACGGCGATCCCCTCCGCTTTATTGAAGCCGACGTTCATCACGATGTTCGCGGTCTTCCTCCCCACGCCGGGCAGCATCTGAAGCTCCGCCATCGTGCGCGGAACCTCGCCGCCGAAGTCCGTGAGCACCATCTGCGCGCATTTCACCGCGTTGGCGGCCTTCACGTGGAAAAAGCCGATTGTGCGGATGATCTCCTCCACATCATGGACGTCGGCTGCCGCAAGGTCGGCGATCATGGGGTAGCGCTCCCAAAGCACCGGCGTCACCTTGTTGACGGCGTTGTCGGTGGTCTGGGCGGAAAGAAGCACGGCGACGGTGAGGCGGAACGGATCGCCGCCATAGTGGAGCGCGGTCTGCGCCTCAGGATAGCGCTCGGCGAGGCGCTCCGCCACGATACGGGCACGTTCGCGCTTCGCCTTTTTTGATTCACGCGGCATGGGTCTCCTTTGCTCTTTGACCATATCAGCCATTATACTATTCGCGAGAACTGCCATGCTTATCCATCAATTGACATATGCTTTTGCGACGTCAGGAGCCCTCGATACGTTCTGGGGAAAGCTCGATGACGGGCAAGACGCCACCTTGGGGCTTGCCGCATCGGCACGTCCTCTGCTCGTCGCGGCCCAGTTCGCGAAGAATCCCCGTGCCACGCTCGTGGTCGTCGCGTCGGAGGACGGATCGATCGCCTTCGCCCGCAATCTCGCGGTCTATTTGGGCGAGGAGCGCATCCTGCGCTTCCCTGCGCTTCCCTTCACGCGAAGCGCCGACAGGATTCGCGATGCGAAGCTCACCGCCCAGCGGATGCGCGCCGCTTGGGCGCTCCAGAAGGGCCTTGAGTGCATGGTGGTGACGAGTGCCGCGGCGCTGATCCGTCGCCTCGCGCCCTCCGATGCCAACTGCGCCCGCCCGCTCGTCCTCACCGCATCAGAAGAGCTCTCAGCCATGTCTGGTCAGAAGATCGCGGATTTCGATGCGTTCCTCGGGGCGCTTGTCGAAAAGGGCTACGAGAATACGGGCGAGCTCGAGGGGCAGGGGACGTTCTGCACGCGCGGCGGCGTGGTCGACGTGTTCCCCGGCAACCTTGTCTATCCGGTGCGCCTCGACTTCTTCGGCGACGAGCTCGAGGAGATCAGGCGGATCGTCCCCACGACCGGGCAGACAATATCGTCGCTCGACACGGTGGAGATCTTTCCGGTGTCCGCGTTTCCTTGCACAGAGGGAAACCTCGCACGGGTCAGGGAGAAGCTCGAAAAGCCCGCGCTGCTCAACCCTGCGGTGCGCGAGACGATGGCGAACCTCGAAGGTGGTTTGCGCTTCGCCGGAGCCGAAGAGCTCCTGCCGTATCTCTTCAAGCGCACGGAGACGATCTGCGATTATGCGCGCGATGGTTCGCTCGTCTCGCTCATCGAGCCGCGCTCCCTCTTCGATGACGCACAGCATGCCTATGACGAGGCGAAGAGCCGCGCGACCGCAAGCGCGGTTCCCGTTGACGATCTCGTCTTCGCGCCGACCGAGCTCGATTTCGGAAAGAGCCAGCGTGCCACCTACGTCTCGATCATGCGCGTCGGCGCCTCGATTGACGACGAGCTTCCCGTGAAGAGAACCGATGTCGCGGGAGATGAGGAGAAGCTCTACGGGCGCTTGAGGCTTGCGGTGGACGACCGATCGACGCTCGTCTTCAGCGTGCCGAACTACCGCGCGCGCGAGGAGATGAAGCTCGAGCTCGTGGATCGAGGGCTTCCCATCCATGAGCGCCTCGAAACGGCGGAGCCGTTCTCCGAGGTCTCGCGGCAACTGCGGGCAAGGCTTGCTCAACGGCGCGACGATGCGCCAAAGCGCCATGGGGCGATGAAGCCGGAGCCGAACGCAAGGCAGGCTTTCGCCCCGCTCGAACGCGGGCTCGTCCATATCGTCGACAACGACATCCCGCTCGGGATGATTTTTCCCAAGGCGAAGGTCGCACTCATCGCTCTTGCCGATGCCCAGGGCGTGCGCAAGGCGACGCCCACCGCGCGCGACGTTGACATCACCGCCATCACGTTTCCCTATAAGCCGGGCGACTACGTGGTGCATGCGGCCCACGGCATCGCCTATTTCTCGGGGCTCGTTCGCCAAGAGGTCGATGGCACGCTGCGTGACTACCTGCTCCTTGAATACGCCGAAGGCGATAAGCTCTACGTGCCGGTCGAGCAGCTCGACCGCGTGACGCGCTACGTCGGCCCCGACGGCTCGAACCCGCGCCTGACGCGGCTCAACACCTCCGACTGGTCGCGCGCGATCGCCAAGGCGCGCAAGGCCACGAAGAAGATGGCGTTCGATCTCATCGACGTCTATGCGCGCCGCGCTGCCACGCAGGGCTTTCGTTTCAGCCCCGATACGCTCTGGCAGAAGGAGATGGAAGAGGCGTTTCCCTTCCAGGAGACCCCCGATCAACTCGCCGCCATCGCCGACGTGAAGGCCGATATGCAATCGCTCCGACCGATGGACCGCCTCATCTGCGGCGATGTCGGCTTTGGAAAGACCGAGGTCGCCTTGAGGGCCGCGTTTAAGGCGACGCAAGACAACAAGCAGGTCATGGTGCTTTGCCCGACGACGATTCTCGCGCAGCAGCACTACACGAGCTTCCTTGAGCGCTTCGAGCCGTTCGGCGTGCGTGTCGAGGTGCTCTCGCGCTTTCGGACGGCGGTGCAGCAGGCAGAGGCGCTTGCGGGCTTCGCCGAGGGCGATGTGCAGGTGCTCATCGGCACGCATCGCCTGCTCTCCCGCGACGTGAACCCGCATGATCTTGGGCTCGTGATCATCGATGAAGAGCAGCGCTTCGGCGTAGGGCACAAGGAGCAGCTGAAGAACCTGCGCGAGAGCATCGACGTGCTCACGCTCTCGGCGACGCCGATACCGCGCACGATGCAGATGGCGCTTTCCGGCGTGCGGGACATGTCGCTCATCCTCACGCCGCCCGACGATCGGCTGCCGGTGAAGGTGCACGTGGGGGAGTGGGACCCCGATGTGGTGAGCGACGCGATCCGCTACGAGCTGGCGCGCGGCGGTCAGGTGTATTACGTGAGCAATCGCGTGCGCACCATCGACGATGCGGTTGAGCGCGTGCGCGCGGCGGCGGGGGAGGCGCGCATCGGCGTCGCCCACGGCAAGATGAGCCGCGAAGACCTTGAGCGCGTGATGGAGGATTTCTCGGCGGGGATGCTGGATGTGCTCGTCGCGACGACGATCATCGAGAGCGGCATCGACAATCCGCACACGAACACGCTGATCATCGAGGATGCCCAGCGCTTGGGGCTCGCCCAGATGTATCAGCTCAAGGGCAGGGTGGGCCGTTCCTCAACGCAGGCGTACGCCTATTTCATGTTCCCCGACAACGCGGCGCTTTCCGAGGAGGCGTGGGCGCGCCTCACCGCCCTCGATGAGCATCAGGATTTGGGAAGCGGCATGCGCATCGCGCTCCGCGATCTCGAAATCAGAGGTGCGGGCTCGCTTCTCGGCGCAGAGCAGCACGGCAACATGAGCGCTGTCGGCTTCGACCTCTTCGCGCAGATGCTCGCCCAGGCGGTGAACAACACACGCGAGGGCGCGACGGATGGAGCTCCTGCGCTTCCGCCGGCTCTTTCCGACATAACGGTGAACATCCCCGGGCACGCCTATTTTCCCGACGACTATCTTCCCGATGTGGACGAACGGGTGATGTGGTATCGGCGCATCGCCTCTGCGGCAACGAGGGAGGCGGTCGACGCCATCGAGAGGGAACTCGCGGCGCTGCATCCCGAGCTTCCGCCCGCCGCGGAGAACCTCCTCAAAAAGGCGCGTATCAAGGCGTTCGCCAATGAACGGGGGATAAAGCTCATCTCGGTGGCGGTAGGGCGCCTCGTCGTTGAACCGATAGCGCTTTCGCGCGAAAAGCTCTCGAAGCTTCGCAAGGTCGCGGCGCGCTATACGGCTGACAAGCGCCGGCTCGCGGTTCCGCTTCGCCAGCTGAGCAGCGAGAAAGATGATGTCTTGGGCGTCGTGGAGGCGTTTCTCAAAGACCTTGATGCGCTTGTTATGCAAGGAAGCTCTTAAAGAGCCGCGCGGCATGTTAGACTACGACCATTGAATGGAAAGAATCGGAGGCGCCCATGTCTATGTATTGCCCACGTTGCGGCGAACCGCTGACGGGGAAGGAAAGACGCTGCAGGCACTGCAAGCAGCCGATCGGCCATCAGCGGCTCTATACCGTTTTGATGGTCATCACGATCGTGGGATCCCTCACCGCCATACTCTGCTCGCTCATGCCGTGGTTTCAGCTCTCAGACGTACTGCTGGCGATGAATGCGAACGGCGAAGATGCGGGAACGGCGGAACAGCCGATCCTCTTTTCAGCGAGCTATGCGCCGTGGCAGTTCTTCGATTTGATGGCGACGCTCTCCGCCCATGGGCTCGAGGGCGGTGCGGCGATCGGCATGCTCGGCATCTTCTGGCTGATCGCCGTCGTGATCTTGATCGTGGGCATCGGCTACTACATGCGCAGCCACTATTCGAATCGCCGCCTCCTGCTCTTCGGGCTCATCGTCTTGTGCGCTGTCGCCTTCTTCTTCGCCTTTGCGGGCAACAACACCGTGGTGGGAAACCTCTCGGGAAGCATCTACCTCACCAACGGGCAGATGCTCTTCATGCCGATGCTCTGCGCTCTGAGCTCGCTCATCGCGTTCGGCACGACGTTCTACGCCCAATGGCTCACCACGAAATTTAAATCATAAGCTTGGCCTTTTGCGTCGGCGCCGTTCGCCCCTATCCCGAAGCGCAGGAGACGCCCTTGGGGAAGTAAGCTTGCCCCTCGTAAAACAAGTTCGCAATCTATAAAGCCGTATGTGAGTGCCCGCACCCTGTGGGCGCTCACATATAGGAGTTCGCCAGTGGGACACGGAGCCCCGTGTCTTCAGCGCTTGCAGGTGGCGACCATGCGCGCGATGAAGCGGCCGGTGTCGTCGGTCACGTCGACGGTGTAGAAGCCGAGCGAGCGCCCTGATTTGTCCACCTTCGCCGTCGCTATGAGCTTGGTGCCCTTGCAGGAGCTGAAATACTCGATCATGTTGCTCACCGATACGGTGGGTTCCTCGCCAACGTTGCAGGCAACGGCGAGGGCATAGTCGGCCAGCGTGAAGATCGCGCCGCCCATCACATTGTGCATGGCATTGTAGTGGACGTCGTCGCGAAGCTCCATCTCGCAGACCGCATAGCCGCGCCTCGCCTCGAGCAGGCGGCATCCCGCCACATCGAAGGCGAAATGGTCACCCTGAAAGACCTTCGCCATCTCATCAAGTGCCATTGTCTCGGGCGCCAATGTCGTCATGAGAGCTCCTTCTCTACGTGAAATACCCTGTCAAGCGTTTTGTCGATGCGCGAGAGCACGTCGGCGCGGTCCATGAGCTCAATGCTCTCGAAGAGCGGGGGAGAGACCATGTTTCCGCAGATGGAAACACGCAGCGGTTGGAAGAGCAGCTTCGCCTTCATACCGAGCGGCTCGCAAAGGGCGCGGCAAGCTTCCTGAAGCGGGTCGCAGGCCCATGCGATCGATTCGTCGGCCAACACGCCGCGGCAGGCCCGCAGTGCCTCATCCGCCTGCGCGCCTTCCTTCAAAAGCACCTTCTTCACGCTTGCCTCGTCAAGCACCACGTTGTCGCCCCAGAAGAAGTACGAGAGCTTCGCGGGAATCTCATCGAATCGCGTGAGACGTTCGATGATGAGCGGATAGAGCGCCGCGTAGAATTCGCGGTTCTCGTCGACCTCGGCAAGCGCGTCGTTGAAATCGATTTCCGCAGCGCCCGTCTCGAGGGCTCCCGCCACCTGCGCCTGCGCGAACCACGGCTTGGCGGCCGCAAGCCATTCGTCGACCGACATCTGGCGGATGTAGACGCCGTTCAGCCAGGCGAGCTTGGTCTCATCGAACACGGCGTCCTTGCGGTTGATGCGATCGAGCGAGAAGGCGCGGCAGAGCTCCTCGCGGCTTATCACGGTGGTCTCGCCGTCGAGCGACCAACCGAGCAGGGCGAGGAAGTTCACGAGGGCGTCGGGCAAGATGCCCTCGTCGCGGTATTCCTCGACGCTCGTGGCGCCGTGGCGCTTCGAGAGCTTCTTGCCGTCAGGCCCTAAGATCATCGGCAGGTGCGCGAAGGTGGGCACGGGCCTGCCGAGCGCCTCGTAGACGAGGATCTGGCGGGGGGTGTTCGAGAGATGGTCGTCGCCGCGGATGACGTGGGTGATTCCCATATTCGCATCGTCGCAGACCACCGCGAAGTTATAGGTGGGCGTCCCATCGCTGCGCACGAGGATCATGTCGTCCATCACCTCGGCAGGAAAGCTCATTGGGCCGTAGACCGCATCGTGGAAGACGATCGGGCCGTGGTCGCGCGGCACCTTGAGGCGCCAGACGTGTGGTTCTCCGGCGGCGATGCGCGCGGCCGCCTCTTCAGGTGGTATGTTGCGGCACGTGCCGTCGTAGCCCGCGTAGCCGCCCTCGGTGCGCTCGGCCTCAGCACGTTTCGCGTCGAGTGTCTCCTTCGAGCAGAAGCAGGGGTAGGCGTGGCCGTTTTTCTTCAGTTCCTCAAGCGCGAGGGCGTAGCTTTCCATGCGCTGCGTTTGAAAATAAGGTCCCACTGAGCCTTCGACGCCTGGCCCTTCGTCCCAGAACAGCTCCATCCAACGCATGGCGTCGAGGATGATGCGCACGTTCTCGTCGGTGGAGCGCTCAGGGTCGGTGTCCTCGATGCGCAGGATGAACGTGCCGCCCGTCGCACGGGCATAGGCCCAGTTGTAGATCGCCGTCCGTGCGCCGCCGATGTGGAGGCGGCCGGTGGGCGAGGGGGCGAAGCGAACACGCACGGGGGCGCTCGTCTGCGGATTCTCGGTTGGTTGCAATGTCATGGCGTTCCTTGTCGTAGGTTGGTTACTGCGCGTATATCACGAAGCTTTCGGCCTGCGGCGACGGAGCCTCAGGCCGATGAACGCTACCAGTATAGACAAAACGATGGTGGTCGTGAGCCACACGATGCCCATGCCGATCCAGAAAGGCGTCGGAAGCGCGGTGATCATGAGCGAGTCGGCGGGAAAGCTCCAGTTGCCTTGGGAGAAGAACACGCCGTGCAGCGCCTCGAAGAAGCCGTTGAAATCGATGATCGCCCAGCCGCCGAGCCAAACGAAGAGCGCGATGACGAGGATGCCGCCTCCCATGAGCACGCTGCCGATCCAGCGGATGCCGCTGCGGACGCCCGTGTAGACGAGGCAGACGACGAGCAGGATGCCGAGGAAGATTAAAAGAGCCGAGCTCTGCGTTAGCACGGCGTTCACGTCGTCGAGATGGGAGATCGCCTCGGGGCTCACGATGAATTGGTCGCCGAGGCTCTGCAGGGCGTGCTCGAGCGCTTCCGGATCAACCGCTTCCGAATTGACCGCTGACCCCTCGTCCGCGTTGAGCATTCCCTCCAGCTCGTCAACGTTGATGCTCGCCATCATGTCGTAGAGCCCGTCGAGCGAATGCGAGCCCACCGTATAGTCGCGGATGGCGACCGCCGCCTCCACGAGCTCTTCATGCGAAAACGGCGTATCGGGGTTTTCGCTTCCGCTCGTCAAGCGGGAGATGACCTCGGTGGTCACCGGAAGGCAGCATACGAAAAGCCCCGCCCCGATGAGGGCGACGGCCAAAAGCACGCTCGCGGCGATCGCTGTCAGCTTCCGAAGAATCGGCGCTCCTCTCGTCCCATTCGCTGTCCTGCGCGTGGCTTCGCTGCTCTACGCTATCCTACGCAGTCCCCTGGCCCTTGTGCTCACTTAATCCAGCCGCTCGCAATCGACCCAGAGCGTTGCCGCGGTGATGCCGCGCGTGTCCTTCGAGATCGTCGGCATCGGCCCGAGCCGCGAGAACACGCCCGCGAAGTGCCCGTCGTAAAGATAGAGGCCGTTCAGGTTGTTGTAGAGCTCGGGAGCGGTCTTCACCTCGTCGTCTGCGAGCGCGAGAATGCTCTCATCGGGGGGCAGGGTGAGCGTTTTGAAGGGCCTGATGTAGCGCTGCACGATGAAGGGGAACCCCGCGCCCGAGTTGGCATAGCGGTCGATGAGGGCCTCCCACTTTTCCTGATCGCAGGCGCAGCCGGCGAACACCTGGTCGGCGCCGTAGTGATCGGTCGGCTTGATGATCCACTCGTCCTTGTTCGCGCGAATCTGTGCGACGTTCACGTGGTCGTCATCGAGAAATGCGGTCAGCGGGATGTGCTGCTCGATGAAGCTGATCTCCTCGGCGGTGAGGAATGCCTGCGTCTCGGGCTTGTAGAGCACCTCGAAGATCTGCTTGTCGTGCACGATATGGCCGGCGAAGCTCCCGATGAGCGCCACCTTCTCGGCGCGAACGGCCTCGATGAGCGCCTGCGAATCGTCCCAATAGGTCAACACGTCGTTCGTCACGCAGCGGCGCCAGATGGCGTGGATCGGCAGGCCCTCCTTATCAAGGAGGCGCTCGCCGTCGAAGCGCAGATCGCGTACGTCGATGATCTGGCAGTCGTAGCCGAACTCCTCGAACACCTCGGCATAGAGGCGGAACTCATCCACGACGCCGTTTTCCAGATAGTCGCATATGGCGATCCGCGGGTTCTCCACCTTGTGCTCATAGGTGTCGTAGATGTGGAGAAACGCTTCCACCCACGGCGTGAAAAGCTCGCAGCCCTTCACGTCGTGCCGCTCGCAGAACTCGCGGTAGGTCGCCGATTCCCGCAGCGAGTTATGCACTTCGCGGTTCTCGTTCATGCCGCTCGATCCGTCGCCGTTGAACTCGCAGAAAGGCGCCTGTCCGGTTTCCTCGTCCAAGAAGACGTCGAGACGCGCGATCGGCAGCAGCGAATCGTAGCCGCGCGGCAGGCAGATGAGCTCGACGAGGCGCGGGTCGTAGTCGAACACCTCGCGGTAGGAGGGGTCCTCGAGATAGCGGGTGATCACCTTGCAGAGAATGCGGTGGGCGGTCTCCGCCGTTTCCTTCATGCGAAGGTAGGTCGCATGGTCGAAGAGGCGGGGGATGAAGGTGCATGCCACGACCTCGTGGTGCACGATGGCGGTGGAGTCTTGCATATAGCCGAAGGCCGCACGGCGGCCGGCGACATCGCCATCATGTGCTTGGAGAATCGAAAAGTATTCGTCGGTGAACTGTTTGTTGATGCTGAATCCCACAATTTCCTCCAGTCTCGTCTTTTCCCATCAGTTTACCACGGCGGCAAAATTCCGCACGTTTGCCGTTGGCGGAATGTGGCAAGTGTTTCAGCTCGTTAACGTATGGCTCGCGTTTCTTGACTGCTGTACTATAATCCCTTGGAAACAAAAAGGCTCCTGTAAAACACCAGATAAAACAGGACACGCCTCAACGCCCAGAGTTACCAAATGGAGGCAAACGCATGAAAGCAGTAGATTTAGCAAAACGAGCCGCCCTGATGAAGCTCATCGATTACCTGATGGCCGATCCCGACAACAACCTGCCGAAGATCATGCAACGCGTCGACACGCTGTTGCCCCAGTCGCTGTTCACCAACCAGCGCCTCGCTTTCAAAAACGCCATTGAGAAGAAGAGCAACTGGTATCAGCTCCTCATGAAGCTCATGCATCTCAACCCCGACATGGCGACCGATCTGATGAAGACCTTCGTCGTCGATGCGAACTTCCTCGCGTGGGGCAAGCAGGAGAAGATGCGCGAGAAATATCAGTGCAACATTCCGTGGGCCATCCTGCTCGACCCGACGAGCGCCTGCAACCTCGCCTGCACCGGCTGCTGGGCCGCCGATTACGGCCATGCGCTGAACCTCACGTTTGAAGACATCGACTCCATCATCACGCAAGGCAAAGAGCTCGGCGTGTATGTATATATCTACACCGGCGGCGAGCCGCTCGTGCGCAAGAAGGATCTCATCCGCCTGTGCGAGAAGCACTCGGATTGCGCGTTCCTCTGCTTCACGAACGCCACCCTCATCGATGAGGATTTCTGCCAGGAGATCATCCGCGTGAAGAACTTCGTTCCGGCGATCTCCGCCGAGGGCGACGAGCATGCGACCGACGGACGTCGCGGCGAGGGCACCTACCAGAAGATCTCCGATGCGATGGATCTCCTTCACAAGCACCAGCTCCCGTTCGGCATCTCGGCGTGCTACACGAGCCAAAACGCCGAATCCATCGCCTCTGAGGAATACTACGACTGGCTGATCGAGAAGGGCGCGCTCTTCCTCTGGATCTTCACCTACATGCCCGTCGGCGTCGATTCCCCGACCGAGCTCATGCCGACGACTGAGCAGCGTCTGCACCTTTACGAGTTCAACCGCGCGATGCGCAACAAGAAGCCGCTCTTCACCCTCGACTTCCAAAACGACGGCGAGTTCGTGGGCGGCTGCATCGCGGGCGGTCGTCGCTATCTGCACATCAACGCCGCAGGCGACGTGGAGCCGTGCGTGTTCATCCACTATTCGAATGTGAACATCCACGATGTGTCGCTCCTCGATGCGCTGCGTTCGCCGATCTTCATGGAATACTACAAGGGCCAGCCCTTCAACGACAACCTGCTCCGTCCGTGCCCGATGCTTGAGAATCCGGAGATCCTGCCCGAGATGGTCGAGCGCAGCGGCGCCCATTCCACCGACTTGCAGCATTCCGAGAGCGCGAAGGACCTCACGGACAAGTGCCGCAAGAGCGCGGAGGAGTGGAAGCCCGAGGCGGAGCGCCTCTGGGGCGACCCGATGGATCCTCGCGCAAAATGGCGCGACCGCACCTACATCGGCATGGCGGAATCTGACATCAGCAAGTTCGCCCGCTTGGGACGCCAGATGCACGGCGCGTTCGACGGCTTGGATCTGAAGGAGCTGCAGAACATGATCGATGCGATCACCTTCGACGATGGCCCCGATCCGGTCGCCAAGGAGCTCACGCCCGAGATGGCAGCGAGGATCGCCGTCTAGAATCTTGAAGTTTTATTGCGCCCCGTCTGGTATCAGGCGGGGCGTTTCAATGATGGGGTATTCTTGTAAGGTTTCAATTTGGCGAAATCGGCCTCGGTTGGTTTCGCACGATGGTTTGAGAGGACAAGGGGACATACATGACTGATTCAAACGCCGCCCAACGAAGCTATCTGTTCACCTCGGAGTCGGTCACCGAGGGGCATCCTGATAAGATCTGCGACCAGATCTCCGACGCGATACTCGACGCGCTTCTCGCCAAGGAAATCGAGCTCGCGAAACAAGGGTACGTGGACGTCGATGGCGTTCCCGCCGATCCGAAGCTCATCCGCTGCGCTTGCGAGACGCTCACGACGACCGGCACGGTGATGGTGACCGGCGAGATCCGCACGCAGGCGTATGTGGACGTGCAGGAGATCGTCCGCGAGGTCGTGAACGACATCGGCTACAACCGCGCCAAGTTCGGCTTCGACGGCAACACCTGCGGCGTGCTGAATGCGATCCATGAGCAGAGCCCCGACATCGCGCAGGGCGTCGATGAGAGCTACGAGGTGCAGCACGGCGCCTCCGCCGACGACCCGTATGAGAACGTCGGCGCGGGCGACCAGGGCATGGTCTTCGGCTATGCCTGCAACGAGACAAAGACCCTCATGCCGATGCCGATCTATCTGGCGCATCGCCTTTCCGAGCGCCTGACCGCGGTGCGTAAGAACGGCACGCTCGATTTCCTCCGCCCCGACGGGAAGACGCAAGTCTCTGTCCGCTATACGGATGGCAAGCCGGTGGCGGTGGAAAAGGTCGTCGTCTCCACGCAGCATGCCGATTCGGTCGACCAGGAGACGCTCGCGGAGGCCATCAAGGAGACGGTGATCCGTCCGGTGATGGAGGAAGAGGGCGTGAAGCTTGCCGACGACGCGGAGATCTACATCAACCCGACCGGTCGTTTCGTCATCGGCGGCCCCATGGGCGATTCGGGCCTCACCGGCCGCAAGATCATCGTCGACACCTACGGCGGCATGGGCCGCCACGGCGGCGGCGCGTTCTCGGGCAAGGACTGCACGAAGGTGGACCGTTCGGGCGCCTATGCGGCGCGCTGGGTGGCGAAGAACGTCGTCGCGGCAGGGCTCGCCGATCGTTGCGAGATCCAGATCGCCTATGCCATCGGCATGGCGCGCCCCGTCTCGATAATGGTCGATACGTTCGGCACCGCCCATGTGGATGAGGAGAAGATCGAGCAAGCGGTGTCGAAGGTGTTCGACCTTCGGCCGGGCGCCATCATCGATGAGCTCGATCTGCGTCGCCCGATCTACCGCAAGACCTCGAACTACGGGCATTTCGGCCGCGAGCTTCCCGAGTTCACGTGGGAGCGCACCGATCGCACGGAGGCGTTGCGTTCCGCTTGCGGCCTTTAATTCCGCGCTTGGTGCCCTGGGCCTTGCGCCGCGAATCGAACGCTTGCGAATAATCTGACGGGTTGGTTTCCATGCGCCTTGCTTCGGTTGTCCTCGACATCTCGACGCGGGCGCTTTCCACGCCCTATACCTACCGGCTTGACGAAACCGCGCTCGATGCGGCAGAGGCAGGATGTGCCGTGCTCGTGCCGTTTGGGCGACGCGATGCGATCGGCTTCATCCTGAAGATCTTCGATTCCGACGATCGCAGCGCACGGGGGCCTTTGGTAGGCGAGGATTTCGATCCGGGCAAGCTCAAGCCGATAAAGCGCGTGCTCAGCAAGCCGTACTTCACCGAGACCGGCGCTGAGCTCGCGCAGTTTCTCGCCGAGCGCTACGTCGCGCCGCTCTCCCTCTGCGTCCGCCTCCTCATTCCGCCGGGCGCACTTCCGAAACTTTCGCGGGCGGGGAGCGGCGACTGGAAGCTCGAGGAGCCCTCCGTGCGCGAGGTGGACGATCGATGGGCGGTTCCCGGCCCCGCATTTGCCGGTTTCCAGCCTGCGAAACGGGCCTTCAAGCAGGCCGCCATCGTTTCGGCGCTTGCCGAGGGCGAGCTTCGCGTGGAGGAGCTCACGCGCGAATACGGCAATGTATCATCGAGCTTGAAGAGCCTCGAGAAACAGGGCGTCATCGTCATTGAGCACCGTCGCCGCATGCGCGGAGCGGCGGGCGAGGGCGCACGCGATGAAGGGGCCTCCACGGCCGAGCGGATCGTCTATGCCGTGGCGAAGACTCCTGCCTGCGAGCTGACCGCAGGGCAGGCGGAGGCGCTCGCCGTCATTCGCGATGCCCGCAAACGAGCCTCGGGTGAGGTCGTTCTCGTCGACGGGGTGACCGGCTCGGGCAAGACCGAGGTGTATCTTCGTGCGATTGAGGAGGTGCTCTCGGAAGGGAAGGGCGCCATCGTCGTCGTTCCCGAGATCTCGCTCACGCCGCAGACGGTGGCACGGTTCCGCGGAAGGTTCGGCGATCGCGTTGCCGTGCTGCACTCGCGTATGAGCGACGGCGAGCGCTACGACCAATGGGATTTCATCCGCAGCGGAGCGGCACGTGTGGTTGTGGGAGCGCGCAGTGCCCTCTTCGCGCTGATCGACCCCTTAGGGCTCATCGTCATCGATGAGGAACACGAGACCACCTACAAACAGGAGAATGCCCCGCGCTACGTCAGCCGCGATGTGGCGGTGTGGCTTGCGCAGCGCTCATGTGCGGCGGTCGTCCTCGGCTCGGCGACGCCCTCCATCGAGGCGCTCTACGAGTGCGCGAAAAACGAGAGCTGGCATCGCGTGGTCCTGCCCGAGCGGGCAAACCGCTCGCCCATGCCCGCGATCGAGGTCATCGACATGGCGAAGGAGTTCCAGCAAGGCAGCCGCTCGATGTTCTCGCGGGCGCTCGGCACGGCGCTTGCCGAGGAGCTCGACGCGGGGAGGAAGGTCGTCCTTCTGCTGAATCAGCGCGGGTTTGCGAAGTTCCTCCTCTGCCGCGACTGCGGCTTCGTGCCCGAATGCCCATCATGCTCCACGTCGCTCACCTACCACGAGCGGGGCCATATGCTCTCCTGCCATTATTGCGGCTATGAGGTGCCTGCGCCCGCCGTGTGCCCCCGTTGCGGGTCGCCCTATCTCAAGCGTTTCGGCACGGGAACGGAGCGCGTCGAGGCCGATCTGCGCGTTTTGATCGACGGGACATGCGAAAAGGGCGCCGCCATCCCCATCATCCGCATGGACGCGGACACGACGAAGGGGAAAGATGCGCACGCGAAGCTGCTCGAGAGATTCGCCACGGCCGATGCGGCCGTTCTCCTCGGCACGCAGATGATCGCGAAGGGGCTCGATTTCGATGACGTCACCCTTGTGGGGGTCGTGAACGCCGACACGCAGCTCCATCTTCCGGATTTCCGCGCCGCCGAGCGCACCTTCGATCTTATCCAGCAGGTGGCGGGGCGTGCGGGGCGCGCCGCTCTGCCGGGGAGGGTCATGGTGCAGACCTATGTCGCCGACGAGAGCGCCATATCCGCTGCCGCCTCCTATGACCGCCCGCTCTTCCTGCGAAGCGAGCTGCCGAAGCGCAAGATGCTCGGCTACCCTCCTTATTGCCGGCTGGTCAATGTGGTCGTCTGGGGAAAGAGCGAGGGAGCCGTCCGCGATGAGGCGAATGCGATCTTCTCGCAGCTCAATGCGCTGGTAAGCGAGGATGCGCGGGCGCGCACGACATGGAAGCTGCTTGCCGCCGCCCCTTGTGTGATGGCCCGTCTGCGCGACAATTGGCGCTGGCACATCCTCATCAAGTGCCCGAATGACGACGAGCCGGCGCGCTTGCTCGGCCCGTTCATGCAGAGGCGCAAAACGTCTGCCGCCGTGAACGTGGCCGTCGACGTCGATCCTCTCGACATGCTGTGAGGGAGAGGGATTCGATGATGCGCTCGGCGATTGAAAAAAGTTCGGGATTGAGGAAAGTTGTGGGCGTTCGCCGGAGAAGGTAACGTTTCACCAACCTGATATTGCGGCAGCATGGCGCTTGTTCTATTCTAAGCATTTGCAAATTTGCGCCCGTAGGCGTTTTATCAGGGGACATTTCTTGTCGGAAGGATTGACGAGTGGCGAAATCACAGGCGAAGTCAATGGCAAAAGAAGGGCGCGAAGAAGAATCGAAGGCGCAGACCGAACCGCAAGCACCTCTTACTGACAACGCGATGGACGAGCTCCTTGAAGGCGATTATGAGTCCGTCGACGGCTCCGACGCATCCGATGAGGTGACGCCGCCGAGCGAGGAGACGCTTCATGCCGAGGCCGAGTCCCTCGACGAGGACAGCGTTGAGGCCGGCATCGACGAGGATCTGCTCGAAGGCATTCCCGAGGAGGAGCTGCGGGCCACCACCGACATGCAGCTTCCCAAGGTCACGGGGCGCGCGGCCAAGGCGAAGCTGCGCAAACGTACGGTCGATTCAAACGTCGCAATGCTCACCGGCGATCCGGTGCGCATGTATTTGAAGGAGATCGGCAAGGTGCCGCTTCTCACCGCTGCCGAGGAGATCGACCTCGCGATGAAGATCGAGGCCGGCGTGGCGGCAGGCGAAGAGCTTGAGGCGGCTGAGCGCGAAGGCGTTGAGCTCGATCGACGCGACAAACGGCGCCTCTCCCGCATCGAGCAGATGGGCCTCGATGCCAAGCAGCAGCTCATTGAGGCGAATCTCCGCCTCGTCGTCTCGATTGCGAAGCGCTATGTCGGTCGCGGCATGCTGTTCCTCGATTTGATTCAGGAAGGCAACCTCGGCCTGATTCGCGCCGTCGAGAAGTTCGATTATACGAAGGGCTTCAAGTTCTCCACCTATGCCACGTGGTGGATCCGCCAGGCCATCACGCGTGCGATCGCCGACCAGGCCCGAACCATCCGCATTCCCGTGCATATGGTTGAGACGATCAACAAGCTCGTCCGCATACAGCGCCAGCTCCTGCAGGAACTCGGGCGCGAGCCAACTCCCGAGGAGATCGGCGAGGAGATGGGGCTTCCCGCTGAGCGCGTCCGTGAGATTCAGAAGATCTCGCAGGAACCGGTGTCGCTCGAGACGCCGATCGGCGAGGAAGAGGATTCCCAGCTCGGCGATTTCATCGAAGACGATGCGGCCGTCGTGCCGCCCGATGCCGCGAGCTTCTCGATGCTGCAAGAGCAGTTGGGGAAGGTGCTCGACGGGCTTGCCGAACGCGAACGCAAGGTGATCGCGCTGCGCTTCGGCCTCGAGGACGGCCATCCGCGCACGCTCGAAGAGGTTGGGCGCGAGTTCGGCGTCACCCGCGAGCGCATTCGCCAGATCGAAAGCAAGACGCTCGCGAAGCTCCGCCATCCCTCGCGCTCATCAAAACTCAAAGACTATCTGGAGGAGTAATTTGTTACGCCGTTTTGACAAACGGCGGAACGAGCTGTCGCTGCGGGCGTTTCGGGCACTCCATCTTCCCCTTGTGCACTTGCCTTCGTGTGCGAAGCACACTCAGCCGTGCGGCGGGGGAATCTGAAGCACCGGAAACGCCCTCGCTGTCTTACTATCGCCAACCTGAGCGACAAAAACTTTACACGCGAGGGGGCGAGGGGGTTGAGAGTGAATGCCGAGCAGTTGAGAGATTCGCCATAATGCGCAAGCGGCGAATCTACTCAACGTCCGCGAGGCCCTTGAACAGATAAGCCCCCTCACCCGAGCGGATTAAAGGGTTTATGCCGAGCGGTGGCAAGTTTCACGCAGGCAGTTTGCATTACAAAAGCCTAATCATTTGTGTTAATCGAATACTTGGCGGTGGCGAAGTCGGCGGTGAGCTCGGCGCGGGAGCCTTCGTTTTCCCAGATGATGGTAAGGCTCGATCCTTCGCAAGAAGAGCTCACCGTTGCGTCTGGCGAAAACGCCGGATGCGTCTTGCGAAGCCGCATCAATGCGAGCTGCTCCTGCACGACGGGAAGCGACATGCGCCGCTTCACCTCATCGAGTGAAAGGTTCGTCCGATTGATCTCCTTATGCGCGCCCTCACCTCCGCGGTGCACCGCCTCGTAGTCGTTCTCGCCTGCCAGCAGATCGAGATACCACACTTGCGGGATGCCCGGCATGAACATCTGCACGGCACGGGCGAAGGCGAGGCGCTTCGCATCGGCGCCGAGCGCGCTCGTATAGGTGCAGTTCACTTGGTAGTACATGTTCTTCTCGCCGTGCAGGTCCTTGACGATGCCGCCGCGCCGTTTCAGCACATAGATCAACACCTCGATGTCCCCGTCGGGCAAAAGCCCCCGCAGGTCGAGCAGGGGAATGCCGTCGTGGCAGCCGAGCATGTTCACCGTGCGGTAGCCGCCCCCGACGATCTCATCGATCCACTGTTTCAGGTAAAGGGCGCTTTTCCGCTCAAGGGCGTCGATGATGAGCCCCGGCAGGAAGAAGTCGTAGATCAGGTAGCCCTTCTCGGCCAAGACGCGATGCGTGCCCTCGCGATACTCAGCATGGATCTCGGGAAGAAGCGCGATATGGCATGCTCGCGCCATGTCGCTCAAGCGCTGCAGTATCTCCCATGTCTCGGGCTCATTGAGGAAATTGCGCTTGCCGATCACCTTCGAGGTGTAGGCGAAGGCGTCGAGACGTGCCACCTTTGCGCCATAGGCGGAGAGCTTGCCAAGCGTCTTCTCGTAGAAACCCCAGACGAGGGGGGATTTCACATTCAGGTCTATCTGCCCGAGATAGCGCTTTTTCCCATCGGCTTCCTCAACCGCCTGATAGAACGTGTTCCAGAAGGGATGGCGCGTGCCGTCGGGGAAATCCACCATGAGCAGCGGCAGGCCCGGCTTGCGGAAGAACATGTCTTTGATGAGCTCATGGTCGGGGATGATGTAGCCCTCATCGCACATCGTCCCATGGCCTTCCCAGAATCGGTTCCACTCGATGAAGAAATCGAGTGAGGGCGAGGCGTCGCCGTTTGCAAGAACATCGAGGAACTGCGGGCTTTGGGCAGAGGCATGGTTGAGCACGAAGTCGAGAATGAGGCCGATTCCCAGCTCGTCGAGGTGCCGGAGGTCGCTTTCGCTCGCGAGCTCCTCGTTCAGGTTGTAGTCCTGCACGGAAAACCCGCGGTCGAGATCGAAATGATAGAGGCTCGGGAGGATGTAGAAGGCGCCGAAGGCGTCGGCGGCCCTGCTCTCGCGCAGCCAGCTCACGCAGTCGCCGAGGTTCTCCCCGATGCTGTCGGGGTAGGCGTTGAGGACGGGACCGAAGCCGATCGCCAAGTTCTCGCTCATCGAGCATCGCCTCCCATGAGGTTCTCGTAGTCCTCGAACGAAAGGAGCTCGCCCTGCTTGCTGACGATGAAGTTCGCCTTATGCGCCTGCGATTTGAGCAGATCCTGCTCGATTCCCAAGACCATCATGGTGAAGGGGCTGTCGACGTTGCCGTCGCGGTTGCGTGCGCGGCGATGGGCGAGCGTTTCCTCGGGCGTGCTGTTGAGCAGCACCGTCACGTCCACGCCTTGGAGATTGTCGTTGAGCCCGTGCGTCCATTCGATGACGAGCACCGCCACGTCTTCCATATCGACGTCGTCGTACCAGAGCTCATCGGGTGTGCGTCCCATGCGCTTGAGGGCTATCGGGCTTTTGCCCGCACGGAAATCGCTGATGATATGGTTCAAGAGCGCGAAATCGATCTCGTTTTGCGTGCCGAGATAGGCTCTCAGGCCCGCTTCGCCATGCTCGTCGTAGACCCGCTGGCGCTCCGCGTCGTTCTCGGCGGGAATGCGGTGGGGGTAATTGTCGCCCGATAAGGTGTAAGTGCGGATTCCCGCCTCGGAGAGAAGAAACGAGAGCACGCTTGCCACTTCCGATTTGCCGACACCTGATCCGCCCGAGACGGCGACGACCGCCTTGCGAACGCCGCGCTCCGCAAACACCCCTTCGACGGCCTCCCTCACAAGCGGAAAGAGAAGCTCTGCTTTCTGCACATGGCCTTCGTCGATGGCGATCTTATCGCCCGGCATATCGCCGTGGGGGATGTTCGCATAGCTTGCAAGGTCCATCTTCTCCTCCGTTTCCTTTGAGTTCGCCGCGCAGCGTCCTGCGAGGGCGTTTTTCGAGGCATGCACGCCCTCAATTCCTGCGGCTCAGATTATAGATGACGAAATCAACAGATTCATTATGGTTTGGGCGCGAGCATGCTCTTGCACGAAAGAAATGGGAGCATTCTTTCGGACACATTGTTCGAAGCAAGCAAGAGGTACGGACGGATATGAGCAAGCAAGATAAACGCACACAAGCAAGATCATCGGCGAATAGGGCCGCGGGTGGCGCGGCGGATAGCACGGCAATCGCAGCCGCAAACAGCGCGGAAGCGCCCCAGGCCGAGCCTTCCTATAGCAGAAAATACATCATCACGGTCTTTGCCTCGCTCGCCGTCGCGATGTTCTCGTCCTCCTTCGCCGAGACCATGACCGCTACGGCGCTCCCCACGATTGTGGGCGACCTCGGCGGGGTGGAGCTCATCCAGTGGGTGACGACCGCTTTCATCATGGCATCCACCATCACGATGCCCGTCTACGGCAAGCTGGGCGACCTCGCCGGCCGCAAGCACCTCATCGTCGGGGCGCTCTGCATCTACATCGTCGGTTCGGGCGTTTGCGCCATCGCCCCCCACATGTCGATTCTCATCTTGGGACGCTTCGTCTCGGGCCTCGGCGCCGGAGGGCTGATGATCCTTTCCCAAGCGATCATCGCCGACGTGGTGCCTGCTCGCCAGGTGGGCAAGTATCTGGGTCTCATCGGCGCGGTGTTCTCCGTTTCCACCGTGCTCGGCCCCATTCTCGGTGGATGGTTCGTGCAGGTGCCGGGCTGGCGCTGGATGTTCGCCTTCAACATGCCGCTCGCCGGCGCCGCTGCGGTGACCATCAGCATCATCCTCAAGCAGACGCGGCGCAAGATAGCGGTGCGGTTGGATGTGGAGGGCATCGTCTTCATGGTCTTGGCCGTCGTGAGCTTGGTGCTCACGGTCTCGTGGGGCGGCACGGTGTATCCGTGGCTCTCCTGGGAGGTCATGGGCGCGCTCGTCATCTTCATCGTGAGCGCGGTGCTGCTCGTCTTTGCCGAGCGCAAGGCGGCAGAGCCGATCATCCCGCTCTATATGTTCAAAGACCGCAACTTCGTCCTCGTGACGGTCTCCGGCATGCTCATCATGGCGGGGCAGATGGGGACGGTCACCTACCTTCCCACCTATCTGCAGATTGTCGATGGGCTCTCACCTGAGCTGGCGGGGCTCATGACGGTGCCGCGCATGGTCGGCATCATGATCACGAGCGTCTCCACCGGCTTCATCGCCGCCAAGACCGGCCACTACAAGTGGATGACCATCGGCTGCGGGATCATGGTGACGTTGTCGTTCTTCCTCATGTCGACGCTCACGACGAACACGACGCTTTTCATCATCGGCGTCTACGTCTTCCTCATGGGCTTCGGCAACGGCCTTGGCCAGCAGATATTCGTGCTCATCGTCCAAAACGAGTTCTCCCATGCCATCGTGGGCACCGCCACGGCGGGCAACAACTTCTTCCGCCAGATCGGATCGACCCTCGGCGCCTCGTTCGTGGGGACGGTCTTCACCGCGCGGCTGACGGAGAACATCACGGCGCATCTGCCGCAGTCGGTGCATATCGACATCTCCGACATCACGCCCGAGGCCCTCGACAAGTTCTCCGAGCCCGTGCGCAAGGTGATCACCGAAGGTTACAACGATGCGCTCGTGCCGATCTTTCTCGTGTTCGTGCCCATCATCGCGGTGACGATCGTGCTCTGCTGCTTTATCAAGGAGCACACGCTCGCCACGTCCATCAACCACGGCGCGATAAACGAGAGCGCTGCTGGTGGTGCGGGTGCGAACGGTAGGGTAGGCGTGAGCAGCGACGCTACGGGCGGTGATGTCGCTGGCAGCGGCGACGCTACGGGCGGTGATGTCGCTGGCAGCGGCGACGTGGCTGGCAGTGGTGCGGGCAGTGGTGCGAACGGCAGCAACGCCGAGAATGCGGAAAGCGATGCGGCTGCCTCTGCCGGTGAAGGCGCCAACCGTCAATCAGAGGGCTAGCGGGCAACGACGATCTTCATACGGGAAAGTTGCTCAGATTGCCCCTGATTTTTCTTGCACGTCGGCACAAGCGGCGATATACCCTTTTTTCCGCAGTAAATTTTAGAAAAAGGAGCACCTGGCCTGCGGATACGGCCCGATTCCGATGATCATTTTGCG
>CANQRF010000006.1 GCA_947626195.1 uncultured Eggerthellaceae bacterium
CAAAATGATCATCGGAATCGGGCCGTATCCGCAGGCCAGGTGCTCCTTTTTCTAAAATTTACTGCGGAAAAAAGGATGTTCGATAGTCAAGCGTTTTTCGTCTTGTTACAATGCCGGCAGGGAAAGGGGTTTCAATGAGACTGCATGGTATTCTCTCAAAGGCTGCGGGTGCTGCCCTCAGCTTCCTGCTTGCATCCACCGTCGTGCTTTTCGCGCCACTCGGGTCGTTATCGCGGGAGGCAGCCGTCGCCGACGCGGCGGGGCAGACGCCGGCGGCCATCCATGGCAAGCTTGCGGTGCGCGGCACGCAGCTGGTTGACGAGGCGGGCAATCCTGTTCAGCTGCGCGGCATGTCCACCCATGGGATGGCGTGGTTCCCCGACTATGTGAACGAGGACACGTTTCGGACGCTGCGCGATGATTGGCATGCGAACTGCGTGCGCCTTGCGCTCTACACCGCAGAGTACAACGGCTATTGCGAAGGGGGCGATCAGACGTATCTGAAAGGGCTCGTCGATAAAGGCGTCTCCGCAGCAACGAACCTCGGGATGTATGTGATCATCGACTGGCACGTTTTGCACGACCAGAGCCCGACCGTTTACCAATGGCAGGCAACCGAGTTTTTCCGCGAGATGTCGCAGAAATACGCGGGTCATAACAACGTGATTTATGAGATCTGCAACGAGCCGAACGGCTGGGGGCAATGGCAGCAGGTGAAATCCTACGCGGAGGCGGTGATTCCCGTCATCCGCGAGAACGACCCCGATGCGGTGATCATCGTCGGCACGCCAACGTGGTCCCAAGACGTCGACCAGGCCGCAGCTGACCCGCTCAACTTCCCGAACCTCATGTATGCGCTCCATTTCTATGCGGGAACCCATAAGCAGGATTTGCGCGACAGAGCGCAGCAGGCGATCGACAGGGGATTGCCGATCTTCGTGAGCGAGTTCGGCATCTGCGACGCTTCGGGCAATGGCGGCATCAACATCAACGAGGCCAATGAATGGATGAAGTTCATCGATAAGAACAATCTGAGCTACATGAACTGGAGCCTTTGCAATAAGGCCGAATCGGCGAGTGCGATTGCCTCCTGGTGCACCAAGACCTCAAATTGGGAAGAGTGGGAGCTTGCGGAATCGGGAACGTGGATGCGCAACCAGCTGCGCAGCGAGCCTCCTGAAATTCCCGCCATCGCACCCTATGACGATGTGGCAGGCCACTGGGCCGATCGGGAGGGCTATCTGAAAGAAGTGACCGATCGCGGACTGATGACGGGGCATGGGGGAACGAAGCATTTTGGTCCAGATGAGAATATTACGCGTGGTCAAGTTGCCATGGTTCTCCAACGCCACGACGATGCGATGACAAAAAAGGCCGGCAAAACCCCGAAGGTATATCCTGAAACAAATACGACGCCTTTCGCAGACCTTCGCGATGGTCAGTATTACACGCCGGCGATGAACTGGGCCTATGAGAACAACGTGTTCCAAGGCCATGACGATACGAGTCGCATGGATCCTGGTGGAGACATTTCGCGGCAACAACTCGCCACGGTGCTTTACCGCTATGCCTGCGAGCTCCATGGAGTTGACAAAACAGCGAATCTTTCCTCGCTGTACGGCCACCCCGATTACGCGGAAATTTCTGATTACGCGAAGACTGCGATGGCGTGGTGCGTGAGCCATGGCGTTATGTCGGGAAGCGGATACGATGGTTCGCTTGATCCGAAGGATACGGCAACGCGTGCCCAGATGGCGAAGATGATTTTGAAGGTCGTCGACTTGGTGGAAGCCGCATAAACAGGTGAAAGGCGGCAATATTGAGCTTTCCCCGCCTTTCGAAGTGTCGTACAATAGCGCATGCGCTGAAGCGGCCAGTCGATCGACCTCAGGTCGCGCAAGATGCGCATTCGTTTTGGTGAAAGCCAGCGTGGCTCAACGGTAGAGCAACTGATTTGTAATCAGTGGGTTGCGGGTTCGATTCCTGTCGCTGGCTCCACTGAAAAGTCCAGTTCAATGTCATCGTCATCAACCCCTCGGCCACTGCAGCGCAAATCGCTAAAGTCTGCGGCATAACGGAAAGATCGGTTCAAAGAGCAGTTCGAACTTTGAGAGAACGCGACATCATGTATCGCGAGGGTTCGGATAAGGTCGGCAAGTGGGTTCTCGTGAACCGTGACGAATAGGCGGGAAAGCACAAGCTATCTCCCGGCGGGGTGCGAGACATGCGGCTGTGTTCGCAGCCAAAGCGCTCCGCCGTTTGGGGAAGTGTCTGGATGGAGGCGGCTCTTAGATCTGACACGATGGCTTACAATCCATTCACGGGAAACTTGCAGGGGGAGGTTGAATGTGGCATGAAGACGGTGGGCCTCATATCCGACACGCACGGCAGGCTCTCGGCGGGAGCCGTGGCCGCGCTCGCCGGCTGCGACCACATCATTCATGCGGGCGATATTTGCGGCACAGACGTACTGCGCGAGCTCGAGTGGATCGCGCCCGTGACGGCGGTTCTCGGCAACAACGACTACCCCGAGTACGGCGAGGGCGTTGGGCGGGCAGCGCAGCCGGTCATTGAGGGCGTGAGGTTCCTCGTGGCGCACTACCCTCGATCGGTTCAATGGGGGTATGGGGGCTATCCGGCACTTCCCGCCGGAGGCCCGCTTCCGCGTGTGTGCGTGCATGGGCACACGCACATCCCCGAGATCGTTGCGGGGAAGGCCGCGCGCCCGGCGGAGCTGATCGTGTGCCCGGGATCGGCTTCCCAGCCGCGGAGCGGATTCCCCGCCTCTGTGGGGAAGATGGTGCTCGATGAGGGGAAAGTCCTCAGCTGCGAGATCGTCTCCCTCAGAGGCGATGTGCTCATGAGCCTGCCGAAGCCATGAGAAGGGCCGGCGCACTGCCTATGGGCGACGCACGACCGACGGACAAAAGGCCGGGTCGCTCGGGTAATAGCGGGAGCGGTGCTTCCCGAAGGGGCGTTCGACACGTACGGCGGCGATTTCCGCGTTAGTGTCATCAGTCGTTATCGTGCTGTCTGCCGTTTTGCGCCAGATGTTTTCAGGCTCATGCTGGGCGAACCACGTTTTGAGGTGATCGCGCATCTCTCTAAACGCCTGCGCTGTTTGTTCGTTCTCGAACGATCGCTTGAGCATTTTCTTTAAATATCCCTGCTGCGCAACAAGTGCCAAACTCTCGGGAAATACGAGTCCGTAGACGAAGCAGATGTGGCCGATCACGAAATCGGCGGGGTAGGTGCGCTCGTCGCGCATGAGCGTCCGATGCTCGTAGAATCCGCGAAGCGTTTGCTCAGACACGGGGCTATTGCTCATCTCGCTCTCAGAGAACCGATAGATAACCTCATCTGGTTCGATGACGTTCACGCGCAGAATGTCGATCTTGTCGGCGTCGCGAAGGATGTGGCAAAGCAAAAGGGTTTGCTCATCGAGGCCGTCAGGGAGCGCGAAGTCGCTGTGATGCTCGATGGCGGTGCGGATGAGCGCATCGTAGGCGTCATCTTCGATGAATTTGCGGATAAGGGGACGAGCGCCGATGTCATCCTCATCGAACAGCAGGCTCGCGCTCAGCTGAGCGTGATTTATGGTATTCGCATCGTTGAAGGAATGGTAGCGCTTCACCTGCTCGAATCTGCCCAAGTCGTGGAGGAGGCCGCAGAGCCAAGCGACGTCAACATCCTCAGCTGAAAGCCTTAAATTCCGCGCGATCCTCTCGCATAGAAGCGCCACGCGATAGGTGTGCCGCACCTTCAGCATGATTTGCGCATCGGAAAGATCATAGGCGCAAACAAAGCGCTTGAACGCCTCTCGTGCGCGTTTTCGATCAAGTGGCAACTTCATATCACCCTTCGCTTGCTTTTGTATTGATATGTTCCATTATACAAGCCCCCGAGGTCAGCATGGCAATGTGCTTAACCGGAGAGAATGTGGTTGCCTGATAGGCGAATCCGCCATGTTGAGAGAAGTTGAGAACTTTTTAGAAGAGTTTAGAACAGTTTAGAGGTATTTAGTAAAGTTTAGAGAAGTTTAGAGATATTTAGAAGAATTTGCCAAAAAATTGGCATAGGGTTCGCGAAGATATATCTGCTATAAGTACAAATGCATTGTATACTTATTATAAATTGAATTTTGCTTATAGATGTTATAACTGAATAAATCGTATATTTGCTATAATTACGATAACTTTAAGACCAAGACGTAATTTCTTCTTATCTGCTTTAAAGGGGAGTTCGATGGTTTCACAGAAAAATCCCTTCACCACCAAGTTTGGCGGAGAACCTCGCAGCTTTTTCGGAAGATCGGAGCAGCTGGCCGGCTTTAGCGAAGCGCTCTACGAAAGCGGCAGCGACTATCGCACGACCTTCATCACCGGCTCCCGGGGATTCGGGAAGACCTCGTTGATAGAACAGTTCTCAATACGGGCACGGGAACAAGGCTGGATGATCATCGACACCCAGTCAACGCATGCCCTGCATTCGTTTTACCGACATTTAACCGAATATGATCAGATAGAAACAGGGAAAAACCTGAATCCAACGGTTTCCACGCCACTTGGTGGAGGCAGCCTCGGGCAGATCGATCGAAGAACCTTGCGAACGATCGATATAGCCGATATCGACGATCTGTTCATTGCCTATTGCTCCCAGCATCCCGAAGGTGTCTGCGTCACCATCGACGAAGTTCAGAAGACTCCCATAGAGGAACTATCGACAATTTGCGGTGCGTTTCAAATGGCATCACGCAAGGGCCATAACGTGATCTTGTCTATTGCGGGTCTTCCCCCCTGCTATGAGAAGATCATACAGCATGAGGGATGCACCTATTTGCGACGTGCAAATCATATCGAGCTGGATCTTTTCAGCCATGAAGAGGTGAGCTCTTCCCTCCGTGCGGTATTCAAAAGCATCCACGGGCTTACCGTCGACGATGAAGCGCTTGCCTTGCTTACGGACTTCAGCAAGGGGCAACCCTATATGCTGCAACTGCTCGGATACTATTCGTTAAACGATCTGGGCATTTTCCAAGGTGAGAAGAACTGCGCACTCGACATTGCGATGGTCGATGCCGCTTTCCCGAAGGCCATTGACGCCTACGAGAGCCGCATGCTGAGCCCTATGGTGAACGAATTGGGCAAGGCCGAGCGCGAGTTCATTTCGGCAATGGCGCAGCTCATGCAAGGTACGACGGAGGCCCGAATCGGAGAGATCGCATCGCATATCGGTAAAACGACCTCTCAATTGTCGCCCGTTCGAAGCCGCCTGATAAAAAGCGGCATCATCAGCGCGATCGGCTACGGGAAGGTATGTTTCGCGATTCCCTACTTGCGTGATTACCTCCGTAAACAGGAACCGGGAAATAGGAAGCTCCGCCGATTGAGGGAATGGAGCGTTTAGGCGATCGCTGGTGAAACCTTACGTTGCAAGACGCAGCCGTTCATGATGAATCCGTTGCCGATATCTGTTTCCATTTTCCATGGTATCGATGGTTACGTTTGGGCTATTTTGAGGAGAGTTGAGAGGTATTGAGAAAAAAGGGCGCTGCTTCGGAATTTCTCCCGATGCAGCGCCCTTTCGTTGCTTTCTGTTGCTTGGACGGGGTCTACGCGAGGTCTTTCTTCATCCACTGATGGAGCAGGTGCTCGTCGAATTTCACGGGGCCGAATGGCTCGTAGCCCTTCGCCTTGAAGTAGGGGACAAGCTCTTGCTGCGCATGGAGGACCATCGCCGTGCCGCCGTTTTCGCGGGCGAAATCCTCGGCGTAGGTGATGAGTGCGTCGGCTAGGCCCTGCTTGCGATATTTGGGGAGAACGGCCAAGCGGCCAAGCACCCATGCGCCGGGGATCGGCTCAACCTTGTGCTCGAGCTCGATCGGGAAAACGCGCTCATAGCCCGCGGGCTTTCCATCGATGTAAAGCACGACGTGATTCATCCGATCATCGTCGTCCTTCTGCTCGAACTCCATCCGGAAGCCCATTTCCTCGATGTAGACCTTCGTACGCACATATTTCGCGTCTTCCTTGCTTCCGATCTTGATCTCGTAATCCATGGCGTTTCCTTTCGCTCTCGAAGGCTTGCTGGGCCAGCTGCACTGTTGCATGTTCGCAGGCGTAAGAACTGCTGACCTCGTATTATAGAATCGCCCATCGGGGAAAAGTCGGGGAGGCCCCATTCGTCATCTGCCTGTTAGCGGCAGATTTTGCTCGGCGTGGCGGCGAATTGCTTTACGGGGCGCGGCGGGTTTTTCGGCATAGCAGCTCGTTTTGGGGAATGCGCACAACTCATTTGCTTTGCCCGATGCGCCTCATTTTCGCTATCATGGTTGCGCAATGGTCATACAGCTCGAACATATCGCGAAATCTTATGGCGCGCGCGTGCTCTTCCACGACGTGACGTTTCGTTTGAACCTCTACGATCGCTTGGCGCTCGTCGGTCCGAACGGCGCCGGCAAGACCACGCTCTTGAACATTATCGCGGGGGAGGATGCTCCCGATGAGGGGCGCGTTCTGTTTGCGAAGGGCGCGCAGGTAGGTTACCTCGCACAAGAGGCGATCGAAATGGAGGAGCGGCCGATTTTCGAGGAAGTTATTTCGGCGCAGTCGGAAATCCTCGACGCCGAGCGAAGGCTTCATCGTCTTGAGGAAAACCTTGGCGCCGATCCCTCTGAGGAAGAGCTGCGGGCGCTCGGGCGCGCGCGTGACGCTTACGAGATGATGGGGGGCTACTCGCTCGAGGCGAACGTGCGCAGCGTGCTTTTCGGTTTAGGCTTTCAGGAGCACGACCTCACGCGGCTCACCACCGAATTTTCCGGCGGATGGCAGATGCGCATCGCGCTCGCGAAACTTCTCGTGAAAAGCCCTGAGGTGCTGCTCCTCGACGAGCCGACAAACCATCTCGACCTCGAATCCGTTCGATGGCTTGAGACATTTTTGCGGGGATATGCGGGCACGGTCATCGTCGTCAGCCACGACCGCGCCTTCATGGACAATATGGTTGATCGCATCGCCGAGATAGCGAACGGCGAGGTCAACCTCTACAAGGGAAACTATTCAGCGTATCTGGTGGCACGCGAGGCAAACATTGAGCGCCTTCGCGCCGAGAAAGAGAAACAGGATGCCGAAATCGCACACATGCAGGCATTCATCGAGAAGTTCCGCTACAAGCCGACGAAGGCCGCACAGGTGCAGGATCGCATCAAGAAGCTGGAGAAGATAACGCCCATCGTCATCCCCGAAGAGAAGAAGACCGTTCGTTTCCGCTTCAACCAGCCGCCGCGAACGGGCGATATGGTGGTGCGTGTCGAGGGGATTGTGAAGAGCTTCGGTGAGAACCACGTGTACGAGGGCGTGGATTTCTCGCTCTATCGTGGCGACAAGGTGGCACTTGTCGGCCCAAACGGTGCGGGCAAATCGACGCTGCTGAAGATGGTCGCCGGCGTTTTGGAGCCCGATGCGGGAACCATCACCTATGGCACGGGCGTCACAAAGACCTATTACGCGCAGCATCAGCTGGAAGAACTCACCTCGGGAAACACGGTGTTCGAGGAGCTCGACCACGCCGCGCCAGGGTTTTCCATCGCGCAGATTCGGGCGTTGCTCGGGGCGTTTCTCTTTTCCGGCGATGATGTTGACAAGAAGATCAGCGTCCTTTCGGGTGGGGAGAAGAGCCGCCTTGCCTTGGCGAAGATGCTCGTTGCACCCACGCCGCTCCTTTGCCTCGACGAGCCGACCAACCATTTGGATATTCCCTCGTCCGATGTGCTTGAGCAGGCGCTGCGCGCTTTCGAGGGGACGATCCTCTTCATCACGCATGACCGCCATCTCATTCGCAGCGTGGCGAACCGCATTGTGGAAGTGCGTGACGGTAGCTTACGCAACTTCGAGGGCGACTACGACTACTATTTGGAGAAGATCGAGCTCGAAAGCGCTGGAGAAGAAGCGAAAGCGTCATCAAAGCACGCATCCTCTCCGCATGGGGAAACGGCTTTCTCGGGCGCCGATGGCGCAGGGCGCATGAAGCGCCGCGGCTCGCATGTCATCACGGCGGACGGTAAGGTGAGGGAGTCATCAGAGACCTTCCCTCTATCCTCAAGCAAAAATGATTCCTCTTCAACAACTGCTGCTTCGTCGGCCTCGCGCACCAGTGCTCCGAAGACGAAGGAGCAGAAGCGGCAAGAGGCCGAGGTGCGCAACAGGCTCTATCGGGCGGTGCGCCATCATCGTAAGCGAATCGAGGAGCTCGAGCGTCAGCTCGATCGCGATCAGCAGCGGATGGACGAGGTGCTTGCCAAGCTCGCCGACCCTGATTTCTATATCAACGAGAAGGCGTCCTCCGATGCGGTTGCCGAGCATGCGCGCCTGAAGCGTCAGATCGAGGCGGCGGAGGAGGAATGGCTCGCTTTGACGGAGGAGGCGGAACGCATCACCGCGGAGGTAGGCGGCGCATGATCTCGATCGTTCTTGTCGAACCGGAGATTCCGCAGAATACCGGCAATATCGCACGGACCTGCGCCTGCACGGGCGCGTGCCTCCATCTGGTAGAACCGATGGGTTTTCGCCTGACGAGCAAGCAGCTTTCGCGCGCCGGTTGCGATTACTGGGATCATGTGGAAATCGTCCGGTGGCCGAGCCTCGGGGCCTTTCTGGAGGCGCACGGCAACGATGAGCTGCACCTTTTCACCGGACAGGCTGCGCGCCTTCATACCGATGTAGCGTATGGCGCGGACGCCTTCTTGGTGTTTGGGCGCGAGAGCAGCGGCCTTCCGCAGGCTTTCATCGACGCCCGCTCCAGCAGCGCGCTGCGCATTCCTATGAGGCGCGACGAGCGTTCGCTCAATCTTTCCAACGCCGTGGCGATCGGCCTTTATGAGGCGCTTCGTCAGCACGGGTTTCCGCAACTTGTGTGAAAAACGATGCGGACGAGGGCGCGAAACGGGCTGCTTCGCCGAATATGCTAGACTAACGACCCATGAACTTCGATATTCCCTACATCGTCTGCTCGGTGCTCTGCTTCGTGCCCGCCATCGTGTTCCACGAGGTCATGCATGGCTTTGCCGCCTATAAGCTGGGCGACCCCACCGCGAAGAAGTCGGGGAGGCTCTCGCTCAATCCCCTGAAGCACATCGATCCTTTCGGCACGGTCATCATGCCGCTCATGCTCATCGCGATGAATCTGCCCGTCTTCGGCTATGCAAAGCCCGTGCCTTACAACCCCTCGTATTTCAAGGATCCGCGCAAGGGCGACCTCATCGTGGGGATCTCCGGCCCGGCGGCGAACTTCGTTCTCGCCTGCGCGGGGGCCGCCGTCGCGGCGATCATGTACTTCACGATGTATCCCACGCTTGTCCAAGCGTACATGGCGCAGAGCTTTCTCTATTATTTCTTCTGGATGTATCTTCCGATGTTCGTGATGATCAACCTCTATCTGATGTTCTTCAACCTGCTGCCGGTGCCGCCGCTCGATGGCTCGTCGATCTTCGCCTTCATCCTGCCGGTGAAGTATCTGCCGAAGTACTATCGCATCCAGCAATACGCGATGCCGGTATTTCTCCTCGTCGTGCTCGTGTTGCCCTATATCCTGCATTTCAATCCCATCGGCATCTACCTCGATTGGACGGCGGGAAACGTGTTCGATCTGCTCTATTCGTTCATGGGCTAAACGGCGGGGAGGCCGATGGCGTATCGCGTCAGGACAGACAACTTCGAAGGGCCCTTCGATCTGCTGCTCTACTTGGTGAGCCGGCAGCGCATCGACGTTTCGACCATCTCGATCGCCGAGGTTGCCTCGCAGTATCTCGAGGAGACCGACGACGCGTCGGCGTTCGACCTCGACACGGCGAGCGATTTTCTGCTCGTGGCCTCCACGCTCTCCGAGATCAAGGCCCAGGCGCTCATCCCGCAGAGGATCGAAGGTGCCGACGATGAATTCGCCGAGCTGACCTACGATGAGATGCGCGCCGTTCTCTTCGAGCGCCTCTGCACCTACAAGCAGTATCGCAGTGCGGCGGAGGGGCTGTTGGAGCGTGCGGAAGAGTGGCGGCGCTATCACGCACGGCCGTTCGGGCCTGGCGAGGAAATGCTCGAAGCGGCGCCGGATTATCTGGAGAACGTCACGCTCGATGAGCTCGCGCATCTAGCGAGCGAGGCTTTCGCGCGACGTGAGAGCTCGCTTCTCGATGCTGAGCACATTGCGGCGAAGGCGTTGCCGGTGGAGACCTATGTCAAAAGCATCTACCGCCGCGTGAAGGAGGGCGGCAGGCTCTCGTTCTTCGAGCTCATCGGCGAGCAGACGTCGAAACCGGTGATGGTCGCGATGTTCTTGGCCGTGTTGGAGCTGTATAAGCGCTCGATGGTGCGCCTCGTGCAGCGCAAGCCATTCGGCGATATTTCGATTGATTACGATGAGACGGCGCACGAGTTTCTCGCCGTTGACGATGAAATGCAAAACGCGAACGACGATGAGACGCAAAACGCGAGGTGAGAAGGATCATGGCTGAGGAAAACGAGGCATTTAACCTTTGCTCGGCGCTGGAAGCGCTGCTTTTCGTGACCGATGAGCCCGTGAGCGCCGCGGCGCTTGCCGATGTCATGAATCTCTCGGCTCAGAAGATCGCGGAGGCGCTTCATGTGCTCCAGCGGAAACTCGAACGCGAGGGATCGGGCATCGTGCTCAAGGAAGTCGCCGGCGGTTGGCAGCTGTTCACCGATCCCGCCTACCACGATCTTGTCGAACAGTACGTGCTCTCATGGGACGCGCGGAAGCTGTCGCAGGCGGCGATCGAGACGCTGGCGATCATCGCCTATATCCAACCGGCGACGCGCGCCCAGGTGGCCGCCGTGCGCGGGGTCAATTCCGACAGCTCGATCAATTCACTGCTCGACAAGGGGCTTCTGCGTGAGGCGGGGGTGGCCGACACGGCCGGCAATCCGGTGCTCTATGCAACCTCCCAGCTCTTTCTTGAGAAATTCGGGCTGCAGAGCACGCGCGACCTTCCTCCGCTCGATCAATTCGCTCCCGATGAGCAGACGCGCGCCCTGATCGCCGAGCGTCTCGGCATCGCGGGCGCCGCCGATCCCGAGGGAGGCGCTTTGGGTGGCTCTTTGAGTGGCGCTGCCGGAGAGGCAGCTCCTGCGCAGGAAACACCCGAGGAAGACGGTGCGGTCACTGCTCTCACGCAGGCCACGATGTCGGTCTTGGGCATCACGGAGCGCGTCGATTTCGACGCCCTCGTCTTCGACACCGACGACGAATAGCTCGATGGATGGAAACGTTTCCATGGCCGATGGATCTTCGATGAGACTGCAGCAATACCTCGCGCGAGCAGGTGTCGCGAGTCGGCGAGGCGCGGAGGAGCTCATCGCCGCGGGACGGGTGTCCGTCAACGGGGAGGTCGTGACGATGATGGGCGTCAAGGTGACTCCCCCTATCGATCGCGTGACCCTCGACGGGCTGCACGTTGTGCTTCCGGCTGTGCGAACGACCCTCATGCTCAACAAGCCGGCGGGATACGTGACGACAATGCACGATGCCCACGGGCGCAAAACGGTGGCAGATCTTCTGCCCCTTGAAAAGTTCCCCGGTCTTTTCCATGTAGGGCGCCTTGATGCCGACACGACGGGACTGATTCTTTTCACAACGGATGGCGATTTGGGCAACAAGCTTCTCCATCCGAGCCACGAGATCGCAAAGGGCTATCTTGCCTTGCTTGACGGTTCGCCGCGCAAGGCAGACCTCGACAAGCTGAGGCGCGGCATAACGCTTCAGGGCGAGGATGGCCCAGAAAAATGCGCGCCCGCCGTTGTCGAGGTGCTTGCCGGCACACGCAGGCAGGAGGCGGAGGCGGTGCTCTCGCAACGCCCCTTGGGCACGACAAATGTTTCACGAGCAGGCGATGCGGTGGTGGCGATCGAGATCCACGAGGGGCACAAGCGCCAAGTGAGGCGGATGTTCGAGGCGATCGGCTTTCGCGTGCGCGCTCTCCATCGCGAACGCATCGGCATGCTCGGGTTGGGAAACCTGCGCGCGGGCGCTTGGCGCGAGCTCACCGCCGCCGACATCGAAAAGCTCTTCCTCCGTTAGGCGGCAGAGTCTACTATACTGATAACCATGACTACGGAACCAACATCGCAGAGAAACAGCAGCGGCGCACCGGCGAACCTTTCGTCGGGCGGTGCGTGCGCGCCCGAGCAGCCCTTCGGCGCGGTATGCGTGATCGGCCTCGGTCTGATCGGCGGCTCGGTGGTCGCAACGCTCGCGCGGCTCTTCCCGAGCATCCATCTCGTAGGGGTCGAGGTGGATAGAACATCGCGTGAGGAATCGGTGCGGCGCGGATGGGTGCATCGGGCCTACGATCCGGCCGATGAGGAGCTTGCGGTCTTTCTCGCCGACGAGTGCGACCTCGTGATCCTCGCGACGCCGGTCGCCGCCGTGGACAGCTACCTCTCGTTTCTCGCCGATGCGAACTACAAAGGGCTCATCACCGACACGACGTCGACAAAATCCCATATCCTCGCCTCGGCTGAAAAACTGCTTCCCAATCCGGCGAAATTCATTCCCGGCCATCCGATGACGGGAAGCGAGAAAAGCGGCATCACCGCGGCGCGTGACGATCTCTTCGAGGGCATCAACTGGATTCTCTGCCCCGATGAGTGCACCGATCCGGAGGATTTCCGCCGCCTGCACGAGCTTATCATCGGCATGCAGGCTCGCGTGGTCTCGCTGCGCCGCGAGGAGCACGACAAGGCCATGGCCATCGTGAGCCACGTGCCGCATATGGTGGCGTCGTCGCTCGTGCAGCTCGCCTGCCGTCACGCCGACGCGTCGCGTTCACTCATGCGTCTTGCGGCGGGCGGCTTCAAGGACACGACGCGCATCGCGGCGGGGTCGCCCGACTTGTGGTGCGGCATCGCCTTCGACAACGCCGATGCGCTCCATGACGGGCTTGCCGAGATGATCTCGATCATCGAATCGTTCGACGAGGCGTTGACGGCACGCGACAGCGCCACGTTCACCGCGCTGCTTGCGCAGGCCGCCTCGGCACGGCGGGCGCTTCCCGCCGCGTGGGTTCCTTCTACCGACAATCTGCTCGAAGTGCGGATTCCGATGGTGAACCGCAATGGCGTCGTGGCTGAAGTCACCACGATCGCCAGTTCGGCAGGGTGTAATATTCAATCCATCGACATCGACCACATCAGCGAGGGAAACGCGGTCTTGAGCCTCATCCTCACCGATGAGGGCGATGTGGGAAAGCTCTCAGTCGAGTTGATCAAGGCGGGGTATTCGGTGTCATTGAGCCCCCTGATGCCCGAGGAGTAACGCTATGGCCGACCATGCTGTCACGACAATCGAGCCTCTTGTCAAACCGATCCACGGAACGATCACGGTTCCCGGCGATAAGAGCATTTCGCACCGCGCTGTTTTGCTCGCCGCTATGGCGGAGGGCACATCGCACCTCGAGGGCGTGCTCAATTCCGATGACGTGCGCTCCTCCATCGAGGCGGTGAAGGCACTCGGTGCTTCGGTCGATCTCAGGGAAATGCCCGACGGAAGCCTTGCCGGCACGGTCACCGGCTGGGGTGCGAAAGGCCCCTCTCAGCCAGATCATCCGATCAATTGCGGCAACTCGGGCACGACGGCGCGCCTGTTGATGGGCATCTTGGCACCGTGGGACGTCACCGTGGAGATCACTGGCGACAATTCCCTCAAGCGCCGTCCAATGCGGCGCATCACGGCGCCGCTCATGAAGATGGGCGCACGGTTCGAGCCGGGCGGCCAGGAGCATCTCCCCATCACCGAAACGGGCTCGAGGCATCTACGTGCTATCACCTACGACGCTCCGATGGCATCGGCCCAGTTGAAGACCGCGGTGCTTTTGGCGGGCGTGTTCGCCCAGGGCAAGACCACCTTGAACGAGCCCGCGATCTCGCGCAACCACACTGAGCTCATGCTGCCCGAGTTCGGCGTCCCCACGACGGCGAGCAACCTCACGGCGAGCGTTACCGGCCCGAAAACGATGCATGCCTGCAATATCGCCGTTCCCGGAGACCCCTCTTCGGCGGCGTTTCTCATCTGCGCGGCACTGATGAAACGGCAGAGCACGCTCAAGGTCGAGCATGTGAGCCTCAACCCCGCCCGCATCGGCTTCGTCCGCACGCTTGAGCGCATGGGCGCCGAAATTCGCGAACGTCACGAAGGGATGGAGGGGAAAGAGCCGAACGGTTCGATCGAAGTGTCGTATACGGACGTGCTGCGCGGCTGCGAGATTCCGTCACAGCACATCGCCTCCATCGTCGATGAGATTCCGGTGCTGGCCCTTGTCGCCGCCCATGCGCGGGGCATGACGGTGTTTCGCGAAGTGGGGGAGCTCCGTGCAAAGGAGACGGACCGCCTCGCTGCGACGATCGAGGGTCTCACGATGCTCGGCATCGACGCTTGGGAAGAGGGCAATTCGCTCTACGTGGAAGGCAATCCTTCGCTCGAGGTGCCGCAGGGCCTCGTGTTCGATTCCCATAACGACCATCGCCTCGCGATGACGTGGGCGCTCGTCGGACTCTGCTCCAAGACGCCCGTCAGTGTGAGGGACTTTGACTGCATCTCCGTCAGCTACCCCCAGTTTCTCGATGATATTCATAAGGTGGCATCATGATTATCGCAATCGATGGGCCGTCAGGCGCAGGGAAATCCACCGTCGCACGTTCGGTCGCGCAAGAGCTCGGCTTCGCCTGCCTCGATACGGGAGCGATGTATCGCGCCATTGCCTGGCAGGCTCGTGAGAACGGCGTCGCGCTCGATGACGGAGAGGCGCTCGGCGAGATCGCGCGCACGTTTCCCATTGAGTTTCGCCATTTCGAGGGCGATCCGCATCCTCGGCAGGTGCTGATCGGCGGCACCGACGTCACCGACGCCATCCGCACGTTTGAGATCGATAAGGCGGTGAGCCCCGTTTCGGCGGAGCCGCTTGTGCGCGAGGCGCTGGTGGAGCAGCAGCGGCGGATCGGCCGAGCAGGCAACTATGTGGTCGAGGGACGCGACATCGGCACGGTGGTGTTCCCCGATGCTGAGGTGAAGGTGTTCCTCACGGCTTCGGATGAGGTGCGTGCCGAGCGGCGCGTGCGCCAAAACGCTGAGCGCGGCGTGGGCTCGACGGACTACGATGAGGTGCTTGCCGATCTGCGCCGACGCGATGACTACGATTCTTCGCGTGCCGCTTCGCCCCTGCGTCCTGCCGAAGACGCCGTGATGTTGGATTCCACGGAGCTGTCACGCGAGGAAGTTATTGCGGAAATCTGCGCGCTCGCCCGTGAGAAGGGCGCATCTGCGACGGACGGGGGAGCTTCCGGGGAAGCAGCCTCACAGCAGAAAGCCTAAAGGAGCGCAATGGCCCTTTTCCTCACGCCGGAGCAGATGTGGGACATGCCCTTGGGCGGCATGTCGAAGGAAAAGCAGATCCCCCATTGGTTCGGCAACATCGCATGGGCGGTCGTCGCCCTCATCTTCAAGATCCTCTTTCGCTATAAGGCGATCCATCGCGAGCGCCTCCGCGGTTTCAAGAACCATCGCGGGGTCGTCGTCGTGGCGAACCATACCTCGTTTCTCGATGTGATCCTCATCTATCTCGCGGCACGCCCGCCCCAGTGGGTGCGGTTCATGGCGCGTGACACCCTCTTCGATAACGGGCGCGGCATCCTCGGGCAGATAATCTCGCGCTGCGGAGCGTTTCCCGTCACGCGCGACAGCGCCGACCGCATGGCAATCAGACGGGCGTCGCATATGCTCAAAGATGGCGAGGTCGTGGTGATCCTCCCCGAGGGAACGCGCCGCAACAAGGGCGATATCGTGCCCGAGATCCATTCGGGGGCGGCGCTCGTTGCCCGCATGGGGAAGGCGCCGATCCTGCCGATGACGGTGCGCAATGCCGAAAACGTCAAGAAAAAGGGCGAGCGCATGCACTTCCCGAAGATCACCGTGGAATATGGAAATCCCCTCCTCCTTGAGGATTTCAACTTCCTCCCGAAGGACGAGCGCCTCGAGGGTTGTTCATGGTATGCCATGCGCGAATGCTTCGCCCTCTCGCTTGAGATTCCTCCCGATCAGGTGGACATGAAGGCGCTTTTCCCTGATGGGAAGGACTATTCCGCGATATTCGCCGAGCATCCCATCCCCTCCCATACGACCGAGGAGGTATGTGCGGGCTTTGGCGAGACGAACGAGGAGACGAATTCATGAAAATCACGGTCGCGGAGCATGCCGGCGCCTGCTATGGCGTCGAACGGGCCCTCGCTATCGTTTCCCGCGTGCTCGATGAAGACGGCGGCGCGGCGACCCTCGGCTCACTTATCCACAATCCGGCGGTTGTCGCCGATCTTGAGCGGCGCGGTGCGCAGGTGGTGGAGAATGTCGAAGAGGTAAATGGCAAAACAGTCGTTATCCGCAGCCATGGTGCGACGCCGCAATTGAAAAGCGAGCTCGAGGCGCGCGGCGTCAGAATCGTGGACGCGACGTGCCCCCATGTGGCGGCCGCCCAAAAGGCCGCGGCGGCGCTCGCCCGCGAAACGGGATGCGTGCTTGTCGTGGGGGAGTCGGGGCATCCCGAAGTGGAGGGGCTGTATGCCTATGCCGTCTTGGAGGGCGCACGGGCGTGCATCGTCTCCCGTCCGGAGGACATCCCCGCAGAGCTCAACGGCGAGGTCGGCGTCGTGGTTCAGACCACGCAGACGCGCGCGATGCTCGATGCCGTCGTCGATGAGCTTGCGCGTCGTGGCATTCGACCCCTCGTGAAGAACACGATCTGCGCGGCGACGAGCCAGCGTCAGGAGGCGGCGCGCAAGATCGCCGAATCGATGGACGTGATGGTGGTCATCGGCGGGAGGAACTCGTCGAACACGACGCGTTTGGCCGAGATCTGCCGAGATATATGCCCGAGGACCTACCATATCGAAGATGCCGGCGAACTCGATCCCGCATGGTTTGAGGGCGCGGCCGAGGTCGGCGTGACCGCCGGCGCCTCGACGCCCGACGATCAGGTGGAAGCGGTGGTCGCGGCGCTTGGGCGAATTGGCGGAACAAGTGAGCGGTAATCATCACGGCGGCATGAAGCTTGACGGAGCCCGTGTTTTGGAGGTGGAGTCCCAAAGCCCTGCGGATAAGGCCGGGCTGCGTGCCGGTTGCGTCGTTGTGTCTGCCGAGGGTATGCCGCTGCGCGATCTCATCGACTGGCGTTGGTATGCGAGCGAAGGTGAAGTCACGATCTCATACCGTGATGAGGCGGGAAGGCTTGCCGAAGCCACGCTTGTGCGCGAGCCGGGGCAGGATTGGGGTATCGTCTTCGACGGCGTGATCTTCGATCGCGTCAAGGAGTGTGCGAACAACTGCCTATTCTGCTTCATGCGCCAGCTCCCCGACGACGCGCGTGACTCGCTGCTTCTGCGCGATGACGATTTTCGCTTGAGCTTTCTCGCGGGCACCTTCGTGACGCTCACCAACCTGACGCGCGCCGATGAGAAGCGCATTGTCGAGCAACAGCTCTCACCGCTGCGCGTCTCTCTCCATGCGCATGATTCCGCCGTGCGAAAAGAGCTTATCGGGCGCGTGGAGGCGCGGGGCATCGAGGCGTTGGAGCGGCTCTTGCGGGCGGGTATCGAGTTCCATGCCCAGATCGTGCTCGTGCCCGGCATAAACGATGGGGAAGTGCTGAAAGACACGCTCGAATGGGCCTATGGCCAGCAAGGCATCATCGATGTCGGCGTCGTGCCGCTCGGCTACACCAAGCACCAATCCGCTTTCTCGAAGAGCTTCCAAAAGAGCGAATCGGCACGTGGGGTTCTCGATCTGCTCTGGCCTTTTCAGGAACGCGCGATGGGGGAGCGGGGGAGCGCATGGGTGTTCGCTGCCGATGAGTTCTACCTTGCGGCCTATCCCGACGATGTTCTCTCAGAGCTGCCCCCTTCATCGCATTACGGCGATTTCGAGCTCTTCGAGGACGGTATCGGCATAGCGCGCGCCTATGTTGACGATTTTGAGGCCGCCTGCGAGGAGGACCTTGATACGCAGGCCGCCGAGGCGCTTGAACGGGCGGCGCTTCGCATCCATCTGATTCAGGGCGAGGCGATGCGCCCGATCCTCGAGGCGCTGCTTGCGGAAAGCCCGCTTCGCCGCCAAGTGAGCGCGCTCTACGTGAAAAACGACTACTTCGGCGGAAACGTCGACGTCACCGGCCTGCTCTGTGCCGAAGACATCGCGCGGGCGATAAGAGCCGAGGCGCAATCCGAAAGCCTGGGCGGTGCGGAAGATGGCACAACGCAGCTGTTTGCGATTCCCCGCATCATCTTCAACGAGGACGGCGTCACCCTTGATGGAAAGACTTTTGCCGAGTTGCGACGCGATGCGGATGTCGAAGGCCGCGCGCGCGTTGCCGTGGTATCCTTAAATCCAACTGATTACCTGTATGATTTCATCGAGCTGGCACAAGGCCCATCAGCCGACGCCGCTCGATGAGAGGCGCGTCGTAACGCGCAAAGGAAGAAGAGAGAAGCTTTCAGATATGGCTTTGCCCATTGTTGCAATCGTCGGTCGACCGAATGTCGGTAAGTCGACGCTCGTCAACCGTATCACCCAAAACGACGACGCGATCGTTCATGAGATGCGCGGCGTCACCCGCGACCGCTCGTATCACCGCGGCGATTGGAACGGCTTGGAATTCATGGTCGTCGACACCGGCGGCATCGAAATCGGCAATGACGACGCCTTTCAGGCGGGGATCCGCACGCAGGCGCTTGCGGCTGCTGAGGAGGCCGATGCCATCATCTTCGTGGTCGATTCCCGCGTGGGCGTGACGACCGACGATGAGGAAGTGGCGCGCATCCTGCGCCGTACCCGCAAGCCGGTTTTTCTCGCCGTCAACAAGCTCGACACCCCGAACAGAAACGATGCGATTTGGGAGTTCATGCAGCTTGGCCTCGGTGAACCGTGGCCTATCTCGGCGGTGCACGGCCACGGCACGGGCGACCTGCTCGACGCAGTGGTCGCGGCGCTGCGGGAGCGCGGCGTGGAAAGCTTCGAGGACGAGGAGGAGCCGGCGATCAACGTGGCGATCATCGGCCGCCCGAACGCTGGGAAATCCTCTCTTACGAACTGCTTGTGCGAGGCGAACCGCGCGATCGTGAGCGATGTTGCCGGCACCACGCGCGATGCGATCGACACGCTCATCCGCCGTGATGACGTGCTTTATCGTATCGTCGATACGGCGGGTATTCGAAGAAAGAGCCAGATCGATGAGGATGTGGAATACTACGGCTTCGTGCGTGCGATGCGTGCCATCGACCGCGCCGATGTGGCACTGCTCGTCATTGATGCTTCGATAGGGTTGACCGACCAAGATCAACGTGTCGCCGGCTTGGCCGATGATCGCGGATGTGCGCTCGTGCTCGTTCTCAACAAATGGGATCTGGCCGATGAGCGGGCACGAAAGGTCATCCGCGAGCGCATCGAGGATCGCATGACCTTCGTCTCCTATGCGCCGGTGGTCATGACGACGGCGCTCACGGGAAGAAACGTCGACAAGGTATGGCAAAACATCGACGAGGTTTTTGCCCGCTACACCGAGACGATACCGACGTCTGCCCTCAACGTGTGGCTCTCCGAGCTGCGCGAGGTCGGGCACACCATCTCGAAGGGCAAGGCGACGCTGCGCATGAAATACGTGACGCAGACCGGCACGCGCCCGCCACAATTCACCTTCTTCGCCAACCGCCCCGACATCGTCGATGACAATTACCGGCGGTATCTGGAGAACCGTCTGCGCGAGCGCTTCGACCTGAAGGGAACGCCTGTGCGCTTGCGTTTCAAAAAGAAAGACTGATAGGAGGCCGCCGTGATCATCTGCATCGGCGTTTTGATTGCCCTTGCCGTGGTAACCTTCATCATGGGCTCAGTGCCGTTCGGCGTGGTCATTTCCCAGATGTTCTACGGGAAGGACATTCGCAGCGAGGGCTCGGGCAACATCGGCACCACCAACGCGATGCGCACGCTCGGCAAGAAGGGCGGCGTCGCGGTGTTCGTGCTCGATTTCGGGAAGGGACTGCTCTCGGGGCTCGTGGCCTTCATCTTCGCCCTCTTCCTCACGAGCGAGAACTATGCGACGGGCGAGCCGTACATCACGCCGCTTTTGGTGGCGCTCGGCAACGATAAGTTAGATGCCCTTGCGCTTTCCGCCCTCGACGCTCAATTCACGCTTGCGCTCACGATGGGCATCGCGTTTTTCTGCTGCGTCATGGGCCACATCTTCAGCCCGTGGCTGCATTTCAAGGGCGGGAAGGGCATCGCGGTCGCCGTGGGCGCCGAGTTTTTCGCCTTCCAGGTGTTCGGCGCGCTCATCGAGCTTGCGGTTTTCATCGTTTTCGTTGCGATAAGCCGCCGTATCTCGGTGGGCTCGATCGCGGCGGCGGTGGCCTGCCCCTTCGTTGCCGCTTACTATTTCCTCTACCAGACGTTTGTGCCGTTCTCGTTCGCCTTGTGCACGATCGGGGCGGCGATCGTCATCTGGGCGCATCGCGGCAACATCAAGCGTCTGATGCACGGGGAGGAGCCAAAGATCGGCGATAAGAAGAAGCATGCGGAAGAGGCGAGCGCATGAGGGTCGCGGTCATCGGCGCCGGCTCGTGGGGAACGGCGATCTCCCAGCACTTGGCGCGCAAGGGCTATGAGGTAGTTATCTGGGCCTATGAGGCCACGCAGGTGGAAGCGATCAACTCCTCGCACCAAAACCTCTCCTACCTGAAAGGCAAAAAGCTCCTTCCATCAATTTCGGCGACGGCAAGCTATGAGGAAGCGCTCTCCGGTGCTGATGCGGCGTGCGTCGTCTCTCCCTCGGCCTTCGTGCGCTCCGTGGCCCGTGGCATGGCGCCGTGGGTGGGGCCTGAGCTTCCCGTCATCTGCTGCTCGAAAGGTGTGGAGGACCATACGGGCGATCTGCTTTCCGAGGTGCTTGATGAGGAGCTCTCGCACCCTGAGCGCATCGCGGTGCTTTCCGGCCCCAACCATGCAGAGGAAGTGATCGATGAGGTGCCGGCGGCCACCGTGATCGCAAGCGACGACGAGGGCACGGCGCTCTTCTTCCAAGAGCTCTTCGCGAGCGATGCGTTTCGCACCTATGTGTCGGGTGATTTGCGGGGCATCCAGCTCTGCGGCGCTTTCAAGAACGTCATCGCGATCGCCGTCGGCATTTCCTATGGTCTCGGCTATGGCGACAACACGGCGGCGATGCTCATAACGCGCGGGCTTGCCGAGATGAGCCGGCTCGTTGTGGCGTGCGGCGGCGAGGCGATCACCTGCATGGGGCTCGCTGGCGCCGGCGACATGGTGGTGACCTGCATGTCGAAGCACTCGCGCAACCGCACCTTCGGGGAAGCGCTTGTTGCGGGCACGACCGTTGCGGACTACCAGCGAAAGACGCAGATGGTGGTGGAAGGCGCCTCGGCGTGCCGGACGCTGCAGATCCTCGCTGAGCGCAACGGGGTGGAACTCCCTTTGACGTCGATGGTTCGCGCCGTCGTGTGGGAAGGGATGGACCCTCACAACGTCGCCTCGGTTCTTCTCGGCCGCCCCTTGACCACTGAGTTTTACGGGCTCTAGATTCCGCCGCTCTGACGAACGGCGCACGCACCTTGGCTGCTGTCTATTGCCGCCCGTCTCCCTGAATCATGAGCCAGTCTCTGGCTGAAACGACCTTGCATGTCGAAGCCTGATAGCTCGATTCCACGCGCGCAACAACGTAACGGTTCTCAGCATCAATACCCAGCTCGTCGCAGACGATATTAAGATGCTTCGCGTACTTGTCGTGGAATGTGCGCGACGATTTTATCTCTATGGCCTGATGGTTGTCGGGATAGGTGAAATCGAGAAGATCTATCTCGCGCTTGCTGTCGTCGCGGTAGAAAGAGAGCTCGGGCTGTTTTCCGGCATTGAGATGCCGCTTGAGCGTTTCCGATACAATGAGGTTTTCGAAAATCGCCCCAAAGTAAGTGCTTTCGACCAGTTGCTGGAGAGTGGTTATCTTCAGGAGATGGCACAGCAGCCCCGTGTCGTAAAAGTAGAGCTTGGGCGTTTTGGTGAGCCGCTTCTTCATGTTGGCATAAAACGGCTGCAGCGAGAAAACCAGATAGCTTTTTTCGAGAATGGAGAGCCAGCCTTTTATTGTCGGCGCCGACACACCCGCGTCGCGCGCCACCGAGGCGATATTGATAAGACCCCCCGCGTTGTGGGCGCAGATGGTCAGTAATTTATGGAAGGAAGCCTTGTCGCGGATTTCCAGCAGCTCAGCGACGTCACGTTCTACGTAGGTGTCGATGTAGCTCGGGAAATAAACCTCTGGCGGAATATTCGCATCATGTAGTCGGGGATAGCCCCCCTCCAAGGTGAATTCGTCGGTGTCGAGTGTTTCGTGGCTTGCATTTTGAAGCTCCCAAAACGAAAGGGGAAGCAACGTCAGCAGACCAACGCGCCCCGCCAGCGATTGTCCGATATTTTGCATCATAAGAAAGTTCTGCGACCCTGTGAGCACATATTGCCCTGTTACCTTGCGCTCGTCGGAAACAACCTGAATCATCGAGAACAAATCGGGGGCATACTGGGCCTCATCTATGATGAGACGAGGTTCGCGGTTCCGAATAAAGCTCACGGGGTCTTCGAGTGCGGCGGAGCGTGTTTGCGGGTTTTCGAGATTGACGTATTCGTATTCGGGAAAGATTGCTTTGGCAAGAGTGGATTTGCCGCTTTGGCGCGGCCCACTGAGCGAGACGATGGGAAACCACCCCGCCATATCCCGCAATCGTGCTCCGAGCAATCGAAAGATAAAGTCGTCCATCCGTGCCCTTTCGATCTCGCGGCTTATCTATCCAAGGCAATCTACCACAATCTTAAAGTAGAACTTACCAAATCTTAAACTAGATTCTACCATAATCATAAAATAGGAATTTCCATAATCTTAAAGTAGGAATTACCATAATCTTAAAGTACGAGAAAACAACGTATGCGAGAAGCCACTGGGCCTCGGTATTACGGTACCCCTTATGAGCCCGAACATATCCTCAACCCTTTGCGAGAAGACGATCTCCCAGATTAAAAGGGGTGCTGGGGAATGGGTCAGTGTAACGTTTCGTCAACGCCCATTTATCCCGTGGTTGACCCTTTTGCTCTTACCTTATTCTCGTCTTGCTCGGTTGCCTACACTTTGCAACCGATGGTTGAACATCCGAAATGCAAGTTCGGCAGCATGTGAAAGGAGCACGTCATGGCTGATTTTGCAAAACCCTATGATGCTTATGTACCCGAGCGCAAGATGACCAAAGAAGAGGTCTTCCAGGCAATTCGCCTCGATCTCGCGAGCGAGCTTGAAGCAGCCTATCTGTATCAATCACTCGTCATGGCAACCGACGATCCGGTCGTCAAGCGCGTTCTTTCCGACATTCGCGACGAGGAAAAAGAGCATTTCGGCGAGCTGATGGCGCTCATGCGCTACCTCGACCCGAACCAGAAGTGGTTCTGGGACGAGGGCGAAGGCGAGGTCGTCGAGATGCTGCAAGAGATGAAGGGCATTGACGAGGCAGCCGCAAAGAAGATCATCGACAGCGTGACGCCGGTCGATGAGGACGATGCACCCGAACCTTCTCTGTAGCCTTATATTCTTTTAGGTATCAAACCCGCACCGCGTCTCTCTCGGTGCGGGTTTTCTTTTGCCTTGAACGCCCTGAGCTCAGGCCGCGCAGAGATGTTACGCGAGGGCGTGGCGCTGCTCAAGGAGGCGGAGGCGTTCGTTGAACGCAAGGAGCCGAGCGTTTCCTGAGGATGAGCTTTTCCGTGAAGGTGAAACCAACCGGTGTGTCGGGATAACAACGGCAAGGGGGCTTCTCTGTGCCGCGCGCCCGACGAGGCGATAGGAGGACGGGGAGCCGATGATTTGGGCGATTTCCGCGGCGGTGCGCATCTGGCCGTAGGGAATGTTGCCGATTGCCTCCCAGACGCTGCGCTCAAAGTCGCTGCCGGAGGCGGTGTAGGCGACGTTTAAGGCGGTGCGCTTTCCGGCGAGGTATTCAAGCAGCTGGTTGGCACAGGCATTGGCGGGTGCCGATGCGGCGTAGGCCGACGCGGCAATTTCTTTGGGCAGCGATGCTCCCGATTGATCGAACACCACTGCGGTGACGGTTGTTCCGTCGCTCGCGATTGCAACGTCCCCCAAGGGGGTGCGATAGGTGAAGTGCGAAAGCGATGCGCCCATGAAGTTCCTTCCGGTGAGGACTTTTTCCATTATACGGCATGGATTCCCCGATATGCTTTGCGTTAGAATGGAGGTATGTTCGAGCCGATAAAAATAGCACCCTCTATCCTCTCCGCCGATTTCATGGATCTGGGAGCCGAGATAGCTCGCATCGAAGAGGCGGGTGCCGGCTATGTCCATGTCGACGTGATGGACGGCCATTTCGTTCCGAACTTGAGCATCGGCGTCCCCTTGCTCAAACAGCTTGTTCCCGCGACGTCTTTGCCCTGCGACGTTCACCTGATGATCGACAATCCGCTCCGCGAGCTCCCGTGGTTTTTAGATTGCGGAGCGGCGCTCTATACGATTCATCGCGAAGCGGTGAGCGACGATGAGGCGCGGCAAGTGATCGCGATGATCCATGAAGCGGGTGCTTTGGCGGCGCTTTCGGTGAAGCCGAAGACCCCTGTTCACAGCCTCGAGCCGGTGCTCGAAGAGCTCGATATGGTGCTCGTGATGAGCGTCGAGCCGGGCTTTTCTGGCCAAAGCTATATCGAGGGGAGCGAGGATAGGGTCGCTGAGCTTGCGCAGCTTTGCCGGAAGCACGGCGCTTCGCCCCTCATCGAGGTCGATGGTGGCATCGGGGAAAAGACGGCCGCGCGTGTAGCGGCAGCCGGCGCCGATGTGCTCGTGTGCGGAAATGCCTTCTTCAAGGCGGAAGACCCTGCTTTCGCACTTAAGGGCATCGCGGCGATCGCCGATAAGGCGCGGCTTGAGGGTCTTCGCCAGCTCGGCGAAGCCGACAAGGCAGGCGTTCCATGCGTAGGCGCTCCGTGCGCGGATGAGCGAAGCTTTGCGGGTGAAAGCGCGCGATGACGCTCTTCGCAACTTCCATCAACGACGTATCCTCGGACTACACGTATCTCGATTATGCCGCATCGGCTCCGCTTCTTCCCGAAGCAGCTGCGGCGATGGCGCCGTTTCTCTCCTGCGAGGGCGATAATCCAAACGCGTGGGCAAACCCCAATTCGCTCCATCGGTCTGGAAGGGCAGCCTTCGCCGCCCTTGAGAACGCGCGCCATGTGCTTGCCGAGGCGATCGGCGCCAAACGCCCGCAGGAGGTGATTTTCTGCTCCGGAGCCACCGAGGCGGACAATCTGGCCATCGAGGGAATCGCTCGTGCGGCGCTCGAAAAGCGCAGGCTTCGGGGAAAAGTGCCTCGGATCCCGCACATCATCGTGAGCGCCATTGAGCACGATGCGGTGCTCGCGCCGGCGAAGGCCCTTGAGGCGCAGGGTTTTCGCGTCACCCGCCTTGCTCCCGATTCGCAGGGCTTCATCTACGCTCGCAAGCTCGAAGAGGCGCTTGACGAGGACACCGTGCTCGTCTCCGTTCAAATGGTGAACTCCGAAATCGGAAGCGTGCAACCTGTCAAGGAGCTTGCCGCCTGCGCTCACGAGGCGGGCGCCCTCTTCCACACCGATGCCACGCAGGCGCTCGGCAAGATGCCCTTCCTCGCCGAAGAGCTCGGCATTGACGCGGCCTCGTTCTCCTCCCATAAGATCGGCGGCCCGAAAGGCGTCGGGGCGCTTTATCTGAGGGCCCAGACCCCCTGTTTGCCGACGCTTTACGGGGGAGGCCAGGAGTCGGGGCTTCGGAGCGGCACGCAAAACGTCGCCGGAGCCTGCGGCTTTGCCGCTGCCGCGCAGTATGCGCAAATGGCAGGGGAGGACGAGGCGAACCGTCTGCGCCATCTGCGCGACTACCTGTATGCGGAGCTCGATGGAATCGACGTGTGGGAGCCGACCGTCGACGTGGAGCCCGAGAGCCGCGATTTCGCCCCGCACATCGTCCATGGGCTGCTTCGTCGTATCGAGAGCGAGACGGCCGTTCTTCGCCTCGACGGCCTGGGTTTTGCCGTCTCGGGGGGTTCGGCGTGCTCGTCGCGCTCGCTCGAGCCGAGCCATGTGCTGCGGGCGATGGGAATACCGACAAACAAGGCACGTGGTGCGCTGCGCATTTCGCTCGGTCGTCTGACGACAAAGGACGATCTTATCCGTTTCGTGCGCGCGCTCGCCACGGCGAAAGATTGGAGAAACTGAATGGAGTTGGTGAACACTCACTGCCATAACGTGTTGAGCGGCCATGCCGTCGGCACGGTGGAGGATTATGCGAACGCGGCGGAGCGAGCAGGGCTTTCCACCCTCGCTTTCACCGAGCACTATGTGCTCTCGGAAGCGATGGATCCCACGCACAATGTCTCGCTTTCGCCAACTGAGCTGCCCGAATACCTTGAGCAGGTGGAAGAGGCCGCGCGCACGCATCCCGCGCTCGAGATCATCTGCGGCTGCGAGTTGGATTACCTCGGAACGAAAGAGGATCGCCATCTTACGCCCGAGGATTTCAGGCCCTTTGCGCTCGTGCTCGGGTCGGTGCACTATCTCGATGGGTGGGCCTTCGACCATCCGGAGTCGATCGATGGCTGGAAAGAGCCCGGCGCCGCCGACAGGATCTGGCGTCGCTATTTCGAGGTGTGGTGCGAGGCGGTGCTCGATGCCGACAAGCCGTATCAGGTGATGTCGCACCCCGATCTGCCGAAGAAGTTTGCCTTCTATCCGTCGTTCGATCTGAATCCCCTCTATGAGCAGGCGGCGGAGGCATGCGCTCAGGCAGAGCGGATGATCGAGGTGAACACGTCGGGCGGCTATTACGCCTGCCATGAGATGTTTCCGGCTCCGGCCTTCCTTCAGGCGTTTCGCCGTGCTGGAGTGCCCGCGACGGTCGGTACTGACGCCCATGATCCGGCGAATGTCGCGCGTGACATCGAAAAGGCGTATGGGCTTTTGTGGGATGCGGGGTACCGCTGCGTCACGGTGCCGACGAAAACCGGCGACCGCCGCACGATTGAGCTGTGATTGATCCATCGCAGCGGTTGTCTTGACATCTGCTAGTATGATAGGGAAATGAGGACGAGCGCGTTTGAGGGTGTCATCGATTTTGGTGCCACCATGGTATGAGGAGGTATGAGGTGGAAGCGAAGCGAGATGATCTGACGCGGCTTCTTCAGGTGCAAGACATCGATCTTGAAATCCTCCATCAGAAAAAGGAGTTCGACGAGCTTCCCCAGCGCGAGCAGATCGTGAGCGCGCGTCAACGCAAGGAAGCGATAGAGGAGAAGCGGGCGAAGGTCGCCACGCTCAAAAAAGAGATCGAGCGCAAGATTGCCCGTGTGGGCGACGAGGACGCATCGCTTGTGAAGAAGCAGCAGGGCGTGCAGGCCGCTCTGGACGCCGCCAAGGGAGACTATCGCAACGTCGAGGCGCGAAGCAAGGAACTGGCGGGCATCATGAAGCGCCGAGAGACCCTCGAAGGCGATATGAACCGCCTCACGGAAGAGCTCAGCAAGGCGGAAGTCGTTCTTGGTCAGGCCGAGCGTGCCCTTTCCGATGTGGCAGCGCAGGAAGAGGAGGCTGTCTCCTCGTTTCAGCAGATAGGCGGGAAGCTCAAGAAGGAAATGGCGGATAGCCAGGCGCGTCGGGATGCGATTCTTGCGGAGGTCGATCCTGCCCTCGTGCGTGCATATGAGAAAGCTGCAAATCGCACCGGCGGCGTCGCGATCGCCTACTTGCAGGACAACCGGTGCGGCGCATGCCGCTCCCTCATCGAAAGCGGCCGCCTCATCGAGCTGCGCTCTCAGGCCCCGCTTGGCACCTGTCCCCATTGCAAACGATTGCTGATCATCGAATAACGACAACCGAAAGGAGGGCATATGGCCTCTTCTCTTGAGCACTCTGCATCAGGTGCCCAAACGGTGGAAGCTAAGCTGAAGCCGAATGTGCACGAATATACGGTCGGCGAGGAGATCGCAAACTCCATTTCGCACGGCATTGGCGTGGCGCTTGCCATCGCGGCTATTCCGCTCGTCGTGGTGAAGTCCGTCGGCGACGGGGGAGGCGTGCTGCTCTTCTCGGGGTTGATGTACACCATCATCATGCTCTTGGAATATCTGATGTCGACGCTTTACCATGCGCTCACGCCCGATAAGGCCAAGCGCGTGTTCAAGGTGCTCGACCACAGTTTCATCTACCTCTTTATCGCGGCAACCTACACGCCATTTTGCCTCGTCACGCTTGCCGATATGGGAGGCTGGCAGCTCTTCTGGTTCGTGTGGATCATCGCGCTCGCCGGCGTGTTCTTCGAAGCGTTCTGGGTGTTTCGCCCGCGTTGGATCTCCGCTGTGCTGTATTTGGCGCTCGGCTGGACGGTCGTGTGGTACATCCCGACGCTGCTCGCGATCTTCCCGCCGGTGGGGCTGTGGCTGCTTGCGATCGGCGGCCTTTGCTACAGCGTCGGCTGCATCTTCTATGTGTTGAAGAAGGTGCCGTACCTGCATGCGGTGTTCCACCTCTTCGTTCTCGCGGGAAGCATCTTCCAATTCTTCGCCGTGTTCTTCTTCGTACTATAGTTCCGCTGTTTTGACAAACAGCGGAACTAAGAAAAGCCGCCTAGGTGGGCGGCTTCGCAAGCAAAGATGGTCGCAAAAGCGAAGGTCAGGCTACGCCTTCTCGACGCGCCCCGACTTGATGCACTGGGTGCAGACGCGGGCGGTGCGCACGGCGCCGTTCGCTTCGCGAATGTGGATCTTCTGTACGTTCGGACGGAAAACCCGATGCGACACACGATGTGAGTGGCTGATCGTGTTGCCGGATACTGGATGCTTGCCGCATATTTCACAAACTCGAGACATCTCTCTACTCCGTATCATGTGATGTTGTCTTCAGTAAAGCCAAAACACTATAGCACAACTGAAAATGCGCCTACAAGGAAATTATTGGAATGTTTTGACTGCTCATGCCCTTTATCCCATGAATCCCCCTCGTTGCGCTATACTTTGGCGTTGGTCATTATTGGTTGTGCGGAGGAAGGAGCATTATGGGCCAGACCGTGGCGGGGAACCTGCATGTGGCAAACGATGTGCTCGCGGATATCGTGGGAAACGCAGCGATGGAGTGCTACGGCGTCGTGGGAGTTGCGGCTCCCAGCATGGCCGATGCGACCGCCAAGATTCTTCCGAAATCGCGGCTTCGTCGTGGCGTTGTCGTCAATTCGACCGATAACGGCATTCATGTTGACCTGTATGTCGTCATCGAATACGGCACCAACGTGTCGACCGTTTCGCGCAATCTCATCGATCAGGTGAGTTTCGCGCTGACCGAATACACCCACGTTCCCATCGAGGGAATCGAAGTTCATGTGGAGGGTATCAAGGTGCGCCGTTGACCGAGCGCTTTGTGTGATTTCAGGGCGAACCCGCGGGACCTGACTGCCAGCCGACAAGCGGGCGGGTTCGCTTCCCCGATAAAGGAGAGAGTAGTTCCATGTCGAAAACCTATACGCCCAAAGATGTGATGAATGCCCTTGCGGCGGCGAGCCGCGTCCTCAGCTCGCGCAAGGACGAGATCAACAAGCTCAACGTGTTTCCCGTTCCCGATGGCGACACGGGAACGAACATGTCGCTCACGCTCGAGAGCGTGGTGAACAACCTCGCGGCGCTCCCTCCCGATGCCGATCTCAACGCGATCCGCAAGGCGATCACAACGGGCGCCCTTATGGGAGCGCGCGGCAACTCGGGCGTCATCACCTCGCAGATCCTGCGCGGCCTCTGCGAGGGGTCGGTGAACTCGACGAGCATCACGACCGCCTCCATCGCGGACGCCTTCCAACGTGCCGTCGAGGTCGCCTTCCAAGCGGTGCGCAAGCCCGTCGAGGGCACGATCCTCACCGTGCTGCGTGATTCAGCCGCTGCTGCCGCCGATGGCAAGAAGAAAGACCTTTCGGTGGACGACGATCTTCAGGCGATCGTGGCAGCAGCGTTTGAATCGGTGAAGCGCACGCCCGACCTTCTGCCGGTGCTGAAGGAAAACGGCGTCGTCGATTCGGGCGGATTCGGCTTGGCGATTCTCTTCGATGCCTTCGTCGCGGCGCTGCTCGGCAAGGAGGGAACGATTCCCAACGCGCTCGCCGACGCGCAGCTCTCGAATCCGAAGGTGGAGATCCAGCATTTCCAAGACTGGGAAGGTGCGAACTACCGCTACTGCAACGAGTTCCTCGTGCAGTCTGACACGCTCGTGAAGGAGGATGCGCTCGATTTCCTCCAGACGATGGGCGATTGCGAGCTCGTCGTGGGCGAGATTCCGCGCTTCAAGGTGCATGTGCACTCGAACCGTCCCGACGAGGTGCTGAAATACTTCCTCGATCGCGGCCAGATCTTCGAGGTATTCATTCACAACATGGATATGCAGGCCGATGAGCGCATCGAGAAGATCAAGGCCGATGAGGGCGAATCGGAGTCCGAGCATCGCGCCATCGGCTTCGTCGCCGTCGCGGCGGGCGAGGGCAATGCGAAGATCCTCGAGAGCCTTGGTGTGGAAGAAGTGGTCTCCGGCGGGCAGACGATGAATCCCTCCACGAAAGACATCCTCGATGCGATCAATCGCGTGAACGCGGATGCGGTCATCGTGCTTCCCGATAACAAGAACATCGTGATGGCAGCTCAGACGGCGTGCGGCCTCGCCGAGCTGCCCGCAGCGGTCGTGCCGACGAATTCGGTGCCGCAGGCGTTCTCGGCGCTCTTCGTGGTCGACCTCACGAAGTCGCTCGATGAGAACGTTCAGGCGATGACCGAGGCGCTCGCCGATGTGCACACGGGCGAGATCACGCATGCGATCAAGGACTCGCAGGACGCCGACGGCAACCCGATCAAGAAAGACGATGTGATCGGCATCGCCGACGGTGCGATCAAGGCGTCGGGTAAGACGATCGACGAGGTTTTGATGAAGCTCCTCGACGTGATGGATGCCGCCGACGCCGACACGCTGACGATCCTCGCGGGAGATCAGCTCTCCGACGACGAGTTCAAGAAGCTCACCGACAAGGTGGAGGAGCAATACGACGATCTCGAGGTGGACGCGCATCGCGGCGACCAACCGCTCTATCCGCTCGTCTTCTCGGTGGAATAGCGCGAAAAGCACTTTGCCACGGTGAGCTTTGATAGACTTGCAGCCACCCTTTCGCTTGAAGAGCCGGTAGGCCGCGTCAATGGCGTGTCAGCGGCGCGCGCCAAGATCCTCGAACGTATGGGCATCGCAACCGTTCGCGATTTGCTGTGCCATTTCCCCCGCCGCTATCTCGATCTCACGTCGTGTCGCAGCGTGCGAGACGCGCGTATCGGTGAATCGTGCACGATACAGGGCGTGATCGACGATCTCAAGCTCAAGCGTCCTCGACCCCGCCTCTCTCTTGTCGAGATCTCGCTTTTCGATGGCACGGGAATCCTCGTGGTGACGATGTTTCGCCAGCCGTGGCTCATGGATCGCCTGACAAAGGGCCAGCGCTTGGCCGTCGCGGGGAAGGTGGAGTTCAACTACGGGTTCAAGCGGATGACCAATCCGTTTCTCGAGGGGTTGGAGGATGGCACCGAATTCGTCGGCCGCATCATTCCCATCCATCCCGCAACCGAGAAGCTCTCCGCCGGCATCATGCGGCGGCTCGTTGCGAATGCGCTTGCCGCCGTCCGCGGCCTCTATGACCCGCTGCCGGTTTCCCTCCGCGTCCATGAGCGCTTCATGGGCCGTCAGGCGGCATTCGAGAGCATTCATTTCCCGCGGACGATGGACGAGGTGGCCGAGGCGAAGCGACGTCTGGCATATGAGGAGCTCTTCCTCCTGCAGCTCTATATGATGCGTGAGGCCGCCGCCCGTGGGCGGGGAAAGACGCCCGTCGCCCATGTGATCGACGGGGAGCGCGTGCAGCGCCTGTTCGAGGCGCTTCCCTTCGAGCTCACGGCGGACCAGCAATCCGCCATCGGCGATCTGTTCGGCGTCATGCAGCGGCCCGTGCCGGCGAACCACCTCATCCTTGGCGATGTGGGTACGGGAAAGACGGCGGTTGCCGCCTTCGGCCTTGCCGTGGCGGCCGACACCGACGCCCAGGCACTTTTCATGGCGCCGACCGAGGTGCTCGCCCGCCAGCACGGTGAGAGCCTCGGGGCGCTTCTCGAAAAAGCCGGTGTGAGCTCGGCGGTGCTCGTCGGGTCGACGCCGCAGGAGGAACGCGCCCGCCTGCTCGAGCGGTTCTCCCGCGGCGAGCTGGATGTCTTGATTGGGACCCATGCTCTTCTCGAGGATGACGTCGTGGGGAGGAACGTGAGCTTCGTCGTCATCGATGAGCAGCAGCGCTTCGGCGTCGAGCAGCGGGCGAAGCTTTTGGCGAAGGGGAGCGCGCCCGATGCCCTGTTTCTCACGGCGACACCCATTCCGCGCACGATGGCGCTCGCGCTTTTCGGAAACTTCACGATGAGCTATCTCACACAGAAGCCCCAAGGCGGCGGCAAGCGCACCACGACGGTACTCTCATCCGCTCGCAAAGGCGAGGCATTTGAAGCGGCGCGCGAGGCTCTTTCCCGCGGCGAGCAGGTGTTCATCGTCTGTCCGCTGATTGCCGATTCGAAGGGGAAAGGCGGCAAGGGCAAGGGCGGGCCGTTTGAGGACGGGTCCGACGACAATGCGATGCCGCTGGTTGAGATCGATGACGACGCCGACTACGAGCGGCTTGGCGAAGAAGGGCTGACCGCGGCAACTCAGGAGGCGAAGCGCCTCCAGTCCACGGTTTTCGCCGATTGGCGCGTGGGGCTTCTGCATGGCGGGATGCCCGCCGCCGAGAAGCGGGAGGTGATGGAGGAGTTCCGCGCGAACGAGATCCAAGTTCTCGTCTCAACGACGGTCATCGAAGTGGGGGTCGATGTTCCCAACGCGACGGTCATGATCATCGAGGATGCGGATCGCTTCGGTCTCTCGCAGCTCCATCAGCTTCGCGGCCGCGTCGGGCGCGGCGAGAAGCCAGGCGAGGTGTTCCTTCTCTCATCGACGGCACAGCGGATCGCGCTCGAGCGGCTCTCGGCGCTTCAGAGAACCGACGACGGCTTCGTTTTGGCGAACTACGATCTCTCCCTGCGCCATGAGGGCGATCTTTTGGGCAACCGCCAGTCGGGCGCTTCGGCGCTTCGCCTCGTGAACGTGGTGCGCGACGAGGCGCTCATCGAGGCCGCGCATGCCGACGCCGAGAGGATATTCACAGAAGACCCCGACCTGCAAGGTGTTGAGCTGCGCCCGCTCGCGCGCGAGCTGCGTTGCGCGCTGGGAGATGGCGACGCGCTTTTGGGGGGCTAGTGCGCATCATCGCCGGCACATATCGGGGAAGGCGCCTGAACGCGCCTGCGGGAAGGTCGACGCGCCCGACCACCGATCGCGTGCGCGAATCCCTCATGAGCACCATCGCGAGCGCGCGATGCGGCTTTGAGGGCGCCTGCGTGTGGGACGCCTTTGCGGGAAGCGGCGCGCTCGGCTACGAGGCGCTCTCGCGCGGTGCGGCGTATGCCTGCCTCACCGACAACGATCCTTCGGCTCTGCGTGTGTTGCGCCAAAATGCCGAGGCTCTCGGCATGGGAAGCGATGTCTGCCGCATCCAGAAAGCCGACAGCTTCAAAGCGCTTCCGCCCAGGCCGTGCGCCTTGGGCGCGCAAAACGCCCCCGCTGTCTACGATCTCGTGTTCTTCGATCCACCCTATGCCGTAAGCGCCGAGGAGGTGAGGGAGGTTCTTCTCCGACTGGAGGGGGAGGGCCTGCTCGCCGATGGGGCGCTCATCTCCTACGAGCATGCGAGCGAGGCAGATTCTCTGGGAGATTCCGACGAACAGCACCCGCTCAGCGGCAAGGAGGGCGCGTTTGCCCTTGCAACGCACAAGAGGTTTGGCGATACTGGCGTTGATCTATTTCGCTATCGAAGGAGGACGCTGTGAGACGAGCCCTGACGCCCGGCACGTTCGACCCCATCACCTCGGGACATCTCGATGTGATCACGCGCGCATCGCTTCTCATGGACGAAGTGGTGGTCGCCGTGGCCGCGTCCGTCGGCAAGCATCCACTCTTCACCCTCGAGGAGCGTGCCGAGCTTGCGCGCAAGGCCACCGAGCATCTTCCCAACGTGACCGTTCGGACCTTCAAGGGCCTTCTCGTCGATTTCGCCCACGAGGTCGGCGCGACCGCCGTCATCAAGGGTCTGCGGGCCATCACCGACTTCGAGTACGAATTCCAGATGACGGCGCTGAACTATCAGCTCGACAAAGAGCTTGAGACGCTTTTCATCATGTCGCCGCCGCGGTTCATGTACCTCTCCTCGTCGATCGTGCGCGAAATGGGGTCGATGCATGGCGACATCTCGCGATTTGTGCCGGATTGCGTTCGCGAGGCTCTTGAGGAGAAGTTCGACTATCCGCCCGAGCTGCGCGGCGGTGGACGGTAGGTTTTCCACGGCTCAGCGGCAAAGAAGCGCGCGAACGCGCTAACTTCAACGAACGGGGACAATCTCGGCTCACGTTTTGTGTGCTCATGATAGAATAATTGTACTTCTGTGCTAAACCCAAAACAGCACGTTGGCGGAACAGAGTAAAAACGGAGCATCAAAAACGTTGTATGTTAGCTGGAGGTAGGACACATGGACGAAACAGGGGTTCTCAGTCTTCTCGAAGAGCTTTCCATCTTGCTTGAGGATTCAAAGCCCGTATTCGGGAAAAACAATCTTCGCCAGGTCGATATAGCGGCAGCATTCGAAATCATGGACGAGATTCGCGACACGTTTCCGGCTGAGTTTTCCCAAGCACGCCAGATCGTCAGAGAGCGCCAGAGCCTGCTTGATGATGCGGAAGCGGAGGCCAACCGCATGATCGAGGATGCGCGAAGCCAGGCGATCACCATTGCGAGCGAGCAGGAGATCGTGCGCATCTCGCAGCAACAGGCAGACACCATTCTCGCCGACGCTCGTGAGCTCGAGCGCCAGACGCGCGCGGGAGCCGAGGATTACGCCGATGAGGTGTTCGGCCATGTGGAGCAGAGCCTCGACACGCTGCTGAGCAATGTCCGCCGTTGCCGCGATCGTCTGAACGCCACCTCAGCCACGCTCGTCCGTTAACCGGTCGCTTCCTGAGGGTTTTCCATGGGCAGAGAGCCTCTTCATCTCCTTTTGCCTCAAGAGCTCTTCGCGACGGCGGAGAGCATCCATTTCGATGGCGATTATCGGATCGGCGCAATCAATCGCGGCGTCGATGTCTATGAGTTCCGCGAGCCGGTCCGCTACCACATCGACATCACGAACACGGGCGGTGCGCTGCTCGTTGCCGGAGAGGTCGAAGGAGAGGCGGCGAGCATCTGCGGCCGTTGCCTCGAGCCGTTCACCATGCATGTCGATGCCGAAGTGGAGGGGTATTATCTCATCGATGCCGAGGTGCGCGATGACGAGAGGGAAGACGATGAATTCGAGATCCTTCCACCCGATCATAAGATCGACCTCGCGCCCTTGCTCGATCAGGCAATACTTTTGGAGCTTCCGCTCGTCGCCCTCTGCAAAGCGGATTGCCTCGGCCTCTGCCCCACGTGCGGGAAGAACCTCAACGAAGGCGCCTGCGCTTGTGCTCCCGTGAGCGACGACGCGTTTCAAAAAGCCAACAATCCCTTCTCGGCGCTCAAGAACCTTTCCTTCGAAGAGTAGTATTCACACAAGGTCGGCGTCCAACTTAAGGCGCTTGGAGGCGACGCTTGTGAAATTCGACGCGAAAGAAGTCGTTAAGCATACGGTCTTCGCCCTTGTCGTGGGCGTGGTGGGGGCCTTCACGTCGGTCATCCTCTGCATCTGCGTCGATTTCTGCTATCGGCAGATGCAAGCGCACCATTGGCTCGTCTTCATCCTGCCCGCCTTCGCCCTCCTCTCATATGCCCTTTATCGGGCGTTCAAGCTTCCCTTCGATATGACGACCCATAAGGTCGTCGACTATATCCGCGCCGATGCGCCGACTCCCGCCGCGCTGGCGCCGGGCATCCTCCTTGCGACCTGCCTCTCGACGCTTGGCGGCGCTTCGGTGGGGAAAGAGGCCGGTGCGCTCCACATGGGAGCGGCGCTCGGCGAGCTCGTGAGCCGTCCCTTCAAGCTCAAGACGACGCGGTTTGAGAATGCCGAGGTGAAGCAGGAAAGCCAAGAGGGGCTTTTGAATCAGTATCTCGACGATGTGGCACCGCTCGCCGACGGCGATCCGAACTCGATGTTCAAGGAGGAGCTCGCCATCCAAAGCGCCGGCGTCAAGAAGGTGGAGGCTGCCGCGAAGGCCGCCGGCCATATGCCGCACGATCTCACCCAAATTGCCGAAAAGCTCGTTTCAGCGCCCACCCCGCGTGCCGCCGTTGCGGAATTGCGCGAGGAGGGCCGTAAGGTGTCCGCCTCGGTGGCTGCCGCGATGAACGAGCCGCCGAAAGCAGCGACGGTGGGGGCTGCGGCGGAAGCCTCGTCAAAGGGGCAGGCATCCGAAGATGAGCCGTCGAAATCGCCGACGTCCGAGGGAGGCCCCGCTGCTTCTCCGTCCGCAAGCGCTGCATCAGAGACGAGCACAACCGACGCGATCTCGCCCGCGGCCTCCGCTCCGACCGACCCCTATGCGAAGGACATCCGCGACCGCGGCATGCGCGGCTATCCGGCCGCCTGCGGTATGGCGGCCACCTTCGCCGCGCTCTTCTTCTCGCCGCTCGGCTCTACGATGTTCGTGCTCGAGCTCGCGGGCTTCAAGATGTCGGTGAGAAAGCACATCGCGAGCATCCTCCTCGCGTGTTTCGTCGCCTTCTTCATCGCCTCAGCGATCGGCATCGGAGACATCATCCCGAAGGTGGCTATCCCCGAGCCCTCGTGGCAGATCGTCGGCCAATGCATCATCATCGGCGTCATCTGCGCGATATGCGGCCTCTTGTTCGTCACCGCGATGAGCGGCATTCAGAGCTGGACGAAGAGATTCTCTCAGCATTACGCGATCTGGCTTCTCGTCGGAAGCATCGCGACGGTTGTTCTGCTCTTCGCCTTCGATTGGTTCGCCTATGCCGGTTCCGCCGCCGATCTCATCGAAGTCTCGATCAAAGGTGAGCAGGATCCGCTCGGATTCATCATCAAGATCGTGCTCACCACGCTCGCGCTCGGCTTCTGGCTGAAGGGCGGCGAGATCATGCCGACGCTCGTCGCGGGGGCGCTGCTCGGAGCCTCATGCACCGTGTTCACGAACGGCGACCCGGGCATTTCGGCTGCGGTCGGGATGATGGCGTTCTTCGCCGCGGTCAGCCGCTGCCCTGTGGCGTCGATCCTCATGGGATGCGAGATCTTCGGCTGGACGGCGTTTCCCTATTTTCTCATCGCGGTGGTAATCTCGAACGCGATCGGCCGTGACGCCGGCCTCTATGGCCGCGGGGCCGTGAGCGCGGCTCGTCATATGGTGCGCGACACCCGCCAGAAAAGGAAGGTCTCCGAACCTGCCTCCTGAGTTGGCTTCTCGCAAGCTTCTCGAGCTTACTTCCTGAGGATGGATAACCATGTATGGTTTTTTGCTTGCACGAGAAAAAGGCGTTTGTTAGAATAACGGCTTGCGCATAAGACAAGGCGCGGCAGCGAGCCGCTTTTCAAAAGGAGCATACGATGGCAGTACCGAAGCAAAAAACTGGACGAATCCGCACGCGTCAGCGTCGTGCCACCCATGATCGCATGGATGCCCCTTCGCGTTCGGTGTGCCCGCAGTGCGGCGAGGTGAAGCTGCCGCATCGCGTGTGCCCCAACTGCGGCTACTACAAGAACCGTGAGGTTCTCGAAACTGAGTAAATCGCCAAGGGGCGCTTTGCAAGCGGAAGGCTTGCGCGCTTTCAGACCCATGATTAACCGTGCTTAAGGCGCGGTTTTTCTTTTTTCGTCGGCGGCGTTTGGAGAAGACGTGGGAATCGCACGGTGCTCGGCGAAACATTGTGCCGCCTGACGGTTCATCGAAGGAAGTTTGGGCTATCATCTGTATCATATATTCTTTGGGTTTACGAGAAATGAAGAGGAGCTTATATGTCTGACGCCGTAACGGTTGCGCTTGATGTGCTCGGGGGAGACTTTGCCCCCGATGTGGTGCTCGACGGCGCGGCGCAGGCGTTGGAGGCCGATGAGAACCTCACGCTTCTCCTCTGTGGACCGAAGGAGGCCGTCGAAGGATTCGCCGCTGAGCATGAGCGCTGCGAGGCGGTTTTCACCACGCAGAACATCGAGATGGGCGAGCATCCCGTGCGTGCGGTGCGCACGAAGAAGGATTCGCCGATCGTCGTCGGCTGTCGTCTCGTCGCCGAGGGCCGTGCGCAGGGATTCTTCTCCGCTGGTTCCACCGGAGCCTGCCTTTCGGCGGGAACGCTCGTGATCGGGCGCATCAAGGGCATCAAGCGCCCAGCGCTCGGACAGATCATCCCCTCGTATGGCAAGCCGACGCTTCTCATCGACGTTGGGGCGAATGCCGATTGCAAGCCCGAATACCTGCTGCAATTCGCCGAGATGGGCGTCGTCTACGCGAAGCGCATCATGGGCGTGGAGAACCCGCAGGTGGGGCTTTTGAATATCGGTGCCGAGGAGACCAAGGGCTCGGCGTTCTCCGTCAGCTGCCACAAGCTGCTTGCGAGAAAGCTTCCAGCGTTTGCGGGCAACTGCGAGGGCGGCGATCTGCTCGCCAGCGCGTTCGACGTGGTGGTCTGCGACGGCTTCTCGGGGAACATCTGCCTGAAAACGATCGAGGGCACCGCACAGGCCCTCTTCAAGTATATGAAAGACGCCATGATGTCGTCTCTTGCCACCAAACTGGGCGCCGCACTCGTTAAGTCGAAGCTGGGCGAGCTGAAGGCGAAGCTCAGCCCGGAGACCTATGGCGGCACGCCGCTTCTCGGCGTGGACGGCGTCTGCATCGTCGGTCACGGATCATCGAATGCCACCGCAATCCAGAACGGCATAGCCGTAACGGCGCAGAACATACGATCTCACGTGGTCGACGTGATAGCCGAAACCGTACACGGTGCGGACGTCGGCGCCGCCGAGGAGGGCGGCGAAAGCGCCGATGAGGGCACCGAAGCAAAGGATCGCGTATGACAGAGCTGAGCGAAGAGCAAAAGCATAAGCTCGCCGAAGCGGAGCGTATCCTCGATTATCAGTTTTCGAACAAACAGCTGCTCCTCTCGGCGATCACCCACCCTTCAGCGACCGAGGGAAAATCGGTCACCTATTCCTACGAGCGACTCGAGTTTCTTGGCGACAGCATCTTGGGTGCCATCGTCGCCTACACCGCTTTCACGAGCTTCCATGAGCTCGATGAAGGCGGGCTGACGCGCATCAAGGTTTCCCTCGTGTCGGGATCGAGCCTTGCCGATGTGGCAAGCGAGCTCGGATTCGCCGATGTGATCGTCTTCGGCTCGTCTGAGACCGGAACGGGAAAGCGCGGCCTTCATTCCGCGCTGGAAAACGTGTACGAGGCGCTGGTAGCCGCGCTCTTTTTGGATGGCGGCATCGAAGCGGCGATGAGTTTCGTGAAACGCAGCCTTATCCCGCGCATGTCGCTCGACATGGCGAAAGAACCCGAGAATCCGAAGAGCGCCCTTCAGGAAAAGCTCCAAGAGGATGGCGTCACGCCCACCTACAAGCTCGTGGAAACGCAGGGCCCGCCGCATGATCGCACCTTCATCGCGCAGGTATTCGCCGGCAACAAAGGGCTTGCCCGCGGCACCGGCCGCACGAAGAAGGAGGCGGAGAGCCGCGCTGCGAAAACGACGCTCGAACGACTGAGCGAGTTCTTCGGCCTTGGCATGACCGATGAGGAAAAGGCCGAGAAGACCGCGCGTGCCGAGGCCAAGGCGACGGCAAAGGCCGAGAAAAGCGATGCGAAGAAGCGCAAGCGCTCCGAGCGGAAGCAATCGAAGCAGGGCTCGGGAAATCAGCAGCAAACCGGCAGCCACCAGCATAGCTGATGCGCTCCCCATTGAATTGGACGACAAGGCTTAAAACACAACGATGTATCTGAAATCGCTCGCTCTCAAAGGATTCAAATCATTCGCTGACCGCTGCTCGCTCGTGTTGCAACCAGGCATTACCGCTATTGTCGGCCCCAACGGGTCGGGGAAATCGAACATCTGCGACGCAGTGCTCTGGGTGCTTGGCGAGCGCAATGCGAAGCATTTACGCGGCCAGGCGATGGAAGACGTCGTGTTTGCCGGCTCGGCCACGCGAAAGGCAGCGGGTTTTGCGGAGGTGGAGCTCGTTCTCGATAATTCCGACCGTACGATACCGGTCGATTACACGGAGGTCGCGCTCACGCGCCGCATGTACCGCACGGGGGAGAGCGAGTATCTCATCAACGGGATCGTCGCGCGCCGGCTCGACGTGATCGACATCCTCCACGACTCGGGGCTCGGCACCGACACGCACTCGATCATCTCCCAGGGCGCGCTCGATCAGATCCTGCGCTCGAAGCCCGAGGATCGCCGCATGCTCATCGAGGAGGCGGCGGGCGTTCTCAAGCATAAGCAGCGCAAGGAGAAGAGCGCGCGCAAACTCCAGCTGATGGAAGGGCATCTCGCCCGCGTGCGCGACGTGACGGCGGAGATCAACCGCCAGCTCGGGCCGCTCGAGCGCAAGGCATCGCGCGCGAAACGCTATGAGGTGCTCTCGGCGGAGCTTGGGGAAGTGACCCTCGCTCTTGCTGTCGATGATTTGCGCCATCTTCAAAGGACTTGGGACGACATTATCGAGCAGGAGAAAGCGCTGGTAAGCCATGCGGACGAACAGCGCGCGGCGCTGCAATCCGCGCAGGTACAGTTCGATGCGCTTCAGGAGAGGCTGCGCATCGATCATCAGGATGCGGGCGAGCTGAACAAAAGCCAACGTCGCATCGCCGATGTGATGGCGCGCTACGAGAAGGCACTTCTTCTCATACAAGAGCGGGAGCGCATGTATCGCACGCGCTCTTCGTCGGCCGCCGCTGAAATTTCCCGCCTCGAAGATCTGTTCGCAGCAAACCGCGAAAGACGAGAAGAAGCCGAAGGGAACCTTAGCGAGGCGCGCTTGGAACACGAGAGCGCCACGAAAAAACTTGAGGAGTTCGAGGAATCGGCGAAGAAGCTCGGCGGGCAGCTTCGTGAGGCGGAGCGGGAGCTCTCGCGCTCCGTGGCTGCCTTAAGGGAAAAGCGCGCGAACTCAGAGAGGGCCCAGCAGTCGTTTGCGGCAAAGCGGGCAGAGCTCGCAAGCGAAGAGACTCGTCTTGAAACAGTGAGGATCCAGCGGGAAGAGGCGGAGCACAGCTCGCAGGAAGCTCAAGGAGCACTGGGTGCCGCTGAGAAGGCGAACGAAGCCGCGGAGCAGGAAGAGCTCTCTTGCAGGGAAGCCTCCCACGAGGCGCTTCGCGAACTTGAGGAGGCCCGCGTGGCCTATGTGCAATGCGAAAAGGGCCTTCAGGATGTAAGGGAGCGAGCGCATCGTCTTCAGGCGCAGAAAGAAGGACTCGAACAGGCGCAATGGACGGCACGGGCAACGGATGCCGCCGCGAGCGCATGGCTTCTCTCTGACGAGCGGCTCAAGCCGTCTTTCAAGCTGCTCTCAAAGAACGTGAAAACCGAGCAATCGCTCGAGTTCTTGGTTGAGCAGCTGCTCGGCGAAGATCTCGAGGCGCTTCTCGTTGAAAGCACGCGTCATGCCGAAGAGGCGTCGAGCGCGCTCGCGTCGGCCTCGCAGGAGGGCTTCGCGACGCTTTTGCTCGTGCGCGATGAATCGCCGAGTGCGCGGGCCTTCACGCACGTTTCAGACAACGAGGACTACCTTCTAGGCCACCTCAGCTATCCGAAAGATTCGGCTCGATCGATTGAGGCCCTTCTCGGCAATGTCGTGTTGTGCGAGAGCTTCGAAGAAGCGCTGCGAAAGCATGCGGAGGACACCCGCGGGCGATGCTATGCGACGCCGAAGGGCGAGATCGTTTGGCCGTCGGGCAAGATGCATGTGGGTTCGCGATCTGGCGAGCATGAGGGAGTGCTTGGCGTTGAGCGCCGGATCGACGACCTCGGAAGAGAGCTCGCCAAAGCTCAGGGAGAGCAACAACGCTGGGAGCGAGAAGAGAGCCTCGCCCGCGAGAGGCGCACGGCGTCAGAAGCGAAACGCTTGGAAGCCGACCGCGTGTATGCCGAGGCGCGGGGCGCGAAGGCTGCGGCTGCGGCTTCTCTTTCGCAGGCAAAAGAGCGCTTCGAGAGCTCTCGTCGCGCCTTCGAGCGTGCCGAAGAGCAGTGCCGCGCATGTGAGCGCAAGCTTGCCGAGACGAGGGGGTCGCTCGATGATGTGGAGCCGAAGCTTGAGGTCCTTCGCCAAGAGGTCGAGCAAGCGCGCCAGACGGTTTCCGAGAGGGAACGTGCGGTCAATCCTCTGCGCGAGCGCGTCCACTCACTTGACGAGGAGCTTTCTGGGGCGCGCCTTGCCGCTGCGACGCTTCGTGAGCGTCTCCAGTATCTTAAGCGCACCTACGAAAGCGCGTCTTCGTCGCTTGCGACCCATGAGAGTCAGCTGAAGGCCATGCGGGAGACGGCGGCGAGCGCCTCTGCAGCGGCAGCTCGCCTTGCGGCTCTTCCCGCGCTCGTCAACCGGCTTCAGGAGTCGCTCGCGCTCCGCTCCCTTGCGATCGACCATGCGGTGAGCGCCGCGGAGGAGGCGAGCTCTTCGGCCTACGACGAGGCGGCGCGCAAGCAGAAGGTGCTTCAGGATGCACGCGATGCGCTTGATGCGACGAACGAAAAGCTCGCTGAGCTGCGCGTGGAAAAGGGCCGCTTGGAGATGCGCGTCCACGGCGCGGTGAAGACCATCGAGCAGGATTGCAAGACCCCGCTCGATCGGGCGCTCCAGATCGAACCGCTCGAAGCGCGCGAGGAAACGGAGGAAAGGCATGCCGGTCTTGTGCGTCGCATCGCGAACCTTGGAACCATCAACCCCGACGCTGCAGTGGAATATGACGCTTTGAAGGCGCGCTACGATTTCCTCGCCGGCCAGCTGGCTGATTTGGAGGAGGCGCGGCGTTCATTGACGAAGATCACGCGTGCCATCGACGGGCGCCTTAAGGACGATTTCGTTAACACCTTCCATCGGGTCAACGAGAACTTCCAAGAGATATTCACAACGCTTTTCCCCGGCGGCGAGGCGCATCTGATTCTCGATGACCCCGACGATGTCGAGAACACGGGCATCGAGGTTAAGGCCCAGCCGCGCGGCAAGCGAATCACGAAGATGTCGCTGCTCTCGGGCGGCGAGAAATCGCTCACGGCGCTTGCGCTGCTGTTCGCAATTTACAAGACGCGCGCGACGCCATTCTATATCCTCGACGAGGTGGAGGCGGCGCTTGATGACACGAACCTTCGCCGTTTCATCGCCTATCTCGATGAGCTGCGCGAAACGACCCAGCTCATCCTCATCACGCACCAGCGGCGAACGATGGAGATGGCAGATGTGCTCTTCGGCGTGTCAATGCATGGCGACGGCGTGACGAAGGTGCTGAGCCAGAAGCTCACGCAGAACCGCTCAGGCGCTTAGGCGCAGGTGAGCGGCGGAACAAGGAGCGGATAGGAGGCGCTATGGCGTTTTTTGAACGGATCAAATCGGGGCTCGCGCGTTCGCGCGCACGGCTGCGCGAATCGATGAACGTCCTTTTGGATCGCGGCCCAGCGCTTGACGACGATTTTTGGGACGATCTTGAGGAAGCACTCATCCTCGCCGACATCGGCGCGGAGGCCGCCTCAAGCATCACGTCGTCGCTTCAGCGCGAGGCGACGCGGCTTGCGCTCCCCGATGCCTATGCGGTGCTTTCCCGCTTAAGCGACAAGATCGCCGATGAGTTCGCCCAAGGTGGGGAAGAGGTCCTTGGCGGCGAGAGCGCGGTGGTGCTGTTCGTCGGCATCAATGGAACGGGGAAGACGACGACGGTCGGAAAGATCGCCAAAGAGGCTGCCGATCAGGGTCGCCATGTTATCTTAGGCAGCGGCGACACGTTCCGCGCGGCCGCAATCGAGCAGCTTGAGGTGTGGGCGAGACGCGCCGAGGTGGAGGTGGTCGAACGCTCGCGCGGCGCCGATCCGGCGAGCGTGTGCTACGAGACCATCGAGCGGGCCGAGGCGGCGGGTGCCGATCTTGTCCTCATCGACACCGCGGGGCGTCTGCACACGTCGGCTGACCTCATGCGCGAGCTGGAGAAGGTGGTGAATGTCGTGCGCAAGCGTGCGACCTATCCCGTCTATACGGTGCTCGTCGTTGATGCGACGACGGGTCAAAACGGCCTTCAGCAAGCGAGGGAGTTCAACCGGGCGCTTTCGTTGGATGCACTCATCGTCACGAAGCTCGATGGCACGGCGAAGGGCGGCATCGCGCTTGCCATCAGCCACGAATTGCAGCTTCCCATCATCAAAGTCGGTGTGGGCGAGGCGATCGAGGATCTGAAAGATTTCGATGCGCATGAGTTTGCCCGTGCGTTGATCGGGGACATCGCAGAGCAGTAAAGGAAGAGGTCTCTCTCCGAGCCGGCAAGGTGGCGGAGAATACTTGAAAGGGACGGTATGCGAGCGATTATCCAACGGGTGAGCGAGGCAACTGTGACGATCAAGGGCGTGGAATGCGCACGCATCGGACGCGGCTTTCTCATTCTGCTCGGCGTAGGCCACGATGATACCGAATCAGAGGCCGAGAAGCTCTGGAACAAGATCTTCCGGTTACGGATATTCGAGGACAGCGAGGGAAAGACGAATCTCGCGATTTCCGACGTTGGTGCCGATGCGCTCGTGGTCAGCCAATTCACGCTCTTCGCAAACTGCAAGAAGGGAAATCGACCGTCGTTTGTGGAGGCTGGCGCACCTGATGAGGCGAACAGGCTCTATGAGTATTTCGTCTCGCTTGCGCGAAGTGATGTGGCGCTCGTGGAAACAGGTCGCTTCGGCGCCGACATGAAAGTGGCGCTCGTCAACGACGGGCCCTTCACCATCTTCCTCGACACCGACTCACTGTGAGAGTCTCCGCGCGATGTTTGGGCGGTAAATCTGAATAGCTCAAAGCTTAAGGGCGATTCGTTGCTTTGATGCGCGGTTGCGCTACGATGTGCGCGGCGGAAATTGAGAGAGGAAAGATGGGGAAAGATAGCATCGCGCCAACCATTGCGGAAAAGGAGGGTCGCGCAGCTCAAAGCTCACGATTGAGTTCGCGTTTCGCATGGGGAATCATCGCGGCGTTAGCCGGTGCCTCGCTTTGGGGTTTTTCGGGAGCGTGTGCGCAGTATCTGCTCGAGCGGTTCGCGATAACGCCAGCTTATATCACGGTCGTGCGCACCATTGTTGCGAGCCTTTGCTTTCTCACCTTGATATTCGCGCGTCCCGCCTTACGGCACGATGCCGCCTGTCTGCTGAAGGTGCCGGACGCCCGCTGGCGTTATCTGCTCTTCGGCCTGGGGCTCTTCGGAAGCCAGTTCACCTTCGCCTTCTCCGTCATGAGCACGAATGCCGGCACCGCGACGGTGCTTCAAAGTTTTTCGACGGTATTCGTCATGGCGCTTGCATGCCTCTTTGGGCGCAGGCTCCCGCGCCTTCGCGAGTTCGTCGGCCTTCTGTGTGCGCTTGCGGCGACGTGGCTCATCGCCACTGGAGGCGATGCCTCCACCTTCATCCTGCCGCTGCCGGGGCTTATCTGGGGGTTCCTCAACGCGTCAGCGGTGACGCTTTACCTCATGATCCCGCGAAAGCTCTACGCGCGCTACGAGACGTTCTCCGTCATCGGCATGGGGATGGCGCTTTCCTGCCTTATCTCGGCGTTCGTGTGGCTCATCGGTGGGCTTTGGGGAAATCCGCCAACCCTCGTGGCGCTCGATGCCATGGGATGGACGGTGCTCGTCATCGGCGTGGGGGCGCTGGGAACGTTCCTCGCGTTTTGGCTGTACCTCTATGGCGTCTCGGTTATCGGATCGGTGAAGGGGAGCCTTATCGGCGTCGCCGAACCGGCATCCGCGATGGTGCTCGCGGCTCTCTGGTTGGGGACGGCGTTTCTCTGGTCGGACTGGGCGGGGCTCGTGCTCATGGCGCTCATGATCGTGCTCGTCTCCACCTCGCGGGAATAGGGCGGATACAGGGCAAGCTCAGGGCAAGCATATGCCGCAGGGGTCATAGCCCATTGCGATGGCCTCGCTGCGTGTACCGGTGAACTCCTGCTTGTTCTTATCCTTCATCGATTTCACACCGCGGCAATCGGGATAGTGGAACTTGTGGCTGTTCGTATTGAGGATGTAGGTGCGCACGGCCTCTTGTTCAGAACCGTCAGATTGGCTGCCTGTGTTCGCCTCGGGTGTGGCGGGGCTCTCGTCCCAATTGGCGCCGGTTGCATAATCGATGCCAACGTTGGGTTCCACGTTATAGCACCATCGGCAAAAGCGCAGCCCCGCGCCGCCGTCCTCGATGGATTGCGCCTCCAAGAGAACTCCCGAGGCCAGGAGGTTCTCGCCTTCGAAATAGGGCGTCGACCGCATGAGGACGTGGTTTCCTGTACGCTCAATGTAAGCGGCGACGTCGTCCTCAAGCGGCTTCATGCCCTTTACGTTCATCGTGCGCGTGCCGGTGATGAGGTTCTTCACGTTGGCGTTTTCGCCGGTGAGCTGGTATGCCAGCAGATGGCAGCGGTTGTAGAGGTATTTCCCATCAACGAAATCGTATTTCGAGATAGGCGTCTGCCAGCCGGTGGGCTTCACGTCACCGATGTCCCCGCGCTCCTCGGTTGGCATAGTCTCTCGCCCGACGAGGGCAAACGCGGTGCCGCACCTTCCGAGGCCATCGAGGGGAGCATATTCCTCGAAGAAGCCTTGTGCGAGGTCGCCTTCGGTGAAATAGGGGGCATCGCCATTGATGACGACCGCAGGGGCGCTGGAATAGGCCGGAACCGCAAGCGTGGAAAGCGGAGGCGCCGCCGTGCGCATGGCCGCATTTGCAGCGGACGCGCCGTTTCCTGTCGTTTCGCCGGACGCTTCCAAGGCATCGTGCTCTCCGGCGTTCTCGTTAGCTGCCCCGCCTGCTTCCGCAATCGAGGCTGCTGCGGTGTTCGCGGCATCGTCTGACGATGAGCTGCGGCCCGAACAACCGGTGAGCGAGAAGAGCGCGGCGCAGAGCATCATTGTGAGGAAAAGGGAGAGGCCCTTCTGAAAACGTTTCGCATGGAGTTTCACGCGCGATCGGTGGGAAGTGCTTTGCATCTTATGTGGCATCGGCGTCACCTTAAGCTTTGTCGGATATGCATTTGAAGTGCTTTGTCCTCGAGGCAGTTTACTCCGGCATCGGGTGCGTGCAAAACCCCCTTCGATGATGTTCCATCTGGATGACACGTTTTTCACTCATATAGTGGGCTTGTGCATACAGGTATATGAACATAGAGGGGATGTTGAATAAAGAGGAGAAAGGGAGAGATGAGGCATTATTGCCGCGATGGATGCGATAATAAGAGATGAGATAAATAATATCTTATCAAATAATATGATGAGATAAATAGTATCTCATCATATCGCGTGATATGATAGGTGTATCGTTGAAATAAGGAGGTGCGCGTTGCGTGAATCATCTCGGCTAGAGTTTAAGGCGACATATAGCAATACGTTTCTTAAAACGGTCAGCGCTTTTGCAAATTACGGTGACGGGGAAATCTTGTTCGGCATTGCTGACGACGGCTCACTTGTTGGCGTCGAGAGCCCTGATGACGTAGCTCTGCAGATCGAGAATGCGATTAACGATGCGCTCGACCCTGTTCCGGATTATGCCTTGGAGATCGAGGAGATCGACAACAGGCCCATCGTGCGATTATCCGTACGTGAAGGTCTTGATAAGCCCTATTTTGCGCAGGGCCGTGCATACCGTCGTACAAACACATCGACGGTTCAGGTGGATCGTGCTCAACTGAAGCATCTTGTAGTCGATGGAGAGGGAATAAACTTCGAGGAACTGCCGTCCTTGCATCAAGACCTAACCTTTACCGCACTCAATGCCCAGCTTAAAGATAAGCTCGGGCTTGAGAAGGTGGACGTAGATACCCATAGAACCCTCGGGCTTTATACTCGTGAAAACGTGTTTAACAATGCCGCCTCCATTCTGGCTGATAGCAACCATATGCCCGGGATCAGCTTCGTGCGTTATGGACGCGATGAGAGCGAGCTGAGAGAACACGAGATCATTGAAAATACGTCAGCGCTTTCCCAGCTTGATCAAGCGCTTGTGTTGTTTCGCCGCTTCTATATTGTTGAGCGCATTGAAGGGTTGTGGCGAAAGAGAGTCGAGCTTATTCCAGAGTCCGCTTTTCGCGAGGCGGTGGCTAACGCGCTTGTCCATCGGCGATGGGATTTGAATGCTCCAATTAAAATCGCTATGGATTCGGAGAAAATCGTTGTAACTTCGGTCGGGGGCCTTCCGGAAGGCATAACCGAAGATCAGTATTTCAAAGGCGATCTTTCGCTTTTGCGAAATCCGATTCTTGGCAATATCTTTTTCAGGCTCGGCCTTATAGAAAGGCTGGGGACGGGCGTGCGTCGAATACGGAATTGCTACCGAGGATACATCGTCGGTCCATCGTTTGAGCTTACCGAAAGCTCTATATCTGTCACTCTGCCCCTCATCGAGACCATCGATGAGGTGGGGCCAGATGAACGTGCAGTCATTGAGGCTTTGGAAAATTGCAATTCTGCCTCTCGCCGAGAGATCGAAAGGAATACGGGGCTCAATCAATCAAAGGTTGCGCGCATTCTTCAAGATCTGAATAAACGGCACATCGTCCATAAAAGCGGCTCTGCTCGTTCGACGCGCTATGCCCTTTAGGGTTTGCGCTACGAAGTGCCATCGATGCGAAACGTGATGAGGTCTTTATGGAAGTCGGTATTTCTTCATCAAGGTGCTGGAGGGTAGACTCGCTCTCGGATTATTCCCCTTCATCGAGCGAGACGACTTCGTAAAGATATTGGGAGGTTGCCTCGAGCTGGTCTTTTTTCAGCTGATGTTCCCAGATCGTGACGACCCGCCAGCCCTTCTCTTCCAGCTCGGCTCTCACGCGTTCGTCTCTTGAGACGTTTCGCTCGAATTTTGCTTCCCAATATGCGCGGTTCTTCTTGGGTATGGGGAGGTTGCAGGTGGGGCAGCGGTGCCAAAAGCACCCATGCACGAAAATCGCGAGCTTGCGCCCTGGGTAGGCGATGTCGGGGTGGCCGGGTGCTTTCTTCCAATCGAGCCGGTATCCGGGAAAGCCGATCTCGCGCAAGAGCCTCCTCACCGTGATCTCCGGCTTTGTGTCGCGCCGTTTGTTGCCACGCATCGACTTGCGGGTCTGCGGATCGACGTCCGCGCTCGATGTGGCAAGTATGTCCTTGAGCTCAGATTCCATCGCCAATATTTTCTCAAACTTTTTCGCCGCGCATCTTGGCTGCTGCAGATGCCTCGAGGTCCGCTTCGGCGGCTTTTCCTCGCGATACGACCTGCATATCGTCGGAAAGGGGAATGCATCCAAGCGAGGCCAGAACGCATCGGCCGACCATTCCTTAAGCAATGATTATTATACGAGCAGGCGAGTTTTCCCGTCAGTGGAAAATCGGAATCATGAGCCAGAGGGCGTAGAGCACGATCACGATGCATCCGCCGAAGCAGAGCGCCGCGCCCAAACGGGAGAGGATATGCGCGGCATCTTTCTGGCGTACTGCCCTTCCTTGCGTGCCCTCGCTGGTGAGCAGACTCTCAGAAAGATTGACAGGGGATACATGGACGCGTGGTGCCTGCGCGGATGATGCTTGCGTAAGAGGCGGTTGCGCAGAAGATGCCTGCGCGGGGTAGGTCTGCCGGTTCGCCGTCTTTGTCCAGAGGCGAAAGCCGGTTGCATAGAGAAGGCAGATCGAGGTGGCGACTGCCACCGTGACGCCCAGCACGAGTAAAAGGTTCGATAGTTCCTGCATAGTAACCCTTTCTCCAGTAATTTGAAATGTGGTTGGTAGGTGAGTTTTTCTCGGCACTACGGGATATGGTGAAGTGGCGAATTGCCCGTATAGCCCAAATTCTCCCGAATCGCCCCCTGTTGCCCCAACAGCTGTGCGGCTCGGCGGTTAGGCAGCAGATCCTGCCGAGGCGTGCTGCATGTCCGAGGGTGCGAACGGCATGGGCTCTGCCGATGAGCTGTTGACGTTCTTCGCGGTGATTGGGTCGCGGCGGGAGAGCAGGTAGATCGCCGTGATCGCGGCGACACCGAGAATACAGGAGCACACCGTGCCGGCAAACCCAAGGCGTGCGATGGAGCACATGCCTGCCCCGATAAGGGCTGCGGAGGGGAAGGTGACGAGCCATGCGATGAGCATCCGTCCGGCCACGGCCCAGTTGACGACCGACCCCTTCTTGCCAAGGCCCGAACCGATGATGGCACCCGAGCAGACCTGTGTGGTGGAGAGCGCAAACCCAAGGTGCGAGCTCACGAGGATCGCGGTCGCCGAGCTGGCCTCGGCGGCAAATCCCTGAGGGGTGGAGATCTCCGTCAGCCCCTTGCCGAGGGTGCGGATGACGCGCCAACCACCTGCATACGTTCCGGCTGCGATGGCAAGGCCGCAGGCTGCAACGACCCAAAGTGCCGGTGCCGAGCCGCTTTCCTGCAAGCCGACGGCTATGAGCGTCAAGGTGATGATGCCCATCGTCTTCTGGGCATCGTTTGTCCCATGCGACAGGGCCACGAGGCAGGCCGTCACCGTCTGACCATGGCGAAATCCCCGCTCGGTCTGCACTTCGTTCATGCGTCTCACGATGAAGAGCGCGAGCCTCACGGCGCAAAACGCCGCAAGCCCTGCCACGACAGGGGAGACGAGCGAGGGAACGAGTATCTTGGAAACGACGGCGCCGAAATTCACGCCCTCAACACCTGCTCCAACGATCACCGCGCCGACAAGGCCGCCAAAGAGGGCGTGCGATGAGCTTGAAGGCAACCCGACGAGCCACGTGAGCATGTTCCAAATGATGGCCCCGAGGAGGCCGGCCAGGATAAATTCGGGCCCGATGGTAACTTGCGCTTCGTTGATGATGCCGCCCGAGATGGTCTTGGCGACCTCAACCGAGAGGAAAGCGCCTAGCAAATTGAGCATTCCTGCAAGGAGAACCGCCACCTTGGGCTTCAAGGCTCCGGTGGCGATGGATGTGGCCATGGCATTGGCGGTGTCGTGAAAACCGTTCGTGAAATCAAAGGCAAGGGCGACCGCGATCACCAACCCCACGATGACCAGCGTGAATGGATCCATGTTCTTCAACCTTCTTTCGTTCTTAAGTCTATGAGCTTCAAATTGCGCGGGCTCAAAGGGCAAATTGATGCCATACGCTGGGCAAACGTATGAGGCAAGCCCTGAGGGCAAGCCGCTTTCGCCCGCAGCACAAAGGATAGGAAAGCCCCATCAGCCCTCAGTAAAGTGAACGTAAAGTTTGGGTAAAGTTTGGCGAGCGCCCTGCGGATGCGCACCGCTGGGCGGTAGTATTTTCACTGGGCGAAAAGCCTCATGGGTGAAGAGGAAGAAAACATCGGGAGACGAAGCCGCCACGTGATCTATTACCTCGAAGACGACGTTCACATCAGGGATCTCACCATATATGCGCTCAAGCAGGCAGGATATGAGGCTTGCGGCTTCGGTCGCGCCGAAGAGCTCTTCGATGCCTGCAAGAAGCTTGCGCCCGAGCTCATACTTCTCGACATCATGCTGCCCGGTTCCGATGGGCTGGAAGTTCTGCGAGGCATCAGGGGCAATTCCCGCTACGCGCCGATTCCCGTCATGATGCTGACGGCGAAGGGCACGGAATACGACAAGGTGATCGGCCTCAATGAGGGAGCCGACGATTACTTGGCGAAGCCTTTCGGCATGATGGAGCTGATAGCGCGCGTCGGGGCCTTGCTGCGGCGATCTGCTCGCACATTTGCCAGAGAGGATGATGAGGAGCTGAATGGAGGCGCGCTCAGGCTCTCGGTGGCTTCCCATAGCGCAAGCGCTAACGGGGTGCCGCTTCAGCTGACGCGCAAGGAGTTCGATTTGCTGCGCGCCCTTATGAGCCATCCAGGTCGTGTTCTTACGCGCAACCAACTGCTCGCCGACGTCTGGGGGATCGACTTCGCCGGCGAGACGCGAACGGTCGACGTGCACGTTCAGACGTTGCGCCAGAAGATCGCCGCTGCCGATTCCGCGAGCGCCGCTCTGATCGAGACGGTTCGCGGGGTGGGCTACCGTTTCACCGACGCGGCGGGAAACTGAAGGGCGTCTCGCTATGATGCTTTCCGCGAACTCTCGCGCCGAATCGCGGGGTCGGCATCGGGAGTCCCCGAAAACGCCGAGCCTGCAAAAGACCATCTTTTCCCATATCGTCGCCTTCGCGCTCTTCATCGTCGTCATCCTCATCGTCGGCTTTGCCGCGGTGTTCTATGCCGTACAAGAGTCCGAAAACGAGCGGATGCTCATGGCGCAAGCCTCAAGCCTTGCCGAAGAGCTGAACGGATGCAGCTTTGAGGAGCAGGAATCCATCGTCAGCGTGCAGAGAAACGCACGGGTTCGCATCTCGTTGATCGACGACGAGGGCACCGTCGTCTTCGACACCAATCCTCGGGCCTACGGCGTCAACCATGGCGATCGACCCGAGGTGGGCGCGGCCATCGAACAGGGGGAGGCTTCGCTTGTCAGGCAATCTGCCACGATAGGAAGCGATCTCGTCTATGCCGCCGTTCGCCTTGATGACGGGGCTGTTCTGCGTCTTTCGATGGAGCGGCAATCGATCAGCGGTTTCCTCGGCTCGCTCATGGCCCCGCTTCTCGGTGTTGCCGCAATTGTGGTGCTCATTGTGTTTTTGGTCTCGCGCCGCCTTTCCCGCCGCATCCTTGGGCCCATCGATGCCATCGATGTTGAGAATCCTCTCGGCAACGAGATATATAGCGAGATGACGCCGTTGCTGGAATCGATCGATCGCCAGCAGAGGCAGCTCAAAGCGCAGAACGAGGAGCTTGCCCGCGCGGAGAGCTTCCGCCGTGAGTTCTCATCCAACGTTTCGCACGAGTTGAAGACCCCGCTGCAGGTTATTGCCGGCTATGCGGAGCTCATCAACAACGGGTTGCTTGATATGAATGATCTACAACGGGTGGCGGGTATCATCAACGACGAGGCGAACGCGATGCGCTCCATCATCGACGACGTGCTCATCCTCTCGCGCCTTGACGAATCTGCCTTCGATCAGGACGCGCAGACGTTGGTCGACCTCCGTGCTGTTGCCGAGCGCATCTTCGCGCGGTTGGAGCCCGTTGCTCGCGAGAAGGGTGTTTGCCTGTGCCTTGAGGGGGAATGTGCTCAGATATGGTGCAATGAGACACTCATCGAGATGGCACTCTCCAATCTCGTGGAAAACGGCATCCGCTACAACGTTGCGGGAGGTGAGGTCACGCTTGCATTGTCTGATGGCATTATGGCTGAGGGAGAGGGCTCGATCGCGCTGGGCGGTGGCGCTGGTGCTCTGCCTAACGGAGAGGCCGCGATCGCGCTCAGCGATGGCGTTATGCCGGATGGCGCTCTGCGCGAGGGCGCATTGTCCGGTGTATTGCCAGATGGCGAAATGCCTCGCGGCGTGCCCTGTGCCGTCATTGCGGTGAGCGATACGGGAGTTGGCATCGCCGAGGACGAGCAGCAGAAGATCTTCGAGCGATTCTATCGCATTGAGAAGAGCCGTTCGAAGGAAACCGGCGGAACGGGCCTCGGGCTCGCCATCGTCAAGCATGCCGTGGCCTATCATCGGGGCACGATCGAGGTTTCCAGCGAGTTGGGCGCTGGCACAACCTTTGTTGTGAAGATTCCCTTGCGGGCGAGCAAGAGACACGGCGACGGATGAGATGTATCGCACGACAGAAGCTAACGCCTCTCGATCAAACGTAATTTACCCGTCGTTTTCAAGCGGAGCTTCGTAGAGCGCAATGATGCCGCGATCCGCATGGGAAAGCGCCTCATCAATGTCGGCGAGCACGTCGAACGTAATATTGCATTTGCCGCTTTCGATTCTGCTTAAATACGGCTGGTCAATGCCAACGGCATCGGCGAGTTCCCGTTGTGTGAGCCCAAGCGATTCCCTGCGTTTTCGTATGGTCTCGCCAAGCTTTATGCGGCGCTTGAGAACATGGTCGTCGTGTTTTGAGCGATAAAACGCCTCATCTATTTCATTGACGGCGAAGCTGTCCTGAGAGCTTATTCCGCGCGTGCTTCTCAGCAACTCCAATTCGCTGTATTCCTCGAGCCCATGGGCTGCAAGTATTTCTCCGATATTTTGCCGCCCTGATGGCGGAATGCGCTCGCGCACCCATCTGAGCGCAAGGTCGTGACCTAAGTGCAGCTCATGCTTTTCAACAAACGGGGAAAAGAATGCGGGCACTTGCTCGCTCGAAACGGTCGGCTCAATATCGATGCTAAAGCCATCCTTTGATGAGTGCCGCATGAAAGCACAAGGGACGGCTTTTCTCTTTGACTCGTCTTGAATGGCGAAATAAGTCTCGTTCATTGTTCATTACTAATCGATTGTTTGCTAACGATATCCCGTGAGGCCATCATATGCCCTTTCTCTATGTGTATGCATTATAATACATACACATAGATTGCACAAAGCGTGATTCTCGGGGTAACCGAAAACTCCTTGCAGCAGCATTCACCCACACGGCATCCCTTTTATCCATATAATGGGGCTCATGCATATGGATTTATGCATAGAGGGCACATTGAAGAGGGGTAGAAAGGGAAGGGGCGTGCGTGAACTTTTTCGAACATACGGTGGCGACTGACCGCGCTCAGCAGATGATGAAGATCACCGAGCTGGTGCGTGAGGATATTGAGAAAAGCGGCATACGCGAGGGCATCGTCGTCGTGTTTTCGCCGCATACGACGGCAGGTCTTACCATCAACGAAAACGCCGATCCCGACGTCGTGCGCGATGTGCTGATGGCGATGGAGGAGGCGTTTCCCACGGACAACCCGAAATATCGGCATTTCGAGGGAAACTCCCACGCTCATATCAAAACGACCTGCTTTGGCTCCTCGCAGACGATGATCCTACACGACGGCAAGCTGGTGCTCGGTGTGTGGCAGGATCTCTATTTCTGCGAGTTTGACGGTCCCCGCACCCGCCATTTCTTTGTCAAAGTGCTGGAAGGATAAAGCAAAACATTGCTGCTGATACGAATTTACGTATGAGAATGACGAGATGCAGGGAATCTCAGCAAAAAGATCTGATGAGATAGCATGTATCTCATCAGATCTTGAAATAAGCGACAAGGTCGCTCTGGTAAGCAGGGGCTGCGATGAAGTTTCGCGCGTATTGCTTTAATTCGCCGTTGTTCCAAGGAGCTCTTTCGTCTCTGCGTTAGGAAGCGGGAGCTTTCTCACTTTGAGGTAGTTGCGGATGCAGAATGCGGTGGTCAGCGCGCCAGCCAAATAGAACATCGGCGTGTTGAGAAACGGCATCATGAGAACGAACCATGTGTAGGGGAACCAAGAAAGCGTGACCTGGAACACGAGGGTGAGTTGCACCTTCGACGAGTTGCCGATCTGGGTGCCCGTTTGGGCAGCGCGGCGCTCCCACTGCTTCCAGCAAATCCAAGGGAAGAGGAAATTGGTGTAAGGCCAGGTCACCAGAAGCGAACCGTTCACAAACCCGCCGAGAATGAATGAGATCGATCCCCAGAAGCAGAACCAGATGGCGATCATGATAAAGATGTATCCCCAAGCCTGCTTTTCGGTAACGGGGCCACGGCTATACATTCCAAACTCTTCCTGACGGCTCGTCTTTACGACGGCCTTGATGGCTCCGATCTCGCCAATTACCCAAATAGGCTCCAAGATGGCGAAAAGCGTGAACAGCCAGAAGAAGTTGCAGGTGAACATCAGGACCCAGCACATGATGGAGCACATCACGTCCCAAACGATAACGCAGCAGTGTACGTTGACGGGATAGCAATCCACTCCGTCGCGCTTTTGGATTCCCGAGACGTTGGTATAGAGCATGAACCCAAGGATGATGTTGATCACCATCATGATGAAAACAGGGATGTTCTCAAGACAGGGGGTCATGTGCTCCATGATGACACCTGGCACATCGTTGATCATGGCAAGTGACGTGAGGTCGATATCGAAGATGTTCATCGGTTCCTCCTTTTCGCTTCGACAGGTATGAATATAGGAAACGAGAAGAACCTTGTGTTAGGACAAAACGCGATTATGTCCTAATATACGTCATATATCGATTTTGTCCAAGCAATCGGAGGGCAAGCGCCATGAAAAACAGAACGAAAAAGCGATTTGCGTATGAGCTTGCTTCAATGCTTGAAGAGATGCCTTTGGAGAAGGTGCGGGTGAATGATCTTTGCGAACGATGCGGCGAGAGAAGGCAGGTGCTCTATTACCATTTCAAAGACAAATATGATCTCGTGGCGTGGATCTACGATCAAGACTACTGGACGGTGGAAACGAGCATCGAAGATATCGACTATCTTGCGATGGTCACCGATATGCTTTCGCGACTCTGGGATCATCGGGACTTTTATCGGCGTGCCTTCGCCGATAAATCGCAGAATTCCATCGAATGGCATATCCACGACACGAACCTGCGAATATCAAAGGAGATGCTGCGGAAATACGCCGGCCTAAACAATCTCACCCCTGAGCAAGTGCATGCCATTCGGTTTCATTCGTTTGGAAGCGTGAGCACCACCGCTGAGTGGTTGCGCGGGAATCTTCAAGCGACGGCAGCCGAGCTGGCAACCTGGCACTGCGAGCGCATGCCGAGCTTTTTAAGGGAAGTTCACGAGGCGTCCGTCCGCGCTCGTCGCTCGTAGACGCGTCGGGAAGATATTCCAGAGGCGTGCCTTGGCTGCAGGCGGCATCTAGCAGCCGAAGCGTCGTGGGGTATTCACCAGCCAACTAGCAGCCGAAGAGCTGTTCGGCCTGCTCCATGCGCTGGATGATCGGTACGCCGAAGGGGCAGCGCGGCTCGCATTGGCCGCACTGGATGCATTCGCCTGCCGTAACGTCCAAGGCTTCATAATGGGCTTTCACCGATGCCGGTGTGTCCTCTTTTAGCGCAGCGAGATCGGAGAACTTATTCACCAAGGCGATGTTGATGCCGACGGCGCACGGCTGACAATGCCCGCAATAGGTGCACTGGCCAAAGTAGGCATGCTTGGGCGCCTGAGCCAACACGCTCGCATAGTCGAGTTCTTCGTCAGATGCCGTCTCATAGGCGAGCGCTTCTTCCAGTTGGGCTATGTTTTCGATGCCGACGAGCACGCTATCGACCGCAGGACGCGTGAGGGCATAATGGATGCACTGCACCGGCGTGAGCGCCACCCCGAAGGGCGACTTTTGCGCGTCGAGTAGCCGCCCGCCCGCATACCCTTTCATCACGGTGAGACCGACGTTTTCCCGCTCGCACAAAGCGTAGAACTCGGCGCGCGCCGGCTCGATGCCGGCAAGGGAGTCGTCGTAGGCATCGCCGAACAGCGTGTCGAGATCAGCGGATGCGGGCATGAGATCGAAGGCGGGGTTGATGCTGAACATGATGGTTTCGATGCGGCCGTCCTCAACGGCGAGCTTCGCCACTTCGGGGCTGTGGGTGGAAAGGCCGACGTGCTCGATTTTGCCTGCGTCCAGCAGCTCCTGAACATAAGCGTAGAAATCGCCCGCCATGATGTCGTGGAACTCATCCACCTGATCGACGTAGTGAATCATGCCCAGCTCCACATGGTCGGTTTGAAGGCGTTCGAGCAGATCCTCGAAGGCAGGACGCACGGCTGCCAAATCGCGGCTTCTCACATACTGGCCGTCTTGCCAGGTGGAGCCGATGTGGCCTTGGATGATCCACTTGCCGCGCTCACCTTCAAGCGCGCGTCCGAGGGCGCTTCTCACGGCAGGGTCGCACATCCAGCAATCCACGAGGTTGATGCCTTCCTGAACGCAACGATGCGCCATCGCCTTCACGTCGGCGTCATCCATCTTCTCAATCCATTCGGCGCCGAAGCCGATTTCGCTTACCTGAAGTCCGGTATTTCCCAGCGTGCGGTATCTCATTCTTCACCTTCCTGAAGTTCGTTGCGTGTTTTCGAAGGCTTCCTCCATAGGTTGACCGCATGGTGAGTATTTGCGTGCCATGATGCTCCCGTCATCGCGTGTCAGCTGATTTCTCACTGATGACAATCATAGTGCTACTTGAGCCAGAGTTCTGTGTTTTCTATAAGATAAAGGGGAACATTCGTCAGCCAATCCTGCTCGCGATAGTCAGACAACGAGAAACGCAAAGCGCAGACAGTCGGGTATTTCTCCTTGAAGCTGCGCAAGCTCTTGGCCCGCAAATTCTCCTCTGCCTTCACCTCAATGGCGTAGATCACGCCTGCGTTCTGGACGAGGAAATCGACCTCGCCGCGAGAATTATCCGCTGACCAGTAAAAGGGGGTGAGCCCACAGGCGGCTATGAGCTCTTGACACACATACTGCTCGGTCAGTGCGCCCTTGAACTCTTCGAGCAGCGCGTTTCCGTTAAGAATGCTGCCGCCGTCAACATCGCCCATAGCTCCGAGAAGCCCAACGTCGAGAGCAAAGACCTTGAACGCGCTGGGGTCTCGATATGCCTTAAGCGGTATTCCCGGTTTGGTGATGCGGGGGACTTGATAGATAAGTCCGGCCTGCCTGAGCCACGTGAGCGCGCTCTCGAAATCCTTTGCGCGTGCCCCTTTCGCGATACGACCGAAAATGAACTTTTTGTTCTCTTGGGACAGGTGCGTGACGATGGAATCCCAAACAGCGTAAACACGCTCAGCTTCACGCGGGGGAATGTGCTTAGAGAAATCGCGTTCATAATCAGCCAATATTCTCTGTTGGATAGCGCGTGCTGCTTGATAGTCCCTTCTTTTGAGGAAGGCGCTCACCGCCTCGGGCATACCGCCGACATAGTAGTAGTTTTTTAAAAGAGTGATTGCCTGTGATCTGAATGCTTGGACGAGCGAGACGTCAGAGCTTTGAAGCGCGTCAAGGAACGATCGTCCCTCCGCTGCGAGGACAAACTCGTCGAAGGAGAGCGGGTAGAGATCAAGCGTCTCCACCTTTCCCACAGGAAACCCCGTTCCGCTTTGAAGGAGAATGCCCAAAAGCGATCCTGCGGCAATGATGGAGAATTGGCGGGGATCCTCGGCGAAGTATTTGAGGGCCGTGAGGGCCTTGGGGTTTTCTTGCACCTCGTCAAACACGATAAGCGTGGAAGCAGGATCGATGGAAACCCGCGTTTGCAGTTGGATGCCATCGAGAAGAGTATCGATGTTGTACCCTTCGTCGAACAGGTTGCGCATGGCTCTATTGTTGTCCATGTTCACATAGGCAACGTTTTTGTAATGGCGCTTTCCGAATTCTTGGATGAGCCACGTCTTGCCCGTCTGACGGGCGCCGTTGATTATGAGGGGCTTTCTGAGGGGATTGCTCTTCCAAGCTTCAAGATCGTGCATAAGGAAACGCTCCATAACGCGCCTTTCTCCCGGGAGGTTCCTTCAAGTATACAAAAACTCGAACGTAAAAGTGTGAAAACCAGCAAAAATAAGGACGTAAAAATGTGAAAATCGCACTTTTAAGGACGTAAAAATGCGAAAACGCCATCATCACGGCTGCCTCAAAGAAATGCTTATGTGAATGACGTTTAAAGACGTGCTTCAATAAAATCAATGAGTTCTTGGCGAGTATGTACCTCAAGCTTGCGATAGAGATTCTTCCAGTGGCTTTTCACGGTATTGAGGGAAATCACATCAAGTTCGGCTATTCGCTGAAGAGAATACCCTCGAAAAGCATATACAAGAATCTGTGTTTCCCTTGCTGTCAATCCACGTTCCCGCGAAATCTGGCCGAGCGTTTCGTCGGGAATAGACACCAATCCAGTGATTGATGCATGAGTTGCTGCATCCTCAGATATTATTCTTCTCTCGATGGTGTACAAAGTCGAGTTGTTTAGTTCCTGATATTCAGTCCCTAAATCATCTTCCTCATTCCAATCGGGAACAGGCTCCAGATCGAAGCTTCTTACAACAAGGATGCCTAAAACAATCACAAGAGCTATGACTGAAATTGCGCTGAGGGCAATGGCAAGCATTGCTGTTCCCGAGGTTGCCGTTACGCCAATCAGCGAAAAAAAGAATGGGACAATCCAAGTTCCGAGCACGCAGGAAACAACTACCGGCCCTATATAGAGGATGCTAAAATTCCAATAAGCGACACGACAATCGAAAGAATCACGTACAAGCAAAAAGACCACGAGCACCTCGACGCATGTTCGACAACTGGTCACTACCGCGATGCCCACGGCTTTAATTGCTCCAACTTGCAATCCCAGAAGAACCATGCCGCTCACAAGTGCCACTGCCAACGTAAGTCCGATTGCAAAAGCCGCCTTACGTTCATTGCGTGAACGGTAGAGAGCGACAAAAGCTGCCGCAATCACAACGATGCTCAATAAGTATTTCAACCAGAGCGTAAATTCAGGCAAATCATCTTGAGGCGTGCAAACGAGAATCGTATCGCCCAATAGACCTATTAAAACGAGAAGTATAAGCAGCGTACCCGATGGAGGTACGCCAAAATAAGAGAGCGGTGCGAGAGTGCCGACGGGAACAGAAGGGCGTAAATGGGGTTCAAGTGGGAAAGAAGCCGAAGAACCTGCGCTGTTATCTCCGAGCTTGTAGCACAGACCTGCAAGTATTGGCACGAGTATGGTAAAAGCCTCCGGGAAAGGGGAAAGTGAGAACATGACCAGACCCAGGAAAAAGCTGAGCACCATTGACCCAAAGAGCTGAGCCATAAGTATCCAGTCGTCGGAAACGCCCGTCAGGGCAAGTCGTGTGTACCAAGCCAGCATTATTACAGCATTCCCCATACCTGCTCCGAAAGCTATAAGGCAAGCCGTAGGGGAATCAACGTCCCACCAACTGGCATAAAGGGCAAGGTGCTGAAGGGCAATAAGGGCTGAAGAGGCAATAGCGCAAGCAATGACGATACATCCTGATTGGTTCCTCAAGAGAAACTGTTCCATGGATTGCGGCTTTAGCACCGTAGTTGCTGCGACAGTGGCCAACGCGATCACAAAAAAGAACAGCGAAACGCTTCCCGTAGGGAAGAGGGTTGTCACGTTGGGAAAACGAAGCACTTGCCAAAAGAGGGCCATGCCTATGACAGTGGTCACGATATGCTCAAGTGAAATTTGATTATCGTCCCTCTTCGTAGTGCCCCCTTATGATGAGGTGATCCCCCTTATTCATACTATCATGAGCGACCTTCGGTGATGACGGTGACAGTGCTTAAGAGATGTTTTGAGATGAAAAACCACCCCACAGGGGTGACGTAAAACGATTTCCCCACAGAGGGGTGTTTGCCGATTTTCCTCCTTGCCTAGACTTCAAGGAGCAAGCCAAAAGTCAGCAGGCCTCTATCGTTTATCTGATCAACGGCATTGCAAGAGAACCCTATATCGCTTAAGCAAGGAGGAAATACACATGCGTTCATTGAACAAGGACGATCGCAAAAGCGTAGGCAACGAATCGCCCAAAGGGATTAATCACTTTACACCTACACGACGTGGATTTATTCAAGGCACCGTCGCCTTGGCCGGCGTCGCGGGCATCGCTGGCTTGTCCGCAGGGGCCCTTACTGGCTGCTCCCAAAATGGCACCCAAAAGGAAGGTTCAGAAGGAGGCGGAGCCAAAGGCAGCGTTTCTTTCGAGCCGGGCACATATGAGGGAAGAGGCGAGGGCAAGCACGGTACTATCGTAGCTGAGGTAACATTTTCAAATGATGCCATCGAGTCGATCGAAGTGAAAAGCCATGCAGAAACCGCAGATATAAGCGATATTCCGCTCAGTGTCATTCCGCAAGCAGTTGTTGCCACTCAATCTCTTGGCGTCGATACAGTTTCGGGCGCAACGTTGTCTTCCCTCGGCATCATCGCCGCTATCGCTGATGCGGCAACTCAAGCTGGAGCCAACGAGCAATCGTTGCGCAATGTTCCCGCCGATTATGAGACGACGCAAACCATGACTCCCGGCACCTATCGGGCAAGCGCATATGGCAAGTGGAAGAAGAACTCCATCGAAGGTGAACGGCATGGTTGCCCTGCGGTAATCGAGCCAACAGAGGTTGAGGTAACAGTGAGCGCTGATAAGATCGAATCGATTGAAGTGCTCAGTTGCTCGGATACGCCAGGCTTTAAAGATCCCGCTATCGATCTTATGCCGCAGCGTATCGTGGAGGCCCAGTCGCTCTATGTCGATACGGTTTCCGGAGCCACATTCACGGCGGCGGCCATCGCCTCTGCTACATGCAAATGCCTTCAAGAAGCCGGAGCTGATCTTGTTGGATTCGCGAAAAGCACGCCGAGATCGGAGGCTACCGAGGAACTTTCCTGTGACCTCGTTATCGTCGGAGCCGGTCTCACCGGAACCTCAGCTGCCTTAAGGGCCTCTGATGCTGGGATCGACACCATTATTATCGAACGTACCCATCGCGTTTCAGGGACAGGCGCTTGTTCATCGGGGCCTTTCGCGGTAGAGGCAGCAATGGATGCACCGGCCGGTATGACTATGACAGCTGATGAGGCATTTGCTATCCGCATGCAGGAGGATCAAGGACGAACGAATGCCCCGCTGGTACGTCTCATTATCCATAATACCGGTCAAATGATTGACTGGATTCAAGAGCGCTGGGACGCCATCGGCGAGCACGGATTTGAGGCCGAAGCACAGCTCGATCCAATGGATCTTATTCATTATTACGGAAGAGGCACAGATAAATTCCAGCATCTCTATGATTCGTATATTTTGCCAGCGGGCACCGAAGTGGTGTTCGGTTGCGATTTAACGGATATCGTTACTGACGATAATGGGGCTGTTACCACTGTAGTTGGAACCAAAGAAGACGGAACAGTGGTCAATGTATCTTGCAAAGCCGTGTTGCTTTGCACCGGTGGCTTTGGTGGAAATACAAGCATGATGGAAGAACGGCTTAATGGCGTGTTTGACAATGTGGGCCTTTCTTCCAACACGGGTGATGCTATCGTGCTCTGCGAGAAGCTCGGATGCAAAATATCGGACGACCTTGCGCCCGGATTGGCGGAATTTTGCAGCAACGACGTAGTTGATTACTATGCGGGCTACATGAAGTTCATTAACCAGCTGGGCTTTCTTATGCTGGATCCAGCAGGTGCCCGTTTTATGAACGAAGAGCTCTGCCTCACTGAATCTAACAGCATTGGAGCTGCTGCAATGCGACGTGCGACGTGGAGCTGGGTCATCCTCACGCAATCCGACCTCGAAAGCTTGCACACGCAAGGCGTTTGGGGGCATCTCACGAAAGAATACTGCGATCAATACGCTATGCGCGATCGCATCATCGATCCCGTTTACACAACGATAATCGATGAGATGGAGCAATGCCTGGCTAGCGGGCAAGCCTTCAAGGCCGATACGTTGGAAGAGCTTTGCGAAGCCGTTGGTTTCAATGAATTGTCCTTCTCGGAATCAATGCAAGAATACCAGGAGGCAATTGCCAATGGCAGCGATCCGTTGTTCGGGAAAGACCCACGCCTGCTTCATCCGCTTAGCGAAGGCCCTTTCTATGCTGTTCGCATTATCTCGCCAATCGACAATACGTATAACGGTATCCGTATTGATACTTCTTTCCGCGCTCTTGATAGCGATCTCAAGCCCTCCTTCCCAGGCCTGTATCTCGCTGGCATGGATAGCGGTGGATTCTTCACTTATCCGTATACGAACTTCCTCGGTTCTTCGTCTAGCTATTGCTTGACTTCAGGAATGCTCGCTGTCGATTCTATTCAGGAGTTTCTCGGCATGTAGCATGCTTCCGAGTGAATAATCTTCCCTTTTGAGGATCTTGTCTTGAGCCCGTTTGCAGCATCCCTCATCAATGTTGCAAACGGGTTTTCTTGCAATACAACGACGGGTATAGAAATGGCTCTTTATCGTACGACAGCAGTATTACAGCCGAATGTTCGCCAAACGTTCGTAAAAGTCGATGGGAATATGGCGATGGCCAAACCCAAGCACGCGGAGCGCTGTCTCGGTATATTGAAAAACCACGCGCATGTCGGCTTTGGCGCCCTGAGAGCGTTTGCTCTGATAGTGAAACGATTTCCAATCGTTGAGCGCATATTTGAGAGAAGCCGTCGTAGGTCTTTTCGTGAGCAAGAGTTTGAGTGCTCGTGCGGTGCTTGCAACTGCTGTTGCGAAATCACGTTCATCCGGCCAAGCGATAGCGAGTAAGTAGACGTCATCGGCAAGGCTGTCCGGATCCATCTCTACATCGGGGATCGAGGAAAGCGCGTCGATGGCTTCGTCAAGCAGCTCATCTCTCATAGGCTGCTGCTATCTTGTCGAGCTCTTGGCGACGCTTCTTGAGGCTGGCCGACGCGTTCGAGGCGAGCACATCGCCTGTCTGCCAGTTATTCCGCGTTGCACGACAGGAGACAAGGGCCTCCACCTCGGCTTGCTCCACCTGCGCCTCTAATTCTGCTATCGCGTCAAGAAGCGTGTCCATGTCGGTGGGGGAAAGGAGAAACGCGGCGGTTTCCGTTCTGTCCATTATTTCCAAAACGCCCTGTTCTGCGAGCTGGTCCCTCCATTTTGTCGAGCGGGCGAGCTCGGTAAGGCTGATCCTTGAACGCGAGGACGAGGCCTTTCGCAATGTTTCCATCTTCGCAAGAACGGGAGGAGTCATCGTAAACCTTTCGCAATACAATACGTTAATAAATCACAAAAAATAATGATTAATTATAGCATATTATAGGCGCTTGTGTGCCACGACGGTCCTTTAGCGATGGCGTAAGGTTTCGTAAAGTTTCGTGCTCCCCCATAAAGACAAACTGGCGCGTTTGCAAAAGCGCGATCTCCTGCAAACTTGCCCTGTGGTAGAAGAAGTACGCTTTGAGGCGTCTGTGGCGAGATAAGTGCACGGTAAGGCGCTGGCTTGATACAATGGCGCAAGCAGTGCCAGACAAAAGTTGCTCAACGATGAGGGTAGGGAGGCGTTGTGCTGGATCCGAATTGGGAATCGATGTTTCCTCCGAACATTCTTCTACGTGGATATCGATACTTTGAAAACGGTCAAGTAACGTGGTTGAAGCCCGAGAAATCAGGCTGGAATGCCAAAGTCGAAGGTTCGCAGGAGTACCAGGTGTTCGTCTCGGATGACGTATCGAAAAGCTTCTGCGATTGCCCGTATTTCTTCGACCATGGATTTTGCAAGCACATTGCGGCTGCCTGCTATGAAATTGAGTTCAGCAACCGAATGATCGAGACTCTTGCTGAAAGCCCCGCAGGCAAATCTTCTTCGAAACGCCGAGGCGAAACGCCATCTACTCAGGCGAAGGCCTCTGCCGAGGATATCCTGAAAGCACTCAGCAGTGAAAAGCAGCTTGAGTTTCTTTTGGAGATCATTCGGTCGGATAGTCATTGGGAAGAAGTTGCCGTCCATAGATTCGGCGAGCTTGACGAATGTCGCGTGAAAGCCGAATTCGTGATCGGAGTGGAAGATGTCGTGCATCAATACGCTTATCGCGGGTTTGTGGACTATCGAAGCGCCTATCGATGCGAGAAGGCGTTTCGTGAATACATCGACGATTTCTTCAGCCCGCTCATGGAGCGTGGCGCATACGATCTCGTTCTTCAGCTCACCTTCGCTTTTGAACTCCTCTTGCCGAAGATAGCCACCGATGATCCGGATGATTTCTTCGACAGCATGATCGATTTGATCAACGGCTATTGGAGCGACCTTCTTGCTGCAGGCGATCCCGATGTTGCCCAAGAGCTTTTTGAATGGCTTTGCGATCTTGTTCGCTCTGAAAATGAAGAGGAGGATGAAGAAGACGACGATTACGGGGCCTTTTGGCACCTTCAAAGCAACGCACGGGATAGAATCGAGGCGAGTTTTGCAACCAAAGCTCGCTTCGCCGAGCAGGCCAAAGAGTTGGCCGACGAGATGCTCCGCGATTATTCTTCCTCCGATGACGAGTTCCTGTATTTTCACTCATACGACCAGGCCCAATGGGCGGTGATCAGGCTGCGCTGCATGATGGCGTTGGGATCGCCGTTCTCGGATCTCGAGGAATTTGCCGATAAGCGGCCGCCATCGTATGTCGTATATCAGGTTCTCGTGAAAAGCGCTCTTCGGCGAAAGGATGACAATAAGGCCATATCCCTGTTGCGCCGCTTTATTGAACGCAGGGAAGGGGGCGCTTATCCGACCGATGCGGCACTTGATCTGCTCAAGCTTCTCGACAAGCACAACAAAAACGAAGATGTTGTCGATCTTTACCTTGATCTCATCTCCAAAGGCCGGGCCCAAAACACCGACCAGCTACGCAGCTGGATACGAAAGGCGAGGAAACGCTCTGGAGAAAATTGGCCACTGAAGAAAGATGAGCTCATCACGCGCCTTGGCGGCGATTACCGACGCCTCGCCGAGCTCTATGACATGGAGGGCGACCTATCCGATCTCATGGAGCTTATCCGAGAGCACGGATCCTTTTACGACCTCCAGCATTACGAAAGCTCGCTCTCAAAGGCGTTTCCTCACGTATTTCTTTCGCGTTATGAGGCCCTTGTAAGGGAGCAGCTTTTCGGCAGTCCTGCAAAACGAGGCGTGTATCGTGAAAGCGTGGGCATATTGAGAAGAATGCAGCAGATTCCAAGAGGAGCCGAGATCGTGGCGAAGATCGTCAAAGAGCTGCGGGAAGCCTATCCGCGACGCAAGGCACTTATGGAGGAGCTGGATCGCTTGCCATAGATCTGTCTGCTTGGAAGGGACGGCCGGGTCATTTGCCATCGGCTGCCTAGTTTAAAAGATCAGCCCTTCAGAAAGTCAGATATATAGCAAGCGGCGATCGCACCCGATTGACGGCAGCTCGCCAATCTAAATGCTGCCTTCTCAGCCGTTTATTGCGTTTACGAAGCGTTGATAGCGGCTTTGGGGTTTATCGGGGATGGTGAGCGTGAGGTACCCGCGATCAATGAGAGGGTTGATGATCTCGCGCGATACATAGGGTATCGTTTGAAGGCCGAGGTGCTGGGCTATCTCTTGGCGAGTTCGTGGTACTATGCAAAATTCGAGAACGTTCCGATAGGCATCGTCCTTATCATGACGGTTGCGGATTTTCTGTTCAAACACGTGACTGTCTCCGTTTTCAGAAAATCCCTCATCATATTTGGCGTACGACGTTCTTTTGTCCAACTCTCTGCTAGGTGAATCACTCACGCGTTTGTTGTATAAAATGACCGTGAAATCGCTCAATGTTGCACGGAATATCGGAGCCGGTAGGTGAGCTTTTTCCATTTCCCTTCGGATCGTCGGGATCCCTGAATAGCGGTTTTCGGTGAGATCGAGGATCTCCATCGTTGATGCGATAACAGGGTTTCGTGTGTCCGGCTTCACATGACCCAGATCTGCTGGATTGACCCGACCGTACAAACCACCCGGATTGCTTACCTCTAACCGGTCGTCAAAGAGACGCACCGTGATTGGCGTGCCCTCGGTCAGGGTACTGTAATCTCGGTGGATGAGCGCATTGAGGATAATTTCCCTCACGGCAATGATCGGATATTCATAGCTGTCGTAGCGCTCGCCACGGTCGTTCACACTTGTTGACTGGCGGCAATTTCTCCTGATAAATCCTATTGCATCGTCAAGCATTGTGGGGAGTGTTCCTTCGATGCGCGCGTTATCGATGAAACGTTCGCCTTCGGAGCCTATTTCCCCTATCTCGGTTCCTGGAACCCGTACCGCGGTTATACACAATTGCGGAACTAACGACTGCGGATAGAAGCCGAGGAGAAAGGCACCGGCTAATGTCAGCTGCTGATCGTTTACGAGGTTCATTATGGTCAAGATTTGATCGTCGGAAAGCGCTGCAAGGTGTGGTTTATCTGCTTTGATTTTCAGTAAAAACAGGTTGAGCGCCGACGGGTTGATTTGATTCACATTTGATCGATCGAGAATCCTTACGTCATCCTGAAAATGCCTTCTATAGGCCTCGTATGAATATACTTCGTATTCCGTCATGGGCTCATCGAAGCGGCCAACACGCTTATATGAACCGCGAACTCGGCCTTTGCCTGCATAGAAGCAGGGGCGGTCAGAAAGATCTATCGCAGGGATCTCTGCTGATACGAGGTATTTCTCCCCATACTGGCAAATCGTGAAAAGCGGGCGAATCTTCGGATCCATCTGGTCGCACTGCTTAGCGACTTGATCTTGAAGCAGTCCAACGTCGTGAACGCCAACTACCTCAAAACCACGGTCTTCATCAACGCCGAAGATGATTGTGCCGCCATCGTCTTGATTCGAGAATGCTGAAAGCGTGTCATAGAGCCTCCGCGGCGTACCATCATGTGCAGCTTTAACCTCAACGGTCTGATGTTCGCTCGAAAGGGCTTGGATATGAGCGACGAGCTCTTTCAATTCGTCCGGCGTCATAGCCGCTCCTTTTTATCATTGACAACTATATTGTTATAAATTTATCAAAAAATTTTATCACTTAAAGATATTGATAATAAAATACTATCATTATCGAAGAATTATTGACATATTTTTCTCATAATTGTTAAAATCGGCTTGGCTTGTTAAAGAGCATAAAAATTGATGAGATAATTCGAATCCATTGTTTAACGATCTTCGCTGTCATTCGATTGCAAACGGGATTTTTTGTCACAGCCGAATGTTCGCCATACGTTCGTAAAAGTTGATGGGGATATGGCGATGGCCAAACCCCAGAACGCGAAGCGCTGTTTCGGTATGCTGCTAACGTCTAAGTAGACATGGAATTCCGGAATTCCATGTCTACTTAGACGTTAGCAGCAAGCCTTCTCATAAAGGAGCATCAGAAGGTGGGGAAGAGCAAACTTCGATATAAATAAGAAGCGCCTCGATAATCGGGAATCAGCCAATCATCGAGGCGTTTTGTGTTCTGTGATAAGGGAAGCTTCTAGCTCAAAGATCCCGTCGCTGCGTTCAAGAGCTCATCCGCTTTGTCGAAGAGCTGCATTGCATAGGCGTAGTTATGAATTCCGGTCGTGTATTCGGTTTCGCCGTTTTCATTGACATCCATGCTGGGTGTTGCGTAAAGCCAATAGGCATATGCGGTAACGTAGTCGTCCTTCGCTTTCGCCAAGGTGTCTTCATCCGCTGTTCCGCTTGCAACGGCCTGGGCGAGCACTTCGTGCGTTGCGTCCAGATTGGCCTTGACGGCTGCTTGACGTTGGTTCATTTCGTCAAACTTCCCTTTAACGAAGCTGACCATGGCGTCTTCGTTCTCGATCCCCTGCGCCTTATGGCAGGTCAGGCACTTTTTGAGTGCATCGGGGTTCTCGAGCGGAGACCTTGTCATGTTGTGGTTCGTATACTCGGTTCCGTCAGAAGACGTTGAAGTGGTCATATGGCAATCAGTGCAGGTGAGACCCATGGTCTGGTGGTTGCTTCCTTGGAAGAGTTCAACCACGTTGCAGTTGTCGGTCATGTACACTTCCGCCTGGATTGCCTCGTCATATGAGGGAACGCCCACCATGCCCGCGCAGATGCTCGTTGACGTCACCGGATGTTCTTCGAAGAACTCCTTGTAAGCCTTAAGCATGCTGTCTGCATCGACTCCGTATTTGTATTGGTCGATCGGGGAGTTCGCTTCCTCCATATACGACTCGCCGGGGAACAACGCATGGCATTGCCCGCAAAGCAGGTCGTCTTCATCGATGTATTCGGCAGCGCTCGCACCTGTCGCAGCGCCGTATGCATTGGCGCCTTCAACGACGCCATCGCCTGGGTCGCCCACATGGCAATTGGTGCAGTTGGACCAATACTTTCCGTCGATGCCGTTTTCATCCGAGGCCCATGCTGTGAGAAGCGTATCGCCGAGTTCGGGGAACTTGGTGTCGAATGCCTGCTGTGCATGGCACGCTGCGCAACCAGAGGGGGCGTCTTCACCGCCGAATGCGGCTATAGAAGCTCCTTTGAAAGCCTCGTAGGTCTTTGACATGCGCGATTCGAAGAAAGAATCACCTTCCAGCGGGTAGTCGGCAGCCCATTCGGTCGGCGTACGTAGCTCCACCGAAGCCGTTTCGCTTGTCGGTGCAGTTGCAGACTCGGACTGTGTTGCCGAATTGGTCGTCGAGGCACAGCCAAGGCAAAAGAGCCCAAATGCCAAAGCCATCACCCCAGACAAAAGAATCAGTCTGCGTTTCATCGCTATGTCCTCCTCCTTTCCTTGACGATGATGACGATGATGATCCTGCACAATTTAGTTTAAGGAGTGGGCTCTGAAAAAATAAGGAATGCTGCGGAAATGCAGCAATTAGGGCAATCAAAACGAGCGATCAAAATGGCTTCAAACTTTCCATCTTTCCTGCAACGCCCAGCGCAACTGAGCTTCAAAACGATTGCCTTAACGAGCCTAAGTCGTTTTCATCTGATACCCGACACCCCAAACAGTCTGGATATAACGGGGGTTGGCAGGATCATCTTCAATCTTTTTTCGGATCCGCCTCATATAGGTTGATATGCTTATCGAGGTTCCCACGTATTCGTTGCCCCAAATGGCCTCGATGATTTCCTCTTTGCTGAAGACGACGCCGAGATTCTCAGCAAGCAGCGTCACGATCCGCGCCTCTTTTGGGGCGAGGTCGACCCTGTTGTTTTTCTTCTTTATATCGCCAGTATGCAAATTGATTTCCAGATCTCCGATATGGACGATCTCCGACATCTCCTTCTGGTTGGCCGATTTGTAAGAGCGACGGAGAAGGGCAAGCACGCGAAGCTGCAGTTCCTCGCCGCTGAATGGTTTGACGAGGTAATCGTCAACGCCCGCTTGAAATCCCTGTCTTTTATCGGCTATATCGCCCTTCGCGGAGAGGATAAGCACCGGCACACTGTTGTCGACGCTGCGAATGCTTCTCAGGACGGTCAACCCATCGCATTTCGGCATCCGCAGGTCCAAGATGATCAAGTCCGGTCGATGCCGCTCGTAGAGCCTGAGCGCTTCGATGCCGTCATATGCCTTTATCACCTCGCAGTCTATTTTTTCCAGAATGCATGCGACGGCATTGCCGAGGCTCAGATCGTCGTCTGCTACGAGTACGAGCGGCTTTTTGTCAATCATGAGGCAAATCTCCTTCCGCCTCTTCAAAAGTCGGGAGGGGAAGCCGCACGACAAAGGTGCTGCCTTTGCCCATTTCGCTTTTAGCCTCGACAGATCCGCCCATAAGATCTGCAAAGCTCTTCACAATGTATAAACCAAGCCCAACTCCTCCAAGGCTTGAGCTTTCGGTATTCGTTGCGCTGACAAAGCGATCGAAAACATGCGGCAGGAGATCGTTGGGAATCCCTATTCCCGTATCGCTCACTTGGATCACGATGCATCCGTTTTCATAGCCGATGCTCAGCCGCACGTTTCCTTCGGAGTCGGTATAGCGCAAGGCGTTGCTCGCGAGATTGACGGCGATGCGACGTAAAACGTCGGCGTCTCCCATCACGATGGGGGTGTCGGGTTCAACGAATGTCTCGAAAACGACGTTTTTCTTCTTTGCCAAAGGATCGATGGAAGAACGCACCGAATTCACGACGTCGTAAACGTCGATCTCGTCATAATCAAGGGAGAAGGCCCCCGAATCGAGTTTCGCGGCGTCAAGCAGGTTGTTGACTAAGCTGAGAAGAGTCTGACCGTTGGCTTTCACCTCTTTGACATAGGTCATTTCCTTTGAGGTGCTTTCCGAGTGTTCCGCTTCCCAAAGATCCGAGAAAGCGATGATTGCCGAAAGGGGCGTTTTGAGTTCGTGGGACACAATCGCAAGGAACCTCGATTGCTCTTCGAGCTCATGCATCATCTGGTTTGTCGTCGATATGATGGGCTTTGTGACAAGTTTGCGCATGGCCACAATCAAGATGATTCCCACTGCCGCCATAAGAATGAAGAAGAAGATGAGAGTGCCGGTGAGATCCCTGTTTGCCTCTTCCGTTATAGTGTCCATGGGCATGACGATGCTGACGGCGCCGCCAACGTCCTCCATACCCATGCCTTCTTTGATATATCCCTTGACGTCCTTTTCGCCAGCGGGCTCTCCATGGCAATCGAGGCAGCTCCGTTCCATCTTCAGCTCTGAGACATAGCGAAACACTGGCCGTCCGTCATTTTCCATCAAAGCATAGACTTCTGTCTGGTCTGAAATTTCAAAGGTGCGTAGCGCTTCTGCCTCGAACTCATCGGGTTCATCGTCTTTGTTTCGCGGCGCGTTTCGCACGTATCTGATCGAATAGTCGGACTCTTCGGAAAAACGCCTCGCTATATTCTTTGCCGCAACAACGCAATACACGCCGTTCGGAAGCTTGGTATCCATATTCTGCTCAGTTGATTGAATCGAATCGATGTAATCCCAAACCGCGTCCACTTCGGTATTGAGGGTTCTCGCCTCTGCAAGAGCCCGACGTTCGTTTTCGCCCCGTGTCGTCTGGTTCAGCCAAATAAGGTAGAGGCACAAAACGAGCACGCCGGCCAAGACCGCCAACAGGAGAAAGCGAAAAAAGATCTTTTCTATATCACGCTTGCCGTACATGCGCTGTAACCCCTCTTGGCAGCACGCCCATCTTTATTTCCAATGCGTGTTGCGCCTCCCTGTCCGTGCTGCAAAAAGGCATTGCATCCTTTTCAAACAAAGCCGTAGCCATATTGTAGGGAACAGATATGGCCTCCCCTTGTGTTATTAAGCATCGAAATGCTGCAATTACGCAGCATTTAGCGGGCGGGTTCGTTTCGTTTGCCGCTATTGCCAGAACCTTGAATTTCCTCGTGGTAGAAATAGTCCACAATGACGGGATGGCCCTGCGGAACCCTTCCATAGGGCATCTCGTTGTCTACGAACGGACAGCAGTACTTTTGCGCCATTTCTGCTGTTCCTCCAAAACCTTCTTGAAAGTGGCCGGCAGCTCCTGCACGACAAGCCTGTCTCCCAGGATGGGGGCGAGATCTTCTTTCCAGAAAACAGGGATTCTTTGAGCATGCGCCTGATCGGTCAGGGAATGCACCCATTCCGGTTCTGTGTGGACCTTGCGGCTCTGCGCGCCGGTCATGGTTCCGATGACAACCCAATCGATGTCGCGGAAATCAACCTCGCCCGGGTTATCGAAGAGCGGCTCGAACGTCACGTGATAATGCCGAGCGCGCACATTTTCTCGGAGCGCGTCGATCCGCCAAAGCTCCGATCTTCTTGTCACCGTCACGACGAACCAGGCGTTTTCGAGATCGGTGTCTATGCCGAGGAGATCCGGCCGTTTGGAGAGGAAGAGAAACTGGTGCTGTGGGTTCTCCGCGATTTTCGCGAACACCTGCTCGATCCATTCCGCCTTCCAGCCGGCAAGATCGCTCATTCCGGTCAGCAGAAAGTTCTGGGGCCTTTCCTTTTCCATCAGCCGCAGCTTATTCGGGAAGAACTCAGGCCTTGAGAAGTCCTTCGTCATGTGGTAGCGCCGGACGTTGTTTCTCGCATAGCAGTAAGGGCAGCCCACCGTGCAGCCGATCACGAGGTTCATGTTCTGTATCTGGTCTTTGATGCAGATATACATGCTAGAGCTTCTCTTCCACGTTCGCGAGGACCCGTTTGAGAAAGCCCTCGAACTGCCGCACTTCATCATCGGAAAAGCCCTTGTAGTAAATCTCGCTTATTTCCCTCGTGACCTCGTCGTAGTCGTCCTCGAGCGCTTTTGCGCTCTCGGACAGGTAGATGAGCACTTTCCGCCGATCCGCATCGCCGCGGTCCCGCCGGACGAGGCCATTTGCCTCCATGCGGTCGAGCATGCTGGTGAGCGTCGTTGTGGCAAGCCCCGTCTCTTTGGAAAGCTCGCTGATGGGAATGCCGTCTTTCTGCCAAAGGACGTAGAGGATCCTCCCCTGCGGGCCGTTGAAGGCATCGATGTTCTTTTCACCTAATATGCGTTCAAAGATTCGCCCTCCGACTTGCTTGATCCTTGTGATGAGGAAGCCGCCTTGTGCATTCATTTCGGTTACTTTTGCTGTGCTGCGGCAAACTCAGCATAGCCGTTCCAGCCGAAGACGGCGTCGACGTCTTCATCACCATAGACGCCCTTGACGTCGCAGAGATGAACGACATGATCGTCTGCGTCCATCGTGTCGCAGACCGTCGCATGTATGAGAAGCTTGCAGGGAACGGGAGCTTTGATCGCCGTCCCTTCCACGTCCTGCATATCCAGGCCGACCTGGGCGATCTTATCGGTGTCACGACCTGAGCACGTGCCGCAACCGATGAGGGTCCCGGTCAGCTCCACGCCGGGGATGGCAAGTACGAGTTCCTTCTTTTCGGCAAGCAGCTCCAAGCTATAGGCGCCCTTGTTCAGGGAGAACATGATTTTCCCGGGATCGGTGGAGGCGAAGGCCCAGAAAGCAACGGTCGCAAGGTTAGTGCTGCCATCGGGTTTCTCGGTGCAGATCAGGGTCATGGAATTGGGAGAGGTGAATGCAGGGGCGCCGGCGATGGTGATTTGCTTCATGGTGGAGACCTCCTCGGTTCTCGTTGGTTTTATGGCGGTAGAAGATTATACTATAAGAAATAATACTATATAGAAATATCTGAAATAAAAGTAAACCACTCTGTCATAACGTCGATGCAATTCGTTTAGTGGCCGGGAGGGTGTCGGCAAACTGCGGGGTCGGGCAGCCCAATAGACGCTATCTATTCATCTGTGATCCAGAGATTTGGAGCGCGTCAGTTTAAAGCTCTTCAGCAGAGCGAATGTATTCAACAGACTCCGTTTTTACGGTGGGTATGTGAATGAGCATGAGATAGAGCAAAAACACCGCGACGCAACCGAGAATAATCCAGACGATCGGCAGATGCACGAGGGCCGCGCTCACGCCCATGACGGCGTAAGAAATTGCGAGGATACGAATTTTCGTTCCAAGTGGAATGCCGCCGGCTTCCTTAAAGGCTTGCACATAGTTTTTGTAGACCTTCGTCGACTGAATCCAGGCATGCAGCCGCGGTGAGGAGCGTGCAAATAAAAACGTTGCGAGCAGCAAAAGCGGCGTCGTCGGCAGAACGGGCACGAAGACGCCGATGCAGCCGAGTGCGGTGCAGAGCCACGCAAGTGCAAGCATAGCGATTCGTTTCATAGGTCTCGCTCCTCCTCAGGCAGGGGATTGTTGGCATCGATTACGGATTGAATGTAAGTGGTCACCGAGCTGCTCAGTGCGTCGAATCCTTCGTGGGAACATGAATGGGGGAAAGTGCTGCCCATAACGAGGAATGAGGAGCTCACGTGCCCATCGGAAGTCGTTAAAAGCGCCCGTGCCCGTTCGGCAAAGTCTCGGTTGGAGGCGCTTGTGAGCGCTTGGAGCCGCTTGAAAAGATCATGAAACTCCGCCTCGACGGCCTCAAGACGGGCATCGATGAGCTGGGCAACCGCCTCATTGGTGTCATATTCATCCAAGGTCTCGCGAATTTGGGAAAGCGTGAGTCCCAGATATTTCAGCACGAGAATCAGGTAGAGCTGCTGCTGCTCCTTCTGCGAATAGAGACGGAGATTGTTTGAGCCGCGCTCAGACGGTGATAAAAGCCCGAGTTGATCGTAATACTGCACGGCGCGCAGGGTGATGCCCACACTTTGCGCCAATTCTCCTGCAGTCATGTAGTCCATAGAATATGTCTCGCTTCGCCTTGATGCTCTCGGGTGGGGCGCTCGTTCCATTCGTCGCAACGACACGATATGATAAGAACCCCGCCCAGTCCACAACTTGCATGGCATACTATACAGGGCGACGTAACGTCGCCGTCAATCATAGTTGCGATGAGACAGTGGTTTTTAGATGAAAAGAAGAAGAGGGCCTCAAACTTTTTATCCAAGGCAATGCATAAAACGAGAGCGAGTTTGGCGGTGGGATTGAACTGCCCCGTCTCGATGGAGCTAATTGTGTTTCGGGACACGTCGACCATTTCGGCCAATTGGCGAAATTTTCAATTCCACCCGGGCTGAAGGCAACAGTGCTGAGTTTTACCATTCTTTTGTCTGTGGAGTTTCCGGCTTGGCTTTTTTGTCGCGAATGCTTCCCGTTGAAAACCTCATCAGTGGCGGCGGCAAGAGTGCTCTGCGGCTCTTACCATCAATAACTAGGCTTTGATCCATGCGCCGTTTTGCGGAACGCGTACTTGCGTCAATCCCTTCTTCTGAACAAAGTTCTTTATATCGGCGCTCGTCAGCAGGGCATGGTTGACGCTGTCGAGATGCGTGGCTATCACAAGTGCATCCGGAGCTGCTCTGCATACTGCTTCCAAATCGGAAAGATCCATGATAAGACGCCCGCCAGGCGTTGTGGCTTCGCAGCAATTCAGCACGATAACGTCTGGCCAGTAATTCTCAATGGTCCGTGCAACGCTTGGGCAATAGACGGTATCTCCGGCAATATAGAGCGTCTTTTCCTCTCCGCTTAAAACATACCCGCTGCTGCATCCCATGTCATTTGCGACGGTTTCGCTATCGCCATGGATCGCGGGCACCCTTGTTATCGTCATAGATCCGACGCGCAGGCGATCATTTTCAAAAGTCGTAACATCATGAAATCCCATCGAGATCGCTTCCTGCATGTCGTCGTCATTTTGAACGACAACCTTGATCCCTTTTGGCAAATGATCTTCAGTGAAATGGTCGGGGTGAATATGCGTCACAAGGCAAAAATCGACATCGTGGAGAACTGCTTCTGGAGGGAACGGTAGATCGTTCAACGGATTTCGCATTCCGTTCATTTCTGGCTTCACCGCTTTTGCTGAGAAGCCGGTGCCCTTATCTTGAAGCCAAGGGTCAAGGAGTATCGTTTGACCGCAATAGTCAATTTTGAGCGTGGCATTTCGTATCTGCTGAATTTTCATAGTGCTGCCTCCATCCGATTCGCATTCAAGATAAACGACTTCGCGCCGGTGCGCCATTCCATCTCGGATGCGCGTACGAAAAATGAATGTTCCCAATTTACCGTATAAGATAGTCAGGTTGACGAAGTTTCTTTGATTGCGCTAGAGATTCCCTATGACAATGTCTTGAGAAAATCCGGACTTAAGGGTAGCGAGATTGTCAGCGATGGAAGCGAGGTTGACTCATTGAAAGATAAAATCTCTGATCTCGCAGCATAGCCATTGTTGCCCGTTGTGCCCTGAGACGTAAAAACATAACGATCGCTAAAAGTTGGTTTTTGGGACTCATCTGACCATAACTGCTATGACTTTTGCGGTTATATGGACTATTTTTGCCATGACTTTTGCGTTCCTCGCGCCTTATGGGTGATACCGACATCGAGATTTTGAACGGAAGGCCAAGCATCAACTTCGGGTCCATCTTTGAAAATGTCGCGGCGCAGGAGTTCAAGGCCCATGGTTTCGAACTTCACTACTATAATTCGCGGAGGATAGGGGAAATCGATTTTGTCCTCCAAGACGCAAGGGGCGAGATTGTCCTTTGCGAGATAAAGTCGGGGAAGGACTAACAAAGGCACGGCGCTCTCAACGACCTGCTAAATACGCCGAACTATGAGTTTGGGAGCTGTTACGTGTTCTGCGAAGACAATATGAGGGTCAAGGATCGTATCACCTATCTTCCTGTTTATATGCTCGGAATGATTACCGTTGCTTAGCGTGCGCCATTACGATTCGTCGGCAAAGCGCTTCGGTGAAATGCCACGCTTTCACGCTGCCTACGCAAAAGATAATGCGTGAGTTGGGGCTCGTCAGATAGAAGCGAAGATGATATCACCACAGGAAAGGAAGCTCAATGCGATGCTCGGTATGGCTGCAAGTGGTTTCCCTACAAAACCAAAACGGTCCAACTCCTAAAACAAAAACGGTCCAACTCCTAAAACAAAAACGGTCCAACTCCTAAAACGCCCTGCTCAGCGCTATACTATTGCAAGAGAGAAAAACCTTTAACCACGAGGAATTCGCTCGTGGCAAATGCTGGAAAACCGTTTTGAAGCAAAAGGTCGCTATGACACGAAAGATGCCCATACTTCCCGACGACGGCTATCTGCCGCGCGTTGCTGATTCGGCTTTGCGTGAAACGCTCAAAGCCTCGGGTGCGGTGCTGATCAAAGGCCCTAAATGGTGCGGGAAGACCGCTACGGGGCAGCGCCAGTCGGCAAGTCAGGTCTTCATGCAAGACCCCGATCAGAGCTCGTCGCTCCTCGCGCTCGCAGAATCGAAGCCCTCGGTGCTCTTGGAAGGAGAGAAGCCGAGGCTTATCGACGAATGGCAGATGGCACCTCAGCTATGGGACGCCGTTCGTTTTTATATTGACAGAACCCACGTTAAGGGGCAGTTCATACTAACCGGATCGGCTACTCCCCGAATCGCGCCGACACATTCCGGGGTGGGGCGAATCGCCCGCCTCTTCATGCGAACGATGTCGCTTTAAGAGACCGGAGAATCCAATGCCGCCGTGTCTCTTGCGAGGCTGTTCGACGGCGATGATGCGTATGACGATCGCTTTGGCGCGATTGCCGATTTTGATATTGAAGATGTGGCCTTCGCAGTTTGCCGGGGCGGCTGGCCAGAGGCGGTTATCGAGCCTGACGATGCGATCGCCCTTCGCTATGCCCGGCTCTATGTTGATGAGCTGCTCGATTCCGACATCGAGCAGATGGACGGCATCCGCCGCAATGCCTTGTGGATGCGCCAAATCATGACATCCTACGCACGCAACATCTCAACGGAAGCATCGCTCACCACGATCAGCGCCGATATGCAGGGCGAGCCTCCTTCCGACCCAACCGTCTCCGATTACGTCGATGCGCTCGAGCGGGCTTGCGTGATCGAGGACATGCGGGCTTGGAACCCCCGCTTGCGCTCGAAGACCGCGATTCGCACAAGCCCCACGCGGCATTTCACCGATCCATCGTTGGCGGCGGCCCTGCTTGGCGCCACGCCCCAAAGCCTGCTTCGGGATTTTGAAACGTTCGGACTGCTTTTCGAATCGCTCTGCGTTCATGACCTGCGCGTGTATGTGAGCGCATTGGGTGGCGACGTCTTCCACTATCGCGACAAGACAGGGCTCGAGTCCGATGCCGTCATCGTCTTAAGCGACGGCCGGTGGGCTCCCGTGGAAGTGAAGATGGGGCAAAGCGAAATCGATCTCGCGACGCAGCATTTGCACAAGATCGAGGGCCGCGTCGATACGGACAAACTCGGCGCGCCGTCGTTTCTCATGGTGCTCACCGCAACGGCAACCGCCTATCGGCGAGACGACGGCGTGCTCGTCGTGCCTCTTGCCTGTCTCGCTCCTTAGATCTATGCAGAAAGAACGGAGAATGACCGCTGGCGCACCGGATCTGGCCTATGTGCCTTGTAAGGGTAAAAGAAGATCTGCTTGCTAATCAGAAGTAAAATAAGTCTTCGAATTTCTTATCCAAGGCAATGCATAGGACGAGGGCGAGTTTGGCAGTGGGATTGAACTGCCCCGTCTCGATGGAGCTGATTGTATTCCTGGACACACCGACCATTTCGGCCAATTGGCTCTGCGATATCTTCAGCTCCGCCCGCGCCTCTTTGAGGCGGTTCTTCAATATGAGCTTATCGTCCATATCGTCCACCGCCTCAGAGGATCGCAGGCGATGCGATGAGATTGTAGATATGATACCCCGCGCTCACTGCGACGATCGCCGTATAGGCAATCGCTATCGGGAGCTCGCGCCTGCGGCCCAGCTTGACGTATTTCACCCAGGATGCGGCCATGCACGGGCTGAAGACAAGTGCCCACATCCCCCAGTTTTGGCCGCCGCCCACGAAGATCTGCACGGAGAAGAAGACCACGGCGAGGACCGCCATCGCGATAATCCCGCATGAGTTTGCCTGTTTCAGCACCTCGATTTCATAGACGTCTTTGTTTCTGTTCTCGGCTCTGCTTTTCGCCAATACTTCTTCCTTGTTCATCATGGGAACCCCTAATCTGTATTGCCAAGTTTTCTTTGCATATCTTCATTAAAGTTCTGCCAAGTTTACTTGTCAATAATACTGTCGGGTTTTCTTGGATTCTTAGGTTTTGACCGTGTATGCGAAAAGCAAACAACGTTTCCTTGTTTAGAACCAAAAGAGCAAAAAGGGGAGGTGTATAACGTTTGCGCACCGAGTAGGAGAAATATCTTTTGGGCAGGTTTTCATGCCGGTGTGCACTCCCGCATTCCGCCTATCTGTTGGCTTCTTCGGCGCCTCCTTCAGGCAGTTGTTCGATTGCCTTTACTTCTAAAAGGAACTGGTCGAAGTCGCTTTGGAAAGCGCGATCCTGCTTGATGCGGGACTTCTCGAACTCAGCGAGAGCGTGGTCATGGGCGATCTCTGCGGATATGGTTCCCGCATTTTCCATTTCCTGAACTGCACCGCCCGCTGAGAGTCGACTTTGTTGCCGACGGCGATATTGGCTGAAAGGTTGTAGTGGCTTGTTTCATACACCTTACCGTCAGCAGCAGTTATTCGAAATTTTCGAATAACTGAATCCTCGTCTATTTCGCCATCTCGAAATAGTTTTTTGATGTGGTAGTTGATCGTATTCGTACCAACGTCATAGAGCACACCCATCATCTTTTGGGTGAGCCACACATTCTCGTCGGCATAGACGGCGTTGACGTCGCCGTCGCCTGTGGCGGTGATGAAAGTAAGGTACTCAGCAGCGCTCGAACGAATGATGTCCACATTCTTCTTATTTTGCATCTAAACCGCCTTTGATTGCTTTATATTCGCCTGTTGCGGGGTTGCTTCAGTCAAAGAGTCAATAAGCTCGAGGTCGTGGATGTCGACATCGCGTGGCTCGTACCCGCTATGGAACACCTTCTGACCCAGCGGCGAGATGCAGGGAATCGTGCGGCCCTCTAGCACTGCCGTGCCGAAGTGCTCGGGTATGAATTCGTACCATCCACCCTCCGAATTGGCCTGCTTGGATGTGCCGTCATCGTTCAGTACGAACGGGTGTATATCGAGATAGCCGAGACTGTCACAGTAAAGTTCCACCCTGACCGGTCTCTCGTCGGTATCGATGGCATAGCCCTTGGCCTCAAGTGTGTCGAGCACCTCATCGAAGCGACTAGCATCGAAATCGATGTCGACGTCGCGATGGTCGCGTGTTTGGCGGCCGACAAGCGCATCAACGCCCCAGCCTCCATCGAGCCAATACCGGCACGACAGCATCTCGAAGATGTCGAGCACTGAGAACAGGTTATCAAGTGTGGTGGTTTCTTTTCGCATGCGGGTATTGTAGACGATAACGGAACAACAGAACGTGGACGGTAGCGGTAATACGAGCTATGTGGCGCTGGGGATCTCGGAGAGAAGCAAGAAGTAGCTGGCGAAGGTTTAGCGATTCCACTCAAGCAACTCTCTAAACCGACTGAACGCGATCGAGGGTCGCGATCCGGCTTTCTCGGCTATCTCGAACCTCTTTCGGCGGTTGCGTGTGCGCTGGTGTTTCTCGGTGAGCCGATGAGCGCGGTTCAGGCGTTAGGTGGCACACTGATCGTTAGCGGGGCGTTGCTGGGCACATTGAATCGGGGATCCTAAAAGACATCGCACATAGCTCGTGATGATTTTGCCGGCGCAGGCTCCATTGTTTAAGAGCGGAGTGTGGCCAGTTGACGAGCAGGGCTGTCTGCTCGTCACAACTAACTCGAATTACTTCCATAGTCTTTTACGCGGTCGAAAAGCTGCTGCATACGATCATCGAGACCGGCGGCATCTTCAGAGAGTTTAACGAGTTCGCTTGAAAGAGCCTCAGCTTCGGCCTCACCATAGGATTTTTTATAGCGGAGTTGATGTTCCAGCGCCGCCCAGAAATTCATCGAAATCGTTCGTAATTGCACTTCGACTTTGACAGGACGCTTCTCGTGGTGCAGAAAAATCGGGACTTCGACAATGAGATGAAGGCTGCGATAGCCGCTTGGCTTGGGATTGGCGACGTAGTCGCGACGTTCTATGAGCGTAATATCGTCTTGAGCAAGCAATGAATCGGCAAGGGCGAATAGGTCGCTTGGAAACGAACAGACGACTCTGACCCCTGCAACATCGAAAATGTTTTGTTCGATCGATTCAATGCTTATCGGAAAGCCCTTGCGCACCATTTTCTTCATCAGGCTGTTGGGGCTCTTGATTCTCGTTTGGATGGATTCAATGGGACGGCGGTCATGACGTAGACCGAACTCGGTATCGAGTACTCGGAATTTGGTCTCAATCTCCATCATTGCGCATCTGTAATACGTCATCAGCTGGCGAAAGGGAGCGAGGTTAGATTCTATTAACATCTCAAACTCTTCATTGGCGATAAGCTCGGCCATGTTTTCATCTGGGAGAGATTTTTTTGCAAGACGCATTGAACTGTCTGGGAGAAAGGGTTCGAGGTTATCTGTTGCCATGTTGGGCATATGCGGAAAGGGGCTTTCATTCGTCATGCGATATTTCTCCTCAGTAGTGGCAATGTCATTTCGTCTCAGTTCGTTGTTGAATAATAATATAAGTATAATATATACGTATATGTTGTAAACACATTGGGCGGAAGGATTCGCTCCTAGGGCTATGATATATATGACCGAGAAAAGCGGAGTGGTGAGTAACGTGGTGAGTGAAAGCGAAAGCGAAAGACGCTTTGGCGAATTCCTTGCGCTGATTCAGGATATGCAGATCATTGCACGTGAAATTGTCGATCCCATCTGTGCGAAGCATGGTATCAATCGACTATCGCTTGTCATGCTCAATGAATTGTCACGCAATCCGAATCTTTCGCCGACTAAACTAAGCGAATTTCTCAATGTGCAACGGACCAACCTTACGACGCAATGTCGAAAGCTGGAAGAGAAGGGCTTTGTAAAGCGCATCCGGAGCCAGTCGGATAAACGATCTTGCTCGCTTGCAGTGACTGATAAGGGTCAGCAAGTTCTCGATGAAATCCGTGGCGCCGTATTCGAAACCGAGAAGCGAATTTCTGCATTGATACCAGAAGAAGTGCGTGAAAACTTTGAGCGGAGTTTGCGAGCAATGCGCGAATCGCTTGCGGTGATAGTGAACAATCTTTGACTGATGTCATGATCGTGGCCTTGGTGCCGTGCATTATCCCTGTCCAGGTTATCCAGATCCTGGGCGATGTGGGATCAAAAGATCAATCATCGCCGATAGGTAGTGGTGTCTTAGAATTGTCCGGAGGCCCTTCCTCTTTCGTTGTGTCCCCGTTGTGTCCTGAGACGATGGTCTGTTCAACCTCTTAGCTGATGCACCAAGAACCGATCTGAACACCGGATTGTCGTTACATCTCGTCTCTTTTCATGCACTTACGCTTGTCGAATCGCTTTAGCCGATATAATGAACTCGTGGCGATATCGATCTGCCACTCTGTTTAAGATCAGCCCGTTAAGGTAGGGATATGAAATGACACAACCGAAATGGGTCGTATTGGAAGCAACTCCGCAAGACGATTACACGATCGATCTGCGATTTGCCGATGGAACACACGGTGTATTTGATCTGCAGCCTCTTCTCAATGATACGTATTACTCAACGCTCGCTTCGCTTCCGTTGTTTTTGAACGGGCATGTCGAATGCGGAACTGTCGTGTGGGACAACGACATCGACATCGCACCAGAGCTACTTTATGAGAAGTGCCGCACCCTCTAACAGGCTTCTTTATGGATTGCTAAAGGGACCTGACGAGTTGCAGGATGCCTTTATCTCATACAATTGTCGGTAACGAGAATTCATGCATATCCCGATGATGAAATTTTGAAGCTGAATAAACCGTTAAAACAAGAGAAAGACGGATGTCAGATTGCGAGTTGCGAAAGATTTGCGAAAATACCTGCACCCTGACAGCGTTACAAACCGAAAGTTTTTCAGAAATGCCACGCAAAGTAGCAGAAAAAAGTGAAATGTAAACCCTAC
>CANQRF010000007.1 GCA_947626195.1 uncultured Eggerthellaceae bacterium
TATGTTTGGCGACGCCAATGGTATCACGTGTGATTAAGAAATCGGCTGTTCGACCCGCACGCTTCTATACCCTTGGAATATACAAACATCCCTATTGCCAAGACGATCAAGAGGCAAAGCGCTTGAAGCGAATTGGCTACGATACAGCAAATAGTAGAGACGGCGACCGAGAGCGCAGATGCAATTAAAGACCCTATGAGGAACTTGTCGTATTTACTTTTTGCTCCAGCATTATTTGCGGCACCAGCACTCTTGACTTTAACCACCTTAAAAACAACCACAAAGCTGATGAGCATTATCAAACATGAAAACATAAAGGCTGACTGATTATAAATGAGGGCTATTCCCGAGATAAGCAGAAGCATGAGCACCAATGCCACGAGCATCGGCCAGTTCCACAATTCTATAAATGATGTATTATAAACAAGCGGATAATCATCTGCACATCTCGCACCTAACCTCAGTAAAAGATAAGCTATATGCGGTTTATAAAACCCATGGAGCAAGTCGGCATTCGCATTCTCTGACAAGATTTTCCTCCTCAGGGCAGATGCCTCAAGCGCCCAAGTTAACGTTACGAACGACTCGCCGAAAGGATACGCCGCAGCCATGAGCATTGCTATTCCCACTACGATCAATACTGCATTTGATATGGATGCAGTAAATGCAGACCCGAGCAAAGAAGGGTCAACGCAAGCGGTAAAGCCTACTGCCACACGTAAAACATAGCCACACGGAACCAGGACGAACGTTTTCCATGACATTCTTTTTAAATCTGCAAGAACCTTATCTTCAGACTCTTTCCCATTTCGATTCCTTTGAAATTTAAGAAATTCTTTCGATGAACTTTGCCTCACCTTTTCGTAGAAATATCCAAAAACCAACGCAAGGGCGCAAAGCGCAGAAATGAACGATCCCATTATCGGTTCTTTAAAAATCCAGCACAAAAGAATCGCAATTGCAAGACATACCCTCAGCAATGCAACGGTGCTGCTTATCTTGATTCTCCTATTCTTATTCTCGTTATTATGGGGAAAGCGCCCCCGCTTGCAAGCAAACGCGTTCCTGGCGTCTTCATCTGCTCCTCTTATATCGTTCAGCTGATACCTTGCTTGGTAAATGAGATAGTCAAAAACAAAAGCGGCCAAGACGGATCTTCCAAAATAGACAGGGTATTCGCTATCGAGGATTGTTATATCGCCGAGCAATAACGTTAGAGCATATCCCGCCAACGATCCAAACAAAATGAACAACAATTTGATCATGTCTTTAGGCCGTGGATATATTAAGTAGCTTACGAATGAACGAGATTTTTCTGAGGAAGTGCCTTCATGCTCATTTTGTTCTTTCGAGGCTCCCTTCTGAACGTTCGCAACTGCAACGGCATTTTTCAAATCACGGTAAATCTCCCTGCTTTTGACGTTGGTATATTTCACTCCGATTCCAAAAACAACGCTGAGCGCCACAAGCGAGCCGACAGCAATCAGAATAGCCACATGGTCTTCTAGAGCCATCAAAAAAGGACCCACAAACAGTAAAACTATTACAAATAAGCAAACTGCTGCCAAAATAAAGAAGCTGAAGTGGGCTTTCCCTGGACTTGTGTTCACATGGTGCACATTAAGGGTTATCAGCGGGGAAGATAATTTACACCACCCATAATACTTAAAACCGCTCGGATTGTTATATTTGTCAAGTTTCTTTCTGATCTCATCTTCGAGATCGCGCATATAAAGATATCGAACACTTCGCTCAAGTCCCAATGTGAGGAAATAGAACAACAGACAAAACAGAATACTTCCTTCAAGCCATAAATAAAACGGCACGTTGAGCAGATTCTCAAGGAAATGATGCTTCTGCCTGTCGACGCTACTTTCTTCAGAGTCGTCCGGTTCCAAGAGCTGTTTTTCGTCGTTAATACCCTGTTCCGACAAATCGCTGTTTTCGACATACTCTATGGCAGCTGAATTGCCTCCGACCGTTTCGCCTGACAATTCATCAGCATGTGTGTTTTGATTAAATGCAAACGTTGCGATCGAAAAAACAATCGCAAGCCCCGCTATTGCTGCAACTATGATCTGGCTAACATGGTCAAGCGTTGCGCGATGATCTTCACGCATCTGCTCTAATTCCGATATAAGAACATCCAGAGACTGGTCAGCGTTGAGCTTCTGGATCTTAGAATAATACTTTTTTCTACAGTTTCTTCTGTTCGCATTATTGGTTTCGACCACTATAGAATTCTCAGCACTTGCTCGAAAGCTTCAGCATACTCTGTGTTAATCGTCGATCCACGCACCATCGCCAACGCACGAATACTCTCGAGTGAACGCGGATGAGGATATGGCCTCACTTCTCCCACATAACATTTCATAGCATCTATTTTAGTTTCCATAGTTTGCGATATATCCACGAAAGTGTTTGGGAAGAATGCGTGATTCCGCCGCCCGAAGTTCCACTCCGTAGATGATAGGGTTTCAAAACAGAAGAGCTCCCTAGGATAACCTTTTTGAGCTGGCCTGCAGGCGCAAAGTGTAGCCTCATATGTTAAGCGATGATCAATGTTTAGATCCCCGTAATGATGGGTATAAACTTGGTCTGGATTAAACTCCGCAAAAGCCTTTTGAACCATCTTTACAATATCAAGAAGCTCAAGTCCGTCGAATCTAACATCGGGGAGCCCACAAAACGTAATGCTTTCATAGCCGAGAATGCGAGCGGATTTACGTGCTTCTTCTTGCAATTCTACTTGCTCTCGTCCGTCAAACAATTCTCGTCTTTCGCCTCGAGCTGTAATACCTTCACCAAGAATTAACGCATGGCACTCGCTGCCGTTTTTTGCATGCATCGCAATTGTTCCACCGACTCCTAAAACTTCATCATCTGGATGAGCTGCAACAACTAAAATCTTGTTCATTTGATATCTCTTTTCTTATGAACACATCCGCTTTAATACCGTCAGATTTCAGGGAAGCACGCGAGAATGTTAGTCGATAGTTACCTAATAGAATAAAAGAAGGCGGGTAGCCTTCCCCGTCAAGCATGCGAATCATATCGTAGATTTCCTCGGGGCTTCCCGAAAAGTTTACTTGTCCATCACTCTCTTTTCTTCTATCGAAAACAACAACCTCCCCTTCCTGTGGACAAGGTTCTGGTTGCTCAGAAATAATCCAGGGGATCATTTCTGAGCAAACCGAACGAGACATGCGGATTAGAATTTCTTCAACGGTCCCCTGCAAGCTTAGCGGCCTTTGAATCGGATAAAGACTGCCCCCATCAAGTTCCTCGCTAACTCGCACGGCAGAGACAACCGTTTCCTCAAATCCTCGAACTATGAGATTTTGTATTGGACTCCCGCCTCGACCGTAAGGAAGCGGAGTCGGGTGAAAAACGATACATTCAAAATTCTTATATATCTCTTCTGGTATGTACCAAGACCAATGAATGAAAAAAACATATCTCGGGCGGATTTCTCGGATTTTTTCATAAGTTAGATCTTCTTTGCAGCATATGAGATTTATGTTACATTTAGGAATATTTATAGCTTTTGCATTTTCTATATTCCAGGTTTTAATTGTTGCGATTACAACATCCATTGCTAAGCGATCTCCTCGACTATAGCCAGCGCCACTCTTTGCGCTCCTTTTCCATCGATCCATTTGTGTCCGGCATCGCTCATCTCTGCTCGCATCTTCTTGTTGTAGAATAAATGCTCCAACAAGACTTGGAGCTCGCCATAATTAATTGATTCGTACCAACCAAGCGGTATGATGCAACCTTTTCTTCCAGCACGGTTTATATTGTCAACTTGATTGTCGTATAGACTAAAAGCAATTGCAGGAACTCCGGATGCAGCGAGCTCATAGATCGTTGTTCCAGCTGCAGTAATTGCGAAATCCGATCTTTTCATCACCTCGCTTAGATCACTTAGGTTTTCATACAAAATTATGTGGTCATCTTCACGAGCTTTCGCACTAAGTATTGCTTTTGTTTCATAGCCTCCCCCAACGATTATGTGTACCAGCAGTGAAGGAAATCGGGAACGCAACAAGTCAATCATCTTTAAGTGTACGTTTCCCGGATCACCGTATCCAGTAGTCAAAAGCACATCCTGGGGTCTGTCGGCAATTCTTTTTTGACCACTAGAAAACTGAGGCCGAATAAGCGCGTATTCACCGCCACAAAGCCATCGTCCCCCTCTATTGGAAGGTTTTTCATCGAGAGTAGCATTGATAACAAGTTGCGCAGGTCCATCATAACAAAAATCATCGATCTGGACCAAAAAGCCAACATTGTCCACAAGAAGCTGATGCTGCGCAACTGTAAAACCAAACCGATCTACACAAATCCCCGAGGCTCCAATATTTGTTGCTATATCAGATAGTTTTTCATAATTTAGTTCTTTCAACAAGATGCTCCTGAAGCCTTGGTATGCCAAAAGCGTTTGGGCATCAGACGAGGAAGTTGCAAAGACCACTTCGACATCTTGCTCTCGAAGCGCTCCAGCTAGAGTAAGGCAACGCATTATATGACCTAAATAGGTTTTGCTCCCGCCTTCGGCGTAAATAATGAATTTTGGTTTATGCATCTACGAGATCCTCAAGTCGAAGGTAAGTGTCTTTTTGTTTATCTTTATTGAGCTTTCTGCCTACGACTTGATCAATAGCCCACGGCTCTAAACCGTCTTCATGGATCGGACGCAACGAAATCAAATCTTCGTGTTTTATTATTTCTCCTTTTACCATAGTTTTTTTAAAAAACAATGATCTTCTTTGAACTATCGCTGATTCTTTTTCGTTGTCTTCGATCTTTTTTATGCCATCCCCAAGTGCATCGTAGAGTTTATTAGCTTCTTCTACCATTTCGCGCCAAGTTGAAGGGTTCATTGAAAACTTATGATCAGGCCCTACACGATTATTATTATCGGTAAAGTGTTTTTCTATCACCACCGCCCCTAATGCTATAGCCCCCAAGACGGTGGCATGCCCAAATGTATGATCTGACAAGCCTAAAATGCAATCCGGGAAAGAAATACGATAAGCTTTTAAAACGTTAAGGTTGATATAGCGATAGTTTTCGGGAGATGCCGTGTAGTTTGTATTGCATTGCATAAGCACGAATCCGTTATCAAAGCCCCTGTTGTTTTTTATTAGGTCAACAGCCCTACGCACTTCTTCTAGGTTAGATGCTCCGGTGGCAAGTAAAATTGGCTTGTTTTTCGAAGAAACTTTTCTTAGCATTTCTGGCCAAGTAATATCACCAGAACCGATCTTATAGGCACAGACATAAGGATCTACGATATCAACAACAGGTAAGTTATAAGGAGTCGTCAAGTAATCGATCCCCACTTCGTCGCATTTCTCTTTGAGGGCTGCCGTCCATCCTTCATTCAAAGATGCATCTTGGTATACTTCATACACGGTCTTATCCCAATCAGCTTGATGGGCAAGGTTCTTACCAAGCGAAAGAAATCCATTTTTACTAACTATAGTCTCCGCTCGGAAGTTTTGAAACTTGACAGCATCTGCTCCTGCTTCTCCTGCTAGCTCGATCAGCCTAAGTGCTCTATCCAGGTCTCCATCATGGTTAGCTGCGATATCAGCAATAAAATAGGGACGCGAAAATTCAGTCAGCGTGGTTTTACCCATTCTCATTTTCATACTGTTTCCTTTCTCCCACGATTTTTTGAAATCTAATAATTGATTGTTCGGGTGAGCTAATCTTGACACCTAACGCATCGCTTAATTTCTGATTCGACATTCCCATATGATGAGCTCGTTTAGCATAAAGTCCAGCTTCATCGCAGGAAATCCCAACAATATTGCCTTTTTGTATCCCAAATATATCTTTTAAACGAAGGCCAAACTCGTATTTTGTTATGCAGCCCGTACCGCATGCATGATAAATTCCCTTGAGATCATTTTGGCAAGCTCGAAAAATTAACTCTGCTAGCTCGTTTGTTAGAATAGGAGAGAAATCAACATCTTTGAACATCTTTAACGTTTTGTCTTCTAGAAGCGAACGATAGACCCACTCGCCAAAACTCTGTTTATTTTGGATATTTGTACCAAAAATGTTGGTTCTTAAAATCAAATTGTTCTCTTGGGTCAAAACATATTGCTCACCTGCAAGTTTAGTCTGCCCATACACGTTTATAGGATTTACTTTGTCATCTTCTCTATATAAACTTATATCAAGTCCGTCAAACACAGCATCGGTGGATATATACACCATTTTAATATCGTTAGATGCACAAATGTCTACCAGATTCTTTGTTGCAGAGCTATTGAGCAAAAACGCTTTCTCAGGTTCTCTTTCGCATACATCCACATTAACTAATGCAGCAGTATGTATTACTATGTCGGGGTTATGTTCTTTTATATCTTTTTTTACGCTTTCATAATCAAGTAGCGAAATGGCATTGCATGGCATATTTAAGTTTTGACTTCGATATATATCTAAACCGTGAAGATCAGCTTTGTTCTTCAAAGTCGCGTAGATGGCCGAACCTAACATCCCAGCCATGCCAGTTATATAAAGCTTCATATCTCTCCCATTGTATAGCGATACTTAATTTCAGCAATCTTCCAATCATCGATACTATCAATGTCTTGAGCCTCTAATTCGTTTACAATAATAGAGATCTTGCGATCCAAAATGAGCTTTTTTTGAGTGAGAAATGATTCAACATTTAAAAAATAAAACTGCCCGCAATCGTGATACAGTGTTTCTAAATCTTGAGATCGGGTGAATTGATACTCTGGATGAATAAAATACGCAAAACCGTCTTTCACAGCAACAGCACGCTGGGGGGAACGAAAAGGCAACAACTGGATATACGGCCTGTGCGTTGTTTTTCCTGCATAACACAAAAAGCATCTACAAGTTTTTTTGCAGTAATAAACGGAGCCGTTGGATAAAGACAGCAAATCGTCTCATACTCTTCACCGATTTTTTTATATTCATTGAGTACTTCCAGCAACACTTCATGGGTAGCAGCGCTGTCATTTGCAGTCTTTGCTGACCGCAAAAATGGAACATTGGCACCATATTTTAAAGCAATTTCAGCTATTTCTGGATCGTCTGTAGAAACCATTACTTCTTTGAAGAGTTCGGATTCTAACGCTGCTTTGATTGAATAGACAATAATAGGCCGACCGCAAAATTCTTTAATATTTTTCCTTGGAATTCGCTTACTACCACCGCGAGCCGTAATAACAGCCAACAGTTTATTGTCTTTCGCATTCATTATTATAAGCTTTAACCCTTCTTAATTTCCATGACTAGCGATACGGTATATTACCATGCAACGAATACTGTTTGTTTTGACTCTTCTAATTAAAAGAGCTTTATTAAAATTGGACTCGATAAACTCAAGCTCTTTGTCAATGGTTTTCTATAGTGATAAGGAGATCTGCCAGCTCGTCGACTGAAAGCCATTGGGTATTAGTAGCAGAATCATAGACAAATCCTTCGGAAACTTTAATCCCATTTGCTGTGTATAACGGATTAAGGTCATACCACTCCATACGAGGGTATACAATAAAATGGTCTTTATACTCGAATGTTGTCGAACAGTCTGCAGCTGACACCATACATTCAGACAACTTTTCTCCTTCGCGAATCCCTACTTCAACCTGCTCAAGATCCGGCGCCATTGCTCTGGCAAGATCTGTAACCATAAAGGAGGGAATCTTTGATATAAATGTTTCACCTCCTTTAGCTTCATTCAAAGCCTTGAGAACAAGATCGACGCCTTGGTCAAGGGAAATCCAAAATCGGGACATACTAAAATCAGTAATAGGCAGTTTTTGAGCACCCTCATCAATGAGTTTTCTGAAAAAAGGGATTACAGAGCCACGTGAACCTGCCACATTTCCGTAGCGAACTAAAGAAAAGATAGTCCCGCATTGTCCTGAGTAGGCATTTGCCGATATAAAGAGTTTATCACTAGCAAGCTTAGTCGCTCCATATAGGTTTATCGGGTTTACTGCTTTGTCGGTTGACAGAGCAACCACCTTCTTGACTCCACTATCAAGAGCAGCATCAATTACATTCATCGCACCCCCGATATTTGTTTTTATAGCCTCCATGGGATTGTACTCGCACGCGGGGACTTGCTTAAGCGCTGCTGCATGTACGACAAAATCCACTTCCCCTAAAGCACGTTGAAGCCTTTGCTTGTCTCTGACATCACCAATGAAAAATCTTAGCTTTGATATATAGTCGCAACCGGTTTTTTCAGAGTAATCAATAAAACGATTCTTCATTTCAAACTGTTTGAACTCATCTCTTGAATAAATGATGAGCTTACGTGGTTTATAACTCCCGAGGACATGTTTAACAAAAGCATTACCAAAAGACCCAGTTCCACCCGTTATAAGTATTGTTTTACCGTCAAGCATTAAATAACTCCTTTTCTCTATTTTCAGGCCTCAAATCGATTTCGGAATGCATGCCCCACCCCCCCCTAATCCTATTGGAAGCGAAAGTGCGAATGGGGATTCTAAAATGACTTAGAAAAATTCAAGTATGAATCATCACTGTCATTTCTGACGATCGCGATCGATCCGATGTGTTTGTTTTTTAATGATACTGCCAAATAATATTATTCCCTCGTACGATATTATCTTTGAACCTAATAGATAAACTATACAGAAGAGGCTGCCCTGGAGAACCAAAGTTACTATGGCAGGTAGCTTGAAATAAGAAATAGGACAACACAATAATGATGCGAGTATCGAGAGATAGAGCGCAGGCGCAATTTCTTTAATTTGATTTCGTGCAGAGTAACCGAGGTGCCTTTTCGCAGGCAATAAAAAGCACAAGCTAAATAACAAGTTAATAAAGCAATACATCGTTGCCGCATAATTAATGTTATGAGTTGTGAGACAGACGATGAGCACAAAAATGCTTCCAACACCTGCTTCCATAGCATGAAGCTTTAAGTAAAGATCGCTTTTACCGATAGCCATGTATGCACGCAAGTTAACTACTCTCATCATTCCCAAAGACCCCGAAAGGCTAAACATTTGAAACACCCATACACTCTTCAGCCACTTGTCGGTAAAGAAAAACGAAATGAGGGCAGGGGCAGAAGTAAATAACAAAAACGAAAATGGCACGACGACAAAAGAGCTCACGACGAGAGATTTATGCATTATTCTACGAAATTCTCCCATGTTGTCCTTGGTCAGAGAAAAGGCCGGAAATAACACATTGGCTATAGAATTACTTAAGATAGATGTAGCAGTAACGGGCCATTTTCTACCTTGTGAATAATATCCCAGATCATCTATTGTGCATGTTTTTCCTACTATAAGATCTACAGCACCATAATAAAACGTATTGATAATGCCAGCAGCGGACATTTTCCATCCATAAGAAAACAGGGACCTTGCTACTTTAATGCTAAAACTAGGAACCGGTTTAATAGGCACAACTATGATAAGGAGGACAAAAGCTACCACCGCCTGGATGCAAACCTGGGCGATGAGGCTCCAAATACCGAATCCATTTAACGCCAAGATAATACTAACTATACCAGAAAGTATCGCTCCCGTAGTGTTAACTATACTTAGAGCTTTAAATCGCATCTCTCTTTGCATGTAAGAGCGCTGAACCGAATTAAGCGAGTTTATAACAACACATATTGAAATTACACGTATTTGCTCAGTCAATCCTGGCCGATCATAGAAATCTGCTAAAAGAGGCGCACCAAAAAAAGCGATGATATACAAAACTAATCCAAGTGCCCCACAAAGCCAAAAAGCAGTACTGAAATCCTTGCTGGAAACATTGCTTCTTTGAATTATTGCTAGCCCTAGTCCTCCCTGAGAGAGTATATCGGCAAATTGCATAACCACAAGCAATATAGCTAATACCCCAAACACTTCTGGATCTAGGATTCGGACAAGGACAAGCTGAACCACGAGAGAGACAAGCTTCGCCAACATTTGCTCAGCAAATGACCATGATAGAGAATTTATAAGAGACACTTTTTTTTGCATTAGTATGTTCTTAATGCAATTGCTACGAAATTTTCATCAGGCTATCTATAAGCTGTGCTTCGTTTTCTGGAACATATATCTTACTCTTATTTATATATCTACTCTTAATATCTTCAACTGTTCGATTGGCACGCCTCAATTGATCGTTATCTACTGAATACAACTTATAAAGAAAAACTAGAGTTGGTTCTAAATCGAAAATCAATTTCGGAGTAATTTGTGCCGTAGAGCAGTGCCCTATCAAAACCGAATCATTATTAATAACTCCTTTTAATGACATCAGCTCCCACAGAATCTTCGAATCCTTTACATTGAATTCAATGCGATCTCCAAAATCATTAGAACGCCCAGGATGAAGGCGTACATTTATCGTCGTATTAATATAAGTAGTTATTGTTTTAAGAATCTCTTTTTCGCGATTTAACTCGTTAGAGTTGCTTGCAGTTGTAAGAGACAGAAACCAATATTTCCCAAATTCCTCATCATCCAGTGCCTTATGCTTTATTGTTTTGTATAAACTTGAATTCTCAAAATCAATTGACTGGACAATTCCATCTAAATAAATTTCACGATCTAACTTCGATGGATTGAAAAGCCAGATCTCTGCGACGTTATATAGCAGTTCTTTTTTAAAAAAAAGGCGAACGAGCCAATCTTCGATTTTATTAATGATGTTTTTATCATTTTGCGTAGTAGATGAATTGTAAACTTTATCGACAAAAGTCTTCATATGTCTACCAGAGCCATTATGTGATCCGGTTCCATCATCGTAAAAAACAGTAAAACCTCCAGGTACGCAATAATTTTTTATATCGTGAGTAATGCACGAAGGGGTTGCGCAAAATAATACGTCATACAATTTATAATCGAAGAAAGAAAACTGCTTAAAAAAAACCTCTCGCATCTGAGCAATATTAAACTTTTGATTACATAAGTATCTGAGATTCTTTCTCGTATTATCAAAATCTTCATGTTTAATAACATAAATATTATCAAACAATTTACCCAATTCTAATATCTCAATAAGATCATTTAGACCGACAAACTGCTCATATACAACCAAATCAAGTTGTTTAAAAAATGACTTATCCATAGATGAAAAGATAACTGATAAACAGAATACCTGAAACGGCGTTTCCGCAGAACAAATTATTTTCTTTTGAAGTAATAGCGAGTAATTCAAAATCTATCTCCTTGTAGATTATTTCTAAAATCTTTGAACTCATAAAGAGCTTGTTGTCAGAAAGAGATAAACAATGAGTTCAAGGGCGGGTTATTACGATCCTTACTTGAAAGAATAATTGCTGATGGATCGTGTGAGGTACATCCATCTACTGGGGGCCATTTGATGCCAATTGCACAATCATTCCACATGATCCCCGCTTCATCACCTGGATGGTACTCGTCATCACACTTATAAATAATCTCTGCAAAATCCGAGAGCGTAAGAAAACCATGGGCGAATCCTCGCGGAATAAACATCTGGCGATGATTGTCCGCCGTAAGCACCGCAGACACCCATTTTCCAAACGTAGGACTATCCTCGCGAAGATCAACGCAAACATCAAATATTTCCCCATAGATTACACGCACAAGTTTTGCCTGAGGATGCTTTTTTTGGTAGTGCAAACCACGAAGAACGCCTTTTGAAGATCGGGAATGATTGTCTTGAACGAATGTGCATCCTATTCCCCCAACCTCGAAATCAGATCGCTTGTATGTCTCCATAAACCATCCCCGCTCATCGGGATATGATCTTGACTCGACTAAGAGAACTCCCGAAATAGATGTTTGAGAGAACGTGAAGTTGCCTGAAATTTTCTTGTTTTCGTCTTTCATATCAAACTCGATTCATCTGATCCGTGCTGGACTTAATTGAATGTTGATACTCACCAGTCCTGATACGTTGCACCCACTCTTGATTATTGATATACCAGGATACCGTATTAGCTAATCCATGATCAAAAGAAACTTGAGGGCACCATCCGAGTTCACTCCTAATCTTATCTGCGCATATCCCGTAACGCAGATCATGCCCCTTCCTGTCTTCAACAAACGTTATAAGTCTTTCGTTTATAGAAGAATCGCCAGTGATTTCCTCACACAACGCAATGATTTTCTTAACTAGACTCAGGTTGCACACTTCGTTGTTTCCACCAATATTGTAGATTTGGCTAATAGTACCGTTTTCGAGAACTAAATCAATGGCACGACAATGGTCAGACACATGCAACCAATCCCTGATATTCTCCCCAGTGCCATACACTGGTATTTCCTCATGAGCAACTGCCCTTGCAATACACAAGGGAATCAATTTCTCGGGAAACTGGAAAGAACCGTAATTATTTGAACATCGAGTTATAAGAACGGGCAGTTTGTAGGTCTCGTAGAATGCCTTAACCATTACATCTGCCGAAGCTTTCGATGCAGAATAGGGCGAGCGTGGAGAAATAGGCGTCTCTTCATTGAAGAGATTATTGGAGTTCAGCTCAAGACTGCCATATACTTCATCAGTAGATATTTGCAAGAAGCGCTTACCAGACTGGATTGCATTTGCTCCCCATGCCATCAAGGCACAGGTAAGAACATTGACGGTACCGCCAATGTTTGTGCTTGCAAAAACAAAGGGGTCATTTATTGATCTGTCAACATGAGATTCAGCTGCAAAATTCACCACATAATCTGGATTAAATTCTCTAAATACCCCTTCGACAGCTTGCCTATCCCGTATATCAATCCTTCTAAAAAAATATCTTTCGTCTGTTTCTATATCCCTTAGGTTATCAAGATTGCCAGCATAAGTGAGCGTATCTATATTTACGACAGTAACGTTTTCGCGGGAATCCAAGATATGATGAATAAAATTTGAACCAATAAAACCAGCTCCGCCAGTTACTAGATAGGTACGAGTTTCGCAACCTTTCGGCACGTTATGCCTCCTTGGCAATTGAAAGAAGATACTTACCGTAGTTAGTACCTTCAAGCTTTTGAGAAATACTAATTAAATCTTTTCTGCTTATAAAACCTCGACGATATGCGACTTCTTCGATACATGCAATGTAATACCCTTGTCTTGACTGAATTGCTTCCACATATTCCGCAGCTTTTAGCATTCCTTCCGGTGTCCCAGTATCAAGCCACGCCGTCCCTCTTCCAAAACGATAGAGTTTAAGACGGCCTTTATCGAGATAGACTTGATTCACTGACGTTATTTCAAGCTCGCCGCGCTCCGATGGCGCAATGCTTTTTGCTATGCTGCATACCTCCGAGTCATAGAAATAAAGACCGGTTATAGCGTAATTCGATTTCGGAACTTGCGGCTTTTCTTCGATGCTGAGAACGCTATCGTCATCATCAAACTCTACAACACCAAAAGGCTTAGGATCAGCAACAGGATAACCGAAAATTGCGGCACCGCCTTCTTGCTCAATGGAGAGCTTTGCATTCTCAAGCATGTTAGTAAGACTCTGCCCATGAAATAAATTATCGCCAAGACAGAGCGCTACTGTACTGCCATCAATAAAATCTTCCCCAATCGTAAACGCTTGCGCAAGACCTCCCGGCCTTAACTGAGCTTCGTAGCGTATGCTGATTCCAATCCCCCCACCGTCCCCCAGAAGTTTATTGTAGGAGGGTAGATCTTCCGGCGTCGAAATAATCAGAATCTCCCTGATGCCAGCCAGCATAAGAACAGAGAGCGGATAATATATCAAAGGTTTATCGTATATTGGCAGAAGCTGCTTTGATACAGCTTTAGTCGAAGGATAAAGTCTCGTACCAAGGCCACCTGCAAGAATAATTCCCTTCATAGCTCTCAATTTCCTGCTATCCTCATGCAATTGTTCTTTTCAACATCTGATAGGCAAAAGACGAGATGCGTTTCCTTCTCAAAACGCATTACGCAATAGCTTTATTTGAATATATTCCTATCTTCATTACGCCTGATAACCCTTGCGGGATTACCTAAAGCTATGACATCATCGGGGATATCCTTGAAAACAGCACTGGCCATACCCACTACCGATCTTTTTCCAATTGAGACACCCTGGATCACAATCGACCCAGCTCCGAGAAACGATTCGTCTCCCATACTGCATTTCCCTGTTAGAGTTGACCGAGAGGCTAAAACACAATGTTTACCAACTATGTTGTCGTGACCTATTGCAGCCAGTATCAAAACAGTATTATCACCGATTTCAGCATTAGAGCCAATATAGCACCCTCTATATATCTGGCACCCCTCGCCTATAGTTGTAGTTTCCGGGACGTCCACCTCAGGATGAACAAGCGTTGCGACTTTGTATCCTTTAGACTTGACACGCTCCCACATGCGGGCTCTATGGACTGGCTCTCCGATGCAAATAGAAAATTGAGTGCTTTCAATAGAATAATTCTTAAAAACATCCTCAATATCAAGAACTTTGATTTTACAATAATATTGCTTATCAGGGTTATCCATCGCGAACACGATATCATCAAAGATATGCGATCTGGCATTAGCATGACGTGCTATCTCCAACACATCAGCCCCAATTCCACCTGCGCCATACAATACAAGTACCATCGCATCTCCATATCTCTTAGCTTAAAGCAAAGACATTAACAATATATTTCGCCGAACTCACGAATTGTCGAAACGATGAGATCTAAATCTTCCTGTCCAAGGCTTTGATGGATCGGAATACAAAGTGTGTTATCTGCTGCCCAATCGGCATTCGGAAAACTTCCCGAAATTCTATAACCCGAAACGCGATGAAGAGGAAAATATCGATAGGTGGTATATATATCTCTTTCGCGAAGGAACCGAGCCAATGCGTCACGCTTACCGTTTAAGACTTGAATATGGTAGAAATAATAAGAAGTGGTGCAGTCTTTCGGCAGGGGCTCCGGAAGCTTTAACCAGGCAACATCGGCTAATTCTTGATCATACAATCTATGAACATAGGCGCGCCGAGCCATAAAATCGTCTAGTTTGGCTAGTTGTTCAAGTGCCATGGCTGCGGTTATGTCATTCATTATGGCACGGTGTCCGAAACTCGAAATATCGAACTCCCACCACTTCTGCGCAACACTATTTTCATAACCGCTTTTCGTTTCGAGCCCAAAATACAACCACTTTTCCGCTTTTTCACGCAGCTCCTTATCACGAAAATGGAGAATTGCGCCATCGCCGCAAACCAATATCTTCATTGCGTCAAACGACCACATGCCCATATCACCAAAGGTTCCTATAGATCTCCCTTTATACGTAGAGCATACTCCTGGCGCGCAATCCTCAATGATCTTCAAGTTATATGTTTGAGCTAAATCCATAATGGGATCCATATCACACGGTATTCCACCGTAATGGTGAAGTAAAATCGCCTTGCTCTTCGGAGTTATTACTTTTTCTATATCAGCGGCTGAAGCATTTAATGTTCTTCTGTCGACATCGCAAAGAACTAGCTTCGCGCCACATGCACACACAGCGTTTCCGGCTCCAACAAAACTGATCGTAGGCAAAATCACTTCATCGTTCTCCCCTATTTTGCATAAATGCATAGAGGAAAAGAGCCCTTCACTGCAACAATTCGTAGCAAGTACTTTTGATTGTTCTGATCCTATATATGCCGCAAATCGCGACTCGAACTCATCGACGAGCTTTCCCTTCCCCAACCAGTTAGATTCAAAAACATCCTTTATGCGAGATAACTCTTCATTTCCAAGTGATGGTTGAAACACATTTATCATGGCTCGTAAATCTCTTTTCGTTTATATCGGCCGATATTAAATAACTTATGAGGTATTATTTCCTTTAATTAATCTCATGTTTTATCTTTATTCTTTCAACAAACCGCGCAGCATTTGGAAAATACGCGCCAAAAGAATTGACAAGTTTACGTTTCTCAGAGATTCCTACCGTACTATTTTTTTGCAATTTTGCAGCGGTCTTATAATCGCCGAGACAAGCAGCAGCGAGTACATTGCATGCATTTATCTTGGCTATGATAACATCATCATATTTGTAATCCGTATACTGATTTAATTTCTCATAAAACTTAGCCTCGTCTCTTCGATATTGAGCTCTTTCCGCGGCGGTACCACTGTATCCCCATGCAGCGCCATGTCGTCTCCAAACCGAAGTAGGTTCTGGAGAGAAATAGACTTTCCCAATCAAAGACAGATAAATAAAAAGCGGAAGATCGGAGATTGACAACATGGATCCATCCCCGCCACCAATCTTCTTGAACAAGTCAGGCCGATTCGCGGCATCGGACTTCCGAAACAAACACGTATTCAATTGTGGCGGGCAATTTTCCCACATCATAATCTTTTCTGGGGGGACATCGCCGCTAGGCAAATTTGTTTTAGCAAGCTTCATCTTATTGCCAAATAAGTAATAGTAGTTTGTCAAGCAAAGAGAATAGTCTCGATTGCTCTCCAAAAAGTCCACTTGTTTTTGAAGCCTATCTTCCGTTATCCAATAGTCATCACCGTCGCAATAGGCGATATATTTTCCTTGCGCCGTTGGATAAAAATAATCCCAGATAATATCACCGCCGTTTTTTCTTTGGTTTCTTTCCTGAAATATCGGTTTAATAATAGCTGGATATCTATTTGCATATTCCTCAATTATGCTTGATGTGCTATCAGTTGATGCATCGTCATTGCATATTATTTCAAAAGGGAAATCTGTCCTTTGTCCCACTAAGCTTTCTAAGGCTTCCGCAATATATTCTTCATGATTGTAAGCCAGACAACATATAGAAACAACTACCTTATTTTGGTTCATTTTTGCTCCCGAATAAATCATAAGCTGAAAGATTCGTGTTTTCTATTTTTATTTCGAACCATATTCTCTGTAGCTTTTCTGGTAGTCATAAGAGATACTTTTTTATGATTGGAAATCTTAGCACTTCCTGTTTCGCTTGAAAATATCGCATAGATAATTTGAAAAATGACAAGTTGTGAGAAGTTGTAGGCAAAGCCGAAGCAAAAAAGGGAAACGATTAGCGCTCTCATCCAACCGGAGTATTTTCTGAAATAACTCCAGTACATAACAAGGTAACAAATCCCCCCAGCAATCCCCACCCCAGCAAAAACCGACGCGAAGTCTGATTCAATTGTCCACACCCTCCCAAGAAACTCATTTCCTAAATACTCTTCAATCGCATTGTGATAGCTTGTAAAAATAACGCCTGAGGATTTAAAACCAACTCCAAGCACCGATATATCTGGTGTAAGCGAAGTAAGCTGAATAAATGTTTCCGGGATAAGCAACAAGTGCCTTGCCGTTCCTATATCATCCGTTAAAATGAGCATAGAGCCTTGGTTATTGAATAAATTGAATCTGTATAGGAATTTTAACAAAGTCTCCTGAATTGCAGGAATGTTTATTAATAAAACAACAATAGCTACTATTACTATTATTTTAATAGTAATAGTAGCTATTGTTGTTTTTGTAATAACAGAACTGCCACTTCTCTTATTGTCGAAGAGTCCAATTATTATAAAGGCAAGGAAAAGTGCTGCAAAACCGAGAATAGTGGCACGTTGTGTTGAAAGAGCTGCGCACAAAAAATAAATTCCTCTAAAGTAATTGCTCTCATCAATAGCAAATCCTATTATCAATAAAAATCCAAGAAAAGCACCTTCGTGGTTCAGACCAGTTAATCGAAAGGCATTTCCTATTTGGGTACCAGATAGATTAGTCCATTCCTCCTGTCCCAATCCTCCTAGAAAATCCCCCAGAAAAACTTCAGTCAGATTGAAGTTAAAAATAGTCCATAAAATATATTGCGCGATTGCCCATAACGCCTGTATTCGACACGTGTACTTGAGAGAAAGCTTTAGACTATCAACTACTCTGTTTCTGGAATATAGCAATATACATAAAGGTAGCGCTAATACTGCAATTTGTATTGCAGTATATATATTTGTTTGAAGATATTCATTCGGAAGAAATGTTCGCGTTAAGGCCAAGATTGAAGAAAGCAAGCAAATTAATAAAAACCAGAAATATGGAGTTTTGACCGGGATGGAGATCCTTTTCATGGTAAACAGAAGATAAAGAAGCAGAGGGATGGGGGCTATAGTGTTTAATGAAATACTATCGATTTTAAGCAATCCATCGGTCATTGCTTCTAAATCAATACTTGAGCCAACGATAGACGAAAAGAAAACTGCGATAAAACATACCATGAGCTCTAAGCTATTATTTCTATTTTTTATTTTTTTCTGAGCCATGCTCTTATTCATTCAATTATAGACAAATGCTCTATTCATTCGGATAAATATTCAAGGAGATTAATTGCTGAAGATTTCCATGAATATTTCTGCAGAATATTATTGGCCGTTTCTTCGTGCGTTTCAGATAATAAGGTTTTGATGCGAATATTTGGGTCTTCGGGATTTATATAAATCGCAGAGTCCCCGTAAACTTCGCGGAACACCGGAATATCCGATATGACAATTCTTGCACCTAAAGAGAGTGCTTCCAAAGGTGGCATCCCAAAACCCTCGTATAATGAAGGGAATAAAAAAGCTTTGCAGCTCTTCATGAGGAGAGCTAGGATTGCATCGCTTACATAACCAAGCTCAATCACATTCGGCAGAAGCGTGGTCGCATCATCTTTATAAACCCTCCCGTTTACATCACCAGCAAAAACAAAGATTTCTTCAGGATTATATTGAGCAAGCTTCGTTATCCATGAGAAATTTTTATACTTTGCCCGCGAGGCAACTGCGAGTAAAAAACCTTTTTCTTGAAGCCCTAATGATACGAGCGAAGACACATCAGCTACATTGATTTCCGTCATATGTTGCCACCCGGGGGCAACAACCGTCATCTTGTCTGCGATTTTGGGGTAAATTTTTTTAACTTCCGACACGGTAAAGTAAGACGTGGCAAAGAATTTTTCTCCCTTTTGCTCATACCGTCTAAAAAGCGTCCGATACCAAAGCTTATAAAAGGAAGAGTACGCTTCTGCAAAGTTGCGGAAAAGTAGGTCATGGACGCACACCACGCCTGGATACGAAAGAGGTGCCGCGTTGCAGAGGTTTAACGGCGTTCTATTCACTCTCTTTGCATACGATGGAAATTCCGTTTGCTCCCACATCACACCAGTCTTTGTACCTAAAGCAATAATTTCAATGTTTTTTAGGCTAAGATCATTTAGGATCTTATCGTGAGGACAAGCAAGCATAAACATTCCTTGCGGGACAATGCGATCAAGTGCCAAAACAAGTTCTTTGGCGTAGCGTTGCACTCCGGTTAAGCGCTGAGTTAAGAACTTTCCATTGATGGCATATCTTTTTTTCGTCATGCGGCTCGCCTACGATCCCAAGCTGATGCTATCTGGTAAGGAAGCGCCCCCCCCAGCAACTTTTCTTCGCCACCACGAAAGAAGATCTTCCATGGTCTGCTCAAAGGGGATCCTAGGTTCCCAACCAGTATGAGCTTTAAACTTTGAGCAATCTGGAATCTGAAGGTCTGCGTCGATCGGCCTCAGCCGCGCTGGATCGACTTCAACACGTAACTTATTTTTTAACGGTGAGAGCGAAATCAGCGTATTGAGCGTATCCCCAACTTCGCAAGTATACGTACCACCAATGTTGTAGTATTCTCCCGGCACAGGATCTTTCGTTACCAGCATATAATATGCGTGTACCGCATCGCGTACATCGGCATATGTACGAAGTGATTTTAAATTACCTACCTGAATGACTGGCTCAATCTTACCAGCCTCGGCAAGTGCAATTTGCTTCGCAAATGTTGACTCGTGAAAGACATCCCCTCTTCTTGGACCAGTATGCGTAAACATACGAGTTGTCATGACGCACATGCCGTAAGCCTCCGCATAGAAACGCCCCAAAAGGTCGGTTCCAACTTTTGAAATCGCATAAGGTGATGCAGGATGAAACGAACACTCTTCATGTATTCCGCTCTCTGGCTTTTTCTCGGGCGGTATCTTACCGAATACTTCAGAAGAGGCACAGATATGAACTACGGGACGATAAGATGGAACACGGTCGATTGCATTGCGCAAAGCCTCTAATAAACGTGCTGTTCCAAGAATATTCGTATTCAAAGTATCAAGAGGGGTCGTAAAGCTCGTCAAAGGATAACTTTGAGCCGCCAAATGGAACACATAATCCGGCATAACTTCATCAATAACATGAATCAGAGATATCTCATCATTAACGTCAGCATATCGAAAATATACCCTATCATTTCGGTTTGCTCGGTCAAGGAGATGTTCGACATTCTCAAGAGGGCTACGCCAACGACAAACGCCATAGATATCCCAGTCAGTATTTTCGAGAAGATAATCGCTTAAATGGCTTCCCACCATTCCCGTTATTCCGGTAATCAAAGCTTTCGTCATAATTGTATTCCTTCAAGTTCTTGCCTATACGCCTCTGAAAAGGAACGCGTCCGGATAATTCCGAGATTATAGAGATATATGCTCTCCATTTGTGTTATCGCAGGTCGGCCCATATAAAATACGGATCCCGGAAATTCGATTGAATAACTTATCTCAGAAACCCATCTTGAGATTTCATCCGCCATACGCACCTTGCTCACTAGCTCAGTGCCTGCGCAATTCAAAAACTGTGAGTCAAAACTGTTCCAATTTTTCTCAAGCCAAATCACGATCTTAATAACATCGCTAAGACAAACTACGTTTCTGTAATAGGGGTGATAAATTCTTGCCTCTTGCCCTGATTGGATACAAGACAAAAGGTACGAGGTAAGTTTATCTTGCGGTGAAGCTACATAAGAGAGCCGTAGAGCTTTGAAGTCTTTCTCTCCTAAAAAGTGATTCTCAACTGCAGCTTTCATTTTCCCATAAGCAAATTGGGGATCAGTAGGGCTGTTTTCATTGTATACAGATGCACCTTGAGAACTATAGACCGCATCACTTGAAAAAAAGAGTACTCGAACACCCTGCTTGAGCATGCGCTCAATGCAATAAACCGTACCAGTTACATTAACTGCCCATGCATGATTATAATCATTTAGGCAAGCGTCAGGACTCGAAATCGCTGCTGTAAATATTGCATAATCAGATGGATCAAGGAGCTGGTAGTCGAAAGCTTCAGGACTCGTTAGCTCAATAGCTAGATCTGAAGAACAACGATCCAAACCCACTACTTCGTAATGAGCATCTGCGAATGATCTTGTGAGGCTTTTACCTATATAACCATTAGACCCTATGATAAAAACACGAGATACCCTATTCACCCACTCTCGCAAACGGCACCCCGGCTCTTTTCGCTGCTTCAGCATCTTTTGGTTTGTCTCCATGCATGATACAAGAACTGGGATCAGCCTCGAACTCAGATAGAGCTTTCAAAAGCATGCCTGGCTCTGGTTTTCGACAGGAACATTCTCCCGTAAAGTCAGGATGATGAGGGCAAAAGTAATAAGCATCAATATATGCATCTTCATCGGCAAGAGCTTCATCCATAACGTCGTGAAGTATATGCATATCAGTCTCTGTATATAAACCTTTTGCTATACCTGCCTGATTTGTTACTACTACCACCTTATACCCCTTGCGGTTGTAATTTCTTATAAGATCAACCGCTTCCGGAATAAGAACAAGATCTTTTGAATCATGCAAATGCCCTATATCGACGTTAATGGTTCCGTCCCAGTCAAAAAAAGCTATACGTGCTGGTAGACATATATCTCGTAAGATCTCATGGGCAGATTTATAGCTTTCGGGAGTTCCGATATCAATAAATCGTCCCTCAAAAACGCATCCATAAATTCTGCCTTCTGACGCCATCCTCTCGAAAAAGTCGTATTCAATTGAAAAAGCTTTCGGATAATTTGCAAAGGCGTCTTTCTTGATAAGATAAACTCCGGAACTTATCATTTGAGAACAGCTTTCGCCTTTTTCGATAAAAGATTTAATCTTTCCTTCAGCATCGAAACTAACTCCTCCATAGCGGTCTGCATCCTTATGAAGAACACATCCGACAATGCATGACACTAAAGGATTGATGGCAATAACTCGGTTCTTGCATGTCAGCAGTACATCTGAATTGAAATCACAATAGCTATCGCCATTAAGTGCAAGCACCCATTCGTCACGGCAAAAAGAAAGCGCCCGTTTCAAGGCACCTCCTGTTCCTAAAGGGCTATCTTCTCTACTATATGTAATATGCATGCCCCGATAAGACACACCAAAGTACTTCTCTATAGCAGCAGCCTTATAACCAACCGCCAAAATCACATGCCGTATACGCTGGTCTGATAGTCGATTGAGTAAATAAACGAGAAAAGGCTTCCCTGCTACTTCCGCCATTGGCTTTGGCAGATCACTCGCTATGGCATTTCGAAGCCGTGTTCCCTTGCCTCCCGCAAGGACCACTGCCTCCCGTATAAGTTTATTTTTCACGCTCATTGCCAAAAAAATGATTCTCGAGAGTACGGCAAAGGGTGTGATAAAGAGGCAGAGTGAGTTCCTGAATAGCTGCAGTTTCTTGCCCAGGAATTCGAATCGTCACTTTGCATAGTTCTGATAAACGAGAATCATTGCTTCCCGTTATGGCAATTGTGGCCATATGCAAAGCTCGTGCTACCTTTGCTGCTTCGACGATGTTCTGGGAATTACCAGAAGTGGAAAAACAGAGAAGGGCATCTTGAGATCGCCCATATCCAAAAACTTGCTGTGCGAAAACTGCTTCGTAACCGCAGTCGTTTCCAAGTGCCGTCAAAAGGGATACCTGAGAAGAAAGCGAGATGGCAGGAAGCGCTGGCGCAAGATAAGCAGGCGGTAGCTCCCCATTTGCGTCTTTATATGCTCGGCAAAACTCATTGCTCAGCGAACGTTGGCGCTCAAAGTTTTTCATGAGCTCCCCAACCATATGTTCTGAATCGGAAGCTGATCCCCCGTTCCCGCAAACGAGAAGCTTCCCTCCTCGCTCAAAACAAGAAACAAGGACGTTATACGCCGCTAAGATCGAATCCCTGCATGACAAAAGGCTTGTATACTGCTGAAAAAGCTTATCAAACACCATTATGCTATCCGCGTCACCCAAGGTCATACTCTTCAGGTTCACAGAAAATTACCCGCGAACCCTTATCCTCAAAATTGAAAGGTATCTCAAGAAGATCGGAGAGAGCGTTTCTTAAGCATTCTTGAGCATCGGGTTCCACATAAAACAAAAGGAAACCACCACCTCCGGCACCAAGCAACTTTCCACCTGTCGCGCCATGGGAAACACCCTTTTCGTAAATGGCGTCGATATATGGGGGTGACACCTTCTCCTCAATGCTTCGCTTTAGCTGCCATGAATAATTGAGGAGTTCGCCAAAACGCGAAAGATTGGACGATTTGTTGGTCAGCAATTGCTGGGCTTCATCAACAAGAGACACCATCTCATTCAGCGTTTCCGTCTTTTTATCGAAACGCGTCGATTTTTGGATTTCCGCAGATGTTCGCGTGAAGCCAGTAAAAAAAAGGAGGAGATTGTTTTCTAGTTCTCTCTTTTTTTCTGGATATATGATCACCGGAGAGACCTCAAACCCCTCTTCTGAAAAATCAATGCGATTGAACCCGCCAAAGGCAGCAGCGATTTGATCTTGCCAGCCACCCGCTTCATCGCAGAGTTCCCTCTCTAAATGAATAGCTTCCTGTGCCAATTCTTTCGGGCTTTTGTAAGAACCCTTAAGACTATGAAAAGCCTGGAGCATTCCTACAGCAAACGAGGACGATGTTCCAAGTCCTGTTCTTGCCGGAAGATCACCCTCATAGGTAAGACGAATTTCTCTCATATCCAGAAGTCGCATAGCTTCCCTGATGACAGGATGCTCGATATCCTCAAGAGAGCTGACACGTTCTATGCGAGAGTAAGAAAGTTCGGTTGAATAGCTGAAGAATCTAGGAAGATGCCTTGCGTTCACATAGCAATACTTGTCGAACGTGGTCGAAAGTACTGCGCCACCATGTTTTTTAAAATGAGCCGGGACATCGCTTCCCCCGCCAAAGAATGACATTCGGAATGGTGTTTGAGTAATAATCACAACAACATTTCTTTCTGCTTCATATGAGAGATTTTTTCTATTTAAGGTGCATAAAAATCATAATTATTCGTCGACAAAACATTATGGCTCAGGAGATTCAATTGCGCGTTCACATGCCAATTTTATATTTTCGCGAAATGCCTCTCGTGAAAACTGACGAGCGCGTTTAACCATCGCCTCTAAAGATATTTCCGACGTTCCAGAGGCTTGTCCATTTTCAAACTCCTCAATACAACGCACGAGAGCGTCTGCAGTTTGTTCATAAAAGAACAAACCCGTCTTTTTATCGATGACGGTTTCCAGAGCTCCACCTTCGCCGAAGGCGATAATGGGGCAGCCTGCCGACATAGCCTCAACCGGCGTTAAACCAAAATCCTCTTTCCCGGGAAACAGAAGCGCCTTAGCACCTGAATATAATAGCCACTTCTCATCATCGTTAAGAAATCCCGCAAATGTGACCGTAGGCCCCGCAATCTCCTTAAGAGCCGGAAGTTCTTCTCCTTCGCCCACAACAATAAGAGGTCGCCCAAGCTGGGTGCAAGCACGCACGGCAAGATCAACTCTTTTATACGAAACCAACCTTGATACAACAAGGTAAAAATCATCTCGCTCAGAAGGTACCGATAAAGGACTCACTTTGATACCAGGGTATATTATCTCCGAATCTCGGCGATAATACTTATTAATACGCTTCGCTACATTGTGACTGTTCGTCATAAAATAATCCACTCGTTGCGCAGCAAGGTAATCCCATTGCCTCACTTTGTGGATAAAATACGGCATAGCAAGTTGTTTATAGAGAGGGGCACTCTTTAAATAATCATAATAAAGATCCCACAGGTAACGCGTGGGGGTATGGCAATAGCAAACATGCTTTGCCGAGGAAGAAGTAATGACACCCTTACAGCAGCTCGAACAAGAGGAAAGAACCAAATCGTAAGAGGTTAGATCGAGTGCCTCCCAAGCTTGGGGCATCAAAGGAAGCAAAAGTTTATGGTGTGTTTTAGCGCCTGGAATTTCTTGGAGATACGTTGTCCTTATTTCACATTCGCGCGTCCATGCTGGCGCTTTCTCATCATCATATACTAGGGTATAAATAGGCGCATCAGGGAAAATGCTGTGGAAATCATAGAGAACCTCTTCTCCTCCACCCGTTCCCACTAGCCAATCATGGACAAGCGCTACTTTTACTTTTTCTAGTCCCAAACCAACTTCTCCCGTTTAAAGTAGATATTGCCTTTCAATTCATCTCAATTATTCCCGTAAAGAGCGTCATGCGTAAGAACTATTTGAATCAATCAAGAACCCTCTGATCTCAGCAGCACTACAGGATTCGAAAATCTCGCTTCTCAACAGAACCATGTTCTTTACATAACACCGACATCATCATGTGATCGAGCACCATATGTATATCTTCGGCTATTTGCATATCATCTACAGGAACGTGCAAATGATAGTCGACCATCTGCCCCAGTTTTCCGCCATCGTAGCCCGTTAAAGCAACAGTAAAGACACCAAGCGCTTTCGCCTCTTCGCTAGCAAGACACACGTTCCGAGAGTTGCCCGAGCCTGATATAAGAATCAAAACATCGCCAGATTCCGCAAGAAGCTTCAATTGGCACGAAAAGATGTGATCGTAATCGATGTCGTTTGAAATAGCAGTAGCCATCGGTGTGTTGTCGCTCAAACACATCATTTTGAAAGGGATGGAGGTTGCTTCTTGGATACCCTTTGAAAAGTCGCATACAAAATGGCTTGCCGTTGCCGACGATCCCCCATTGCCGCATACAAAAAAACGGGCACCTTCACGAGCCTTATCAACGAGAAAGTTCATGACATGGGACACGTTTTCTAAGTCTAGAGCATCTAAAACACGCTTTTCACGTTTGATATAAGATGCTAGTTCCTTGGTGTAATCAGTCATCAATATTTTTTGCTTTCTTGCCATCGAAGGGCATCGCTTAATATTTCATCTATAGCGCTGTATGAAGCATTCCACTGAAGAACTTCAGATGCTTTTTTCGAGGATGCAACAAGGCTTTCAGGATCACCCTCTCTTCGGGAAGCAATACGGTAGGGGACTGGTTCTCCCGTGATCCGAGAGAGAGCCCCTATCATCTCAACAACCGAATACCCATGCTCGCTTCCAAGGTTGAGGCAGACCGAACTCCCACCACCATGAAGATATTCGAGAGCTTTAATATGAGCATCCGCTATATCTAGGACATGAATGAAGTCCCGAATACAAAACCCATCAGGAGTAGGATAATCATCGCCAAACACTTCAAACGGCTTTCCCGTTAATGCGGCCTTAATCATAACTGGTATCAGATGTGTTTCCGGGCTATGAGCTTCCCCTATTTGGGCGTCTTTGGAAGCACCTGCTGCGCAGAAATACCTAAGAGCGCAAAATCGAAGCCCATATGCATGAGAATAATCGTAAAGCATGCGCTCATCAATCAGCTTGGTCGTACCATAGGGGTTAATTGGGTTTTGTGGGTGAGCCTCGTCAATGGGGGTGTAAAGCGGTTTACCGAACGTGGCGGCAGAAGATGAGAACACCATGTAACGCACACCGTGTTCCACCATCGAAGAGAGCAAGGTTTCCATTTTCGAAACGTTATTCATGTAATAACGCGCAGGACGAATAACCGAGTCCGGAACGCTCGCAAATGCTGCTAAATGTATTACCGCGTCAATATCATGCTCGGCGAAAATTTGGTCGAGCAGAATCCTGTCCCCATAATCACCCTCGAAGAAGCCGCCCGAGAGAACCGCCTCTCGATGCCCATCGCTCAAATCATCGAGCACGATGGTATCGTAGCCAGCCTCCCTCAAAGCCCGATTAACATGGCTTCCTATATATCCTGCTCCACCTGTGATTAACACACTCATATAGCTTCACCAAGTATCATTTCAACAGCAGAAGTGAGGTCGTGCGCCTTAACCCAGTTGGAAGCATCCGCCTCTCCATCATCAACAAGAATACCTTTGATTCCGCATGCATCAGCAGCTTCCATATCGCTTTTACTGTCGCCAATCATAAACGATCTGCTTTTATCTATATCGAAGTCTTCAAAGGCTTTCTTGAACAATCCTGGTTTCGGCTTACGACATTCGCAAGTACCATCCTCATGTGGGCATACATAAATAGCATCAATACGAGCACCGCACTTACATAGCTCTTCTTTCATATATTTATGAATGCTCTCAACATCCGCCATCGTCATAAGCCCACGAGCAACACCTCGCTGATTTGTTGCAACAACCACGAGATACCCCGAATCGTTTAAGCGCTTAATGGCGTGTACCACATTCGGCAAAAGTTCAAACTCTTGCACATTCCTCACATAGGTGGCTGGTATCCCTGTTTTCTTGTTAATGACACCATCGCGGTCTAAGAACACGCAAGGGAGAGCTTTTGAAGCAATACTAGTCACAGCAGATAATGCGCGTTCCATAGCTGGTGAAAGTAAACGGGAGCTCTTTCAAGTCAAGGTTTTTTCTTACTTCATCTTGGCGCTCTTCATCAACATAGAAAAGAAGGAACCCGCTTCCTCCTGCGCCGAGCAGTTTACCTCCCAGAGCTCCAGCTTCCAAGCCTTTCCGATATAACTCGTCGATCCCTGAGTTTGATATTGAGCCGGCAAGCGTACGTTTTAGTCTCCAACCCTCCGAGAGCAGCTCTCCGAAATATGCGTTAAATCCGTTCGTTTCGAGATCTTCCTTCAGGCTGTATGCTTGATCCCTCATACGGCACATCGTTGCCTCATTTCGGGACATTTCCTTTTTCTGCTCTGCAAGTATCTGGGCGGTTTTATGCTCACCGCCCGTGTAGAACATCACCAACTTGCGATCGCTTTTGCGGTAATCATTGTCCGAGAGATTGATGCGTTCCCGCACCACTTTTCCATCCTGGCAAAAGGCAAAAAAGTTCAACCCGCCACAAGCTGAAGCGTATTGGTCTTGTTTCCCAATGGGGTTTCCGAGAATATCGATTTCAATCTCACACGCTTTTTCTGCCAGATCGAGCGCTGAAAGCTGCGACCCTTTATAAAGATAGAGCGCATTCAAAAGACCGACGGTGAAGGCCGAGGACGACCCCAGACCCGTTCCTTTCGGAATGTCGGAAACCGATGTTATCTCCACACCATGCGTGATACCCGTCATGCGAAGGCATTCGCGCACAATATCGTGTTTGACCTGGCTCGCGTCATCGACAATTTCTGTATCCGAATACGACACACGCACCGAGTCGTCAAAACGTCGATTCACTGTGATATACATATACTTGTTTATAGCAGCGCTCACTACCGCCCCGCTGTATTTGGAATAGAAGTCTTTGATGTCAGTACCGCCACCGACAAAACTTATCCTAAAAGGCGTCTTTGAAATTATCATTCTATTTTCCCGTGCGCTTAAACAAGACTTTCACTGTCAGCACTATAATCTTTGCATCAAGCGCTATTCCTTGATGCTCAACATAATAGAGTTGTAGTTTCTTTGCTTCTTCGCTCAAATAGGGAACGCTACTTCTCCCAATTACTTGCCAATATCCGGTAATGCCTGGACGCACCGAGAGTAGTAAATCTTCATTTTTGCCATACGTTTGCGCCTCTCGAGCAGTGACTGGCCTTGGTCCGATTAAGCTCATCTCCCCCACGAGAACATTCAATAATTGGGGGAGTTCGTCGATGTTGTGAACCCTGAGAAATCTCCCGAGGCGCGTTATCCGCGGATCATCGAACGACTTATCACCTTTAAGATATAGTTCTAGCTCTTCTTTCGATAAGTATTTTTCCAAGTTATCCGAGTCTTCCACCATGCTTCGAAATTTGAGCATTTGAAACGGCTTTTCACCTTTACCGAGACATGCTCGTTTATGAAATACTTCTCCGCCGTCTGATAGTTTTATCGCGACACCTACAATAACGCACGGAACGAATACCACAGTAATAGCCAGAAGCGATATGACAACATCGAACGATCTTTTTATGGGGTGGTAATACCACTTTGGCTGCTGCTCAGAATTCCGCATAGGTAATCATCCTATGCGGGGAGCTAAACAGGAATTTAGTAAGCCCCCCCCCAGGTCTAAATATTGCGCTTACAGTCTTGACTAATACCCAAGCGTCAAATCTCAAACTCCTATGATCGATATAATATAGTTCAAGCTGTTGTCGCTCGTGATCTTTATATCTCGTCTTCCCTCTTCCCACGACTTGCCAATACCCCGTAATGCCGGGTCGAACCGACAAGAGCTTACCGATGTCGTTTCCATAAGCCTGAATCTCGCTTTTGACGACAGGACGTGGTCCCACGATTGACATTTGCCCAAGAAGCACATTTATAAACTGCGGGATCTCGTCAATGGATGTCTTTCTTAGGAATCTTCCAAGAGGAGTCACCCTTGGGTCGTTTTCCAGTTTTCGTTCCTGCCTCCAAGCTTCTAATTGACGATCATCCAAATACTTTTCAACATCATCTGCATCTGCGACCATAGTTCTGAATTTCAACATCGGAAATGTTGCAAGCGGTTCTTTTGGAGTTTGCTTCTTGCAACATTGCTGTGAGTATATTGGCGCACCAAAACTTGTAAGAGATATAGCTATACATACTATTAGTGCTGGAATGCATAAAACAACAATTACAAGCAACGAAAAAACGATATCAAAGGTGCGCTTAAAGAACAGATAGGCTGTGTTTTCTCTTGCAATGTTGCCCATACTTAGCGTCACTCATGCCAACGATATATTATGAGACCGTCGGCTCAACCTCCTTTGTTTAAAACCTTCACGAAAACACATGCGATGAATAGCAATTGCTAGAACCGGATGCTTCGCAGGACTACGCTGATGTGTGTCAACGCATTACCCTGCTTATGGCATGGCTTCGCCATTGCCTAAGGCTTTATGCTGCTATTCCCACAACGAAACGCACACGCGGCATCGTTTCGTCTCTATGTTTCCGCTGATAACCAACGGGGCAAAACTTCTTTGAGCAGTATAGTATACTCGTTTCTAAATTGCAGGAATATTGTTAACTTTGTGCATGTCTATACATGGAAAAATGATAATGAAGCGCCTAACAGGTTCTCGGAATCAGCCTTCGAGGGAAGCCCGAGAAGCTTTCTTCGCTCATGGGAATCCTATACAACTCAAGTAGGTCATGTTGCTCAATTGTGATGACATTCCCTGAAACGGCTGCTAAAATCCCCCAAGCAGATAAAGAAACTCGACGGCGGCTACCGGTCGTTTTGACCGACGTGCGGCCAAATAGTGGAATATAGAACAGGGATAGGAAATGACGCTTTTTGATCTTTTGAATTTGATGCGCAAACGTCTTTGGATGGTGATTGCCTTGCCGCTCGTCTGCGCCTTGGCCACTGCCGCTTATAGCTGGCTCATGCTTCCAAACACCTACACATCAAGCGTGACTATCTACGTGCTCGCACGAAACAGCGTTGACCAATCGAACCTGAGCAGCGAGCTTTCCGCCAGCCAGATGATCACCAACGATGTCGCAAGCCTCGTGAAAAGCGCGCGCGTTACGTCTCAGACGGCTCAAGAGCTCGGTTTGCCTGATTTAGACAACTATTCGATCAGCGTTAACAGCGCTACCAACACACGCGTTATCACCATCTCTACGACTGGCGCATCCCCCATGCACGTTGCAGAGGTTGCGAACGAACTTGCCGCTGTGACAAACGATATCGCGCAGGAAGTTATGGATGTGGAAAGCGTTAACGTGCTTGATAAAGCCGCGCCACCCGCAGACCCTTCAGGCCCACCACGGACGCTTTATACTTTAGTGGCTGCAATTGCTGGCTTCTTTCTCGCTGTTGCCGCCATCGTTCTGCGAGATAGCATGAACACAAAAGTTCGCACACCCGACGATGTTGAGGAGCTTTTGGGCGTCCCCGTCGTCGGCCGGGTGCCTTCAATGAAGCACTGAGGTCGGTTCTACTTCCGGTCTTGATGGAGGTCAAGCTTATCGTGCTCACAAAATCTTCATATGAACTTCGTGCACGGGTAACGTTTTCGTCGCACCCCGAAACATTTTAAGAAAATTCACCAAAAGTGCTTTTAATCTGCTAGTATGTTTAAGTCCGTTATGGGATAGGTATGTTGTGAAACGAAAAGGAAAGAGGATGTTATGAAGAAATTACTCGCAGTTCTTTTTACCGCAATGCTAACGATGGCTCTGCCGGCTGCTGCGTGGGCGCATGGCAGTGACTCCACCATAGTACCAGGCCCAAGCTATGAAGGCCAATCGGGTGGTGCTACCTATCAAATCGCTGGCGCTCCAGCTGGAACAACTCTTGAGATTTCTGGCGGAGCAGTCGATGTCGCAAACGTTGCCGACCAACTGAATGCAACGTTTGGCACCAATGCCACCTATGTTGCCGGCGCTGTCTTTGACTTCAACGCCCTGCTCAATGGCGCTGCTTACAAGCTTCCTGCGGATGCCATGCTCACCATCGCTTTCCCCGTGCCTTCTGAGTACAACGGGCATCGCGCACAGGCCGTTGTTATCCATGACGATGGCACCACGCAAACATGGTCGAACCTCACCGTGACCAATGGCAGTGTAACGCTCTCTGGCATTCAGGGCACCAGCACGGCCTATATCGGGATCACCGACGAGGTTGTTTCCGGTGGCGCCAATGCTGGCAGCACCTCCCCTCAAACTGGCGTTGACTTCACGGGCGTTGCCCTCATCACCGGAGCTGCAGCTGTAGCGGCGTGCTTCGCGGGCATCACCCTTCGTAAGAAAGTAACCAACAAGTAAGTAGTCTTTTCGTGATACATACCTTAATCCTTTTAAGAAGAAGGAATCTTTCGGGATTTCTTCTTCTTTTCTTGCCCAAACCCTTGCATGAGCACTGCCTAAAGTGATGTAATATTCAATCGTTGCTCATATGTTGTTTTGCGAGATGAAACGGCATATTGCAAGAGACTAACCACCGGCCAGCGCGGCGGCTCGACGCCAATGCGCAGGCAAACTTTCGAAGGGATGGCTTGGCACATAATGGCGTCAAAACACAGCAGTAATACACCACGGCGCCAGCCAAGCCACTCCGCCTCTTCACAGCACTCCACAGTTGACCGGCCTCAGCGGCAAGACCGTGGGAAGCAGCCCCCCAGCACCCCGAAGAAGAGGAAACCCTCCACAATCGCGCTTGCCATCGTCCTGGCCGTTTTGATTGCTATCGTAGCGGGAGGTATCGGCTACATCGTATGGCAAAACGCCGAGATGCAGCGTGCCGCCGAGGAGCTGAAGAACACGCCCATCCCCGAAACGCCCGTGGCTAACGACACGCCTGAGAACGTGGCGCCGGACAACCGCGTGGAGAACCCCATTGATTTCGCAACACTTATGGCGGAAAACCCCGATATCTATGCCTGGATCTACATCCCTGGGACCAATGTGAACTACCCCATCGTGCAAAACCCCAATGACGACAGCTTCTATCTTGACCATAACGATCATCAGGAATACGCTGCCGAGGGCGCTGTCTATTCCGAGATGCAAAACGACAAGCAATTCACCGATCCGGTGACCGTGCTCTATGGCCACACGATGAACGACACGAGCATTATGTTCGGCACGCTGCATTACTTCGAAGACCCCCAGTTCTTCGAGCAAAACGACACGATGTACATTTACACACCCACCGAGATACTCACCTACCGCATTATCAGTGCCTACATCTACGACAACCGCCACATCCTGAATTCCTTCAACTTCTCTGAGCGGAGCGTTCTGCAGGAATATTTCGATTACGTGGCGAACCCGTCTTCGATTATCAGCAGCGTTCGCAGCGGCACGGCCTTGGATGCGGCGACCAGCCGAATCGTGCAGCTGAGCACCTGCACTTCCACCCACGACCGCCAGAGCCGCTATATCGTCACAGGAGAATTGGTTGATGAGCAAGAGACCTTCTGATTACCCGAACCAGCCGCGCCCAACACAGCGCGACTCAAAGCAGAGCTCACCCGCCATATACGGCATGCCCCAGCAGAGCCGCTCTGCAGCCAATCGTTCGCAGGCCACCTCTTCTTCATCCTACCATCAGCCAAAGCATCGTTCGTCCTCCAGTGAGCTTTCGCGCGAATACGTGAAAACGAAGGACGGCACGACGATCGTCCGCGTGAAGAAGCGTAAGAACAAGGCGAGGCGCCGCATCATCATTGTAGCGGTGGTCGTGCTTGCCATCGTGGGCATCGGCGCCGGCACGGTGTTCGGCCTTACCTCGATGGGCAAGGCAAACCTTCACCAAGCACCCGAAGAGATCGAGGTGAACGAGGAGGCCGTTTCCTTTAACGATGGACGCACCGTCGAATACAACGGCCACACCTACGCATATAATGAGAACGTAGTGTCCATCTGCCTCATCGGCTACGACCGCACGGGCAACCAGGAGGAAGAGGGCATACGTGGCCAATCAGACGCCATTATGGTGGCCGCGCTCGACACCGAGACCGGCAAGGCGTCGGTGATTGCCATTCCGCGCAACTCCCTCGTTGATGTGCCCGAGTATTACAACGGGCAATACCTCGGCACCCAAAAGGATCAGATCTGCCTGGCCTTCGCCTCGGGCGCTAACGACGCCGAGAGCAGCGAGATCGTCACCACGGTGGCCTCGCGCGTGCTGTACAACATGCCTATCAACTATTACTACGCGATCGACCGGCAGGCGCTTGGCATGCTTGCCGACGCCATCGGCGGCGTGTCGCTGACCGCGCTGCAGACGATTCCCGGCACCAACATCTATGAGGGGGAGGATGTGATCCTCCTGGGGAACAACGCCATCAAGTATGTGCAGTGGCGCGACACCACGAACTACCTCTCCCCGCTCGATCGCCAGGAACGGCAGATCCAGTTCGTGAAAGCCCTTGCCTCGCAGGCGCTTTCCGCCCTGAAGAGCAACCCCTCGATCATCGTTGACCTCTTCAACGCGATGTCGTCCTATGCCACAACGAACCTTGGCGTGAGCGAGGTGAGCTATCTGGCGAGCGTGCTTGCCTCGCACGGCATTTCAGACCTGAATATGATCAAGCTTGAGGGAACGATGGAGCCGCGCGAGTATTCTTCGGAATTCATTCTCGACCAGAGCAGCGTTTACCAGACAGTGCTCGACGTGTACTACACGCAACTGCCCGATTCCGAGAGCACTGCTGCGGGCGATGCGAACGCTGCTGAAAACACCGCTTCAGAAGCCTCTGGCGCCGCAAGCGAAGGTAACAACGTCGAGTAACACCGTTGAGTCATGGACGAGGGTGCAAGGCATTTCTCACTGTTCCACTTAGAGTAAATCAGCATCGGTTTAACTTTTGTTTAATCGTAATTAGTATAAATATGATATAACAATATCTGCTATCACGAAGACTTCTTTCTGAGAGGAATACACGATGCCTTTTGTGGGCAGAAACGCCGAACTTTCAACTCTTGAGCGGCTCTATACGAGCGATCGCTTCCAAATGCCTATCATCTACGGGCGTCGCCGAGTCGGGAAAACATCGCTCATATCTCATTTCATCCAAGGAAAACCTGCAATTTATTTTTCTGCGATTGAATCAACCGCCAAAGAAAACCTTATGGCGCTCAGCAGGGCTATCGTAAGCTTGGAATCTGACGGCATTCCTCGTGCAAATGACGCGCCCGCGCTTACTTTCAACACTTTTGGCGAAGCCTTCACCTATGTGTTCGATTTGGCGCGCACGCGCCGCATCGTTTTCGTCATTGACGAATATCCTTATCTCGCGCTCAGCGATAGATCGGTCTCCTCGGTGCTGCAGCATCATATAGACACCGAAAAAGATACGAGCAAGCTCTTCCTCATTCTCTGCGGCTCGTCCATGAGCTTCATGGAGCATCAGGTGCTTGGCTACAAGAGCCCGCTCTATGGAAGGAGAACCGCCCAGATTCGCGTTAAGCCATTTACGATCATGCAAGCAGCAGAGCTTTTGCATACAAGCAACGCCGAAGATATCGTATCGTGGTACGGCATGGTCGGCGGGGTTCCCCTCTATCTTGAGCAGTTCGATCCAGCGATGAGCCTGCAGGAAAACATGGCGTTCAACGTCCTGCGGCCTGCCTCGTTTCTTTACGGTGAGCCCGACTCATTTCTGCAGCAAGAGATACGGGAACCAGCGCGCTACAATGCTCTCATCCGGACGATTGCCGAAGGCGAGGGCAAGCTCACTGAGATTGCCGATTCGACAGGCATTGAGCGCTCTGCCGCCACGAGCTACCTAAAAGGTCTCATGGAGCTTGGCATCATCCGCCAAGAGAAGCCGGTAGTTGATGCGAATCGAAAAAAGGTGCGCTACGTTTTATCTGACAACCTTTTCAGGTTCTGGTATCGCTTTGTGCCGCGGTATCTCACGCCCATCCAGGCAGGACGTTTCAAGGAAGTGGGTTCCCTCATCGCAAGCAAGCATCTCAGCTCCTTTCTGGGTCCCGCGTTCGAAGAGATATGCCGTCAATGGCTCGTTGCCTCTATGGGCACAAATGACATTCCGCTCATTCTCGACATCGGACGATGGTGGGGAAACGACCCGCTGCGAAAGGAGCAGGCAGAGATGGACATCGTCGCTATCTGCGAAGATGGCAGCTTGATCTGCGGAGAATGCAAGTGGCGGGAAAAGCCCGTTGATGCATCCGTGCTAGCTACCCTGCAACATCGAGCCGACCTCATCAAGGAGGATCGTTTCGTGCGCTTCCTCCTGTTCTCGAAGAGCGGTTTCACCGATGAGTGCCGTGCGGCGGCTGAGAAAGCGAATTGCGTGCTCATAAGCCTTGCCGACATGGGCCTTGGCGCCTAGTTATTGGGCAATGATCGCCCTGTTCTTTTTGGAGCTGTGGCGGGAGGTGCGAAGACATCGGACACGAAAACGACATTCGGATGCTAGACGGGAAGGGCGATAGTAGCAGCTATCGCCCTAACATAAAAACCAAGCGCCGCCCGTCCCTTTAATGTCTATCGGGCTTTGCCAGCTCCTATTCTACCATCTTTCGCGCTCCGCGCCTATACCCGGCACCCGTTCTGTAAGAAACCGTCATTTACCGCAAAGGCGGCCCACTACTGCATTCGCAGTTTAGCAAATGCGCATACAGTATTCACGACTATTTAACCAGCGAGCACGATTTTGCTTTGCCTAATCTAAATTAGTCTAATCGTAATTAGACAAAATCATTTCATATATACCAGCAGCCAAAACTGGCTGATAAACACGATTGGTACCAGCAATCAACAAATATTGGTACCGCGGATAAACAACCTTGGTACCGCTTAGACTGAGCCTACAATCCCGTTCGTGCGCCCAATACGAGGCGACATGACGAAAAAGGACCCGATGCCTATGTCGAAGAGCAGAAAGATCATTATGATGCTTGCCAAAGGAGAGTCGAGCAAGACCGATACCGCAACGGCGCTGCACGTGATCAAGCGCGACGTGTCGGCGGCTTCGGCATCGTCCTTCCCCATATCCGGCGCTGGTAAAATAAGCGGGAACGTAAGAGACGGAGGATAGATGCAGCAGTTCGAAAACGCCAGCGATAGCGCCCAGAATATTCCAGACGGTGTCTGGAATATTCAGAATACATCCAATGAGCTGGCTTTTCCCAACGATATCCGATTCGACAACCACCCATCATTCGACGAGTTGGCCGATGCCATCGAGCAGGTCACAGAGCTCGCCCGCAACATGGCGGCGCGGCATGTGTATGGCGACCAGCTCTGGGCGTATTGGAACAACGGCAGGATGATCGTCGTATACGAGCAGGACGGGAGCGATCGGGCCGCGTATGGCGACCAGGCCCTCACCAAGCTCGCAAGGCGCCTGACCGCAAAGCTGGGACGGGGCTTCTCGCGTGCGAACCTCTACAACATGCGCCTGCTCTACCTCACCCACAGGAACTTCCAGACGCTGTCTGGAAAATTGTCATGGTCCCATTACTGCGAGACCATCACCTTAGAAGACGAGCTGAAACGGAAGTTCTACGAGCGCGAGGCCGCGAACTCGGGCTGGAGCGTCCGCGAGCTGCGCAGGCAGATGAACAGCCTGCTCTTCGAGCGCATACTGAACGCCAAGGACGATGCCAGGAGAGAACACGTTCTGGCGCTGGCGAACGAAGGGGTGGCGTACAGCAAGCCCGCAGACGCCATTCGCAGCCCGCTCGTCCTCGAGTTCCTCGACATCCCCGACGACGTCGCGCCTTTGGAGAGGGACCTCCAGCGGGCCCTGATCGGGCAGATCGAGAAGTTCATGCTCGAGCTCGGGCGGGGCTTCATGTTCGTGGGCAGCAACGTCCGGATCCCCGTCGGGGACGATACCGACTATGCGGACATGGTCTTCTACTGCAAGCCGCTTAGGGCATACGTGCTCATCGAGTTGAAGACGGACAAGCTGATGTCTTCGGCGGTGGGCCAGATCAACGAGTATCTGAACTACTACGCTGCCGAGGTCAACGACGAATACGACAATCCCCGATCGGCATCATCTTGTGCACGGACAAGAACAACGTTCGGGCGGAATACGTGATCGGAGGGTTGAGCAATGCGATTTTCGCCTCCACATACACTCTGAGGCTCCCCGACAAGGGGCAGCTGGAAGACCAGGTGCGCAGGACCATCGAGGCCAACGAGCGCAGGGCGCTCATAAGCGGCGGAGGTGATGCGTAGCCTCGACCCGGATGCGGAGCACTTCGCGTTTTTGGACGAGACGGCGGTCAGCGGAACTATCAACACGGTGCTGGCGGCGTCGTGTCTGGTGCGGGTTCATGGAAGCGCGCGATTACTTCGCCGAGAAGAAGCTGGCTGGATAGCAGTACCACCTGCTATTTACCCGCGGTACCAAAAATCATTGATCGTTGGTACCAAGCCAGCTGATTGCCGGTACTGCGAGTGTTTATTACTCACCAAAACTGACACCGCTGCACTATCGCTTGCTTTGCTTTCATAAATCTGAAAACATCGATTCGCACAATCTCATAGTTATGCGCATAATCTCAACTTTGTGCGAATAAAGTCATGATTGTGCGCATAATGGTTAGATTATACTGTTCCCCATAAGCTTTACAGCACCCATTACGACCCTTCGAAGATTGGATATATATGGGCTTCATAAGCGATTACAAAGATCAAATCGAAGGCCAAAGCCTTGAATTTAAAGAAGCTGGAACTCGATTGCCGGCTAATCTTTGGGAAACGTATTCGGCCTTTTCCAATACCGAAGGCGGTCAGATCATACTTGATGTATCTGAGCATCATAATGACGATGGCCAGTGACGATGAGCTTGCGCGAATGGAGCACGATGCGCTCTCTAATGCCGATAACGCCATTGTTGAAGATTTTGATATGTCGGCCTTCAATAGCTCAACGATCGCGACTTACCGAAATCTTCTCACTCATGAGAAGCCCTCTCACCCTTGGCTAAGAGACGATGACGAGGACTTTCTCTATCATTTACGTGCTATTGACCGTGATCGTGATGGCGAATACCACCCAACCAGAGCGGGGCTCTTGGCATTCGGCAACGAGTTTGAGATATTGCGAATTGTCACTGATTACCATCTCGATTATCGTGAGCAAACTGATCCGGATGTTCGGTGGAACAATCGGCTCGACTCCATGAGCGGAGACTGGAGCGGCAATCTCATTGACTTCTACCTCAATGTCACACAGCGCATCGATCGAGCATTGCCCCAATCGTTTGGCCTCAACGATAACGGGATGCGGCACACGAGCCGTACCGAAATCAACGATGCAATCCACGAGGCAATCGCAAACGCTTTGATTCACGCCTATTATGGCACAGGCGCAACCGTTACAGTTGTTTTAGAGCCTCATAGGCTCTTGGTTTCCAATTCGGGGACGTTTCTTATCAGCAGGGAAGTTGCTATTGCGGGAGGGATAACCGAGACCCGTAACCCCATTCTTGCACGCATATTTTCACTTATTGGAATTATTGATCGTGCAGGCAGTGGGTTAAGGAAGATCTATTCAACCTGGGAAGAGAAGTTTAAGGAGACGCCCCTTCTTAAGGAGGCATACGCGCCGGATAAAGTTGATATTGAGCTGCCGCTTTCAATCAACTTCAACGTGAAACGGCCTTACACACACGTTCCTCATGAGGCAATTCTTGACCTCTGCCATAATCAGGGCGAGATAACGGTGAAAGACCTCACAGCCCAGCTTGGAATGAAGCAAAGCACCGCTCAATTTGCCTTGAGGAGCCTTGCCGCACAGGGGCAACTTGTCAGCGAACGGAGGGGCAGGGCTTTCGTTTATCGTCTTGCGAATTAAATTGAATCGAGCCACGCGGTCATATACGCCTAAAGTTCCTTTGTTCGTTTAATCGAGCAAGAATGCGCACAATGACGAAATTGTGCGCATAATCTTAACTTTGTGCGAATAAAGTCATGATTGTGCGAATAAAGTTGTAATTATGCACATAAAGTTATCTTTAAACGCATAATCTGCCAATTGTGCGCATAATCTCATGATTATGCGCGCAGGCTTAACTTTATGCGCAATGCGCGCATCCCCTTTTAACAAATCCTCCTACCCGTTCCATATGAAACCATCATCTATGAAGATGCTGCACTGCCCTTACTGGCACGATACGCAGCTGTCACACGGCGTAAAGTTTTTGGGTTTGTCAACAATGCTGGCATGCAGGCGCTTCCTGCGCTACCATGTTTCGGCTGGCAAGTCCGATGCCGGGCGGCGCTTCTTCATGGAAAGGAGCACCGCTATGGTGGAACGAGTTCTAGCTGCCTTGGCAGCATTGGCAACGATAGCCCTGTTCTTTTTGGAACTGTGGCGGGAGGTGCGGAAACATCGGACACGAAAACGACATTCGGATGGTAGACGGAAAGGGCGATAGCGGCAACTATCGCCCCTAATTAAAAAACCGGCGCCGCCCGTGGCTGTAAGTCTTATCGGGCTTTGCCAGCACATATTCTACCATCTTCCGCATCCTGTGCCCATACCCCCGCCCGTTCTGTAAGAAACCGTCACTTACAACAAGACGCCGAGGAGGATGGCAACAACCAAAATGCACACGCAGATGACGAGCGAGACGACATCGAGCGTCGCGAAGGGATACTGCTTATAGCCGCTCTCGCGCGTGCGGAGGTTGAACCCGCGCACCTCGGCGGCGATCGCCGCGCTGTTCGTCTTGCGCACCGACGACACCAGCAGCGGGATGCACAGCGGCACCATCAGACGGATCTTCTTCACGATGGAACCCTGGTCGAACTGCACGCCGCGCGCCGTCTGCGCCTCCATGATACCCGCCATGTCGTTCATGAACACGGGGATGAAGTGCACCGTGGAGGTGAACGTGAACGCGTATTTGTAGGGCACGTGCAGCACCTTCACCACCGAGTTCGCGAGGTCGGTCATCTTGGTCACATACATCACGAGGAAAAGCGGCACGGCAGCCGCCACGAGGCGCAGGATGATCGTCACCGCGCCGATGACGCCGCCCGTGCCGATGTAGCCCCACGGCAGCGGAACGAGCACCATGCCGGTGGAGTTCGTGAGCAGCTGGATGACGGCGAGGATGAGCGAGAATATCGTCACCGCCTTCGCAAGGCCCATCGCCTGACGCGTCATCTTGCAATGCGCCGCCAAGGCGAAATCGAAGATGAGGACGCACGCGAGGAATATGAGGTTCGACGTGCAGAAGCACGCGACCGAGATGAGCAGCGCGCAGAACAGCTTTGCAACGGGGTTCATCCGATGAAGCAAGCTGTTGCCCGGCACGTATTCGAGAAACCCTGTCATCGCGGCTCACCCCCTTCCGCAATTTCGAGGCCCAATGCGCGCTCCATTTCGGAAAGCGTGTTCGCCTGCCCGACGGCGGTGTTGGCCAGCTGCGGGTGCTGTGAGCCGAGCGCGAGTGAGAGCGCGACCATCTGCGGTGCGACGAGTGACGCCTCCTGCGTGAGGACGCGGTCGCGCAAAAGCTCGTAGGTGGGCCCTTGGGCGAGCACCCGCCCGGCCGACATCACGATGATGGACTCGGCGTAATCGGCGACCACCTCCATGTCGTGGCACACCATCACGACCGTCGTGCCGCGCTCGTGCAGTCGGCGGATGATCTCCATCACCTTCGTGCATTCGCGGAAATCGAGACCCGTCGTCGGCTCATCGAGCACGACGACCGGAGGTTGCAAGACGATGATCGAGGCGAGCGCGAGCAGCTGCCGCGTGCCGCGATTCAACAGGAAGGGGTCATCATCGGGGTTCAGCCCGAACGCCGCCATGATCTCGTCGGCGCGCACCTCGGCCTCGGGCGATTCCTTCCCCAACGCCTTGAAGCCGAACATCATTTCCTCGCGCACCGTATTGTTGCAGATCTGCCGGTCGGGGTTTTGGAAGAGAAAGCCCACGCGCTGTGCGAGCTCACTGGTTTTGAGCTCGGTGGTGGGCGTTCCGTCGATGAGCACCTGACCCTCGGTGGGCTTGAGCAGCCCGTTGATGAGCCGCATCGTGGTGGACTTCCCCGCCCCGTTCGTGCCGACGAAAGCGACGAACGAGCCGTCCTCAATACGGAAACTCACATCGCGCAAAACGGCGAGCTCGCCATCATAGGAGGCGCTCACATGGGAAAACTCAATCATCGGGCGCCTCCTTCTTCCGAAGATGCGAGCGCAAGCACCTGCTCGGCCATCGCCACGGCGTCGTTCACGTTCTTGCAGACGGCGCCCTCGTAAAGCCCCGCGGCCTTCAAATCGTGGCAGAGCGTGGTCGAACGGGGGCAGTTGACGCCGATGGCCAAGAGCTCGTCGGCATGCTCAAGCACATTCTCGGGACGATCGGCAAAGCGAATGCGCCCGTCATCGATCACCACCAGTAGGTCGGCATAGTCGCACAGAAGCGCGATCTTCTGCTCAACAATGACGACCGTCGTCCCATGTTCGCGCGCATAGCGGCGCAACAGCTCATAGACAGCGACCGAGCTCGCGGGATCGAGCTCAGCGGTCGGCTCATCGAGCACGAGCACCTCGGGGCGAAGCGCCACGATCGCGGCGAGCGCCACCTTCTGCTTCTGTCCGCCCGAAAGCGAATCGATGGTGCGGTCGCGCAGATCGGCGATGCCCATCGCATCGAGCGCCTCGGCGACCCGCGCCTCGATTTCCTCATGCGCGACGCCGAAGTTCTCCAGCCCATAGAGCATCTCGTCCTCAACGATGGAGGAAACCATCTGGGAATCGATGTCTTGGCACACGCTGCCCACGCGGCGCGAGATCTCGGTGAGGTCGCACTCCACCGTATCGAGCCCGCAGACGTTCACGCTGCCGTAGAAATCGCCCGGATAGCAATGCGGGATGATGCCGTTCATCGCATAGGTGAGCGTCGATTTTCCCGACCCCGCGGCGCCGGTGATGCCCACGAAAGCGCCATCGGGAATCGTGAGGTTTATATCGCGAACCACCGGATCGGCAGATTCGCGATACGTGAAACTGAAATTGCTGATCTCAATCATGTCGTCCTACTTGCTCAAGCACGCTTTTCGCAGGTCATCAACACTATTTCTTCAGCACCTTGCGCAGCGGCACCACGAGAATCTGCACGAGGATGCAGTTGAAGAGCGCCGTGCCGAACACCATGGGGATGTAGGTGATGAACGTGGCGAGGAAGGGGTTTCCGCCCAGGCCGCAGCCGACGATGAAGGCAAACGTATAGCCCGAAACGACCGTTGAGATGAAGGTGTTCACAAGCGGGTTGATGTCGAGCTTGCCAATGCGCATGGGCACGAGGATCAAAAGCCCGCAGATGAGCGCACCGAGCGTCTCGGATGCGAGGTTCACCCACGGCGTGGCGTTGAGCATCGGGATCTGGCAGATGAGGCCGGCGATGATGCCGATGATGACGGCTTGCCCGACGTTCGGACGTGTGAGGATGATCGCGAGGCAATACATCGCGATGATGAAGTTCGGCTTCATGCCCGCGAAGGTGAGCACCGTGCCGAGCGTGAGCTTGAGCACCGCTCCAGCGGCGAGCAGCACGGCGATCAGGATGAGATCGTTGATCTGCAGGCCCTTCTTCTCGACGGTTTTCACCTCGCGCTTCTGCGCTGCCGGGGCTGTGGCTACTTGTTGTTCCATTTTGTTTACTTCCTTTCTTTCTCTGCCCACAAAAAAAGATCTGTCCCTTTGCTAAAGGACAGATCTTCAAATCTGCGGTGCCACCTTTATTGGCTCATACGAACCCCCTCATGAACGTGCCATCACACGCTCTGCCATTAACGCAGGCTCACGGTCCAGATACTCGGCAAGCTTTTCACCTGCCTTTCCCCTTTCCCTCGGCGACCCATTTACCACCCAGCGTTCCTACGGGAATCCCAGCTACGCCCGCTCTCTGTGAGTGCTTTGATGGCTTGACTTTCGCCTCATCGGTTTCTGCTATTCAGTTGTGGACATAAGATAACACAGAAAAGCAGATGTTGTTAGTATTTTTTTGGTTTATCATGTCTTTTTGAGCATGTGCGGCCTTGTCAACCGCCCCTGACCTTGGATGACGCTAAGATAGGCGCAGATTCAAAGCAGCCTGTGCGGAGCAGTTTCGCTTCGGCATGGCGAGGGGGAAGCTTTTAAGGAGAATGCGCATGCCCGCAAGTCGAGCAAACGCAGAAGGAACATACCATGCCCGATCGATATAACCAACGCGGAAACAACCAGCGTGCAAACGGCCAACGCGGAGACGACCGGCGTTCTAACGACCGGCCGGCCAATCTGGTCGGCGGCAACAACGGTGAGAACCGTGCGAGATTTCGCGAAGACGTCTTCTATCGCAACACCAACCAGGGAACGCGCAACACACTGCGTCCGGCAAAGGCGCAGGGGATGGCAAATGGCGCGCCCGTCGCGCAGAATGGCGCATATCCGGTTGCCGATCAGCAGCTTTCCGATTTCAGCCGCTCGTCGGCAACCTATCAACGGGGCGGTCGCGCCCGAACGCGTGCTTCCGAGGCGGAGGCCCAGTTCGCCCAGCGGCTCCAAGGTGCGAGTGAGCCTCCGGCAGAACGGCAGCAAACTCAGCGCGGGCCGCAGGAGGCACCATACCAGACGCAACAGGCTCACCGGCAGGCGCAACAGGCTCGTCAGCAGGTGCACGAGACTCGTCAGCCACACCCGCAACAACCTTATCCCCAGAATCCCCAGCAGCCTCGGCAGCCTTACGGCATGCCGCAAAACGGCTATCGACAGAACCAGTTCCAGCGGGGAAGCGCCGCCTATGGCGACGTTCCCCATTACGATGTGCATGCGAGCCGCTCCGAGCGCGCGCGAGCGAAAAACGGCTACCAAGGCTATAGCGCCACGCGTCGTGTACAAGCGCAGCGCAACGGATCGAACCTCACGGGTGAGGCGGCCTATTACGGCGACGCGAACCGTTATTCCGCCAAACGCGCGAAGAAGCCGATCAACAAAGTTGCCGTCGGCGTGATAATCGCCGTAGCCGTTGTGCTGGCGGTGGGCGTTTGGATTTTCATGAATCCGCGCAGCTTCCCCGTCACCGTGAACGGCATCGAATACACCGTCGATCGCGGCACCACCGTGGGCGACCTCATCGACGAGGGCTATGCCGCCCCGATGCCGGGCAACCTCTTGGCGATTGACGGCAATGTGATTGAAACCGGCGGCGGCGCCGAATACAGCGGCATGATCAACGGCGATGAGAACAACGATCGCACAACCGAGGTGCATAAGGAAGATGTGATCACCATCAACAACGGCGGCGATACCACCGAGGACTTCACCGAAGAGCAGGTCGAGATCGCACCCCAAACTGTCAGCGGCGGCATCGGTTCCCTCCATGTGTTTCTGGAAGGCGAGCCGGGCATCGTGAACCGCAAGACGGGCGTGGTTTCGGGAATCACGCAGGACGAACCCGTGAAGGAGGTCGTAAACGCGGGCTATGTGAAGTTCAATGCCGACCCCGGGCAAAAGGTGATAGCCCTCACCTTCGACGATGGCCCTTGGCCGACATCCACCGCGCAAATTCTCGACGTTCTCGACCAATACGGCGCAAAGGCCACGTTCTTCACCATCGGTAATCAGGTAAGCGATAACGCCGACGTGGTGAAGCGCGCGAAGGCAGCCGGTCATCAGGTGGCCACCCACACATGGGACCATGCGAGCGGCTCGGGGCAGGGCGTGAACTTGGGCTATATGACCGCCGAAGAGCAGATCCAAGAGGTGGAGAAGGGCTTTGGCGTGCTTGACGATCTCTTCGGAGAGAAGGTCAGCCGCGTCTTCCGCTCCCCCGGCGGCAACTTCTCAGGCGACACGGTGACGAACCTTCAGCCCTACGTCACCGCCGAGATAGGCTGGAACATCGATACGGAAGACTGGCGCCGTCCTGGCGTGGATGCCATCGTCAGCCAGATCGAGAGTGCCTCTTCGGGCAATGTCATCCTCATGCACGACGGCGGCGGGGATCGCTCTCAGACCGTGGAGGCTTTGAGCATCGCGCTCCCCTACCTCGTGAACCAGGGGTATCAGTTCGTGACCATCGACGAGCTGCTCGCGATGCAGGATTATTCGAAGATCAAAGTCGAGGAATAACGGGAAACTCGTAGGAGCAAGAGCCATGCGCACGCTTCCGCATAAACGCAGAGCGTGCACCCTTCATGCGTGGACGGCGAGGGGCAAGAACGCCTCGTTGACGATGACATGGAACATCTCGTGATAGAATTCGCGCTCTACGGCAGGGAGAAGCGATAGCCCGAACGCCTCTTCGGGCACTGAATCGAGGATTTCGTCAATGGCGCTGAGATCTAAAGCCTGCGCTACGCGCGAAATAGCAGCTTTCATCTGCGGATCCTCAGATTCGTGCATAAACTTGAAGGGATGGATGTGCTTCCCCTCATTATCAAGATAGAAGGAGACCCCCGTTTTGAGAGCATCCTCCCGCAGAAGCCCTTCGCCTTTTATGCGTGAGGCAAACACTTCTTCCAAGCGTTTCCCGAAAAGACAGCTCCCATTGTCGTAAACCGGCGCAAGAACGCCGCTCTTTCCATCGGGCGAAGCTAAAACACCCCAATTGCCGTTGTTTCGATCGCCGTTTCTGATAAGGGCATCCACGACGAACATATCCCAAAAACGCTCGATCACCCCCTCGGTGTTTTGGAGGGTAAGCGAATGATCGATCACGGCGAGAATATCCGAGAGATATTCCCCGCCCTCATCTGAGCTGCTGGTCTGCAGCCCCGCGTCCTCCTCGTGAAGGCGGTTCTTCAGAAGCGAGATTTCGACAAGCCGCCGGTCTACGGCGAAGTCCTTGCATGCGCACACAACACGCCCGTCGCGGACGCCGAGCAGCGTCTCGTGAACAGGGATGCCGAGCGAGGCATAGATGTGCGACCCGATATACTCGCATATCGGATTGGTGGCATATGAAGGGTGATTGCCCCGCAGCCGCTTCAAGGACGCGGGAAATTTCAGCATCCATCGCTCGCCATCGATGTCGATGGCATATTTGGTGGAGGCCCGACCTCCATAAACGCCGGAATAGTCCTCTTCGAATTTATTGAAATCGTATATCTCTTGTGTCACTGAACCATCACCTCTGAAGCGCCATCAGCTTAACCCGTTTTTGCCGCTAGGAAAACCAGCGGAAGCTAGAAGCTCGCGGGCGTGGGCGAGGGAGGCTTCGGTCTGGCTACCGGAAAGCATGCGGGCGATCTCGCCGACGCGCTCTTCATCTGATAGCTCCACAATGTGAGTGGTCGAGGCTTTTTTCGCATTGCCCTCGCGCATGACGCGGAAATGGCGGTTGGCATAGACGGCCACCTGCGCCAGATGCGTGACGACGATCACCTGATGAGTGAGCGAGAGCTCGGCAATGAGCTCGCCGAGCGCCTGGGCGGTCGCGCCACCGACGCCGGCGTCCACCTCATCGAACACGAGCGACGCCACCTTGTCTCTCGTCCCGAGCACCACCTTGATGGCGAGCATCACGCGGCTTACCTCGCCTCCCGAGGCGATCTTCGCGAGCGGACGCGCGCTCAGGCCCTTCCCCGGGCGGAAGCAGAACTCAACGCTTTGCGGCGAATGGGCACTCCACTGCTCACGCGGCAAATCGGTGACCTCGCAGGTGAGCTCGGCGCCGTTCATCTGGAGGCGATCCATCTGCCCGCTCACCTGACGAGCGAACTGCGGGGCAATCTTCCGACGTGCCTTGCCGAGCTCCCGCGCCGCCTTATCCAGCGCCGCCTCGGCGGCGTCAAGCTCGGCGAGGGCCTTCTCACGGCGTTCCGTGGCATCGTCGACCATTCCCAGAAGCCGCGCCGCCTCGTCGCGCCGCGCGAACACCTCTTCCATCGTGGGGCCAAAGGCGCGCATGAGCCCTTGGAAGGCGGCAAGCCGCTCCTGCGCAGCGGCAAGCGCCTCGCCGTCGAACTCGACCTTATCGCGATAGGCGCGCATCTCACGCGACACGTCTTCGAGCATGTAGCTCGCATCGCGCAGCGTGGCAAGCGGCTTCTCGAGCGACCCATCGTAAGCAGCCGCGTTTTCCAAGGTGGAGAGCGCCGACGAGATGCGATCAAGCGCCCCGTCCTCATCGGCAAGCGCCTCATACGCGCCGTTCGCACCCATCGCCAGCACTTCAGCGTGCTCGGCGCGATGCGTGTCGCTGACGAGCGCTTCATATTCGCCCACCGAAGGGCTCACCGCCTCGATGCGGGAAAGCGTGAAGCGCGCCTCTTCGAGCGAGGCATCTGAGAGCGCCGCCGCATGGTCGATCTCCGCAAGCGCCGCGCTCGCCGCCTGTGCGTGCCCAAACGCTTCCTTATAAGCGTGCTGCAACGGCGCTAGCTCTTCGCCTGCCCACAAATCCAAAAGCTCGCGGTGCGTGGCGGGGCGCATGAGCGATTGGTGCTCGTGCTGGCTGCAGAGATCGATCGCGTGGCCGACCTTCTGCGAGAGCTCGCCCAAGCTCACCATCTCGCCGTTGATCGTGGCGCGCGACCTGCCGTCGGCATTCACCTGGCGCGTGATGACGAGCTCGTCCTCGCCCAAGAACAGCCTTCCCGAAACGCGCAGGGCATCGGCGCCCTCGCGAATAAGGCCACGATCGCCCCGCTCCCCCATCAGGAGCTTGAGCGCTGAAAGCAGCGCGGTCTTGCCCGCGCCGGTCTCGCCGGTGATGACCGTCAGCCCTTTGTCGGGCATAAGGGCAGCGGAAGTGATGAGCGCGAGATTCTCGACGCGGATCTCATCGATCATGATTCGACCTTTCTCCCAGCGTGATGAAATTGGATGCTCGGGCGCTGCCCACCACGGTTGTGCTTCTGATGCTTCGCGAAAATGTTCGACGCTTATTATACCGCCGAAGCGCCTCGCCAAAGCCTAGCTTCTCCGCGAAGAGCCGTAGGCTGCATGTTTGCGATTGCCGAAGGCGCTTCCCTTGCGAGCGCCCTTTTTGAGGTCAGCGAGAACATCCTGCTCGCTCTGGCCCTCGAAATTCGCCCTCAGCCGCACGATCTGGTCGCGCAGACGCGCCGCCTGCTCGAAATCCATGTCGCGCGAAGCCTCGGCCATGTCGTCTTCCATCGAAGAGATGATGCGCAGCACCTCTTCCCGCGAGAGCTCGGCAAGCTCCTTGTTCACCTGCTCGGCGGTGGTTGAGCCCATCTCGTCGTTCACGTAGCCCATGATGTCGTTGATCGCCTTGCGGATGGTCTTCGGCTCGATGCCGTGTTCCTCGTTGTAGGCCATCTGCAGCTCGCGGCGGCGGTTCGTCTCGGAGATGGCACGCTGCATCGACTCGGTCACCTTGTCGGCATACATGATCACCTGGCCGCTCACGTTGCGCGCCGCGCGCCCGATGGTCTGGATGAGCGAACGGTGATTGCGCAGGAAGCCCTCTTTGTCGGCGTCGAGGATGGCCACGAGGGAGACCTCGGGGAGATCGAGCCCCTCGCGCAAAAGGTTGATGCCCACGAGCACATCGAAGGCGCCGCGCCGCAGGTCGGAAAGGATTTCCACACGTTCGAGCGTGGCGATGTCGGAATGCATGTAGCGCGCACGGATGCCCAAATCCAGCAGGTGGTCGGTCAGATCCTCAGCCATCTTCTTCGTGAGCGTGGTAATGAGCACGCGCTCGTCCTTTTCGGCACGCGCCCGCGCCTCATCCACGATGTCATCGATCTGCCCCGTGATACCGCGCACAATGATCTCGGGATCGAGCAGGCCGGTCGGGCGGATGATCTGCTCCACCTGCGCGAGCGACACCTTTTCCTCGTAGTCGCCCGGCGTCGCCGACACATAGATGAACTGCGGCACGCGCGCCTCGAACTCATCGAAGCGAAGCGGGCGGTTGTCAAGGCAGCTCGGCAAGCGGAAGCCGTGCTCCGCGAGCGTCACCTTGCGCGAGCGATCGCCCTCGTGCATGCCGCGGATCTGCGGCACCGTCACATGGCTCTCATCGATGATGCAGAGGAAATCCTCGGGGAAATAGTCGATGAGCGTGTAGGGCGGCTCGCCGGGAGCGCGTCCGTCGAGGTGGCGCGAATAGTTCTCGATGCCGGAGCAGAATCCCATCGTCTCAAGCATCTCCAGATCGTAGCTCGTGCGCATCTCGAGCCGCTGCGCCTCGAGGAGCTTCCCCTCGGCCTTGAATTCGGCAAGGCGGCTCGCCAGCTCCTCGCGGATCGTCCCGAGCGCGCGATCCATCTTCGGCCGCGCGGTCACGTAGTGCGAGGCAGGCCAGATGGGAAGCGCCTCGTAATGGTTGATCACCTCGCCGGTCACGTGGTCGATCTCCGCGATCTCCTCTACTTCATCGCCCCAGAAATCGATGCGGAGCGGATTGTCGGCATAGGGCGGAAAGACATCGAGCGCATCACCGCGGACGCGAAACGTCCCGCGCGCCAGCTCGTAATCGTTGCGATCGTATTGGATGTCGATGAGCTGGTGGATGACATCGTCGCGATCAGCGGGCTTCTGCTTGTCGACAAACACCGCCATGCCAGCATAATCCGCCGGACTGCCGATGCCGTAGATGCAGCTCACCGAGGCCACCACGATCACATCGCGCCGCGAGAGCAGCGCCGAGGTGGCCGCATGGCGCAGCTTCTCCACCTCCTCGTTGATGGAGGCGTCCTTCTCGATGAAAGTGTCGGAGGAGGGCACGTACGCCTCAGGCTGGTAGTAATCGTAGTAGGAGACGAAATAGACGACGGCGTTTTCGGGGAAGAACTCCTTGAGCTCGGCGGCGAGCTGGGCAGCAAGCGTCTTGTTCGGCGCCATGACGAGCGTGGGTTTCTGCACGCGCTCGATCGTCTTCGCCATCGTGAAGGTCTTGCCCGAGCCGGTGACGCCGAGCAGCGTTTGGTAGCGCAGCCCGCTTGCGACGCCCTGTGCGAGCGCTTCGACGGCCTGAGGCTGGTCGCCCGCCATCTCGTAGGGGGCGACCACCTTGAAGGGCGTGGCCGCAAGTCTGACGGAGGGCAGCTTGCCCTCCATTTTCACACCCTCAATGTTTCGCAGATGACTCGACATCTTCGTTTATGGTCTGCTTGTAACCTTCCCACCAATTGACGACCTGCTGGTAGAGCTCTTCTTTGGTGCCGTTGTTCTCGAAGACAATGTCGCATGCCTCGATGCGATCGGCGTCGCTGATCTGACGGGAAATGCGGTTGCGCACATCCTGCTCGTCGAAACCCGACGCCACCGCGCGGGCCACGCGCACATCAAGCGGCGCTATTACCGCGATCACGACGTCGGCCGCATGGGCGAGCGAGGTCATGCGATCCTTGAAGACGGAGTATTCGACGACCACCGCCTCACAGCCCTGCTTTTCGAGTTCGGAGACCATATCGAGATAGGTTTCCTCGATGCGCGGCATTGTCGCGCGGTTGAGCTTGCGCGTCTCCGCCGGAGAGACGAACGCCTTATTCGCCAGCGCGCTGCGATTGATCTCTCCCTGATCGTCGAGGATGTCCTCGCCGAAGGTGTCGACAAGCTCTTCCTTCACGACATCCCAACGCAGAACGTCGTGACCCACCTTATCGAGGTCGATATAGGGAAGCCCCTGATCGACAAGGGCCTTCCGTGCGGTCGACTTTCCAGCTCCCATGCCACCAACGATGAAGATCTTTTTCATCCCGTCCTCCTGACACCGTCTTTGCCCTCATCATACAACAAGGGCCAGCCGTGTGGCTGACCCCTGCTATGTTCCTTAGGGAAAACGCTCGATTTATTCGGCAGCGTTCTTTTCGGCCTCGGCCTCAGCAGCCGCTTCGGGCTCTGCTGATTCCGCCGGTGCCGCTTCGGCAGCTTCCTCGGCCTTCGCTCCAGCAGGCGCAGCGCTTTCAGCTCCTTCCTCCGGAGCGCCCTTCTTGCGCTTCGCAGGGCGCTCCTCATGCGGAACGGTCTCATCGACCTCGATCTCGAAGCCGAGCTCTTCCGCGGCGGCCTTCATTGAAAGCGAGATGCGGCGACGGTCGGAATTGATCTCCATGACTTTCACCTTCACCCCGTCGCCCGTGTGAACGACCTGGCTCGGCGTCTCGATGTGCTTGCCCGCCATCTCGGAGATGTGGACGAGGCCCTCCACATTGTCGCCCAGCTCGATAAAGGCGCCAAACGGCACGATCTTCGTGACTTTGCCGTCAACGATGGTGCCGACCGGATAAGACTCCACGAGCTTGATCCACGGATCCTCGGTGGTCTGCTTCAGGCCGAGCGAGATGCGCTCACGCTGCAGGTCGACGTCGAGCACTTCCACCTCCACCTCGTCGCCAACCTTGACGACCTCGGAGGGGTGGTTCACATGGTTCCACGAAAGCTCGGAGATGTGCACGAGACCGTCGATGCCGCCGAGATCGACGAAAGCGCCGAAGTCGACGATTGAGGAGACGGTGCCCTTGAGGCGCATGCCCTTCGAGAGCTTCGAGAGGATCTCGGCGCGCTCGTTCTTGCGGCCTTCCTCAAGCAGCACACGACGCGAGAGCACGACGTTGTTGCGGTTGCGATCCATCTCGATGACGCGGGCCTCGATCTCGGTGCCGAGATACATATCGAGGTCCTTCACGCGGCGCAGGTCGACAAGCGACGCCGGCAGAAAGCCGCGCAGTCCGATGTCGAGGATCAGGCCGCCCTTGACGACCTCGATGACCTCGCCGGTGACCACTTCGCCGTTCTTGAATTTCTCCTCCACGCGGTTCCACGCGCGCTCGTACTCGGCGCGCTTGCGGGAAAGGATGAGGCGGCCGTCCTTGTCCTCCTTCTGAAGGACGAGCGCTTCGATCTTCTCGCCGAGCTCCACGACATCGGCGGGATCGGCGTCTTTGCGAATCGTGAGCTCACGAACGGGAATGACGCCTTCGCTCTTGAAGCCAATGTCGACGAGCACTTCGTCGTGCTCGATCTTGACGACGACGCCATCGACAAGATCGCCCTCATCGAACTCGGTGAGCGTGCCGTCAATCATCTGATTCATCTGATCGTCGGAGATGTCGGTGAAGTCGATGACTGACGTGTTCTTGATTTCGGTCAAGATGGACCCCTTTCAAACTCGCTTCGGGGACCCTTCGCCATGAATTAATTGCTACCTGCTACGTTTGCCTGCTCGGCTTGCTCACTCGTAAAACAACAAAACATGTCTCGGGGGCCAATAGTTTCCTGCCTACATTTTATAGACGCCACAAGTATAGCATTTGAGGATTGAGCACAAGGGAAAAACACCGAGAAGGCAGCGAATGTGCTCCGAATGCGACCCCGTGTGACCGCCCGTGCGGATGCGCGTGTGATTCTTAATGGTGAAAGCGAAGGGGCGCAGCAGCACGCCACGCCCCTTCCATACGAGGTCTCTGCCCTTGAATGCGCATTGCGCAAGGCAGCCTTTTACGCGGCCAAGATCGCCAGACCGGCATCGGCCGCAGCCTCCGCCTTATCGAGCGTGTCGTTGGCGAGCGCACGATTGTGAACGCCCTCGCTGTTCTCCACCATCACGAAGTCCCAATAGAACTGCGCCTCGCGGTGCAGCTTCTGCAGCTCGGCAAGCTGCTCCTCGGTGATCGTCGCATCGGGGTTCAAAGCGCTCTCCCCGTCGGTGACGGTCACTTGCTCGCCGATGCCGTTGATGAGGTCTTCGATCTTCTCGCTGATGGCGACCACGCGCGCTTCGGACTCATCCTGCCAGCCGGTGACCTGCTTCACGACATCGGAATGGCAACCTGAGACGTTGCAGTTCTCAGTGACGAGGGTCTCGTTCTCAAGCGGGCTCTGCCAATAATGGGACGTGTAGGTTTTGCCCGTCTCGGTCCTCACCTCGGGCATATGGCAATCCGCGCAGGTGTAGCCGTTGGTTGCGGCCATGATGCTCTGGCCGGACTCGCTCTTGCCGTAGACGGTCTCGAACTCGGGATGCTGCACCTTGATCATCGCCGCGCCAGACACCGGATGCACCCAATCCTTGAACCCCATATCGTCATAGTACGCGAGGATGGCGTCGGGGCTCATGGCGGCCAAGCCGCTGTAGGGGTTCGTCGTGACCTTCGTGTCGGGGTTGAAATAGTACTCGTTGTGGCACTGCCCGCAAACCTTCGACTGCGCCGGAATGCTTCCCGCGTCGGCGCCCATGGAGTCATACCAGAATTGGTTCATGGGCTTCAAGGTCTGCACGTTGTTCTCATGGCAGTTGTAGCAGCTGATCGGCTCGGTGTAGTTGCCGATCATGTCGTTGAACTTCTCGGCATACACCCCGTCGCCCTCGGCGTTCACCTGTGCGGTGAACTGCGGCGTCTTGCAGGTGATGCAGTTCGCCAGCTGCTCCTTCTCGATGGTGCGCAACGTGTTCTTCACGCTGTCGAGCGTGTAGAGGTGACTCGCCGCCTCGTCGTAATCCAACGAGAAAGCGTAGCCCTTGTACATCGTGTTCAGCGCCGGATACAGCTCGAGGTAGTCATGCTTGCCCGAGTCGGGCGAGTTTTCGCTGTTCTGCAGGTAGGTCTCGTACTCGTCAGGCCAGGCGGCTGCCCACGACTCAGCGGTGACGACGCCGTATTCGTCGGCTGCGGGCGTGGCCTTCGACGTCGATTGCTGAGAGCAAGCTGCCATCCCGAAGACGACGGCCAACGCGAACACCGATGCGGCTGCGAGCACGATCTTCTTGTTTTTGAACATACCTCTCCTCCTTTCTTCCACCTCGCACGTAACATACGTTGCCGACGCCCTGCAAGCATAGTGACACTTCGCATTTTTTCGAAGGTGACAGCAGGTATTGCTCCCTTCCTATGAGCGGTGCATGCGATAAGATTATGGGCATCTTACGAGTTGAGGGGACGGTGGGGCTTATGACACTTCTGACGTCACGCGCTGCGCCCCCAATCGCACCTATGAGTGGCTGCCGATGATCACGCTCAACCAGCGGTCGAAGACGCCGCTTTACGAACAGCTCTACGAACAGTTCCGCGACGGTATCTTGGAGGGCGTCTACCCCACGGCGTCGCGCCTGCCCTCCATCCGCGCACTTGCGGAAAGCCTCCATTGTTCGCGCAACACCGTCGAGGCGGCCTATCGCCTCCTTGCGCAGGAGGGATTCATCGAGAGCCGGCCCGGGTCGGGCTTCGTCGTGATGCCGCTCCCCCTTGAGCCGCGATTCGAAGACGTCCGCGTGGTTGGCGACGTGGGAAGAACACGCGACGTTGGAGGGTCCGACAGCGTGAACTTTGCCGTCCAATCTTTCGCCGACGCGAAGAGGCGGTGCCCCCTCGTGCAGCCCCGCTATGATTTCACCTATGGAAACCTCGAGCCGGGCACCTTCCCCTCGCTGGAATGGAAGGCGCTCACCGACGACATCCTCTTGAGCATCGACGCCACGAAGGCAGACGCCTACACCGACAGCGCCGGCGAAGAGGCGCTCCGACGGGAGATCGCCCGCATTCTCTCGCAGTCGCGCAACGTGAAGGCCCATCCCGAGCAGATCATCATCCAAGGCGGAACGCAGGCGAGCCTCCAAAACCTTCTCGGCCTCTTCGACCCGCAAAACGATGTCGTTGGCATGGAGGATCCGGGCTATGACGGGGCGCGCTCGGTGTTCGAGCGCTCTCACTTCACCGTATGCCCCCTTCCCACCTATCCCTACGATTTCGAGCGATACTTCTCCGACATCGAGCAGAGCAGCGCTCGTCTTGTCTACCTCACGCCCTCCAACCAATTTCCCTTGGGATATGTGCTGCCAAAGGAGGCCCGCTATCGGCTGATCGAATGGGCGGCGAAAAACGACGCCTACCTGATAGAGGACGACTACTGCTCCGAGTTCAACTACCGTGAGCGCCCTCTCGCGGCCATGCAATCGCTCGACAACGAGGGGCGCGTCATCTATATGGGAACGTTTTCGAAGTCGCTTTCGCCCGCACTTCGCATGAACTACCTCGTTTTGCCGCCCGCCCTTCTCGCAACGTGGCGCGAGGTGTATTGGAACTCCTATCCCGCCGTGGCATGGCTCGGCCAGGAGGCACTTGCCCGCTACTTGGCGGACGATCGGCGCGCGCGGCAGCTGCGGAGACTTCATGTGAGGTGCCGGCGGAAATACGAGCTGCTCACGGGCGCGCTGAGGAAGACCATGGGCAACCGCGTCGAGATCATCGAAGGGGGCGCCGGACTCCACCTGCTGGTGAACGTGCTCGACGGACGAAGCCAAGGCGAGCTCATCGCCCGCGCGCGTGCAGCGGGCGTGCGCGTTTATGAGACGGATCGCTATTGGATGGCGGAGGACCACCCGCTGAAGAGCTGCGTGCTGATGGGCTTTTCGGCTATTGCGCTTGACGAGATCGAAGCCGGCGTAGAAGCCCTCGCCCGCGCGTGGTTCGGCTAGGGCTTTCATCGGCACCTGATTTGCCGACCTCCGCGGCGTTTGATTGCGCCGCACGAAGTTCGCGAAGCTCGCCTTCAAGGCGATGTGCTTCTATCTGGTCGATGGAAGCGAAACGAGAGTCTATGACGAGGCGCGACGGAGGGTCGTTTGCTGAGGTGTCGTCTACCGCCGCGCTGGCGGCGCGATTTTTCATTGCAGCCTCCTCGGCGATGGTGAAAAGCTTTTCGAGCGCCTCTTCAACAAGCTGGGCGTTTCGCTCACAAAGCGGCCGGATGCGTTGCGCCAGCTCCTCACGGTTCTCGTAGCAAGCGGCGGCGCGCGCAACATACGTATCGGCGGACTCATCAAGCTCACCGAGGCATTCGGCAAGCCCGAGGTTTTCGAAATGCGACTGCACCTTATCGTTGTAATTCAAGCCCACGGCTGGCTTTCCCAGAACGTGATGGATGATCGAGCAGTGCAGGCGCATCGCGAAGCCGAGTGACGAGCCTTTCATCACGGCAAAAAGGTCGTCCATGGGTAGGCGCTCCCCTATCGCGATGCTCTTTTCCCGCTGCGCCATGCGCGCACGCACGCGTTCGTGTATCGCGACATCGGTTTTATCGAAGGGAAGGAACACTGCCGTAAGCCCCGTTTGCACGACAATGCCATCGACGGCATGGGCAATGCGATTTTCAAAGTCGGCGGGGTTCAGGTAGAAGTCGCGCAAAGCGACGACGAAATACGGCTGTTCGGGAAGGATATAGTGCGAACGCGCCGCGGATGTGCTGATGAAGTCCGCCGCCCCGAACGCCAGATCGGCGAAGGTCTCCACTTGCGTGGGAGGAACGCCCGCCTTCAAAAGAAGCTGTGAGCTTTGCTCGTCACGCGTCATGAGAAGCGCCCCGCTGAGCCCTAAAAGGCGCGCCATATGCTGCGGTGCGGGATTCTCGAGCGGTCCGACGCCGAGGCCGATTCCCACCGTGGGGGTATCCAGCACCCGTGCCAGAAGGCTCGTCGCCGCCTGGCAGGCAGGATTCGACCAAGGGTCATAGAGAAACTCCAGATCGCCTGCCGTGGTCGCCATGGGGTAATCGAACAGAAGGCCACCGCTGAGCGTCATGACCGATGCGCCTTTGAGCGCACGATGCACCTCCGCCTTGCTATGGAGATCCGGAGCTTCGAAGCCGAACTGCCGGCGAATCGCCTCGGGACGCGCCCCGATCACCTTTACCTCGGCGTTCTTGAAACGTCGTCGGAAACGGGAGGCGAGAAACGTCATGAGAAGGTCGTCACCGAAGTTGTCGGCGCCGTACCATCCGTAGAGAACCGGACGAACCGCCGGCTGCTCACAGCAGAGCACCGCGCGCTTCCCCCGTTCAGCGGCAAGCCGATGAAGGTTTTCAAGCAATACGGGGACATCCTCATCCAGTGGCACGAGCGAGCTGAGGAGTTTCTGCTCACGCTCGCGCATGAGCGTTGCCACACTGCCCTCTCCGGATGAGGTTAGATCCGCCAACAAGTTCGAGAGCGTGGCGCGGGAGAACGTGGCGAGCGATCCGGTGACCATGGCGTCGGCATTTACATCGGTGAATGACTGCTCTCTGAGTTCCGCGGCCAACGAATCTTCAAGGCACACGATGAGACCTTCCGCCATCCTCAGGCAGATTTCCTCGATTCCCACCGACTCACTCGCGTCAGTGTTTGTGCCGTGAAAGTAAACGCAAATGCTTGCGAGGCGTGCTTGAAATGCCGGATCGCGCCCAAACACCCTGAAGTCGATAAGCGGCAAATCGCACGTGCCGCCCACCGAGGCATCGTAGCGCTCCTTCCCCTCCGGCTGCGGCAGCACAACGCCATGGCGCTTGACCGAAGCATCGGCGAGAACGGCCTGCTGATAGGAGCGATCGGGGGCCGCGGTCAGCAGAAGGTCACTCTCTCCCATGCGCGGTTTCGCGCCCACCGTGATGAGCGCATCGCAGCGCCCCTGAGCCTCAGCGCCCACAGGGTGGCGCAACACCGCGAAAAGCACGTCTTTTTCCGAAAGAAACTCGCAAGCGCCCTCATCAAGTGGAACCGTTTTCTCGTCCCAAAGGACGAGCGAGGGGTCGAACTGCCCGAAAGCTACCTGCACAAGCTCTGAAACGCTTTCCCCTTCATGGGGGTCGATAACGCACAGCGCATGGCGCTGCGCGCGAAAGACCTCTTGAAGCCGATACGTATAGCTTGCCGCACCGTCGGGCGCGGCGGCAACGAAAAGAACTCGGGCATAGCCGCTCATCGTGGCCCACCTTCCTCGGCAGATTGTTTCGTCACCGATCTCCCGCCCGACAAATGCCGCCTTATCTTTGAGAGCGGATCCATCAGAGCATTCCCGATGCGGTAGGAATGCGACCGATACGCCGACTCCGCCGCGACGCGCCATGCCGCTCCATCGGCCTGCGCGCGCAGAAGCTCGCTATCCTTCGCCGACAATTCAAGCGACGCCTCTGCGGATGCCTGGCGGCTTTCCTGCAGAAGCGCGAAAAGGAACTGCTCTGCATCCTTCTCCCGAATGGCATCGTACGCCTCGCGAAGGTGTTCGAGCAGCATTTCCCGATAGGGCAACAGAGCCTCCACCCACTCCTCTTTGAAGGCTTGGTAGATCTCGGCATATTCCTCATAGGACTGCGCGGTGCTGAGCGCGTAATGCACATGGGAAAGGATGAGGTTCACGAGGTGCTTTTCTATCCGCGGGGTAAGCAGCCCGTGGCTTTTCCCATAATTGACAATCTTGTCCAACGCCTTGAGGCCACTTGGCCCGCGGCGCTCCTTCGTGAGGCTCGTTCCGCCATCCACGCGATAGCGATAGAGGTTCTCGTCCAAAAGAACCATGCGCCGGCAATTGAGAAACGCCTCGTAGGTGAAGACCATGTCCTCTGCGGTCACGAGATCCTCGGGAAAGCGGATGTTGAGTCCTTTCACAAACGACGAGCGCCACAGCACGTGCCACACGCTGGGAATGGCGAAATCGATGGATTGGCAGGCCGTGTCCTCAAGGCTGAACGGGCGATCGTAGAGCGCGCTTTCCCAACAACGCGGGCGCGGATAGCCCATTTGGCGCTTTCCGAAATAGCGCTCGAAGCTGAAGATCACGATGTCGGCATCGTGGGTTTCGGCGGATTGAATGGGTTCGTACACGAAGGTCACCGCAGGGATGTCGTCGCTGTCGGCAAACAGGAGAAACTCCCCTTCCGCTGCATCGATTCCCGCATTGCGGGCAGCAGAGGGACCGCGGGATTCCTCCAGGCTGACAAGGCGAACACGCGAAGCCGTGCCCGGGCGCGCGACAAATTCCTCGATGATAGCGCGCGAACCGTCCACTGATCCGTCTTCCACACAGATGATCTCGTATGCAAAGGGAAATTGGCTCCGCGTAGCTTCGGCGAGCTTTTCGGTTCCGTCGGCCTTTTCATCAGAGGTATGCGCCGTTTCCCGAGCTTTTTCGCCAGAAACGTGCGCCACCTGCGACGTCAACGGTTCGAGGCATTCCCGAAGATATGCCTCGGCGTTGTGCACAGGGATGATGACGCTTGCTTTCAACCGGCCTCCTCAGCCTCAAGGCGGACGTCGCGGTAGACATCGTGGAGATCGCCCACGAAAACTTCTCGTAAAACTCCATGCCCATGCTACCACATGGTAAGATACCCTAAGCGAAACACGACAGAAAGACCCGCGCACGGAGCGCGAGATATCAGAGACAGCAGCAGAAAGAAGAGGGAAAGAAGAACCCCATGTCCAAAGGCACCTATTCGTTCACCACACCGATCTACTACGTCAACGCGGCACCGCACCTCGGCACCGCCTACACCACCATCGCCGCCGACACCGTGGCGCGCTACCAGCGCATGAACGATTACGACGTCTCCTTCGTCACCGGACTCGACGAGCACGGCCAGAAGGTGGCGGAAGTGGCCGCCGATCACGGCATGACGCCGCAGGAATGGTGCGATTCCATGGTGGGCGCCTTCACGGACACGTGGGAGATGCTCAACATCACCTATACGAGCTTCGTCCGCACGACAAGCGCCGCCCAACATCGGACCGTGCAGAAGTTCTGGCAAGACCTCTACGACAAGGGCTATCTGTATAAAAGCTCCTACGAGGGCTGGTATTGCGTGCACGAGGAAACGTACTACGCGGAAAGCGACCTTCTGCGCGACGAGGACGGGAACTTCATCTGCCCCGACTGCAAGCGTCCCGTGCAGCGCGCCTCGGGCGAGGAGAACTGGTTCTTCAAGCTTTCGGAGTTCCAGCAGCCACTGCTGGAGTTCTATGAGAAGAACCCCGAGTTCATCCGCCCGGAAACGCGGCGCAACGAGATTGTCTCGTTCGTGAGCCGCGGCCTGCAGGACCTTTCCATCAGCCGCTCGACCTTCGATTGGGGCATTCCCCTGCCCTTCGACGAAGGACACGTGTGCTATGTGTGGGCGGACGCGCTCTTGGCCTACCTCACCGGCATCGGCTACGCCGACCCCAACCGCGAAGCGGAATTCAATGCGAATTGGCCCATGCAATACCACTTCGTCGGCAAGGACATCACGCGCTTCCACTGCGTGATCTGGCCGGCGATGCTCATGGCCGCCGGCATGCCGATCACCCACACGGTGTTCGGCCACGGCTTCTTGCTCACAAAGGGCGAGAAGATGTCGAAATCGAAGGGCAACGCCTTGAGCCCCGCCGACATGGTGAAGACCTTCGGCGTGGACGCCTACCGCTATTACTTCATGAGCGACGTGCAGTTCGGCCACGACGGCTCCATCTCGCTGGAGCGCATGGTGCAGGTGTACAACAACGAGCTCGCGAACACGTGGGGCAACCTCGTGAGCCGCGTGTTCAATATGACGAAGAAATACTTCGATTCCTGCGTGCCCGTCGTGATGGATGACGACAAGCCGCTCGTGGAGGCAAACCCATTGCGCGAGATCGCCGACGAGCTGTATGCCACCTACGACGATGCGATGAGCATCGTTGATTTCTCGGGAGCCACGCAGGCGGTGATGAAGCTTGCCTCGCGCGTGAACAGCTACGTGGAGGAGCAGGCGCCGTGGAACCTCGCGAAGAGCGAGGAGACGCAGGGCCAGCTCGCGGCCGTTATCTACAACGCACTGGAGGCCATCCGCGTCATCGCGCTCTATATGGCGCCCTTCGCCCCGCAGACGTCCGCCGAGGTGTGGCGCCGCCTTTCGCTTGGCGACGTGTTCGCGGTGACCGACATCCAAGGGGCTTCCGTATGGGGTGCGCTTCCCGCTGGGCATCACGTGGAAACGGGAGATCCGCTCTTCCCGCGCCTTGATGTGGAAGCAATCGACTTCGAAGAATAGAAGAAGAGGAACGCGGAAGACCAGCCCTTGGCAGACGAAGCGACAGACAGCCAGACGGGCCTTGATTTGACGGACAGCGAGCAGGCGCAACCGAGCCACGTGAGCGGCGCCTTTCTCTGCCGCGAGAATGAGGCGTACCTGCGCGGCGCCTTCTTCCAGAAGCGCAAGCGGGGCACGTGGCGGCAGGTGGAGGCGCCTCGCCTCGCTGGGCCGGTGGCCGACACCCATGCCCACCTGCAGCTTCTCGACGATCCCGCACTCTCCCTCGTCCGCTGCGGAGAGCGCAACGTGGATTTCGTCGTCACGATCATCGACATCGTGGAGGATGGCGCCGTAGCGTTTGAAAATCTCACGGCGTGGCAGGGGGAGGCGGCAAGGATTCTCTCCGAGCTTACAGCCTCCGCAGGGCTTTCACCCTCCGCTGAGCTTTCAGCCTTCGACCAGCCGCAACGACCTCCCGCGATGCCATCCACGGCAGGCTCCCCCTCTCTTTCCTCGCTCTCGTCTCTCCCCGAGCCGCCTCATATGCGCATCGTCTGCGGCTGCCATCCGCACAACGCGAAGGATTTCACACCCATTGCCGAGGCTGAGCTGCACCGGCGCCTGAGCGACCCACGTGTCTGCGCGGTCGGTGAGATCGGCCTCGACTACCATTACGACCTCTCTCCTCGCGAGACGCAGCGCGAGGTGTTCGCCCGCCAGCTCGCCATCGCGCGCGAATACAAGCTTCCCGTGGTGCTCCACATCCGAGAGGCCCATGACGACGCTTTCGCGATTCTCTCGTGCGAAGGATTCCCTCCGGCGGGGACGCTGCTGCACTGCTATAACCTCGACGCCGCCGAGCTCGCACGCTGGGTGGATGCGGGCTGCTATGTGGCCTTCGGCGGAGCGCTCACCTTCCACGCATCGGACGACGTGCGCGAAGCGGCGAAAACCGTGCCGCTTGACCGCCTGCTCACCGAAACCGACGCCCCCTACATGTCTCCCGAACCGCTTCGCGGCATCAAATGCGGCCCCGAATATGTTATTTTCACCGCGGCATTGCTCTGCGAGCTCTTCGACGCGCAAAGCCCCGAGAGCCAGCGCGCATTTCTCGCCACGCTGAATAAAAACGCCCACGCTTTGCTCGACCGACGCCGTTTTGACCACTCAGAAGGAGGCAGTTCATGAGACGACTTATCATCCTTGGATCCTCCCGTGCCCACGGGCGCAGCGCAGCCCTCGTCGATGCACTCTTTGAAGCCTGCATGCACGATTATCCCGAGGACGCTGCGGCGGTGCTTTCGGTCGCCGCGCTTTCGATCAGCGGCTGTCTAGGATGCGACGCCTGCCGTGCAACAACTGAGATCGAGCTGCCCGACGAAGACGATCCACTCTACCCCTGCGCACGTGCGCGAAAGAGCCGCACCTCGGCGCATCGGTGCATCATGCACGACGACATGGACCGCGTGCGCCTTGAGCTCGACGCGGCAAACGAGCTCATCGTCGTGACGCCCGTCTATTTCGCAAGCGTCCCCTCGCAGCTGAAGGCCCTGCTCGATCGCCTGCAGCCCTATTTCTGGACGAACCTTCGCACGCGGAAGAAGCGCCCCTGCACCCTTCACCTCGTCGGAGAGGGGAAAGACCCTTGGGGCTATGACGGGGCGGTGCGGTGCGTGCAGTCGGCGCTTTCCTGTGCGGGCTTCGAGGTGGTGAGCCTCATGGACTGGGTCGGAAAGCTCAGCTCGGAAGGCGAGATCCTCGCGGACGCCGATGAATACGTGCTCGTGGAAAGCGACGAGGACGAGAGCAACGAGGACGGCGAATGACGCCGGAGGGAGATCAGACCTCTCCTCTTTCGCCGCTCGCTTCGGTGAAGGCGACGCGCGAGCTTCTCGAGCGATACGGATTGCACACGAACAAGGCGCTCGGACAGCATTTCCTCATAAGCGACGGCGTGGTGAGAAAGATCCTCGCACTTGCGGAGGTGGCTCCTGATGACGTCATTCTCGAGATCGGGCCCGGCATCGGCACGTTGACCACCGCACTGCTCAAACGCGGCGCCACCGTGATTGCCGTGGAGCGCGATGCGAAGCTGGTTCCCGTTCTTGAGGATGTGTGCTCACCACGGCGCGAGCAGCTTGTTCTTATTCAGGGAGACGCGCTCGAACTCACCCCGCGTTCTGAGCAGCTGCTCGCGATGCCCTTCAAGCTCGTCTCAAATCTTCCCTATGCGGTGGCGGCGACTCTCGTGCTCTCCTGCTTCGAACGCTTCGACATGCTGACCGATGCCACCGTGATGGTGCAGCGCGAGGTCTATGAGCGGATGTGCGCCCGTCCTTCGACCAAGGCATATGGCGCCTACACCGTGAAGCTTTCGCTCTATGCCGAGACGACCGGCAGTTTCTCCGTGGGATCGCAGAACTTCTTTCCCCCGCCGCGCGTTGAAAGCACGGTGGTTCGCTTCGAGCGCACGACGCGCCTTGCCGGCGTCACGGCAGCGCAAAGGCGCGCGACAGCCATCGTGGCCGACGCGGCTTTCTCATCTCGCCGCAAGACCTTGCAAAACGCCCTGCGCGGATACTTCTCCTCGCACGGCGATGCGTACGCGGCAGCACTCGAGGTGCTTCCCGAAACGTTCGCAATGTGCGGCATCGACCCGAAGCGGCGCGGGGAAACGCTTGACGTCCATGAATTTTTGACGTTGGGTTGGGCACTGGCCCCTTTCTTACCTTGATTCGCGTGGTATAATGCTGCTGCAAGTTATGCGTGGTTGTAAGGAAGCGTTCTATGGATTTAGCGAAACAGGCGAAAATCGTCGATTCGATTCATGACACCTTAAACGATCTCGTTGGCCAGCGCCTCAAGGTGCGAGCGAACATGGGCCGTTCCAAGATCATCGAAAGCGAAGGCGTGTTGACGCAGGTTCATCCGCAGCTCTTCATCATGGAAGTCGACCGCAAACGCGGCCGCACGGCACGTCAGTCGTTCCAGTATGTGGACGTGCTTACGGGCACGGTGGAGCTTTCCCAAGGCGGGGAGCCGATCTTCGCCCCCTTCATCGAGGAAGACTCTATCGAGGAAAACTTTGCGGTTGAAAACGCTTCCAAGCGTATTTTATAGCGGTAATCATTGCATTTTGCCGCCATTGCCTTACAATACGTTTTTGCGCTCTGCGCGAATTCTGGGGATGTAGCTCAGCTGGGAGAGCATCACGTTCGCAACGTGGGGGCCGAGGGTTCGAATCCCTTCATCTCCACCAGATCATTCAGGTCCGGAATATTCCGGACCTTTTTCATTTCCTTTGTTGGTAAAGGAGTGGAGGGATTCGAACCCTGAGAGAACAACGAGGGGGGCTCGACCAAGCGTGGGCGCAGTCGTCTACGAAATGCTCCAGAGAATAGGCCTATTTATGCTTACGGAAGGGCAAGGCTCCCCAAAGAATAGAAAGAACTAAGATGAGCACCATGAGAGCGCCGAAAGTCGGATAGAGTTCGTACGAGGCAAAACCGGTGACCGCCATTGAGTAGGTGAGCACTTGTGAGGAAGCACTGACTGCCAGACCATTCGACGTAGCGACCACTGACGTGGCCATACCCGTTTTTGTCGTTGGGACGATTTCGGTGCAATAGGTATAGAAGAAGCAGAAATAAAACGCCCAACCGAGACCCGCCACGATAAGCATGGCCGCGACTATGACCATCGAATCGGTCCAGGCAAGAACGAAAAAGGCAAGGGCAATGGCGGCAAGACCGGGGATATAGACGCGATTGGCCATTCGCTTGTAGAAGAATCCAAACACGAAAGATCCTGCGGCAGTCGAAAGTGTGAGAACGCTTGTGAGCATGCCGATATAAGCCTCGTCGCCTATGCCCTTATCGGCCACATAGACACCGATTAGATAGAGAATGATGTAGTAGAACAACGCCACAAAAAACACTTGCATCGTGAGTGGTACGAGCACCACCCACCAACGGGGCGAGACCGACCCCACCCTGGATGAGGGCTTTATTTCGACCGGAACCGATGCCTCGGCTATGGGCAACGTCTCGTCGAGCACTTTTTCGGCAGCCTCGCGTGGCGGGAACGCCGGCAAAAAAGCAATCAGCATGATGAGCACGGGAATGGCGAGCCAATAGGTCTCATAGGCCAGCTCCCATCCGCCGAGGGCCAGATAGCCCGCCACTGAAGCGAGAATCGCCCCGAGAACCGACATGCAGGAGTTGTACCATCCAACATATCGCGCGTGTCTCTCATCGTCGCTGAACATATCGGCGAGGATAGCGAAGGCTGCCGTGTTTGTTATGCCCCAGCCTACTCCGGTGGCGAGCAGACGCATGGCTACGAAGTACAAAACATTGTCATAGGCAATTCCGAAAACCGCCGAGAGCGTGAAAATCAGAAAACCGACAATCATAATGACGCGTTTATCGGCGTGGTCGCATAAATAGCCGGCGACGAGCCCAAATGGCAGACCGATGAGCGCGGGGCCGGTAATGCCAAGATTCACCAGCCACAGCGGCGAATCGGCGAAGGCCTCGTAGACATTGGCGACGATAGGGCTTATGACGAGGTCTCCCATCGTGCACATTGACGAGAGAAAAAGCGCTACGAGAGAGAGCGCCAAACGCAGCCTTGAAACGTTGGAAGCATCTGCCATCTATCAATCCCTCTTCATTGACCGCGTCACGCATAACTACGCCAGAAGCATCACGGCACGTTTCGTTATGCCTCGTAGACCACTTGGCCGTCGACAATCGTGAGCGCCACTTTGGCCTCAAGAAGCTCTGCGGGTGTCGATTTAAAGAGGTTTCGGTCCATCACGACCACATCAGCTCGCTTCCCCCGCTCCAGAGAGCCTATTTCACGCTCATAGCTTTCGGCATAGGCTGAACCATAGGTATATGCCTGGAGAGCCTGAGCCAACGAAATCCGCTGTTCAGGAACAAATCCTCCCTCAGGCTTTCCGTCCCAGGGCTGGCAGCGCGTCGTTGCCGCAAACAGTCCTTCCATCGGATTGAACTTCCAGACGGGCACATCGGTGCCAAACGCGAGAATGGCATTGGCATCCAGCAACGACTTTTGCGGCCACATATACGGCACCCATCTCTCACCGAGAATCTTCGGATACCCCTCAACATTGTGCACCGAATGAATCGGCTGCATCGAAGCGACGACACCGAGCTTGGCGAAACGACCCATATCCTCTGGTCGGCAGCTCTCTATGTGCTCAATGCAATTGTGATGGCCTTTGAATCCCTGCTCGACACCCACGCGCTCGAATACATCAAGGGCCTGTTTGACAGCTCCGTTGCCGATGCAATGGAGCCGAACGGGATAGCCAGCAGCATCCGCTTGACGCACGAGGTCGAGCAACTCCTCATAGCTCACGGTCGGCTCTCCGCAAGTGGCCGGATCATCAGCATAGGGCTCGGTCAGGTAGCCCGTGTGGGCCTCGCAAACACCGTCGGTGATGAGCTTTACGCCGCCGAAGCGCACATGCTTACCATGGATGTGCTCTTCGCACCACTTCGCCCCCTCAAGGCCGTCCGTCATCTTTGGAAAGATCGTCAACCGCAGCGGTAGTTTCCCTCGTGCGTCGAAGTCGTTGAAGATCTCAACATGGGCGTGCTCCTCGACTCCGCCATAAGGCCACACGACACCTACTGCCGTTACGCCGTGGGAGAGACATTCGCCAAATGTCAGATTGAGCGCCCGATCCAAGTCGGCCGAAACATTGCCGAGACCCCAAACAGGGTCGCACGCGGGCGGTTCGAAAAGCAAGCCGCTTAGGCTCCCATCGTCATTGCGGCCGATATAGCCGGAATCAGGATCGGACATCTCGGGCGTATAGCCTGCTGCCTTAAGGGCTGCGCTGTTGGTCCAGCCAGTGTGCATATCCCAAGAGGCGAAATAGGCAGGACGGTCACCCACTAACTCATCGAGCAGCTCCTTTGTGGGCTTTTCGCCCTCATCCCATCCATCGAAGTTGAGATCGCTGCCCACGATCCACTTGTTCTCAGGATGCTCGGCGGCAAATTCTCGGATAGCCACAACGACCTCTTCTTTAGTCGTCTTGCCTTCCAGCGAAAGGGTGAAATCCTCATCTTTCATGATGCCGTTTTGAAGGAAATGGGTATGGGCGTCATTGAAACCAGGGCACACGAGCGCATCCCCCGCGTCAATGACTCGGGTATCGATGCCGGCATAGAAGGGCGCTTGGTCTTGAGGCACAACGTCGACGATGCGGCCATCAGCGATGATAACGGCTCCTCCACGCACATGAAGCGTATTGCCGGTGAAAATAGTTGTGGAATTGATGATGATATCTGCCGATACTGCCACGATAACTCCTTTCGATAGACTCTTAAGAAGAGGGGCTGCACCAGAATCACTTCCGATACTTATAAAGAGGAGGAATCGGATACGTCGAAGTTCGTCCATGGCCTCCTCGGCCTCCTCTTCGACATCCACCGTGCGAGCCTGACGGTTCTTGCGAATCGCGAGCAGGTAAAGCAGCGAGACGGCTCCGACGGCAAGAAGCACGTAACCGAAGATCGGCCAGGCCTGAACGGCTGTCATTCCCGTTGCCCCCATAATGCTCGTGATGAGGTAAGAGGAACCGGTGGCGGCCAAACCATCGGAAAAGGCCACTATCGAGGTAGCCGTACCGGCCTTGGAGGAGGGCACGAGCTCAGTGACCCTGACATAGAAATAGCAGAAGTAGAACGGCCAGAAGAAACCGGACACGACGACGCCGGTAATGGCCACAATCGCGCTCGGGAAAAAGCCCATGCCAATGAAGCAGAATGCAATGATGGCAACGGCGGGGATATAGACGAAGCTTTTCATTTTCTTGTAGACCGAGCCGAAGATGAATGACCCAATAGCGGTCGCAATCGTAGAGGCCGAGGCGAGCATGCCGATGAAGGCCTCGTCGCCCACTCCAGCATCGACAACGTATACGGCGATCATGTAAAGCATCACAAAGTAGCAGATGGCGATAAAAAGCACCTGCACAGCCAGCGGCAACGTCTTGACCCACCAATTCTTCGGGACAGAAACTTGGACAGTTCCCGAATCTTGGGCTGTCTTCTGTGCATCGCATTTCTGTTCCATGACGCAGTGGATCGCCTGCTTATCACTCCCCTCAAGATAACCAGCGCCATCGGCCTTTCGGTGTCGACAGCGCTGATGATACTTGGAGAGACCCTTGATGTGCCGGGGCTTATCTATGCCTTTTCCGCATTAACTGGCTTGTTCTCGGGCATCATGGCTCAACAGTGGATCATCGCCTATCGTCGCATTAGTCTGCGTGATCTCATCTGCAGCTTCCCAATGCTCATCACGGTGGCTATTGGCACCTGCGTCACCGTCATGTATCTACCATCACCATTCATCACCGGAACAGCGATTGCTTTGCCTTGCGCCTCCGGCATCGCTCTTCATTCAGTTCGCCGTTATCTCTTCCCACTTACCGACGATGTGATAGACCCGAAAAACCGCCCCCTTCATTTTATGATCGCGCTGCTACCTATAATTGTCTTTTATCTCTCGACGGGATTCTTTGACTTCTTCTCCGTTGCAAGTCCCTACACGTTTTTCTTCTATGCCGCGATCGCGGTGATCCCCCTCGCCATCGCGGCGGGATTCATCCTTTTGCAAAATCGTGCAAGCATCATGTCCTGCCTTGTCATCCCCTCTCTTGTCCTTACTGCGATCCTCACACCGATGTTTTGGTCTTCCGCGCTCTTGCCGGCCTCCAACTTCATAGCCGTAGGCGAATTGGGCACCGAAATCGTGCTATTCCTACTGACCGTGGGATTGGCATCCTATTTCGAGCTCTCGGCGCTTAAGATCTATGGGCTTGCCCGCGCAGTTGCGGTCGTGTTCACAACGGTAGGTTGGTACATGGCTGCGTTTTTCAACGACCATTTCGACAACCTCATAAACTCCCAGGCATCGTATGCTCTGATATTCATTGGCATCGAAATGCTGGCTGTGCTTCTCATCGTGTCCACAGTCGCCGCGCGTCGGCGGCTCGACGCTACCGATCCTGCTCCTCTAAGCATCCCCACCGGCAATGTCGCACAGCAGGTTGTCGCAAACAAAAGAGAAAGGCGCGAGCTGAGCGAACTCGAACACGAACAGGACGCAACCAAGGCGACGGATGATGAGGCCACCGCCAATACGCATGGATTTGAACATCGTATCTCCACATTGAGCGACCAATACGGCCTTTCGGCTCGCGAACGCGACGTATTGAGGCTTTTGGCGCGCGGGTATTCGGCAGCCCGCATCCAAAATGAGCTCTATATCTCTTCCGGCACGGTGAACTTTCACAGCCATAACATATATACGAAGCTCGGCGTCCACTCAAAACAGGAAATCATCGCTCTCATATTCGATCAGGATACACAAACACCATGAAGTTGCATGCGCCGCATGCTTGCCTGCGCCGGCTATGAGCTTGGTGCCATAATCTTCAGTCATTTTTTAGGTCCAATGAATGCTTGAGGTCTTAAGAAGACGCGGCGAGTTCTCGATCGATTGCGTGGCGATAAAACTCAGATTTTGTAAGACCCGTGCTGTGAATCGCACGCTCGATTGCGCGGACTCTCGATTTGGGAAGCCGAAACGACACCGTCACAAGCTCATCGGATGCCTGTTCGGGTATTCCAACCACAACGTTTTCCAGATGTCCTTCCCATTGGCCATTTTCCCATTCTGCGGCCATAGTCTCTAAGGCATCGTCATCAACCACGTTGCCATCTTGAAGTTTGTATTCCATAGCCTTCTCCATCATGCAAGATTTGTTTCTTTGAGCGTCTTTCTCGATGGCGGTGTCATACAGTGGAACACCAGCGGAGTGCCATCTTCCTGAACAACGGCAACCATTTCAAGCAATCGGCCATGCGCGTCAAACCCTACAGCTACCATTTGATCCGAATGCTCCGTCCGCCTCGTGGCGGTTGCCACTCTGCTCATCCACGCATGAGCTACGTCATCCGGTGCGATCTCGGGATGACGTTCGAAAACCCTTCCATGAACAACGATCTGTGAATACACAGCCAATACCTTTCATATAATGCATTGCTGCATTATATTACTGCAATGCATCTTTCGCAAGATTCTCACCAAGCGCTGACAGGGCAAACTCATGGAGAAGAAATCTGAACCTGCATTATCAAGCAAATTACCTGCTTTCCTCAGCGGCATGAAGGTTCATAATATGCCGCATGACAGACGAGAACCACGATACGCATCAATCGCAGGGCACCGGCGGCTCCGCCCGGCAAGCTGGCGTTTTCCACCGCGTCGGCGCCTTCGCCAAACGGCACGTCGTTTTGACCATCGCCGTCGTCGCGGTCATCGCCACCATGATCTTCGTGCCGCCCGACGGCGCCTATCTCGATTATGTTGAGTGGAACACCCTCGGCCAGCTGTTTTGCGTGCTCGCCGTCGCGAATTCCCTGCGCTTCTCGGGCGCGTTCGACCATGTGGCGCACTGGACCGTCGCGCGCTTTAAGACCCCGCGGCTCATCGTGCTGGTGCTCGTTCTTTTCACCGGCGTCATCGCCACCGTGGCCACCAACGATCTCACGCTTCTCGTGATGCTGCCCTTCACGGCAACCTCGCTCATCCAATCGGGCTGGGAGCGCTTCTGCGCGCCCGCTTTCCTCCTCGAATGCCTCTCGGCGAACCTCTGCGGCATGATCATGCCGTTCGGTAACCCGCACAACCTCTATCTCTATTCTTATTATTCCATCGGCTTCGTGGATTTCCTCGCCGTGATGGCCGCACCCTTCGCCGTCTCAATGGTGCTGATCGTCAGCTGCACATTCATCGCTACGCGGAATGCGAAAGGTGCCTCGATCCACGCCGATGCCACGCAGAACGACCTTCCTCCGCTCGATAAACGTCGGCTTGCCATCAGCCTCGTGCTGCTGTTTCTCACGGCGTTGGCCGTATTTCGCGTGATCCCCGTTTACGTGGCGGTTGTCGTGGTTCTTATCGTGATGCTGGCGATAGACCCAAGCGTGCTGAAAGCCGTCGACTACCCCCTGCTCCTCACATTCATCTGCTTCTTCGTCTTTGCGGGAAACATGGCGCGCATGCCGTTTCTTCAGGAATGGCTCGGTAGCTTCATGGCAGCCGACGGCCTGCTCACTTCGGTGCTTCTCAGCCAAGTTATCAGCAACGTGCCCACCTCGGTGCTGCTTTCGCATTTCACCAGCGCGTGGCCCGCGTTGGTCGTGGGAACGAACATCGGCGGCACGGGGTCGCTCGTCGGATCGCTGGCGAATCTCATCACCTTCCGCACGTTCATGAACACGCGAAACCTCTTCCCCGACCACCGCGACGACCCGTGGCTCACGGCGGGTGCCTATTTCAAGCCCTATCTCATCCTGAACTTTGGATTTCTCATCGTGCTCTTCGCCGTGAGCCGCCTTTGCGAAATATAACCCGCGAAAAGCGCTACAATGCACGAATGGTTTTTTCAAGTTCAACATTCCTTCTCGTCTTCCTTCCCATCGTCCTTTTCCTCTATTTCGTCATTCCTCCGCGATGGGCGAAGAACATTCTCCTTTTGATGGTGTCGCTTGTGTTTTATGCCTGGGGCGAGCCGGTCTACGTGCTTCTCATGATCGTCTCGATCGCCTTCAACTGGCTGTTCGCCGTGCTCATCCATCGCTCGGAACGTCACCGGAAGCTCTATCTCGTCCTCGCCGTGGCGGCGAACCTTTCCATCCTCGGCTTCTATAAGTATGAGAGCTTCCTCGCCTCCATCGTGAACGACCTTCTCGGTGCGCCGGTGGTGCCCGATCTCTCGCTTCCGCTTCCCATCGGCATCTCGTTCTATACCCTGCAGGCGCTCTCATACGTGATCGACGTGTATCGCAAGACGACGCCCTATCAGAGAAACCCGTTCTACCTGGGAATGTACATAGCACTCTTCCCCCAGCTGATCGCCGGCCCTATCGTGCGCTATTCAACGATCCAGGACCAGATAGAGCATCGGAGGGAAACGCTTGAGAAGTTCGTCTCGGGCTTTCGGCTCTTCGCCATCGGGCTTGCGAAGAAGGTGCTGCTCGCCAACGTTGTGGCGATCCTCGCAACGAAGATGCTGGAGCTGGGCGGTGCGCAGATCGGCGCCATCGGCGCATGGGCCGGGCTGATCGCGTTCACGTTCCAGATCTTCTTCGATTTCTCGGGCTATTCGGATATGGCGATCGGCCTGGGCAAGATGTTCGGCTTCGAATATCTGCGCAACTTCAACTATCCCTATATCTCGAAGTCGGTCACGGAATTTTGGCGGCGCTGGCACATCTCGCTGTCGTCGTTTTTCCGCGACTACCTCTATATCCCGCTGGGAGGCAACCGCGTCTCGCGGTCGCGCTGGGTCTTCAACCTTATGGTCGTGTGGTTCCTCACCGGTTTTTGGCATGGCGCGGCATGGAACTACATCTTTTGGGGCCTGTACTACGGCGCGATATTGATCGTCGAAAAGCTCTGGCTTGGCCGTGCGCTCGATCGCTTGCCCGCCGTCGTCGGGCATCTTTACACCATCGTCGTCTTCCTGTTCGGCTGGTACTTCTTCTGGATTGAGGACGTTGGAATGCTCGCTGAGTACGGGAAGGCCCTTCTTGGGTGCTATGGGGCAAGCGGCACCCTCTCGCTGTTCGAGCTCACCGCCTGGGAATATTGGCCCGTTTTCGTCGTGTGCGCACTCGCATCCACCCCGCTTGTCCCCTATCTGAGGTTCGCCCTCTTCAACTGGGTGACCCAAGAGCATAGGGGCGGCTTCCTCGCAAACGACATCGCAAACGCCAAATACCTTGAGGTCGCCGAGCTGTGCAATCCCACACCATGGCTTGAGCGCGCCGAAAGCTCCGGTGCCAGCCAAAAGCGCCTCATCGTGTTCCGTTGCGTGTATTTCCTCGCCGACATCGCCTGCCTTGCGCTTGTTCTGCTGTCGGTGTTTTCCGTGGTATCCGGTTCGTTCAATCCGTTCATCTATTTTCGCTTTTAAGGAGGGGTGGCACTGATGCAGAAAATCAACCGTGTGTTCAACGTATTGGTCGTGGTCTTGTTCTGCGCGATCATCGGAGCCGTCGTCCTCACGAAAGCGCCGGACCTCGTTATGGAGAAGATCACCGGCACGTCGCATCTCAAAGCCGCTTCGCAACTTGAAGGGCGCAGCTACGCGACAGCGCCGGTGCCAGGTCTGGGCAAGGTGGCGAGCGGCGCATTCCAAAACCAGTTCGAGCAATATGTTTCGGATCTTTTCCCCGAAAAGGACCTCGCCCTTCTGACGAACGCCGCCCTTCAGCGGGATTGCATCGCCATGGCGAACCTCCCCTTCGGCTTCCCCGCCTATCCGAGCGCATTCGGATCGGAGCGCATCGTCATCCCGTCTGCCAACGCGATCACCTATATGCCGAGCAAGGTGACCGATGCCACCTTCGAGAAAGAGGACGCCTTCGCCGAAGCGGCGCGCTCCTTCGCGGAAGAGCATCCCGAGGTCGAATTCGTGTTCTATGTGGTCGGCGGATACGAAAGCCCGGCGGTCAACCCGGTGTACAGCCTCGTTTCAGATCCGCTCACCCCGCAAGCGCTCACCGAAAGCCTCGCTGAAGACATGGCAGGCGTTTCCAATGCGCTCGTTGCCTCGGTGGCATACGATTCCCTCGATAGTTATTACGAAGAGTTCTTCCGCACCGATCACCACTGGAACATCAAGGGAGCGATCAGCGCCTACAACGAGATCGCCCAGATGACCGGCGAAGACCTCATCGCTGTGAGCGACTACGAGGCGATCGAAGGCCCCGAATTCAGCGGGGCGACCGCCCGCTGGGGGCTCGATACCCTCTCCGAGCCCGTTTTCGACAGCACGCTGGACTATTCGGCGATCGAGGTGTACAAAGATGGTGAGCTGATCGGACCCTACGAGCACGATACATACTGGGAGGCGACCCCCGAAGCACAGCACTACGGGTTCTACGAGCTCTATTACGGCGGAAGGCAGTATGACAAGCTCGTCAATCCATCGCGCGAAGGCACCGTTCTTGTGGTTGCCAATTCGTATGTGGAAGCGATCGCACCACTGTTTGCACTGAATAACGGCGAGGTGTACGTGACACGCGAGATGCACTCCGCGAACAAAGACGATTCCCGACTGCAGGATTATTTGGAGGATATGAAGCCGGACCAGGTGGTTTTCGTGGGGCAGCCCGGAGCCTACCTCGATTTCCTCGTGAACCATCCGAATTATTTCGAAGAGTGAGGATGAGCTGAGCTCTTCGCTTTCCATGACGCTTCGTCCTCTGCAACCGTTCGGTCGATCAGCTCTTCGACCGAGCTCTTGATGCCGAAGAGCGTTCGCTGCGACCTCACGCAGCTCGGCTGCTCGCCCGCCGCATCGCTGAGCAGATAGCGCTTGATGAGTTCCCAGCGACGCTCTTCCGCAGTCTGCATCTCGAATCGCATCCTTACCGTTCACATTGCTTATTGCCCACATTGCTTATTGTTCAGGTTGCATGGTTTGAGCACAACGATAGACAACACAGGCGCTCCATGCAAGTGCGCCTGCGCTCCGCCCCTTCAGCCTTCGGCAAGCTCTGTCGAGCTATTTCTTTTCGGAAGCGTAGAAGGTCGCGCTGTCGAAAAGGTCTTTCACAGAACGGTCGATGCCATTGATCGGAAGCTCTAAGAACTCGCTTACCGTGGGAACCAACGGGCTACAGTCAACGTAATGACCTTTCTCGTTGATTTGCGAGGTGTCCTGAACGCGCCAGTAACGGTCGTTGACGTCGGTGAGATAGTAGGAAGCTCCGTCGACGTCCATGTAAACCGAGTGGTTGGCATGCAGATACATCGGCAAATCGTCGTAAGAAATGTCGAGCGCCTCTGTGGCCTTCATTCCCATAGCAACTCCTTTCGCCTCGTTTAACCCTCTTGTCGTCATCATACCAGAGAGCGCCATGCACCTGAGCCGTTATTGTGGAACTTCCCCACCTTGTTCATCATTGTCAGCCGGCGCATAGGCGGCATCGACCATCGACGCAAGCGATGTGTCCTCGGCAAACGTCGTCGCATTGTAGAGGAAGAGCACCTGCGTCACCTTCTCGCTTTTCATGAGCGTCGCGATGTCGTCGAAGTAATAGCGTGGATCGACGACGACCACCTTCGAATATTCCTCAGCCATAAACGGCACGAAGCAGTTGGCATACGAATCCTTTATCACGAGCAGGACCTCATGGTTGTCCGCAAGCGTCTCGATGCGCACCACCGGATGATTGCCGCCCATGAACACTTGATATTTATCTTTTTGATTGAGCGCCTCCACGTTATAGGGCGACGATTCGATGCGTTGCTCATCGACGTAGGTGACGAGGTAGTTGTGCTCGCTGTCTGCGGAGCCGTCAATTGAATCGTCAGCAGCACCCTCCCACGAAGGCAGATACACCTCAATCTGGTCGGATGGCGCGAAGAAGTAGCCGCTCTTCGATTTCAGCGTGCCGTCGAAATCGTCCGCAACCTCCAAAGCCTCGAAGGGCGTGACGTCGGGGTTCAGCCCCATGACTTCGCAGGCTTGGCGAAATGCCAGATAGGCGCCATAGGTGGTCCAATGATGGTCGCTCTGGTAATAGAGGCCCTCGTCCTTGTGCTCGGCGAACGTTTCCCGCACATCAATCACCCGCGCGCCCGCATCGGCAAGCCGCGCGTCCACCTCGTCAAGATAGGCGTTCTGATCGTCGGGCACCGCGGTGACGGGCAGCTTGTCGGCAAGCACGCTCACCGCCGTCGGCGCGATGAGCGCATAGGTGGGCAAGTCGGGGTTCGCGCGAACGAATTCCACGATGGCGTCGGTGGCGGTTTCGTGCTGGGGCCTCTGGAAATCCTGAATGAGATAGCCGTCGCTTCCCAGATAGACGCCGTTGGAATCGATGCCCCCGACAGCCGTGGAGATAACCGCCTGCATTCCCGCCCAGAGGTCGCGAAAGGGGAACTGGTCGTCGATGTAGGTTTGGAAGCTCTCTTGGAAACGCCCGTTGAGAATGGTCTGGGCCGTCGGCGTCGGGAAGCCCTGAAGCGAGCGGTTCTCGCTTTCCGAAAACGTCCGGTCGGGCATCACGATCGAGAGAACGACCACCACCGCGATAATGCCGATGAAGATGCGCGCGAAAATCGAAAGGTGCGCACCGTCACCGGCAACCAGCCGCAGCGCCTTCCTCCTCTGCGCGCTCATCTGCCTTGGACGGGGGGCGCTTCCATTCGGCTGCATTGGCTGCGCCGGTTGCTGCGTCGGTCGCGTAGGCTGCTGCGCCGGTTGCGACGCTTGCTGCGACGCTTGCGTCGGCTGCGCAGATTGCCCCACCTGCACGGGTTGCCCCGCCTGAGCTGGTTGCGACGCTCCTTGCTCCGCCGGCATCGGCGCAGGCATCTTTTCCAGTATGTCTGAATGACGTGCCATCGTTAGAACCTAAAGTAGAGGAACGGATTATACGAGTCGAACACCAAAAACGACAGGCACACGACGAAAAGCACGACGAGCGCTGCGGTCGTGAGCGCAGGATGCGCCATCTGCTTCCTCGTGAACCAGCGCCACGGGTTCGGACGCGAGCAGATCGCCCCGACGATCAACGGCACCGCGGCGAGGCGGACAAAGTAGAGCGCATGCGCATTCGCAAACTCCACGCCGATGCCGAACATGCCGCCCAGATAGCCGAGCGCCGCTCCGAGGTCGGGCTGGCTGAAGATCACCCAGCTGACGATCACGATGAAGAGCGTGTAGAGCGAGCAGACGACGGAAGGCAGTTTCTCGAGAACACGGGCGAGCACGTATTTCTCGACCACCAGCAGCACGCCGAAATAGAAGCCCCACGCGAGGAAGTTCCACGCCGCCCCGTGCCAGAAGCCCGTCAGCGTCCACACCACCAAGATGTTGAACACATGGCGCGGCACGCTCACACGGTTGCCGCCAAGCGGAATGTAGACGTAGTCGCGGAACCACGAGGAGAGCGACATGTGCCAGCGCCGCCAAAATTCCGTGATCGATTTCGAGATGTAGGGGTAATTGAAGTTCTCTTGGAACTGGAAGCCGAACATGCGCCCGAGGCCGATCGCCATGTCGGAGTAGCCGCTGAAGTCGAAGTATATCTGCAGGGTGTAGGCGAGGATGCCGATCCAAAGCGCCACAACCGATGCCTCGCCTTCGCCAAGCGCGCAGACCGACACATACACCGCTCCCAGCGTGTTCGCCAACAGCACCTTCTTCGCGAGCCCCACCACGAAGCGTTGGACGCCGAGCGAGAAATCCACCCGCGTGATGCGCTTGTTGCGCAGCTGCTGCGCGATGTCGTGGTATTTCACGATCGGGCCGGCGATGAGCTGCGGGAACATCGCGATGTAGAGCGAGAAGTCGATGATGTTGCGGTTCGGCTCCACCTCGCCGCGGTAGACGTCGATCAGATACGACATCGCCTGGAAGGTGAAGAACGAGATGCCGATCGGAAGCGGCAGATCGTGATACGGGATATGGATGCCGAAGATGTCGTTGATCGAGCCGAGGAAGAAGCCCCAGTATTTGAAGAAGCCGAGCATGAAGATGTTGACAACGAGCGCGAAGATGAGCTTCGGCTTCGCGTGGCGCTCGTCAGCGGCGATGTCGAGTCCGCTCACGTAGTTGAATACGCAGCTGAAGAGCATGAGGAACACATACACCGGCTCGCCCCACGCATAGAAGAGGATGCTGAAGAGCAGCAGGATGACGTTTTGCGCCCGCGCCGGCACGAGGAAATACACGATGAGCGTGCACGGCAAAAAGACGAAGAGGAAGAGGAGGCTACTGAATACCATTGAACACCCTGTCCCATTCGTCAGCCGCATCGCCGACGCCGTACACATAATAGATCCCGCGCGCATCCGAGATGTGATCGGCGAGCTTCGCCGCCTCTTCCGGCGCATAGTCACCGAAGAGCGTCGTCTGATCGTTCACGCGGTTCTCGACACATTCCTCAATAGCGGCGAGCGCCTGCTCGTCCTTCGCGCGGATGATGAGCAGCTCGTCGGCGCTCATCGGGTTCGCCGCCTTCCAATAGGCGGCTTCCTCGTACATCTCGGGCGTGATCCCCAGATAGCGCTCGAGCTGGCGCGCATTCTGCAGATCGAGCCCATCGAGCAGGCCCGATTCGGTATAGGCCGCCTCCACCTCTTGGAAGGAAACGGCAGGTGACGCATTGGAATGGTAAACGACGACGATAAAGGCGATCAGCACCACCACAAGCACATAGCGGACAATCCTCAGCATAGAACAGCCCTCACCCTTGCCGATCCTTACCGATACATCGCATCCGCTATCGCGAAAAGATACGGATGGTAGAAATCCATTTGGAAATGGATGCCGTCGGGTTCCAGCAAATCCATGTGCTCGAGAGCGACAGCCGCCGTGTCGATATAGGCAACGCCGCTATCTTCCTCGCAGAAGGCGCGTAACGCATCGTTATACGCCGACCATGCCGCGAGGGCGGGCTTTTCCGCCGAGGCTGCCTCCGACGAAGGGAGCGCTGACGTGACGAAGATCTCTGCCTGCGGCATCTTCTCGCGAACCTGAGCGATAACGGAGCGCAGGCTTTCGGTATATGCCTGCGGATCGCCTCCGTTCAATATCATATCGTTTTCTCCAAACGAAAGGACGACGCGCTGCGGATGGAGATTGCTGGCAGTATCGACAAGCGGCCCAGCGGAATAGAGGCTTATGCCGATCTCCGAAACCACGTGATCAGACGATAGCAGCCCATAGTCATCGATTGCCTGCGTCCGCGAATCCCCGATAAGCACCGTGCCGTCGAAAAGCTCGTTCGCCTCCTCGAACGAGAGCGCTCCATCGCTTTGTGCCTGCTCGAGGATCGTCAGCTTATCGGCGGCGCGCTTCGCCTCAAGCTCCGCCTGGATCGTGTCGACCGGCGTGTCGGCATATGCCGCCAAGCGATCGCGGTTTTGGGTGATCTGGGATTGCGCCGTGCAAGATGGGACGATAAAGGCGAAGAGGACAACAAGGAGCACCGCTGCGGCAACAGCGATCAGCACCGCGGAAGGTCGCTTCCGCGGTGTGGCATAGTTGCCCACATGTGCTTGATTCACCTGCACTTTTCCTCCCCCATTTGGCATAAATCACGCTTGGTATAAACCACGCATCAATCGGCAAAATGATATGCCCAAACCGAAAGAAAGTGAAGGAAAGCACGCGAATACCAACAAAATTGCGTGTGCGCGAGAGCTCCTGTGGCCTCTGTGGTCCCCTGTGGTTCCCGTGATATGCACGGTGCGCGTGCGATCACAACCAAAAGCAGCTGTGATGAGCTCACAAGAAAAACGCGTGTGCGTTTATGCCCTTTCGGGTGCGCTTTTGGGTGCCCGCGCTATAATGCGGCACTATGACGAGCATGTGAGGTATACCATCTTATAGTACAGGGGGTTTCAATGCTCAGCACCAACCTTGACAAGATCGTCAGCGAGATAGAGAAGAACTACGAAGCGGACGAGATCTTCTTCACGAAACCGTGCCGGCGCTTTCCGAACCGCGAGGCGCTCATTCGGGTGATCAAGGAGATCCGACGCCTCTTCTTCCCCGGCTACTTCGGAACCGAATCGCTTTCCGGCCAGGCAAGCCCGCGCTATTTCATCGGCGAGCGCCTGATCGAGATCGAGCGCACCCTTCACGCGCAGCTGATCGACGCCTTTCGCTACGAAGAGGGCTGCGCGGCGCTCACCGGCGAGATCGAGCAGCATGCCACCGAAGTGTGCGCGCACTTCATCGACAAGCTTCCGGAAATCCAGCGCATCCTGCTCACCGACGTGCAGGCGGCGCTCGACGGCGACCCCGCGGCTTCCTCGAAGGAGGAGATCATTTTCTCGTACCCCGGGCCGTTCGCCATCTTCGTCTACCGGCTCGCCCATGTTCTCTATGAGGAGAAGGTGCCCTTCATCCCACGCATCATGACGGAATACGCCCACGGCGGCACGGGCATCGACATCAACGCGGGCGCCGAGATCGGCCCCTATTTCTTCATCGACCACGGCACCGGCATCGTCATCGGCGAGACGACCACCATCGGAAGCCACGTGAAGCTCTACCAAGGCGTGACGCTCGGCGCGCTCTCAACGCGCGGCGGTCAGCAGCTCCGCGGCGTGAAGCGGCACCCGACCATCGGCGATAACGTGACGATCTATTCAAACGCCTGCGTGCTCGGCGGCGACACCGTCGTGGGAAGCAACTCCATCATCGGCGGCAGCGTGTTCGTCACCGAATCGATCCCGCCGCATTCGCGCGTGAGCTTCGTCGGGCAAGAACTGAACATCTCCACGCGCACCGAAGCCGACCCCGTGATCTTCGAGCTGTAGCTCGACCTTTTTCGCGAAGGGCGGAGGGGGTTGAGAGTAAATTTTTGTCTTTCAGGTTCGCCAGTAAGTTAGCGAGAGGGCTTCCAGTGCTCCAGATTCCCCCGCTGTGCGGACGAATGTGCTTCGCACATGAAGCAAAATATGCCCTTTGGCATATTTTGTAAGGGAGCTTGCCATACGGCAAGCGACCGATCGCTTCTGGCGAAGAGCCCCTTGCACAGAAGGGGGAAGATGGTGTGCTGGAAGCCCTCGCAGCGTCAGCCTGTTACGCCGTTTGCTAAAACGGCGTAACTAAGGAACCGCTGATTATTTCGCTTTTCGAGCGTTTTTCGTTCGAACATCTCTCGAGTGAATCGCTGCAGTAGTGTGGCG
>CANQRF010000008.1 GCA_947626195.1 uncultured Eggerthellaceae bacterium
CGCCATTTGCTCATCTCCAATTCCCATTTCCGCAGTTCAGGATGAGCGAGCTACCCGCACGCTCCTATACTCTCGGATTGTATATTTATGCATTTATGTTGATGCTTCTATATTTGTAAAGACCAATTTTCAAGGAATTTGAGAGCCGTTTTCAGAGGCTTTAAGATCTTGGAGCCATCGCCAATATCTCCCTTCGAAGGCAAGGTCGCGGGTTTTGGATCGTTCGAGCAAAGAGAGAAACGGGGTCGTGGCTCCCAAGGCCTTGGCCGCCTCAGATAAGGTGATCTCAAGATCGTTGCGGCATTTGCGCAGCGGAGGCAGCGATGTCGCAGCTGCCCCTCTTTTGGGGTTGCAGACGACGTTGAAGATCTCTCGGACGATATAACGCTTCAGGCACCGCATGGCCTCGGCCTTGGTCTTTCCCTGGGATGTCCTCTTCGCGATGTAGGACTGCGTCGTCTTATCTCTGCGCATGCGGTTCACGGCGATGATGTGGATGGCGCTGTTGGCCCGCCTGTCCCCTCCGCGGTTGAGGCGGTGCCGGTCGGTTCTGCCGGTGGATGCGGGGATGGGGGCCACCCCGAAGCACTGGGCCAGCTGGGCGTCGGTCGCAAAGCGTGTGGGGTTGTCCCCGATGCGGGCGACCAAGACCGCAGCTGTCTGGACACCTACACCAGGCAACGACAATAGATCGGCATAGCAGGCGTTGAGGACAGACGCCATGGCATCGGCAAGTTCTCGGGCCTCTTCGCTTGCGAGCCTCCAGCGCTTGGCCAGCGACTTCAGCGAGATGATGATCTCGAAGTTATCGTCTTTCGGGGCCCGGGCGCGGCAAAGCGCCTCCATCAGGCTCTGCCCGTCAAGGCCTCCATAGCGCTGACGGATAGCTTGCGGTGAGCGCACGAGCAGCCCTTTCACCGTGTTCGAGATGGCGGTGGCCTCCTTGACGGCGCAGTCCCTGGCCTCCACCAGAAACGACAGGCGCTGGGCCGGCCCTGCCATGGCCTTGGTGCCCCTGGGGCATTTGCCCAGAAAGGCCGTGTATGCCGCCGAGTAGGCGTCGATGGCATCCGTCTTCCCCTCGGGGCTGTAGGGCCGGGCGCCGGGCCGCAAGGCTTCCCTTACGGGATATCCCAGCTCCTGAAGATAGTGAGCCACCCCGTAGCCGTAGGAATTGGTTCCCTCAATGGCCACGCACTCAAAAGATCCGAGGCCTCCGAGAGCGTCTCCCAGGGCCTTGAGACCGTTTGCGTCGGTGGCGAAGCTCCCCTCGAAGACGACGTCGGCCCGCTCGTCGATGACGCAAAGCGCATGTATGTCTTTGTGGGTGTCTATGCCGGCAAACAGCTTCCTCTCATCCATGGTCGTCCTTCTGTTGGCGGATATTTAAAATCATCCAGCCCATGGGAAGACAACACTTAGACGAGGCGTGCTATCATGGATGCAGTTTGGTGTGACGCACGTCACGCTCCTATCAGGTCATTGCCATGACCCGGATGGCCGAGGGCGCCGCCAAGACACATCAACACAAAGTCAGACTCGGTCGACAGCGTTTAAACGAGTCATCGGCGGTGCCTTCCGCCCATTCTATCGATCGGATGGGCGGAAACAAATCTCTTTGCTCCCAGCGATTACATTATCTAAGCGTCTAAATTTTCAACCAACCCCAGGCAAAAGTGCTTACCATACGAAGGAAAAACTGCTTGACTTTTGCAGAAGCGATCTCTATGATGAGGTAATGGTTTCTACTGACGATTATGAGATAGCCGAAATAGCGGAAAAGCATGGCGCGAGTGTGCCGTTTATGAGATCGAGCGAGACAAGCAATGACTATGCAACTACCGCAGATGTTTTATCGGAGGTGCTTGATGAATATCGCAAGAGAGATGTCGTCTTCGAACTTATGACGTGTATTTACCCAACAGCACCTTTCGTCACTCCAGAGAAGTTGCAAAAGGGAATGAACATGCTCTTGGAAAACGACGACGTTAAGGCGGTATATGCCGTATGTGAATATGACTTTCCTCCACTTCGTTGCTACGTTGAAGACCATGATTACTTGGCATTTGGCTTTCCGAAGTATGCAAAGACGAGAAGCCAAGATCTTCAGCATATGATTCACGACGCGGGTCAATTCTACATTTTCCGCGTGAGTGAATTCTTGCGGGGGGGGGCGTAGCTCTATGCGAGCATACGCAAGGGTTTCTGCTTCCCTCGCTGGAGGTTCAGGACATCGATACACCCGAAGACTGGGCTCTTGCCGAGCTGAAGTATCGGCTCATGATAGAGCGCAGAGAAAACAGGGGCGGCTAAGTAATACATCGACGAAGCAATACAGCGCTAGCCCGCTGTATGCGTTAAGTTTTTCCATATCTCAATCATTCGTAAGGAGCGGTCTGTTATGACTGCTCCTTACTTTTCTCGCGATGCTTTGGATTCTCGTTCATTTGTGCTCGGCACCGCGCAGATTGGATCTGCATACGGGATCAACAATTCTTGGGGAAAGCCTTCTTTGGCAGACGCATTCACGATGCTTGCAAAGGCGCATGACAACGGAATTACTGAACTTGATACGGCCGAGGCATATGGTGAATCAGAGACCGTGATAGGGGAGTTCTCGAGGAAATATCCCGAAAAGCAGTTCCGCATCGACACGAAGCTTTCCCATTTTGCCGTCGAAGCAGGGGCGACTCGTGATATTTCTGCAGCGATTGAGAAGAAGTTGATTGACACATCAGACCGTCTGGGGAATCAACCCATCTCAATTTACTACTTGCACTCTTTTGCTTTATGCAAAGATAGGAATCTCATGGATGCGCTTGATCGCCTTCGGCGTGGGGGCCTGTTTGAATCGCTTGGCGTATCCGTTTATGAGCCGACGGAGCTCGCTTATATTTTGCGGGAAGAAAAGGGGCGCGTGAATGCAGTCCAGATCCCCTTCAACTGTTTCAATGCGTCCCAATGGCTCGACAGCGGCCTTCTCTCGCAATGTGAGGAGGCCAACGTGCAATTGCTTGCCCGAAGCGTCTATGTTCAAGGAATGGTTTTCAAAGATGCTGATGATCCTTTTGTTGAGAAACTTGGCATCTCGAGAGCTGTGAAAAAGTTCGCTGCAATATGCGAAGCCTATTCAGTTACGCGGTCGAAACTGGCGCTTGATTTTGTGCGTCAGACAAAAGGAATCTCGAAGATACTTTTGGGCGCCGAGACCGTTTCGCAAATTGAAGAAGACGTGAGCCTGTTTCAAGCTTCTGGCATTTGGGATAAGAGCTCATATGATTCGTTCGTTCAAATGGGAAAAGGCATACCGCAAAGAGCGCTTGATCCGCGGACATGGAGCTGATTTGCATGTGGCGCGAGAGGCAATTCTTTCGAGACAGGCAAGACGGAAATGAAAGGTTGATGAGAAGGCATATTATGAATATCACGTGTCTGCATAGAGGATAAGCTTCTATATCAGCGACTGTTCAAAACATATCTAAGAAGAATGCTTGCAAAACTAAGCTGGTTGATTTAATAGTTAGGAGATATAAATGGATTTCAATTGCGGCGCTGGACAAGATCTCTACATTGAAGCAAAGAAAATTATTCCTGGCGGTACTCAGCTTTTGAGTAAAAGGCCGGAAATGTTCCTTCCGGAACAGTGGCCTTCTTATTATAAAAAGGCTAAGGGATGTGAGGTGTGGGATCTTGATGATCGGCATTACTATGATGTTTCTTATATGGGTATAGGTGCATGTGTCAATGGGTATGCTAATGATATAGTAGATGAAGCGGCAATAGAAGCAGCTCGCAACGGCGTTATGTGCACGCTTAATGCTCCAGAGGAAGTTTACCTTGCGGAAAAACTCCTTGAACTGCATCCATGGGCTGGCGGCGTTCGCTTTGCGAAAGCTGGTGGTGAAATTGTTTCGTTGGCCATTAGGCTTGCCCGAGCTTATACTCAAAAAGATAAGATTCTTTTTTGCGGCTACCATGGCTGGCATGATTGGTATCTAGCTGCAAATCTGAGCGAAAAAGATGAATTAAAAGATCATCATATACCTGGACTTAAGCCTGCTGGTGTGCCAAAAGGTTTGGCGGGAACAATGTTTCCATTTCACTATAACAATTACGATGAATTCTTGGATTTATTTCAACAGTGTAAGCACGAACTTGCAGCAGTCATAATGGAGCCTATTAGAAACGATTGGCCAAAAGATGGCTTCCTAGAAAAAATTCGCGAAGCAACAAGCAAGGCAAATGTGCCTCTAATTTTTGATGAAATATCTGCAGGCTTTCGCCTGTGTCCGGGCGGTTCTCATAAAGTTCTTGGCATCAACCCCGATATTGCAACTTTTGCCAAAGGCATGACTAATGGTTACCCTTTATCAGCCGTAATCGGTAGAAAAGATATTATGGATGCCGCACAAGATACCTTTATAAGTTCAACTTTCTTTACAGAAAGAGTGGCTTTTGCGGCGACATTGAAAAACATTGAATTATACGAGCAAAATAAAGTATGGGAGCATCAGATAAATATTGGTCGGCTAGTAAAAGAAGGATGGGAAGACTTAGCAAATTTCTATGGCCTAAAAATAAGTATTGGAGGAATTGATCCTTTGGCTCATTTTTCGTTCGTGGTAGAGAATCCCCTCATATACAAAACGTATATTACGCAGGAATTGTTGAAAAAAGGGTATTTATCGGCAAATGCTTTATATGCATCTATCTCCCATACTCCGGAAATTATAAACAAATACTTGAATCAGCTAGGAGAAGTTTTTGCGAAGATCGACTACTTCCAAAAACACGGTGTTTCTCTATCTGAGAAATTAGAAGGTTCCGTTTGTCACAGCGGATTTGGAAGGCTTCTGTAATGTTTAAGCATAAAAATATTGCCATTATTCAAGCAAGAATGGGATCAACTAGGCTTCCCGGTAAAGTTTTGAAAGATATATCTGGAAAAAGTCAACTAGAATGGGTTATCGATCGAGTGTCGCAATCCAAAAGAATTGATAAGGTAATAGTTGCTACTACTACAAATAGCGAAGACGATCCTATTCGTGCTCTTGGCAGAGAAATGTGTTTTGAGGTTTATTCTGGGTCATCTAAAGATGTATTAGATCGTTATTATCAAGTAGCCCTATTGGAGCGATCAGAATACATCACAAGAGTAACAGCTGACTGCCCTTGTTTTGACCCGGAGTTATTGGATGAGGCTATTTTGCAATTAGATCCAAAATCGGATTATCTGGGAATGATTAGTAAAACATTTCCAGATGGATTAGATATTGAAATTATTAGATTTAATGCATTGGAAAGATCTTGGCATGAAGCGCATCTTCAGTCTGAGCGAGAGCATGTGACGCAGTACATAATCAAGCATCCGGATTCATTTGTTTTACAAGATTTTGTATCTAATATTGGTGATCATGGTAAAGAGAGATGGACAGTTGATGAACCAGAAGATTTCGAGTTAGTTTCATTAATATTTGAACATTTTCTTAATATGGGTATACAGAACTTTGGATATCATGACATTTTAGATTTCCTCGATAAAAATCCTGATCTAAGGAGCATTAACTCTCGCTATGAGCGAGATGAAGGACTTTTGGAGTCGTTAAAAAAAGATAAGGTTGTGTAACATGACGACAACAATTTCTGAGGGCGTTGTTTTGGTTTAGGGCGTCGAGACTGGTGCGTAATTTGGTCTTGCATTGCATAGTTTGCTCATAACCCCATTCTACCGCTATTGTGATAAGATATGACCATTGATCAATACAGCCAGAAAGGGTCAAATGAAGTCCTTTCAAGATTTAAAACGGAATATACGGCATAATAGCGCTTCCCTAAAGACAATAAACATAGCGCTATTAGGTGATTTTGCTACCCAGTTTTTGGGGATGGCAATCAGGGGAGAGGGAGTTGAAAGAGGATATTCGGTTGAAATTTTTGAGGCAGACTATAATCAGATAGAACGGCAAATCTTTGACCCCTCAAGCGAGATCAACAAACGTGATTTTAGATATGTTGTAGTGAGTCATTCTGCGTATAAGCTACTCGATATTTACAATCATATGGATTCAGATAGACGTAGTAGTTTGGCAGAAGAAAGAATTCAATTTATTCGCTCAATTTGTGAAAACATATCAAGTAGGATTATCTATTTCAATTATCCCGAAGTAGATGACATGGTTTTTGGACAATATGCAAATAAGGTTGAGGAATCCTTTACCTATCAATTACGGAAATTAAATTTTCATCTAATGGAATTAGCTCGAGAATGCGATAATTTATTTATTTGCGATATAGCGAGCATTCAAAACAGATATGGCCATGGTTTTATGCTCGATCCTGCTATGTATGTAAATGCGGATACCGTATTTTCGTTAGCTGTATTACCCGTTGTAGCAGCACGTGTTTTAGATATCATATGTGCAATTGAGGGCAAATTTAACAAATGCTTAATCTGCGATCTCGATAATACGTTGTGGGGGGGGGTCGTCGGAGACGATGGTTGGGAAAACATTCAGATTGGGCATGGAATCGGGATAGGCCATGTATACACTGAAATTCAGTACTGGGTTAAACGGCTTAGTGATCGAGGAATCCTTATATGCGTATGTTCTAAAAATGACGAAGAAAAGGCGAAAGAGCCATTTGAGAAAAATCAGAATATGGTTTTAAGGCTCGATGATATATGCATTTTCATTGCAAATTGGGATAATAAGGTAAATAACATCCAGACAATTCAAAGTATCCTTAATATTGGTTATGACTCGATGGTCTTTCTTGATGATAATCCTTTTGAGAGAGATATGGTTCGCAAGAATATTCCGGGCATTACTGTACCAGAGCTACCGGAAACCCCAGAACAATATCTCGATTATCTAAACTCGCTCAATCTTTTTGAAACTGCTTCTTATAGCGATAATGATAGAGAAAGAACAAAGCAATATCGCATTGAGGCCCAACGTGTTTCGAGTGCTGCGCAATTCACCAATGAGGCTGATTATTTAAAGAGCCTTGGAATGGTAAGTGATATAAGCAGTTTTACGCCTTTTTGCATACCACGCGTTGCTCAACTATCCCAAAGAAGCAACCAATTCAATCTTCGTACTGTACGATACACAGAAGAACAGCTCAAAGCTGTAGAAGCAGATCCCGCTAAAATGGGATTTGCCTTTACTCTTGACGATACCTTTGGCTCTAACGGACTTATTGCAGCAGTAATTCTTGTGGACTGCGAAGCGGCTCCATCGTGTATTCCCGAAAATATACATCGGAAGCATAAGGCTTTGTTTGTTGATACTTGGTTTATGAGTTGTCGTGTGCTTAAGCGCGGCATGGAACAGTTTATTTTGAATAATCTGGTAGAGTGGGCGAGAAATAACAATTACGAGAGAATTATTGGCGAATACCTGCAAACACCAAAAAACGGGATAGTGCGCGATCATTATCCTGAACTTGGTTTTGCAAGCACTAAGGATCTCTCGGACTCGCAGTGGGAGTTGGAATTATCAGGATACGAACCTAAAGATAGCTACATTGCGATCGGTGAAGCTTTGTTATAACGGAGAAAGAATGATCATGAACAACGACCAAGTTCTTGAAAAAATACAAGGGATAGCGCGTGATGTCATAGGCGATGATGATATCCAATTGAGCTTTGAATCCAAGCCAGAAGATATAGATGGCTGGGATTCGCTTAATCATGTGCAAATAGTTGTCGAAGTACAAGAGCAGTTTGATGTTAAGTTTTCTGCTCTCGAAATGCTTTCGTGGGACACTGTTGGCGATATGTGCGCTACTGTGGTGTCGAAATTGAAATAATAAGAAAGTATGCAAGAATGATAAAGATGGATTGTTTAACGGCCTATAACGGTTTCAAGAAATGTATTATCGCTGATTATCCCTATTTGATTCAGTGGGATGATGTTGTCATGTTTGACATTTTTGAAGAGTGTTATAACCAAATGATGGAAGATCATAGTCATATTAAAGACCCTTATTACTCTAATATTGAGGGCGGCATCATCAGGCTAGAGTTTCTTGATCATTACGTTATACTCTGCCATCGGATTTCTCATATGCTGTACTTAAACGGAATGATAGACCTTGCTGATGCTGTCTATTACTCTTTGCGTGTGCGAGGATCGATAGACTTGTATTATCCTGCGAAAATCGGACGTTGCTTTATGCCCGGCCATGCTTTGTGTGCTGTTATCGACTCACATTCAACTTATGGAGAGTTTTTCAGAATCGGAAACGATTGCCATGTCGGGCCTTACTCGATACTAGGAAAGGGACGCCAGGAAATTGAACATCCGACAATAGGCAACTTTGTGAGTATGCTTCCTCATTCGAAAGTGTATGGGAACTCGGTGATAGGTGATAACGTTATAATTTCGGTGGAGACTGTAATCATCAACGAAAATATTCCGGATGATTGCATTGTCTCGGGGTCTTCGCCGAACTTAGTTTTTCAGAAATTGCGGTTTAGCAACAGAGATAGGTCTATTAACTAGAAACAGAGCGACTGGGGAACGTTTATCAAGACGTATTAAACTATCTTCACTCCGAAAACTCATTAAGCAGAGATCGTTGACCGGGTTTGGTAGGCACTTTGTTAGTAGTGCGCTTAGCATCCGCTATTCATGCGAAAAAGTTCGGTATTTCGAAGATGATTCAAATAGGTTTCATTAGTTGATTTTTCCTGCAATATCCTTGATTGCTTCACCTAAAGTTTCACTGAAGGTTGGATGGGGATAGATGGTGCGGGTGAGTTGTGAGACGGTGAGATGGTTGGCTATAGCAGCGGAGGACCCTCCTATCATCTCAGCGGCATGAGGTGCCATGATATGTGCCCCGAGGAGCTGCCCTGATTCAGCGTTGGCGATAAGCTTCACGATCCCGCGCTCGGATTGGGTTATCACCGATCTCGGATTTGAGAATATGGATCGCTTTGAGATGACAATTGGCAGCGAGAGGGTTTTTGCCTCTTCCTCGGTGATGCCCACAGCGGCGATTTCGGGATCAGTATAGACGCATGAGGGAACCGCGTCGTTCTTCGGCATAGGATCCGTGTGAGCATTGCCGGCGATTGCTTCGGCGACGGCGATGCCTTGGGCTTGAGCGCGGTGGGCTAATTGCGACCCTGCCGTGAGGTCGCCTATGGCGTAGATTCCTGGCAAGCTCGTTTGGCTCGTTTCATTGATGGCCAGCGTTCCGTTGTCGAGCATTTCGGGATGTACGCCCTCAAAGAGGCCTTCCGTGTTGGGCTTCCGTCCAACGGCGCAGAGTATCGTGTCGGCTTCCTCGATGTGCTCTTCCCCTCGGATCGAATAACGGCAAAGCAGCGACCCGCGACGTTGCTCGATGGACTCCACCAACGCGCTGGGATGTATCTTTATCCCGCGGTTTTTGAACACTGTTTGCAAGCTGCGTGCGATATCGCGGTCCATGCCAGGAAGCAGGCGGGGCCGAGCTTCGAGGATTGTCACAGATCCTCCCAAGGCGGCGTAGAGCTCGGCGATCTCAACGCCGATAACTCCTCCGCCGATCATGAGGAGCCTTTGCGGGCGAAGCCTCTTCGCTAGAAACTGGTCGCTTGTGAGCACTCCAGGCAGATCGATCCCTGGTATGGGGGGAATGCTTGGAATAGAGCCCGTTGCAAGTATTATGTTTTTGGCGGATAGCTCGCAGCCCTCATCACCGCGTTCAATGCGGACCGTTCGGTCTTCAAGAAGTTTTGCTTCTCCTTCAACGAGGGCCACGCCAGCAGCCTCAAGGGATTGCGCTAAACCTTGGGTGAGCTGGGAGATGGTTCTCTCGCAATATGCTTTCATGCTGTCGAAATCGATGCGGGCGGGGCTGACATCGATGCCAAACCTCCCGCAATCCGACAAATCTCGAAAAAGGTGGGCGACGTGCGCCATGGCCTTGGTGGGAATGCAGCCCCGATTCAAACAGGTGCCGCCTATGCGGTCCCTTTCGACGATCGCCGTCTTGAGGCCGAGCTGCGATGCCCGAATGGCGGCTGCGGATCCTCCGGGTCCAGCGCCGATGACGACGAGATCATAGGATGGTTTGCTCATAGAGGCATCCTTTCGGAGAAGGTGACGAGGAATGGCTGTTGTGATCCAAGCGGCAATCGCCGCGGTTCTCGGGTTTGCTCCATCGGCCGAGTATCCAGTCGCGTGACGAGAGCATTGCGCGCCGCTTTTCGAGTCCGGCAGATCGGATGAGCGGCTCTGTCGATAACTGGGCGAAAGAGCCGAAAGTGCTCGCCAGAGCCTCCTTGACGTTCAATCTGATTGTTTCCACGGAAACTGATGGGACAATGTCTGAGAGGTTCATCGTGCGGGCTGCAACGGAGGGCACGCCGTGGGATGCGAGCTTTTGGGCGGAGGGCGTGAGAAGGCGATGCATCGCTTCCATATCCACATCGACCATAAGGCAGCAGTGATGGCAGACAACGTCTTTGTGGCTATACGATGCCCATCCGCAGAACTTCCTCCCGTCTATTTCCAAGTCGTTCCTCGCGTGCTGCACGTTTTTGATTCCTGCCAGAGAAACGGCATCCATCACGATGCCGGTTTGCACATGGCCCTCAAAAGTCGCTCCTTTCGAGATGAAGGAGACGTTGAGGTTTCCGGCGTCATGGTAGACCGCTCCTCCCCCCGATCTTCTGCGGGCAAGGTGCACGCCGCCTTCTTCAAGGCGGTCCATCGCGCATTCGATCCACGGATTCTGGTTCTTCCCGATGACCACGGTCGGCTCATTTTGCCACAGAAAGACGATGAGCTGGCTGCTCAGGCAACCTCCGACAAGCATCCCCTCGAGGGCGATGTTGGCGAAGGGGTCGAACGAGGGGCTTTCGCAGACAACGATTTCGTTAACCGAGGGATTCGACATAGGAGCGGTATTCCTCAGCTGTGAGAAGCTCGCCGGTATCCGAGATGTCCGAGACCTTCACGAACCACGAACCGTAGGGATCCTCGTTGATGAGATGGGGCTCGTCGAGAAGCGTTTCGTTGACCTCGGCCACGACGGCGGTTGCGGGAGAATGGACGTCGGAGACGACCTTCATCGACTCCACCTCCGCGAAGGGCTCGCCAGCACCTATGCTCTCGCCGACTTCAGGAAGCGTGACGAACACGATGGCCTTCAGTTGGCGTTGCGCGTAATCGGTGATGCCGATCAGCGCGGTGTTGCCGCTTCGATCGATCCACTGATGCGTTTTGGTGTAGCGGATCCCCTCTATTATGTTCGTCTCCATGCTTTTCTCCTTCAAGGACGACTGCTATGCGTTTTTCCCAGTCGAGCCGGTCAAAGCGCAACCAATGGCGGAAAGGTAAGGGGCGTTGGGGGCAACCTCGACGGGAATGCCGAGCACCTGCGTTGCGCAAGCGTCAATGCCGGGGATGAGGCCGAGCCCTCCTGATAATGCGAGCCGGTCGCAGCGGACCTTGCCGAGAAGCGCCTTGGCCTGGGTGAGAATCTGGACGATGACCGCCTCGATGATCTCGCGCTCGGTTTTGCCATCGGCGATCAGGGACACGATCTCGCTTTGGGCGAACACCGCGCAGACCGATGAGAGGCGAAGCGGGGCGGGGGCCTGCGCGTCGAGCGAGACATCGGAGAAGCGGACGTTGAGCATATGCAGAACGTTCGAGAGGAACATGCCGCAGCCCGCAGCGCACTTCTCATTGAGGAAGAAACGCTTAATTTGGCCGTTCTCAAATTGGATGATCTTCGTGTCCTGCCCGCCGATGTCGAGCACGGTTCCCGTGTCTGGGCATAGGCTGGAGGCTCCCTTGGCGAGCGCGGTGAGCTCGGAGACCGTTTCGGCTCCTTCGATGTTGCTCCGTCCGTAGCCGCAGGAAGTGATGCGGGCATCGGGATAAGCGCTGCGAAGCTCTCTGATCTTGTCCCCGAAATAGTCGAGCTGGCGAACAGGGGACTGCTCCATCGAAAGCGCCATTTCTCTCGTGGCAGTGCTGAGGACGCAGTACTTGGTGTAGGTGGACCCCACGTCGATTCCGATGGATGTCATAGGGAATCCCGCAAGGTCTCGAGTCTCAGCCGTGCGCCGTCAAGGTTGAGAAACGCCCGGTCGATCATGTCGATCTCGAGCTCTGACTGGGGGATTTCGATGTCGCGGGCGGACACGAAATCGCATTTGCAGCTCTTGTTGTGAAGGGAGATCGCCGCCTTGGCACCCGACCTTTCAATGGCCTCGGTGAGGCGCTTCTGCTTGGTCTCGGGGCTGAGGTTTAAGAAGGTGAAGTTGTAGGCGCTGAAGAGCTGCTCTTGCCAGGTGCTGCCGGCGTAGTCGAGGCTCCACCAGTCGATGTAGTTCGACCCGCAGATGCGGTATCCGTCGAGAAGCTCAGAGAGGTAGCGGTCGGGATGGTACCAAAGGGGATAGCCGAGCCAGAAAAGCGGCGCCTTCGACGGATCGGCAGGGGGCAGGTCCCGAAACTCGTCTTCCATGGCCTCGTACAGCTCGGCAGTTTCGGGGCGTGCTCGGGAGGTTATAAGAAACGATATTCCATCGAAAAGCAGCGTGGGCGGCAGGTCTTTTTCTGCAAGCAGGCTGGATGCGGCTTTCCAGGCAGCGACGCTGCGCTTGCTGTTATCAATCAGTTCGGAGAGGCGATTGTGGTCCATGTGGTTGCCGCTGAGGGCCTCCATCGAGGATATGAGGTCCTCATGCTGGGCGGTCACGTAGTCCAGCGTGTCGGCGCGGTCCTTGGTCTCGCCCGGGTAATCCAAGACGATGAGCGGCGCATCATAACGCAGGGCAAGGAGGTTCCACCAAGCCGGCAACGTGTTGCACTGATTGTTGGTTGCGATGAGAACATCCGGCTTCGGCGGGATGCCTCGCGGGCCCTTTTCAAGGCTGAGGTTTCCCTCAATGCAGCAGGCATAGGAGCAGCAGTCGAGGGAAAGCCCTGCTCGGTCGCTTTCGGAGAGGAGATCCTGCTCTTTTCCGCTTGCTGCGATGACCGCCGCATAGCTTTCCGGATAGATGTATTCGATGTCGAGGGCCTCAAGGATCTCGACAGGAGTGAACGCTGTCACCCAGGCGACCTTGCGCTCAGGGGCCCTTCCGCGGGCATACTTCGAGAAATCGCGGTAGTAGTCCCGCATGAGCAACGCCTGAAGCTCAAGCGAGGAGCGCTGCGGTTTGTCGTTTGTAATGTTGTCCATGGCTATCCTTGGAGGGTCTCGGCGAAGGCCTCGAGCGCGGCCTGCGAGAGCCGAGAATCGGTCGAGTCGGCGAGCCGGATGCGAAGGATCGGAATGTCGAGGCTGTTGAGCGCGTCGCGATAGACCTTGTAGAGGAAGTCGTAGGGCTCGCAGTATGTCTGGGTCACGAATATGGCTCCGGCGATGCTTTTGGCCTGGATCTCCGCGAGGTCTTGGCGAAGGATCGTCTTGAAATCGTCTTGGGTCGGCGACGGCGCGGTCCCTATCATGCTCGCCGCGATGTTTTCGTAGATGTCGCCATCGAGCGAGACGGGCGGGGCAGAGAACAGCCTTTTGGATTCGGGGAGCCGATCGCCCAGTATGCGCAGTCCGGCTCTCTCGATTGATTCTGCGATGTGGACGTTTGGCAGGGTGGAACCGATGAGGAAGACGGCCGGCCCTGCTGCCTCCTTGCGAGGCAGCAGGGCCGGCACCTGCTGCTCTGCGAGCGGCCTCTGGAGCATTTCGTGGAGGAAGCCGAGATAGGCGGCATAGGAGATGCCGGAGAGGTCGTTGTAGAGTTGCGCGATGGAGGCATTGCGATCGTTGATGACCGCAGAGCGCTCGCGTATGTCGTCGAGGCGAACCCCGAAATGATTCTCAACAGCGCTTTTGTAGTCCTTTAGCTCGGCGGCAAGGTATTTGGCCGCCGAAGCGTTGGGGGGGGGGTACATGTATTTGATAGAAAAACTTGCCGCATTCCCTGAGGTATGAATTCATTGCGCGAGTGCTGTCGCAGCTCCGTGGAGCCACGCCGCCATCCACGGTTTCGTCCTCGAGAACCTGCGAGATGAAGTCAGCTGCATACCCGCAATAGTGGGCAATGCTGCAGCTGCCCTCATACGAGAAGAAGCGCCGAGTATCGCAAATCTGCTCCGGTACGAATGTCGATAAAGCTAAAAGGTTCATAGTTGGAAGTATAGTTGAACTTATAGTCCCCAAAGGGGACTTTATAAATAATGCTTATATAGCAATTGCTTCGTTTCGATCTTCTTTCCGGAAAACGCGTGGTAAACACAATAATAAGCTCGGGGTGGATTCTCAAGTGCCGTCGGTTGTGCGCTACGTAAGCGACGGGCCATATCGAACCTACCAATACGGACCCTACACTATCGAGTTCCGGCATACTGCCAATAGAGACCTGTCGAGGCTGAATCCCGTTGCGGCTACCGTAGTGCAGGCGCTGAAGGCACTCGGGAAGGACGGCGTGACGGAGGAAAAGCTCGACATCATCTCCTCGCGGCTCGACAATTCCCAGATAGACAAGCTAGCGTCAGAGACGCATAACGCTACGTCGTGGCTGATGGAAGCTGTCAGAAAGATGCAGAGGAAAAGAGCTCAGAATGCGTGAGTTCGCGACATTGCCCCAGCAAGATCGTGCGGATGCGCTTGTTATCGCTGCGCGAGTGAAGGGGATGCATTCTTCCATCGTTGAGAAGGATTTCTGGGTATGCTGGACGCTTGACTATCTCTTGCTCTCCGGCACCGCAAGTAAAAAGAGAACGATTGTTATGCAGTGCGCGATTTGCAATGCCAGCCTGTTTTGGTCGTTGATCATATTATCCAAATGGAGTTGACCGAATAGAGTAAAATATGGTTCCTGATAATCGGGAGGTGAAAGGATCATTTAGATACTGATGTCTAAAACAAACAGTCAGCGCATAGTAATTTCAAAAGACTGAAAGGAGTTTTAGTATGTCAAGAGGCAGCGTCCATGTTATTCCGAATAGCAGTAAAAGAGAATGGAGTGTAAAAAGGAGCGGAACCCAACGTGCTAGCGTTCGTACAACAACAAAAGCAGAGGCCGTGAAAATTGGACGTGTCATTAGCGAGCGCTCTCGTAGTGAACTTATAATACACAAGGAAAATGATATAGTTTGACGCTTGAGAATAATGGCCATGACTCCTATTTCGTGAAGAATCAAAATGAGGATGGCGCGAATATGAAAAAAGAAAAATCAATCATTGCCATTATGTACGATTTTGATAAAACTTTATGCACAAAAGATATGCAAGAGTATACCTTTATCCCGAATGTCGGGTTAACTCCGAAAGAATTTTGGGACGAATCTAACACTTTGGCCAAGAACAATAAGATGGATATTGTTTTAGCCTATATGTATTTAATGTTAGAAAAAGCCCATGCTGCTCAAAAAAGTATTCGTCGAGATGAATTCGTAAGACTGGGTGCAGATCTTAAATTCTTCAGAGGCGTTAAAAACTGGTTTGACCGGATAAATTCAATAGGCGAAGATTTAGACGTGAAAATCGAGCACTACATTATTTCGTCAGGCTTGCATGAAATTATTGAGGGCTGCAGCATCTATGATCAATTTAAAGGGGTTTTCGCCTGTGAATATTTATATGATGAAAATAAAGTTGCCTGTTGGCCGAAGAATGCAATTAACTATACTACGAAAACACAGTTTCTTTTTCGGATAAACAAAGGAATATTGGACATTTCAAACAATGATGATCTGAATGAGTATACTCCGGAAGATGATAGGAGAATACCATTTAGAAATATGATATACATTGGCGACGGGCTGACAGATGTTCCTTGTATGAAATTAGTGAAAGTTAATGGTGGCTATTCTATTGCAGTGTATCAACGTGACAAAAAGGAAAAAGTAGAAGATCTATTAAAACACCATCGGGTTGATTTTATATTGCCCGCCAATTACTCTGAAGGAAGTAAGCTTGATAGAACAGTACGGGATATTATTTGTAAAATAGCTATGGTGGATTCTCTGAAGAATATCTCCAAATCTCAACTTGATTCCATCGCCAAATAAAAGAATACTACCATAGTCTGACTTTATATGGAGATATTCTCGAAAGTGTGGAAAATATAATACGAGCGATCTAATTGAACGCAGGGAAAGCGACGGGGATCCGATGCTTTTTGGCGAAACGACGAACATAAGGTATTCTGAGCGAGGATAACTTTTTGCATGGCTATGGTAGAGGAGGAGTATCGAATGGACAATTTGCAGAAATATACCCAGGTCTTCATCGACACCCTTGATGCCGATGAGGCGACGGTGGCAACCCTTGAGTATCAGACGGAGCCCGCATGGGACAGTGTTGGCCACATGCAGCTCATCGCCGCGCTTGAGGATGCGTTCGACATCATGATGGACACCGACGACATCATCGGGTTTGATTCCTTTGAGCATGGCAAGGAGATCCTTGCCAAGTACGATATTTCGTTTGACTAGGGCCATTTTCGCACGGCCGTTGGCAGCGGGAACATAATGGGCGATCTGCTTAACAACAAGACCTGTCTCGTGACGGGGGCCACGCGGGGCATTGGGAAGGCCATTGCCGAGCTGTTCGTCTCGCAGGGCGCCACCGTCTATGCGGCGGCGCGCAGTCAAGGCTCTTTGGCGAGCTGGGCCGACGGGATAAACAGGGAGCACGAAGGCGCAGCGGTCCCCCTTTACTTCGATTTGGCAAATCAGAGCGAAATCAAAGACGCCGTTGTCCGACTGAGAAAAGAGACCAAGACCGTCGATGTCTTGGTGAACAATGCGGGGATCGTCTCAAATGAGCTGCTCGGCATGATCTCCATCGACAAGACGAGGGAGATGTTCGAGGTCAACGTGTTCGGTCTTCTGAGCCTCTCTCAGCTCATCGCGACCAAGTTCATGAGAAGGCAGCAAAGCGGAAGCATCGTCAACATCGCGTCTGTCGTCGGCGTCGAGGGAAGCAGGGGGCAGATCGCGTATTCGGCAAGCAAGGGCGCTGTCATATCCCTGACCAAATCGATGGCGAAGGAGCTCGCGCCCGAGAACATCCGCGTGAACGCGATAGCGCCCGGCATGATAGACACCGAGCGCCTGTCGGTGACGATAAAAGAGGACTACAAGGGGAAAGTCCCCCCGATCGGGATGGGCCGGCTGGGCACTCCCGAGGAGATCGCCGACGCGTGCCTCTATTTCGCCTCGGATCTGTCCACCTACACTACGGGTCAGATTCTGGTTGTGGGGGGGGTTCTGACACTTCCATGAGATCCTTCTTCGATATACAGTATTCTTGAGGCTCTGGGGCGGTTCTCGTGTTGGGGTAGTTTTCGTGTTGGGCGTTTTGAATTTGCAGGAGGGATGAGGCAAGCCGATGAGTGATCTGCTCGCAGGAAAAGTTTGCTTGGTGACCGGCACGTCGCGCGGCATCGGCAAGGGGATAGCCGAGCATTTTGCACGCGAGGGCGCGATCGTCTATGCGAGTGCGCGCAAGGAGGGCGTGCTCGATGGCTGGGCATCCGAATTGAGCGGCGAGGGTGCGGGCAAGGTCGTGCCGCTATACTTCGATGTCACCGATGCTTCGGCGGGGAAGAGCGCCATCGAAAAGATCAAGAAGGAGCGAGGCGGGATCGACGTCTTGGTGAACAACGCAGGAATAACGAAAAACGAGCTCATCGGCATGATAACCGAGGAGTCGGTGCACGAGCTATTCGCCACGAATGTTTTCGGGCCCATCATGCTTCTGCAATATGCGGCGCGGGTCATGCAGCGAAGGAGAAGCGGATCGATCATCAACATCTCGTCGATAATCGGCGTGGAGGGGAATCGCGGGGAGTTGGTCTATTCGGCCACGAAGGGTGCGATAATCTCCCTGACGAAATCGGCGGCGAAGGAGCTGGCACCGTTTGGGATAAGGGTGAATTCGGTGGCGCCTGGCTATGTTGAGACCGACATGTTCATCAATGCCGCCAAAACGAAGGAAAACATCGAGAGGCACATTGCCAATATCGGCTTGAAACGGCTCGCCACGCCGGACGACATCGCTGAGGCATGCGTTTTCCTCGCGAGCGACCGTTCGGAATACATCACCGGCCAGATACTTGGCGTGAACGGGTCGACGGTGATCTGAAATGGGGAAGGGGGCTATGGACGAGCTTTTCTCCCTTCCGCCTTATTGCCTAGAAGAGGGGCAAAAGGACGAGAGGGTGCTTCCGATATACCGTGAGCTGACGGAGCACCATTATGGGGCATGCGGGGCATATCGGAGGATCGTGGACTGCAACGGATGGCACCCTGATGGCTCCTTGGAGGATGTGCCGCTTTTGCCCGTGCGGCTTTTCAAGGAGTACGACCTCTGCAGCGTGCCGAAGGATGACATCATCAAGACGATCGCCTCGTCGGGGACGAGCAGCCAGCAGCCGTCGAAGATATTTCTTGACAAGCAGACGGCCATCAACCAGCAAAAGGCGCTGACCAGCATCGTGACCGATTTCATCGGCAAGGCAAGGATGCCGATGCTCATCCTGGATTGCCCCGATGTGGTGAAAGATCGGACGAAGTTCTCCACGCGCGGGGCGGGGATCCTCGGGTTTTCCGTTTTCGGCACGAAGCGCGCCTACGCGCTGAACAACGATATGACGATCGACTACGAGACCGTCGATGAGTTTATGGCGCGGTTCCAGGGGCAGCGAATCCTCCTGTTCGGCTTCACCTATATCATCTGGAAGCACTTCCTGCTCGAGTTGGAGAGGAGCGGGAGGCAATACGATTTCTCCCAGGCGGTGATGATCCACGGCGGGGGCTGGAAGAAGCTGGCGAGCGAGGCCGTTTCCAAAGAGGAGTTCCGGAGTCGCTTCAAGAAAGCATGCGGCCTGGCCGACATCCACGAGAACTACGGGATGGCCGAGCAGACCGGCAGCATCTTCATGGAGTGCAACGAAGGGCACCTGCATGCGAGCGTTTTCAGCAAGGTCATCATCCGCGATCCGCTGACGTTTCGCCCGTGCCCCGTCGGGCAGAGGGGGATCATCCAGGTGATGTCGGTGCTCCCGCACTCGTATCCAGGGCATTCGCTTCTCACTGAAGACGAGGGTACGATCGAGGGCGAAGACGACTGCCCCTGCGGTCGCAAGGGTGAGTATTTCAAGATATTCGGGCGGCTCTCCAAGGCGGAGCTAAGAGGATGTAGTGATACCTATGCAGCAGGACTTGAAAGATAACCTGCAGTTTCTTGTTGGAAACCAGGAGATATTAGACGGCATCGGCGCATATGCCAGCGTTGGGCCCTTTTCCGATGATGCGGTGGACTTCCTCGATGCCCTCTCGCGATCATTGCGCGAGGATGGGGAGGCGAAGGGCTATTCCGACGTGCTGACCTTCGCATTCTGGTGCCGTCGCGCTTCAGTTCTCTCGATGAAGGGACACTACGAGGGTCTTGAGAGCCGGATCGGCAGGGGAGTCACGTTCCATGTTTCGCCATCGAACATCCCACTGATGTTCGCATTCTCCTTCGCGGCCTCTTTGTTGGCGGGAAACGCGAACGTCATCCGCATCTCGAGCCAGCCCTTTGCCCAGACGGATATTGTCTGCCGCGTGATGGGGGATGTGCTGGACCGTTTCCCGCGGATCAAGCAGAGCGTCGCGATTGTCCGCTATCCCCATGACCGGGCGATGAACGATTATTTCTCGGCTCTGTGCGACAGCCGGATAATTTGGGGCGGCGACCATTCAATTCGCGAGATCAGGAAATCCGAGCTGCCCTCCCATGCCATCGAGCTTCCTTTCTACGACAGGCTCTCGTTCGCGCTCATCGAGAGCAAGCGCTACCTGCAACATGGCAACAAGCGCGATCTCGCGCGGAAGTTCTACAACGACACCTACTTCACCGATCAGAACGCCTGCTCATCGCCCCAGCTAGTGATTTGGTCAAAAGAGGGAGCCGGCGAAGCGCGCGAGGTCTTTTGGCGAGAACTCGGCCGATTGGTTGACGACGCCTATCCTTTCCAGAGCATCCAAGGGGTCGATAAGCTTTCCGCTACTGACCGCTATGCCATCCGCTATGGCGATGCCAAGATGCTCTGCGAGAGCCGCAACCTCGTCCGGATGGAGATATCGGAGCTCCATGACGACCTTCGCCAATATCGGTGCCCGGGCGGGTACTTCTATGAGTACGTCATGGATGACCTCGACGAGATCCAGGGGGTTTGCACGCGGGACTGTCAGACGATCGCATATTTCGGCTTCGAGAGAGACGAGATCGAAGGAATCGTCAAGGCGCACGGGGTCGGCGGCGACCGCATAGTTCCCATCGGCGAGACGATGGACTTCGGGCTTCAATGGGATGGCTTTGACTTCATCTATTCCCTTTCAAGGATCATTGGATAGGACTGATAGGAATGTATTTGTTGCTCGACGAGAAACCCCCAGACAAGGTTGCGGCCATCGACAGCGATGGCAGGACTGCCACCTATGGCGACTTGGTTTCTTATATAGACGGCTTTCATCGGGTGGTTGCCGAGAGGGCAGTGGTTCTCGTCCTGTGCCGCAACGATGTTCCGACGCTCAAGGTCTACCTCGCGTGCTTGGCGAACCGCATTGTGCCCCTGCTTATCGGCGCCATGATCGATGCGGAGAGCTTCAGGACATACCTTTCCCTTTACCACCCATCCTATGTTTTTGGCGATAGGGGCGAGCTCGAGCGCCTGGGGTATCAGAGGTCTTCGAATGCGGTCGAAGGCTCGGATTTTCATGTTGTGGGCACGGGGCTTGAGTCCTTCCCGCTCTATCATGATCTCTCCCTTCTGCTTACCACGTCGGGCTCGACGGGAAGCCCCAAGCTGGTCAGGCACACCTACGACAATCTGATGTCGCAGGGAAGGAACATCTCGGCGTTTTTCGAGATGGACGGCACCGAGCGGCCCCTCGTTGATCTGCCGATCATGTACACGTATGGGCTCTCGGTGGTCAACAGCCATCTCTATGCCGGCGCGACGCTTCTGCTGACCAACGAGAGCATCACGTCGAGGAAGTTCTGGGACTTCTTCAAGGCCAATGGCGCGACGAGCATCACGGGGGTTCCCTACACCTTCGAGGTCCTAGACAAGCTGCGGTTCTACCGGATGGACCTGCCCTCCCTGAACATGCTGTCGCAGGGGGGCGGCAAGCTCTCCGAGGACCTCCAAAGAAAGTTCGCCGAATACATCATGGCCCGGGGCGGGAAGTACTACGCAACATACGGGCAGACGGAGTGCAGCGCCCGCATGGCCTACCTGCCGCCGGAGCTGGCTCTCTCGAAATGCGGGAGCATCGGTGATGCCATCCCGCAGGGCCTTCTGTTCCTCATGGACGATAAGGGCCGGATTATAGAGGCTCCTCACCATGAAGGCGAGATGTACTACACAGGGCCGAATGTCACGCTGGGGTACGCTGAAACTGGAGCCGACTTGATCAAAGGCGATGAATTCCACGGAACAATCGCCACCGGCGATCTTGCCTACATGGACGAGGACGGATGCTTCTACATCACCGGAAGGAAGAAGCGCTTCTTGAAGCTTTACGGCCACCGTGTGAGCCTGGACGAGTGCGAGAACATCATTCGCAAGGCGCTTCAGATTGAATGCGCTTGCACGGGCCTCGATGAGAAGCTCGTCGTCTGCGTTCTCGAAGAGGGCTTCGATGAGGCGATCAAAGCGCTCCTCAAGGAGAGGACAAAGCTTTATGCCAACACGTTTTCCATCCAGGTGGTCGATGAGATTCCGCGAAACGACGCCGGCAAGGTGCTGTATTCGAAGCTGAACAGCGTTTTGGGGAAGGATGCGGGGTAGGCCATGATACGTTGGCAGGCGGACGGTGTTCGCATCGGGTATTGCCCGATGGAGGATGACCTTGCGGTCGTTGAGCGCGCGTTCGCGGATGGCGCTTTGGGCGGCGTTGGAGTTGATGCTGGTGCGGGCGTTGGATATGATGTCGGCGGTGATGGCGGGACTGGGGCTGATGCCGGAGCAGGCACTGTCGATGTTGACGTCATCGTCGCGAGAACCGATCCGGAGGATGTCGCACGGGTCCAAGCGCTTCGCAAGAGGGAGTTCGTCTTTCATAATAGAACCGTTTTGGGGACGGTTTCTCTCAAGGCGCTCAGCGGCCCGCTGTTCGAGAGGGCGCGCTCGCAGGTTGAGGTGGACACTCGTGTGGATCAGGCTGTCTACGGCCTCGCCTATACGGCCTTTCCGAAAGACCGCCGGTTCCATCTGAAGGCTGATTTCGACCAGGATTTCGCCAACGCGGTGCTGAAGTCGTATATCGACCATTATTCTCAACAGGATGTGCTGGTGTTTCGATCCATGTATAAAGATGAGCTTGCGGGATTCACCATCGTGCAGCTGAAAGAAGGCGGTGCCTGTGAGAACGTTTTGGGCGCCGTGAGCCCTTTATATCAGGGAAGGGGCATAGCCATCGGGCTTTATACGGGTATGCTGAAGCACCTGCAAAACCTTGGCATGAAAGAACTTTCCGGCAGAATATCGACGACCAACATGGCCTCGATCAATTTGCACATTGCCCTGGGAGCCAAATACAGCCATCCCGAAGACGACTACATCTGGTGGGTGTGAGGTGCCGCAAAACTGCTTTCCATCAGTTATCAAACTATCCAAGTAATTTGTAGCAAATTTCACGAAAGCGCACCTTATACACGCTATCTCTCCGAAAAGTGTATTAATCCTGCTGATGGTGAAATTTGCTCACATCTATAAGAGGTGATACCCTGTATTCCTGCCAATTTGTCAGTTCTCACATTATGAGAAGGTTCTCTGTATATGAATAAGAAGGGAGTCCCCGCATCACGAAGGAGCTGAAGTCTTTGTGAGACGAACAGCACCTCACCTCGTATATGTAGAAATAACGTTGCAAGGAATGATTCAAATGGCAAAGAAGAAGACCAAGTTGTCTATATATTTGATTAAGCCAGGTTATGCCACTGAAGAAGCAATTCTTGCTGAAGGTAAAAGTTTTAGATGTCAAGAAATTGCAGGAGTTGGCAATCTCTACCATACGCGATCTTTTGTCTCAAAACCACAATGGCTCGATTCGTTCTTCGAAAGTTCGATCGACGGTACGGACATTTTTAATGCTGTAGCGAGTGCGCTGTTACTTGTTCCTATTAGCGTTAATAAGAATATGAGATACTTCGCAATTACTTTCGGCAGAGGGCTCTCGTTGATAAATAAAAGCAGTATCGAAGAGAGGTTTGGTCTTAAGACGGTCTTGAATATTATTGACACGGATTCGATTCGTCGCATCACGAAGACTGAAATTGCCGGAAATGCTAGTAAGACAAATGAACAGATGCCAAAGAAGTCAGATATTCATGATTTTGCATTAGATATCGAAAGGGATTTGCTTAATGGAGTAACTGCATCTGGTAATGACGACTCCATACTTCCGGGATCGCTCAACGGCACTGACTCGCTCAGCATTTCCTCGTCCGTCAGTCTTGAAAATCTGCCGAATTATTTAGAAGGTATTTTTGCATTATATGAATCTGAACGTTACAAAGAGTATTTTCCATGGGTGGATCATATTGCGCCGGTACGAAATCCAAGCATAAAACAAGATTTAGATAAAGCTCTTGTTGAGGCCATTAAAGCGAAAGATGTAAACATCTGGATGGCAGCCCCTGGGCTCATAAGGTGGGAGGAGACTTTGGGTTTCAGATATCAAGGATGCAAAGCAATACATGACGATATTTTGATAGATAAAGTTCTTGAAACTTTAAAGAATCCTCTCGAAGATGTGCAGCAGCTTAAAAATAAACTCATTTTGCAGATTGGGACAATTGACGACAGTGAAATAGATCACTGGTCTGCTTATAAGTGTTTATATGGCGAGCTTGAGTATGGAGGGAAACAATACTGTATTAATGGAGGCGAATGGTTCTGCATAGAGCCCGATTACGTCGAGAGGATTAACGGTCAATACGCTGCTACCGCGATTTCCTCGTTTAAATTTCCGCCATATGCTCAAGACGAGAAAGATGAAGGCTCATACAATGAGCGAATATGCAGCGAAGATCCCGACTCTCGTATATTGATGGACCGGAAATTTATTATACATGGCGGCGGAAACAGCAAATTCGAATTGTGCGATATTTTGGTTCGTGATGGATCATTCATTCATGTTAAAAAGTACTCAGGCTCAGCAACGCTAAGTCATTTGTTCAATCAGGGTTTAACCACGGCAGAACTTGTTCGTTCCGACTCATCCTTTCTTGAAAAGGCAAATAAGAAAATCACTGAAGCGCAGGATGCCGGACAAAAGTACAGAATCACTAGTTCGCAACCCAATAAAGTCGTGTTTGGCATTATTACAAATGACAGTAAAGAACTGCCAAACATCCCTTTCTTTAGCAAAATTACGTTTTGCTCAGTAAAGAAACATTTAGAGATGATGAATATCCAAGTGGCTATAGCCGGTATTCAAAAAGAGCAATAGCCAGCGAATAGCTTTTTTCAACATAAGGAGAGAGAAATTGAAAGAAAAGACAACGGAATCCATGCTCTTCCCTTTCTATATTAATCAAGAAAGGCTGCTAGACATCTATGCGATCTTAAATGGTGGATATGCCGAGTACGAGGAAGTATCTATTGAATCTGCTGATACAAGGAAAAAATCTGGGAATGCAAAAATCGAAGGTAACGGAGGATTCAAGCTTTTCAAAATTGGAGCATCAGTCTCCGGTTCCTTAGAGCATTCTGCCAATGATTCGACAACCTTAAATTCAAGGAAAGTTCAGACGCCGGCATCAATGCTAAGTTTTGTCGTAGATATTCTCAAAGAACGCGGATATATAAGGCCAATCAAAGATGCTGAAGTTGGAGCTTTTGTTCTTGTTCCATCAAAGATGAAGATTAACTCAATAAAGTCTTTGATCAACGAGGCCAAGGAATTAAATGAATTGTCAGGCAAGATGCTGGCTCTCGACAAAAGCAATTCTAACGCTGCAAAAGACAAGAAAGTACTGACGGCTCAAATCCAACAAATTTCAGATGTGTTTAAAGAACTCTTTGGAGCTGAGGAAATTGTTTGCGAGACTGATGATTATGCTCTCGTGGGTTCAATATCAGACTCGAGTTTATACCAATCGGTTAGGGCAGATATTGTCGGATCGGATTTGCAGTGCTTGGCTCAAGTAAAAAGAATTTTTCCTGAGGGTTCTCCACTAATGAAAAATACTGTTTTTACAAAAATCAAAGATAAAGAATCAAAGCAGGGCATGATCGATGCTCTTAAGGTGTTGACGGAAAACAGCAATTTTGACTATGAATGCGAAGCGATAGCAGAAATAGAAGGAAAGCCTGTTTACCAGCTAGAGATCATCGCTCTCTATCAATTGGCCTTGGTTAAAGATGCTTGAGTGCTGTGTGAGCTAGCAACCTTGCATTAAGCAAAAGGCATCTGCGCAAAAGTCATGCAGATTTTCCCTTGGACGGTAAGCAGATTTGCCTATTGGGCGGCGTAGAGCTCAGGATGTTTCAGGCGGTAGGACTTTCCGCGCAAAGAGAAGCAACGGGCATGGTGCAAGATCCTGTCGAGCATTGCTGTGACCAGGGCCTGGTCGCCCATGAGCTCTTCCCACTGCGTTATCTCCTTGTTCGTCGTAAACACCGTAGACACTATGTTCCGCATCCTGGAACAGCAAAAGCCCCCTTGCTCTATTGAGCCGCGGGCTGGATGCTAAGCTGGTGGACGTTATACACACCAAGCGGATGCAACCACCGCAAATAGACTTTGAAGGGGGCTTTCATGGAGCAGCATAGCGTAAGATCGGAGCATGCCACCACCATAGCGATCGACCAGCACGCGAGATCCCTGGCCATGGACGGATTGGACCTGTCCATGGGCGAGGAAAGGCAGACGAGGCAGGTGGTGAATATGTTGTCGATGACGCATTATGGGCGGAAACTGTGGTAAATGCGACTACAACTTTAGGCTTGTTGCTCTGGAGACTTTACGAGCGAATTTGTGACAAGGATAGCAAAGTGCAAGCAAGTCAGCCTGACTATGACTATGATGATGAAATACCTTTCTAGTCACAGCAATTAGGATTTTTAGGTAGGAAGGAATCAGTATACGGAAAATGCCCCCATGGGGGCATTTAGCTTTCCGAAGAATGCAATCCGCTCCTCTTTTACTTGCAGGTTCCCCAAACACCGTGCTGAGAAAACCTGACTTTAACACCGCCACGTCGCCCCGTATTGGGCGCACGGACGAGGATTGTAGGCTCGATCCAAGCGATGCCAAGATTGTTTATCCGCAGTACCAATTCAGCTGATCGTCGGTACCAATCGTGTTATCGGCCAGATCGAGCGCCCTCCAGCACCTGTGCATTCGCGCGTGGTCGTATACCTGTCGATTCCGGTTGCATCTCGGGATCGCTCTTTAAACACTTGGGGAAGGAGAGGTCAAGGTGTCGCTTGTATTTGTTGCTTACACGAAAGGAAATCTCATCCAGAATTGAATGAGAATATCTCGATTTCGTGTATTATTAGCAAATATAGCGATATTTCATTAGAATTTGGATTCTGTTTTTAGGAAAGGAGAACCGGGCATGTATAGGCTGCTATCGTTCACTATCGAGAACTTTCGCTCGTTCTGTACCGCCCAAACCATCTCATTCGATGGGGGAGACAAACATTCGGTAACTGCCGTTTTTGGCCCTAATGCAGCCGGTAAGTCCAACATCGCGCGTGCTCTATCTACCTTTATATCTTGCGTGCGAAACTCATCTGAGGCAAATTGGAGGTTGCCCTATGAGCCATTCATGCTTAAGGAAGGCATGGATGCCAGGCCCACATCTTTCTCGATCGAGTTTCTCTGTGACGGTAAACGTTACGATTACACCTTCTCCTACCTGTTCGACATGATTGTTCATGAGGCACTAAGAGAGGAATCCACGAGTACGGGCCGAATGAACAAGGTGCTTGAGCGCACGGAGGAAGGGATCAACCCTTATGCTCGTAAATTCGGCTTCAGCAAACGACTGCTTGATCGGACGCGTGCGGAAACGCTGCTTGTGACCAAGGGCCGTGAGGATAACAATGAGTACTCGAACATCATCTTCGGGCTATTGGATCACATAACCGTGATCTCGCCGAATGTCGATCCGTTCGCTCCACTGTTCGTCGATATGCTAAAGAATGATGTCGAGCTGCGTAAAAAAACTCTCGAGCTGCTTCGTAGATGCGATTTCGCTATCCGAGACATCAAATTCTCCAATGTGATGCTGCCTGAAGAGCTCTTCGACCAAATACCTCTGCAACTTCCGTCTGACTTGCAGCACGCCATAATGGAGAAGGGCTCAACGTCGTTTACAACTGTGCACGTTATGCGCGATGAGGCACGTTCGATCGTGGGATATCGTGAATTGGACTTTTGGGGCCAAGAGTCCATGGGTACGCAGAAGTTTTTCGAAGTCGTGGTACCCATCATTGATGCGCTTGAGAATGGAAAGGCGATCTTCATCGATGAATATAGTTCGTTTATCCATCCGACGCTCTCTGGAGCCATCCTTGCCCTTTTTGAGGGCAAGAAGGATAACGGGGCGTACATGATGCTAACCACGCACGACACGACGCTGCTCAGGAACCTCGACAGGAGCGAGGTTGTGTTTGTCGAGAAGAATCATGCAGAAGAGTCGCTGATCACGAGCTTGATGTCGCTGGGCGTCAGAGTTGGAGAGGCGTTCGAGAAGAGGTATCTTTCAGGCGTATACGGTGCCATACCCATTATAGAGCGGTAGGTGGTGTGTATGATGATGCCACCGCTGATCGTATGCTGCGAGGGAAAAACTGAACAAAAATACTTTCAAATTCTTCAACGTATCTATCGCCTTCCAGCAGCAAGGATTTCGATTGTTGGCGAGAAGGGTCAGCACATGGCGCTTATCGACCGAACCGTTATGGAAAGGGAGCAATTCTGCGACGAGCAGGGATTCCGGCCTGAAGAAGTGGAATGTTGGGCGGTGTGCGACGATGATAATATGCCGTGGTCGTATAAAGAGCTGTTCGAATATGCCGAGCAGAACAACGTGCACTTGGCCTTTTCGCGACCGCAATTCGAGGCTTACCTGCTCCAGCATTTCGAACAATCAAATGAGTTCCATCGGAAAAGCCTTTACGAGAGACTCAGCATATATAAGGCTGCTTTCGACGGTGTTGGTTATGATGAGAGCACCAAGGGGGATTTGGAATGGCTCAGGGAAGCCATTGACTGCAAGCCAAAGATCGTAGATACAGCAATTGTCAATTCAAACCAGAGGAAGAAACAGTCGGGAAAGGTGTTCCTGACAGTACAAACGCTTGTCGAGTGGATGCGAGAGTATAGGCGCTAGAGCGCGAATCGATTACGAATTGCGACAATAAATCTCTTCGCCGGGATTTTTCGCGAGTGTTACGGTTGCGATATATCTCGCAGATGCCTCCCAATAGATAACCCTGCTCTTCGCTCCGGAAGCAATTGCGGCTAGCTGGTCTTTTGCAGAACCTTTCTTCTTTCTCTTGGCGACGCCATCGTTAAGCACAAGAAGCGTGGCTGTACATTCAAGATATTCCTCATTACATGAAGTTTTCCGTCACTTCGCCCCGTATTGGACGCACGAACGGGATTGTAGGCTCGATCTAATCGGTACCAGGACTGTTTACGCGCGGTACCAGCTCAGTTGATCGTCGGTACCAATATTTGTTGATTGCTAGTACCGATCGTGTTTACCAGTCAATTAACAGCGTTTAGAAATTCAATTAACCGATAAGTGCTTGTGGTCTGTTGCAACTCCAAACAACTCCAAACAACTCCAAACAACTCCAAATTATGCAGGTAGAGAGTAATATTGCGATGGATCGTTGGGGTTGTTCCCATGCCACACAAGAAAGCCTTTTCTTGCAAGGTTTTTTAACGTTTTAGAGCTGGAGACTAGGCTGCGGCCTGTGTGCGCAGTCAACTCTCGGGTCGTTACACGTCCTTTGCCATACGCGTATTGCATAGCAGCTCTTTCGCATTCGTTAAGCTCGCAATAGGCATCTTCCCCAATGCCCTCAACAACGGCATCGTTTCTTCTCAAAACACGCGAAGTCATAGATTTGACTGTGCTATTGGCATTAAAAGTCTCAATAATCTTTTTGCTGCTGAGCTGAATGGATTTAAGCGAATCGTGCTGGATTTTCGACAAACGTTCGGAAAGCGATTCAAACCCGGCAAGTTGTTTTGAAGATGTTGCTAGCGATTTTGCTATCGAGTTAGGCAGGTTTGAAAATTCGGATTTGCCCATGTATCGTTCGCTTTTTCTGTTTATTGGCTGATTATTTCGGCCGAGATAGTACACTCACACCGTAAAGTAGTTGGCGCCCATCCTGTTGCAGATGTTCCTTATCTTGCTCATTTTGCACACTAGCCTTAGCCCGCCTGACGGAAGCTGGATAAATCCCCGTTCTGTGTACCATGAGACCAGGCCATCGTTGAGAGCGTCTACTACTAACAGCCTCGAAGACACCTTCATGGAGGCATCTAATGCAAATTGCATCGCATGGTGAAGAACTCGCGTTCCCAATCCCCTGCCGGTTAGATCCGAACGCACCCCCAGTTTTCCCAGCAAGGTTGCGGGAATCTGACCATGGATGCCGCCTCTAGACGATCCTGATAAATCGTCAGAATTGATGGCCGTTGAAGACAACGTGAAAAACGCAACGGGCAAACATGTGTTATCTATACAGACATGAACCTGACATTGCCCTCGAGCAACGGCAGTTCTGCTCTCGCGGAGAAGCCAGGTGTCAAATTGTGCCACGCCGCATGTAAACTCTTCGAACAGGCTGCGATCGATGTTGTCAATGGGGACAATATGATCCCACCCATTAGATGAGTGCATACACTGTTATCCCTCGTCGAGATAACTTACAAGCCAGTCGAAATCAGACCGATTGACGTAAATGTTCTTAGGGTGGTCAAACCGCGGTACATGATGATACTGCTGATCAGCTGCGCTAGCCGTAAGCAGATGGACGTAATACGATTGGATTAGTTCGCTTGGAATGACGGCAGCAGCGTTGCCGTTAAGACCATTGAAACTGACCTGCCAAGGTTCCTCTTCATGGCTAAGCTGCGCAAGCTGATCGCCCGTCATGCCCTCATATGCCTCAAGTACCGCGTCGATTAACGCCACGTCAGTGTCAGACAGCGCGTTTACATCACCGTTGATCGAAGACGGCAAGACTGCACGGCGTCCCATGTGCTGCATCGCGACCGCTTTGACGACAGGGCCGTTTTCATATGCGTGAATCTCTTCGAGAAACAGTGGCTTTCTATCTATGGCTAGACTCCACGCTTGGCAATAGTAGAGGAGCTTCTCGAGCTCGAAGCCAGTCAATGAACCCTTTTTTATCAACATGTACTTTGCGACATCAGCCGCTCGCGGCAATATAATCTCACTGCTTTGCTGGTTGCTCATAGCTCCTCCTCTCAAGAATCCATAATATTTAGAACCCATTATATTAATCAAAGCGACACAATTCCGCAAGCTATATCTCAGACGACCCTATTCACTCTATCCTGCACTAGCTACATCATGGACCCTTGGACAAACTGAGCCACCTGAGCCACAGCCGCAAGAAACTGAGCACTTCCGTTTATTCCAGACAGCACACTCAAAGCTCCTTTAATTCTGCCCTTTCTTGGCGCAGGAGCCGTTGCCTCTTCTGCCAGCTGCTGCAAGCTGTCTTCGACCAGCTCTCTATCTTCATCCTCAAGTGTTTGCGATGAACCAAGCACGGCTTGTAGGGCTCGGGCAAAATCTTCCGGCATTTCCCCATCAAGCTGAATGGCATTAATCCTGGAGCCATGAGTTGCCAGATTGAGCTGGTTTGTCGACCCTTGAAATATAATTTGCTGTGATGGTGTCTGATCCTCTATGGTCATCGCTTCTTTAGCCAGATAATCGTTTATGTGGGTAATAAGCAAATACGGAACTCGATCGAGAAAGCCTTTGGGCATATCCTGTGCTAGATTATCTTTCCCGCTTTGAGGTTATTTCCCATTTGCCGTTCTTCTTCGAGCCGACTCTTCGCAGAACACCCTTTTCGCGTAGTCCGCGAACGGTTCTGTATATAGTGCTCTCACTCAAGCTCGTTTCTGCTTGAATATCCGATGTTGTAATCGAGGGGTCGGATGCGATTAATTCAAGGACAACCCTCTCGTTATCACCTAGCACCATTCCTTCATTTATTCCTTCAAGCCGCGATGGAATAAATAGCGAGGTATTTGGTCTACCCTCCTTCTCAAGTGGCAGAAAGATGCTCGACCGCTCGGGGTTCACTTGCTCACTGAGCACCGGTCTCCCATAACCTGCCGAAGTCCACTTCTTCACCATGTCGGGAATGCCGCCCCCGGCGCGCTCTCCGATGTTGATGAGCGTGAACATCTTCATCATCGTCTCGTTGCGCGGGTCGGAATTGCCGCCGGTGTAGGCGTCTTCTATGCCGACGCGGAAGCCGCCGGGGTTGGAGAAGTGAAGGCCGTCCTCCTTCCATAGGAAGACGACGCCGCGGCGCTCGTTGTAGTCCGCGTTCGTGGGGCAGTTCGCGATGGCGGCGACGATAACTTATCGGGGCTGTGGGCGGCGTTCCAGAAGTCGTCGAGCATCTTGCCGGCATCGCCGAGCCCAACGACTTCCAGAGTGCCGTCCTTGCGCTCCTTTGCTCCGAGCACGATGACTCCGCCCTCCGTGTTCGCGAAGGCGGAAACCGTCTCCCAGATGCTCCTCGGCATGCCACCTTGGGCTGCCTTGGCCTCGAGGCGGTTGTTCTCCCTGTAGGTTTCGAGCTTGGCTATATCCATGCAGCGGCCTTTCTCGTCCACATTATTTTACCGCCCGACCCACTCTCACGATACTTTGCGTTTCTATTTGCATGGCATCGCCGCATCGAGCGGTGTTGGTCTGTCGTTTCGGCCCGATGATGGCCTCTTTCGGGGAATGGGCAAGAGGGGCGATCGCGCAGGTCGTGCTGGGGGCTTGCTCTTCACAGGGTGCTCGCCTATGCGCCAACCATGGTTATCTTTCTCTTGTTTCAAACGGATCCTCTTCGTATCTTCTCAAATATTAATAATAGATGAAATTGGGGATATGTTTCAAAAAGTGTGTCCGCCGGAATTATTCAAGGAATTATTCACCGTCGGTATCCAGCGGACATACGAAATTGCATACTGATATGCATAATTCATTTGTTCGGCTGTGAGGATCAGTCCGACATACATGTCTTGGCCAGGATCGACTCTCCGAGATTTCATGGGCCTAGACGATGCAGCTAAGAAGAAGATTCTTAGTAAAACAGGCGGATCTTAGTGGTTCGTCTGCGCTTATTCGGGATGCGGTTCTGAATAATGCTGATAAAGTTCGGATGAATAACAGGGAGCCTGTGGTGCCGGCTGCGAGCCGGAGGCAGGATTAGCGAATGAACGTGAGCACCGTAAAGATAAAGTGGCAGCTCGCGAGCCTTCGCAGGGAAGCCTTGTTTGCGTTGAGTGGGATCTGGAAAACCTTCACCTCTTTAATCGCGATACGCTGTGCGCGCGTTTGAAGAGCGACGAAGCCGCCTCCTTTGCCGGAGATCTTGGCGTTGCGCCTGAGTTCTTCTTCCATCTGGCGTGGAAGGGCGTTAACGGCGCGGGAAGACGCGATGTCGCCATTCAGAACGCAAACGTCCTCTGGGCGGTTGACGCGGTGAGGGTCGCTGCCGCATTGGGGTGCAGGCGCTTCATCGACGCAGGGAGCATTATGGAGCGCGAGGTGCACTACGAGGCGACCGCGCCCGGCCTTCGGCCCGCCCCGCCAAGCATCTACAGCGCCGCGAAGCTCTCGTCGCACATGATGGCCGAGACGGTTGCCGCCGAGCTCGGGATCGATTTCGCTTGGGCGATGGTCACCAATGCCTACGGCGTGGGGGACCCTCGCTTTCTTACTACTTAGAACCTATGCGACAAAACTAATCTGCAAGTTGGCGGCTATCATTTAGATGCTATCTGCGCGGAGGGCGTCGACGATTGAATCCGAGCGCGTGCGGCGCAACCCGTATGCCACCGATGCTACCATCACCACCACGATCATCGCCAAGCTGATGCCCAGGTAGTCCCACGGCACCTTGAAGCTCAGGCCGTAGTAGGAAATGCTCATCATCTGGTAGAGCCCAAACCCGACGAGCAGCGCCACGATGACCCCGATGACCAGGCCTTTCAGGCTGTACGTGACGCACTCGCAGGCGATCATGGAATTGAATGCGCGCCCTCCCATGCCGATTGATTTCATCACGGCGAACTCCCGTTGCCGCAGGATGATGCCGTTGGTGAGCGTGTTGAACACGTTGGCAAGCGCAATGAGTGCGAGGATCAGCGTGAAGAGCAGTGAGAAGATGGTCACGACAGAGTTAAGGACTTGTATGGCGCCGACAAGGGAGCGCACATCCTCAACGCTGAAATCGAAGTAGGCGGGCCACGTGTCGGAAAGGTAATCGCCGCCGCGATTGGCAAGGGCGAGCTCGGTGGTCATGATGTCGCCGATATTTTCCACATTGAAACCGCTCATGAAACGGTAGGGCTTCGATGTTTGGGAAAACGTTTGCTCGTCGGTTGGGTAGGGGAAGAACATGGCGGAAAGTGCCGACGATTCGGGAACGATAAGCCAAAGAGCGTCGTCATTTGACGAATTCCCCAAGATCTCAGGCCGTTCGGTGACAAGGGCGGAAACCTCGATGGGGATAAGGCTCAGTTCGGCATCGACAAGAGGAAACACTGGCGTGCGGTCGTCTTCGGCAGGGTAGGTGCCCACGAGCGAGATGGTTGTGTTGCCGTCGAGGTCGTGTACGTTTTCGACGATACTCATCGCCTCGATGGCTCCTTGATGGGCGCCGGCGATATAGGAGATCTCACCGGTCTGCGATAAGACTTCCGTCAGCACGTAATGGTTGTCTTCGTACTCCGAGAGTTGATTGATGGCGATGGCGCGATTCGTCCCCACGTAATCTTCAGGTGAGATGCCTTGGGATGCGGCAAACTCCTCAAATTGTTTCTTTGGTAACGCACAGATATGGGCGTACATCCCCCAACTCTCAAGATTGGGAAGCGAGGCGTTGACGTTCGGCGCGATGGCGTTTCCCGCCATCGCATCAGGAACGAGGGTGTAGCCGCTTTGATAGACTACCCACCCTTGCGGGATAAGGCCTGCTGTGCTGCACATTTCGTCATAGAAATCGGTGAGGAAGGCCATCGTGTTTTCGTGAGCCGTACCTGTTGGCTCGGTTGTCGCGGGGTCTTCTGCCGGCGGGCGTGCCGACAGCGAATCGTCGGGAAGCGATGCCACATCGGCGGGCATGCTGACAGAGGTGCCTTCAAGACTTTGGTTGAAGGGGTCGAGCGTTCCATACACTTCGAGGTCGAATGAAGTGCTGGCAAAGCTGCTCGTGATGAGTGAGAGGTTGGAACTGAAAAACCCGCTCGTCATGAGAAGTACGATCGCTAAACCGAGCGAAACCGAAGCGGTGGCGCTTTTCAGGCGTCCGCGTTTGCGGTTGAGACGTGCGATCTGGCCGGGCACGCCAAAAGCGTGGGAAAGAAACGCAAGAGGGCGCGCCTTCCAAAGGTTCTCCACCTTTGCATCACGTTTCTTCGTCACGCTCGTCCGCGTGTCACGAATGTCGAGGCGGCGGGAAATAGCCTCGATGGCGCTTACCTTGCCCGCACGCCGCGCGGGAATCCAGGCGCTTACGATTACGGTGAGAAGCGTGATGGCGGCGGTGAGGGCCAATACCCAGCCTTCCACCCACACACCGAAGTTTGTGGAAACTTCGCCATTGAGGAGGCTGGCAAGTTGCGAGCCCAACAGGCCGAGCACGACGGCGCAGCCCCCAATCCCCACGACGAGGCCAAGGGGTATGCCGACAAGCGCCACGAGGAACGCCTCGAAAAACACGCTCCGGCGAAGTTGGCGCTTTGAAGCGCCTACGGAGGCGAGGAGTCCGAACTGGCGGGTTCGGTCGGCGACCGAGATGCCGAAGGCGTTGTAGATAAGAGAGACGCAGGCGACCGCGATCACGATGGCGAGAATGATCGCAATGCCGCCGAAGGTGCGCCAGATATACGACTGTCCCGCGAGCCCCAGGTAATTTAACAGCGTAGAGTGAAGGTCGATGGTGGCGCCGGGGAAGGTGGCTTCCAGTTGACCGGTGAGCTCATCGCGCGTCGTGAGGTGGTCGACGACGGCCCAGATCACAAACGAATTTTGCTCAGTTGGCGCATCCATGACGCTGATAGCGGCCGCTCCGTTTTTGGTGAGCACGGCATTGTTGAAATTGTCGTAGAACCCGACGACGGTCAGGGTTTCTTCGCTGCCGTCCTCAAGGCGAAACGTTGCCATATCCCCGACCTTATAGGCAGGCGTGGTGATCGCCTCGTAGTTCTCCGAGGAGCTATGGAACGAGTAGCTGTTTCCACTCAGTCCCGTGTTGTGCGAACTATCTGCGATCTTGCTGCTGTATTGGCTGGGAAGAAGCACTTCGCCGTCGTTTTCCGGAAGTCTGCCCTCAGAGGCGAAGATGCCGCAGATGGTAGGGTAGTCGCCGGTAAAACGCATGAGGGGGATGATGCCTGTCACCTGATTGATGTCGTCTGCGAGGGCAGAGGCGGGCGCATTCGAGGTGGACGCATCCGAGGCCGTTGAAGCCCCTGCGTCGTCTGTCGATGGGACGCCTTCGGTGTCTCGTGTGAGAGGCCGTTCGCTCAAGCTCGCGAGATCCGTCTGCGCGATAGTGAAGTCAGGAATATTCGGTTCGGCTTCGGCGCGCTCAATCATGGTGGGGTCATCGCTTACGATGGCGGCGATCCATGTGCCGTCGGTCTCCTCCTCGACGCGCTGCAGATAGTGGTTTGCGCTTGCCACTGAAGTGAGCACGGCGGTGAGCAATGCCGCCGCCAGCGCGATGCCGAGCACCGTGACAAGGGTGCGCACGCGGTTTTTCGCGAGCGAGCGCAGGGTGAAAGCGGTCATGGCGTTCATCGGCGGATCCTCTCGTCGCGCTCGATGCGGCCATCTTCGATTGCGATCACGCGGTCGGCGGAAAGCGCGATGCTCTCGTCGTGGGTGATCACCACGAGCGTCTGGCCGAGGTCGCGGTTGCTCTCGCGCAGGAGGTTCATGATCTCGCGGCTGTTCTTCGTATCGAGGTTTCCCGTCGGTTCGTCGGCGAGCACGACGGCGGGGGCGTTCATGAGGGCGCGCGCGATGGCGACGCGCTGCTGCTGGCCGCCGGAGAGTTGGTTGGGAAGCGAGGTCTCCTTCCCTTCGAGGTTGAGGTCGGCGATGAGGCCGTTGAGGCGCTCCTTGTTGACGGGGCGCCCATCGAGTGCCACAGGAAGCGTGATGTTCTCCACGACGTTGAGGATCGGGATGAGGTTGTAGAACTGGTAGATGAGGCCCACCTCGCGGCGGCGAAAGACGGCGAGCTCCTCGTCGCTTCGCGCGTATACGTCGGCGCCGTTGAGGAACACCGTTCCCGACGTGGGTCGGTCGACTCCGCCCATGAGGTGGAGAAGCGTCGATTTCCCCGAACCCGACGATCCGATGATCGCGACGAATTCGCCTTGTTCGATGCTGAAGGAAACGTCGTTCAAGGCGCAGGTTGCCTGCTCGCCGCTTCCGTAGACCTTCGTCAGGTGGCTGACTGTGAGGATGTCCATCTGCGTTCCTTTCAGGAATGGGCCTTTTCGGCTTTTCCATGGTGGTGCGTTCTCTCGAACAAGGGTAGCGAACCCACCTTACACCCTGATGAGAACCGCATTACAGTTTTGTAATGTTGGGAAGGTCCATGGACGCTTCTATCAGACCCGTAAGCATCATACTCATAAGTCTGATATGCGACGTTTGGTGGCACGCCCTATTATCTTGAGCAAATCGACACGGGTGTCTCCTACGAATCTAACGTCGAATCGCAGCTATTTGACAACACCGGACTGTTGTACGAAGAGCCCCTTATGCTTCTTCGGCAGGAATTGCGAGAACCCGCTCTGTATAATTCCATCCTCGATGCCATCGGTGCCGGGGCGAATAGGCCGAACGAAATTGCCGACAAATCGGGTGTTGCGATTGCTTCACTCGGCAAATATCTTCGAATCCTCGAGGACCTCGGGCTCATAGAAAAGGTGATTCCCCTCGGAGCGAATTCTGCAAAAACGAGAAAGGGAAGGTATCGACTCGCCGATTCGTTTTTTTCATATTGGTATCGGTTCGTGAGCCCGAATATGGCCTCTATCGAACATGAAGCCGGCAAAGTGGTGGCGCAAGCGCATGCGTTCGGTAATGAGCTGTTGGATTTCGTTGGCCATCAATTTGAGATCATGTGTCTCCAGTGGCTGGCTCGAAAAAATGCAGCGGGTGAATTGCCTTTTCCGGCAACGTCGTTCGGACAATGGTGGGGGTCGGATCCCGCTACGCACGAAACGGCCGATATTGATGTGATTGCAGCCAACACGACGGAGAAAATGGCGTTATTCGGGGAATGCAAGTGGCGGAATGAATTCGATGAAACCGAGGCTCTTCGCAAATTAGAGGAACGCGCCAGTCTCGTCGGCCAATTCGACAGGCTATACTACGTGCTCTTCTCCAAGAGGCCGGCGGGGGCAGCAACGAAAAGAAAATGCAACGAGCGCTCCGATGTCCTTCTTGTCAGCGCAGATGAAATGTTTGAAGAAGGGTAAATCGGAAATGTGCAGATTTTCAATTGAATTGAAAATCTGCACACGGTAAGATAAGGGCATAATATTTTGGGTCCTGACCTTTTCCGAAATATGCTGAAGCGGAGGGTTTGCCATGTATGTCAAGCGTGAAATTGAGGACACCGTTAGCGCATATCTTCGCCAATTCAAAGTGGTCTTGGTGACCGGTGCCCGTCAGGTGGGCAAGACGACGATGCTGCGACATACCTTGCCCGACGCCTACGGATACGTGGCGCTTGATGATCTCGACCTTCTCGGCAGGGTGCACTCCGACTCGGCGCTTTTCTTCCAAGACAACAAGCCGCCCCTCCTCATCGATGAAATCCAATACGCGCCGGATCTCTTCATGCGAATAAAGCACATCGTTGATCGATCCGACGAAAAGGGTGCCATTGTCCTCACCGGTTCGCAAACCTATCGGCTCATGCAAGGTGTGAGCGAATCCTTGGCAGGGCGCATCGGCATTCTGGAGATGAGCTCGTTGTCGCTGCGCGAGCTCGTGGGCAATCTGAAACATACGCCGTATGTTCCAGCACCCGCGGAAGCGGATAACCGCAAGGAGCTATTGAGCGATTTTGATCTCTGGGCGCATATTCATCGCGGATCGATGCCAGAGCTGATAGACGAAACGATCGAGTGGCAAGCATATTACAGCTCCTATGTTAGGACCTATATCGAGCGTGATGTGCGGGAGCTCGTGAACATACGCAACGAGCATGCATTTTTCGATTTCATGGTGGCATGCGCTTCCCGCACGGGACAGCTTTTGAATATGAGCGACATCGCCAATACGGTGAATGTGGAAGTTGCGACCGTGCGAGACTGGCTATCGGTTCTTGAGGCGTCGGGGATCGTCCATATCCTAAGGCCATTCTGGGCAAACACTTCAAAGCGCCTTGCGAAGACGCCGAAGCTGTTTTTCATGGACACGGGGCTTGCGTGCTATCTGACGGCGTGGAACACCCCCGAAACGCTGAAACGGGGAGCGATGGCCGGGCACATGTTCGAGACGTTCGCCGTGAGCGAGGTGTTGAAATCTTTCATCAACGCCGGTCAGGACACGCGTCAGGTGAGCTTTTACCGCGACGGACGCAAAAGGGAGATCGATCTTGTCATCCAAGACGGCCACGTGCTTCATCCTGTCGAGATCAAAATGGCGACAAATCCCGATAAGAGCGCCATTGCGAATTTCAACGCGTTAGAGGGTGTAGCGGATTACGAAGTCGGGTTCGGCAGCGTGATCTGCCAAGCGCCGTCTCCCTACCACATAACGCCGCAGGTCCAAGCTATTTCAGTTTTCGACATCTAGATCCGAAGAGGCGCGAGTTCCGAGCAGATCCCGCTCTTCCATCGTTCGAGATGCATCTCGGCAGTGAAAATATTCGGTATTTCGCTGTCCCTCTTGCAAAGAAGCATGGTCAATTTGTTTCAGCGCGTTCCAATAAAAATATATGCCATTATTTCTCCAGAAAGTTGCGTATAATGCAACTTAGAGGTGGAAATATGATAAAGACATCGAAAATGCTGCAAAATGAACTCTCGTCTTACGGAGCTCCAAAAAACAAGATTGCTCGCATGGTGCGCGATGGAGAGCTCACTCGCATCGTAAACGGTCTCTACGAAACCGATCCCCTCACGTCTCCGGAGTATCTGGCCGCAAGCATCTACGGTCCGTCATACATCTCATTTGAGTACGCTCTTGCCCGCTATGGAATGATTCCGGAAGCTGTTCCCGTCGTCACAAGCGCCACCTTCGAAAAGGGCAAGGTCAAGCGCTATAGCACCCCCTTCGGAATTTTCACATTCCATGACGTGCCCTCGCGCGCCTTTCCATGGGGGATCGACACGATTGTGGAAGGCGATTACTCCTACCGCATTGCAAACGTCGAGAAAGCCCTCTGCGACATGCTCTGGCTTCGTCCGCCAGTCGCCAATTATCGCGAGCTGGAAGCCCTTCTCTTCGAAGATCTTCGTCTCGATTTCGCAGCGTTTCGCAATCTCGATTTCAATGCGATGATTGCCCTCGCCTCTCGGTACCGCAGCACAACTCTCCATAAATTGGCCCAATATCTCGAAAGGATGCCGCGCCATGAACTCAGCGCTTGATTCGATGTTGCAGACCAATGATGCGCGCTCTTTGGCGGAGCGGCGGCATGTCGTCAAAGAGATTATTCAGGAGCTTGTGCTCTGCGGCTTGTCGCGTGCTGGTTTTTTTGATTACGCGGCATTTTACGGGGGAACAGCCCTTCGTATCTTTTACGGGCTTGATCGGTTCTCCGAAGATATGGATTTCTCTTTGATGGTGCCAGATAATGAGTTTGATATAACAGCATATTTTCCCATGCTTGAAACAGAATTGCGCGCCTACGGCTTAAATATGGAGATAAAGAAACGCGAGAAAACGGTTGATTCGGATATACAATCGGCGTTTTTGAAGGGAAACACACGTGAGCACTTGTTGCTGTTCTATCCGCAGGAGAGTTTCTCGACGGGGGTTCCACGCGACGAAAAGATAAAGATCAAGTTCGAGGTAGATGTAAACACTCCCGAATTGGCAACTTTCGAGCGCCGCTACCAATTACTACCCTCACCTTACGAGGTGAATTTGTTCGATCAGCCGTCACTGTTTGCCGGCAAAATCCACGCGGTTTTATGCCGAGGTTGGAAAAATCGCGTTAAGGGACGCGATCTTTACGATTACCTGTTCTATCTCGCCCACGGCGCGAAAATAAACCTACCGCATCTTCGAGCACGCCTCGTGCAAACCGGCCATTGGAACCCCCGAGAGAGGCTTTCCATAGAGCAGCTCCGCAAATTACTGGCCGATCGCTTTGATGCCATAGATTACAAAGCTGCCGCTCACGATGTAGAGCCGTTCCTGCGCGAAGCATCTTCATTGCGCATCTGGTCCGCTGATTTGTTCAAGCAGGTAACAGAACGGCTAGAGGCAGTTTAGACCTGACAGGCAGGGCAGCAATGAATCATTCAAAGTTCACCGAACGCCCCATAGACGCTCATGTGCCAAGAAAGGATCGTCTCGGTATCGAAGACATTCAATATTTCGTTGTCCCCCTTGCAAAGGAATATGGGGCGGCAAAAGTCTCGCTCTTCGGCTCCTATGCGCGCGGTGAAGAAAACGAAACAAGCGATGTCGACATTCTGCTTGAAAAAGGCAGAATCAAGGGCATGCAAGTGCTCGACTTCCAAGACAAGCTCGCCCAGAGACTGGGGAAACGCGTGGATGTCGTGACCACCGACGGCGCGAGCATCCGTCTTCTTGAAAGGATCGCACGTGACGAGGTGGTGCTTTATGAGGCAAGCTGAACGCGATAGCAAACGAAGTCCCCTTATTACGCAGCTTCTGCGAAAAACACTTTGAGCCTTAAAGCTCAAGGAAACTAAAAGGGCTGTTGGCCTCTCTAAACATTAAAAGAACCTTCGGAGTGCGTCGTTCAAGAAATTGAGGAGCCCTTCAAGGGGAAGCTCTCCGTATTCTCCGGCGAGCCAATCGAGGTACACATAGGTGACGCCCGATGCGAGGAAATCCGCCATGACCAATTGGTCGCTCTTTGCGGCACGTGGATTCTTCTCCAGCTCGGCACGAAAGATTGTTTTGAAGGCATCCCTGAATTGGCTGCGGCAAAAGCCGAAGTCGTCATCCTTCGCCACCAGCCTGAAGAACTCGATTTCGCGCTGCATCAGCTGCGTTGAACGGTCGAGCAATGCCTTCAAGTCGAACTCACTTCCTGACGCGTTGCTTTGCTCGGCGATGATCTCCTCCGTCATCGCATCGACGAACTCGCGCAGGATGTCGGCCGCCGTGTCGTAGTGGGAATAGAACGTCATACGGTTGACGTTTGCCCTATCCGCGATCTCCTTGACGGTAAGATTTGCCGTCTTCTTCTCGAGCACGAGGTCGATATAGGCGCGCTGCAAAGCCGCTTGGTTCTTGCGAAAGCGAAGGTCGTTCGACGTTTTGTACATGGTGTTCCTTTTCATCACTTCGACATCATTTGATGGTTATCCATCATTGCCAGACGAGTTGCTTATTGGGCAATTTATTCATCACTTATATATTAAACAGCATCTGCAAGACAACTTGCAAGAAGCGTCTTCGCGAATGTTCACATCGCAGTAAAACGCCAAGAAAGGAAGCAAACATGGGCTACTTCGTCTTAATGCTCGTCGCAGGCTATCCGACGGGCAACTGCCTTCCCGTCAACTTCATCGAGCACCTCTCGCCTAGCGCGCCCGACTTCGCCTTCACGCTCGTCGCGGTGATTCTTGCGGTGATTTTCGGCCTTCTGGTCTATATCATCCCCATCATCCTCACCGAAACCGAGCACATCCAGCCCTATCCGCTGTGGCTCCACTGCTTCTATTGGGCGGCGGATTTCATGGGAATCTGGGTGTTTCTCTATGCGTTCCTCACGAACGATTTCTTCTATATGTTCGGCCTGCTCGCTCTTGGCGAGGCGATTTGGGTCGGCATGGAAACCTATTGCCTGCAGCGCGCGATGACCTATGAGAAAGATCTCAACTGGGATCCCAGCTGGTCGTTTCGCAAGCGCCTCACGAATATCATCTTGCTCATCCTCGTGTTCTTCGTCGGCTTGAACCTCCTTCGCGTGGAACTGCACGACCCGACGATGTGGAAGTTCTGGATCTTCACGCAGGTGCTCGTCACCACGGTGCCGGGGCTTGTCCTCGAGCAGCGCGGATACCGCTTGGGCAACTGCCGCATCCTCAACATCGTCTTCCTCTGCGTGGTGATCGTGTCGTTCAACCCGTGGTGCAACATGTGGATGGCGATCGCACCCGAGTTCTTCGGCATCGACGTGAATCCGTGGTACTACATCACCGGCGCCGTGTGCCTGTTCTTCGCGCTTCGCGGGATGATCATGTACGAGAAGCTGTCCGCGAAGCCTGCCATCATCGAGGCCACCGGCAAAAAGCCCCTGTTGAAATAACCTCCTTGGTGTATAGCATCAATATCACCGATTTCGAACCGGTCCCACTTGAGAAGCTGAAAAAGGAAGCATTTCTCGAACGATGGGAAGAGCGGGGCATTCTATGAGCGAAAACACGCCATCGATATTGCTCGATACGAACATCTGGCTCGATTACTATATTGCCAACCGTAAGGCCCATCATGAGGCGCTCGCGCTCATCGGCTATATTGAAGATGACAACCTGAACCTACTTTATGCGGCAACATCAATTAAAGACGTGTTTTACCTTGTCAATCAAGAGGCGAAACACATGGCACGTGAGGCCCAGGGTGCTCTCACAGAGAGCGATGCGCTCGCCTGTCGAGAAATCGCTTGGGGCTGCATCCGCAATATGGAGGAGCTGGCTGCAGCGGTTCCTGTTGGAGAGCCCCAAGTATGGCTGGCGTCCCACTTTTAAGACATTCACGATGACTTTGAGGATGATCTCACCTTTGCCGCCTTGGAAACCGCAAAGGTGGATTTTTTCGTTACCAATGATGAAACGCTTCGCAAGAAAGCCCCCCTTGCCGCATTTGATGCGAAAGATATGCTCACGTATCTCTCAGTTCGAGAAACGGAAGGGTTGTAGCTTCAACTCATTCAACGATGCGCTTCAAGGGTTCTTTTAAACGCACGCAGGCCCAAAAAAGAACTGCCGCCCGGGGAGGACGGCAGTTCCATCGTACATTGTTCGCGATACGAGTTAGAAGCCCAGATCCAAAATCTTTTCGCGATACGAGCTAGAAGTTCAGATCCAAAATCTTTTCGCGAGGCGAATTAGAAGTCCAAATCGGGGATCTTTGCGTCCGCATCGCCACCTGCGGCGTTGATGCCGGCGATGCGCCCGAACGTTACGCAGCGGCCATGGCCGATGCCGGGGACGTAGGTGGGATAATCGCCTGCGCCGAAGAACTCGCCTGCTGCGGAACCGCACACATAGAGGCCCTCGATCGGCTGATCGTTGGCGTCAAGCACCTGCGTGTCGACGTTGGTGCGCAGGCCGCCGCACATGGTGAGCATGCTTGCCACCAGCTTGCCGGCGTAGAACGGCGGATCCTGGACCTTGCCCATGATCTCGGGGCGTTTGCCGAAGTCGAGGTCTTTGCCCAGGTCGCACAGCTCGTTGTAGCGATCAACGGTGGCAACGAGGTTCTCGGGAGGAACGCCCATCTTCTGGGCGAGCTCTTCCAGGGAATCGGCTTCCATGGTAAGCCCGCTCTCGATTTCGCCTTGTAGAACGAGCTTCTGGGCCTCGAGGTTATATTCTCCGCCGACCGGTTGGGTCAGCTGGCCCCACTGCAAGCCGCCGCCGATACCGGCGTCGATCTGCTCTTTCACCTGCTCGAGCCCGTGGGAGTCGTAAATCGTCCAAGCGTCCTTATTCGTCTGAAGCGCCTTGGTGACGCTCTTGGATTGGGTGTTCACGTCCTCGTTCTTGAAGCGCTTGCCTTCCCAGTTCACGTGCAGGAAGCCGTAGCTCGCCGCGCCGAAGTCGAGGTGCATAACGGCCGCATGCGGCTCGGATTTCTGCATTGCGGCACCGATCCAAATCGCCTGCTTGTGCATGTCGCCGGTGTCGCAATCGGGAGGATTGTAGAAACGGCCGTCCATGGCGTAGACCGTCATCGGCGAGTAGTATTGGAACATCTCGTTGTCGGCAGCGTAGTCGCCGGAGGCGATGATGACCGACTTCGCGTTGATCTGCACGTAGTTGCCATCAGGATCGCTCACGATCGCGCCGGTCACGGGGCCATCGCCATCGCGCAGGAGCCGCTCGCTCTTGGTCTCCCAACGGATCTCGCCGCCATTATCGGCAATCAGCTCGTAAAGGGCGGGAACGAGGACGGCATTGCCATATACATCGCCGATGCCGGAGCCCTCATAGAAGGTGAAGTTGATGGTCTCTTCATACTTATCGGCCTGATAGAAGATGTGCGTCACCGGGTATTCGGTATAGTCGGGGCCTTTGTAATAGCCATCCCAGAGAAGGGCCTCGAGGTTCTTCGTCTTCGCCTGATCGTAGAGCCAGTCGAAGCATGCGCCGCTCTTGTGGGCGAAACGCCAAAGCAGGGGCTCCTTCACGCGGCCTTGCGCCCAGTTGATCCAACGGCGGATGACGTTGTTGTAGTCAGGCTCTTCGAGCAGGCCTTGGTCCACGAGACCCTGCTGGACCTTTGTGTGGAAGCCGGCGATATGCACGCCGCGCGCAACCACCGTTTCGGGGTTCTTATCGATGGTGATGACCTTGGCGCCCTCTTCAAGAGCGGAAAGGGTGGAGCAGCAGCCCGCGAGGCCCGCGCCGATGACGAGCACGTCGCAGTCTTCCTCTCCCGTGATGTCGCTTTCGGGGATGGGCTCAGGGGCGATTTCCCAACTGTGCATTCCGGCGACGTCGGGGCCTGCGGAAGCGCCGCTATCGGCGATCGGCATACCAGTCACTTCGGTGGTAGGCGTGGAAGTTTCACTGGAAGCAGAGCCGGTGGTCTGGGACTGCGGCGCGCAGCCAGCCAAGCCGGCAACGGCGGCACCGGCCAAGGCGGTTCCGCCCAAGCCGAGAAATGCGCGGCGGGAAAGGCCCTTCTTCTCATTGTGTTCTGCCATGGTTCCTCCTTCGGGATTTGTGGAAATAACTTCCGAAACTGCGCTTTGTGCGCAAATCGTCCGACACGACCTTAGAAGCTTTTCGAAATCAGCCCATCTCCGGCGGACTTTGACGAGCATCCCCTCCATGTCGGATGACGATGCCAGCATCATAGAGAGCGTTTCCGCCTCTTTCATCCCGTTATGAGGGGGAAACTCTGCTTTTATTCGTAACGACCCCCCTGTTGGGGGGATGCTGTTTTGCTTCCATTGGAATTGAACACTCCTATAATTGAAGCGTAAGAGTTTCCCATCGGATCGCCATGATCAGCCTGTGCGTGAGGGCTCGATGGCAACGGCGTCCGGCGCTTCGATCGGAAATATCTTAGAGGAGGGCTATGCGTTCCTATTTGGGCGGGAAATCGTGGTGCATACCTGATCTGATTGGCTTTGGCGCGCATTGGGTTTGGATCTGGTGCGTTTTCTGGAGTTCGCTGTTCTACAGCGAAACGGGCTCGTTTTTGCCGGAGGGAAGCATGCTCATCAGCATCTTCGTCGGCGATATGCTCGAGCCGCTCTGGGTGATCTCACTTGCCGCGAACGTGCTGACGATCGGCTTCCTTCTGCTGCTCACGCACATTCGCAACCCGCTCTCTTCGGTCAGAGGATTTCCGTGGTGCGCAGCTGCCCTCACAACGGTAGGCACCTTGGCGATCTCCCATCTTCTCTTCTTCCTTGCAGTCGGTCGCGTTCTCGCCTCAATCTATTTTGCCGGCTCGGTTCTAACGGGTATCGGCAGCGGCATGATCGTCGTTCTGTGGGCGGAGCGGCTTTTTTCCTACGGTTCCCAGGAAACGGTGAACTACAGCGTCGTCTCGGTTGTGATGGCGGCGATCGCCTATCTGATCCTTCAGGTTTTTCCGGAGGACCTCACGCAGATCGTCGTCGCCCTCATGCCGATCGTCAGCATGGGGTGCTTCATCTCTTCTAAGAAGCAATCGCGGCTTCACTCTCAGCTTTTGGGTAAGGTGAATGTGCGCATACGGGAGAGGCCCCCGATTCGCATGATCGTCGTCGCGATTTTCTTCGGGCTCTCCTTCGGCGCGATGAAGGGGCTCATCGTGCCCGTTGGAACCGAGCTCATCCAGCTGCGCGATCTGCTGAACATCCTCGCCATCGTCATCGGCACGCTTGCCGTTTTCCTCACGACGACGGTCTACCGCATGGATTTCGACCATCTTACCTATCAGGTGGCGCTCCCACTTATGGCGGCGGGCTTTCTGTTCCTGCCGCTTCAAGAGCCATGGAACGTTATCGGCACGGCGGTTCACCAACTGGGCTATCAGTATTTCTACATCGTGTTTTGGGCGCTGTGGTCGGCGCTATCGCTGCGCGAGGGAATCCCGACGGGATGGATGGGATGCTGGGGCCTTTTCTCCATCCAGTTCGGACAGTTCGTGGGTTCCGCCGTGGCGGCGGCGGTCTTGGGGCTTATCGGGAATGCCTTCCAGATGGCGATGCTCTCGCTGTTCATCGTGTTCTTCATCCTGATCATCGCCCTATTCGTCATCGGCAGCGGGTCGACGAGCACGGGCTGGGGCTTCGTTCAGCCAATCGAAGAGAACGGCAACGATACCGACCAGTTCGAGCAGAAGGTTTCGCGCCTTGCCCACGAACACAACCTTTCCCCGCGCGAGGAAGAGGTGTTCTTGCTGTTGGCGAAGGGAAGGAACCGCGCCTACATCCGCAACGAGTTCCTTATCGGCAACGAGACCGTGAAAAGCCATGTCAAGAACATCTATCGCAAGCTCGGCGTGCACTCTCAGCAGGAGCTGATCGATCTCGTCGAGGGCTGATGCCGGCGATCGGCGTGCAGCTGGGCTGTCTTGATGAGCCTCTCTTGCAGACGGCGCTATCTTGACGGCACTCGGCCTATACCGTCACTTTGGGGAAGGTGATCTCGAAGCGGGCGCCGCCGTGTTCGCCGTTGGAGGCATGGAGCGTGGCGCCCTGAGCTGAAAGGAGTGCCTGCGCAAGGGAGAGGCCGATGCCGAAGCCCGCGGGCGTGTTTTGCGGTCTTGTGTAGAACCGGTCGAAGATATGCGGCAGCTCTTCGGGCGAGAGCCCTGGGCCGGTGTCGGCTATCGTGAGGCGCGTGGCGAGGGCGTCTTCGGTTGCGGAAAGCGTGATCGTGCCCCCGTCGGGCGTGTGCTCCATCGCGTTCTTCACGATGTTCTCGAGCGCCTCGGCGGTCCAGCGCCCATCGCCGACGAAGGTCACCGGTGTGGCACCTTTTGGGAAGGACTGCACAAGCGCGATGTCATGCAGATCAAGTGCGGGGGCAAGCGGGGCGCACGCCTCACTGAAGAGCTCCACGGCATTCACCTGCTGTTTTTCCATGACAAGCGCCCCCGAATCGGCGCGCGCGGTTTTCAGGAGCGTGGTCACAAGCCACGAGATATGATCGACGAGTTGCTCGAGTTCGCGTAAGAGCGTTTTGCGGCGTGCGTGATCGTCGGCGCGCTCAATCGAGGGGATCAGCAGGTTCATCGCGGTGAGCGGCGTGCGGATTTGGTGGGAGATGTCGGCGAGCGAATCGGCAAGATGCTGTTTCTCACTCGCGAGCAGATCGGTTGTGCGCGAAAGGCGCGCGACCATCTTCGATAGCTCGTTTCTCAGCACCGCGATATCGCCCTCGCGATAGGCGGAGAAGGCAAGGGGGTGCGCTTGGTGGAGCACCGCGTCGATCTCGCCGGTCAGCCGTTCGATCTCGCGGAAGCGCAAGGCGGAAAACACGCCGAACGACACGATCAGCGCCACGCCCATTGCCAGAGCCCATAATCCGCTCGTCGCACCGGAAACCAGCCATGCCGCTATCGTGAGAACCGCGACGGTGGCGGCAAGAAAGCCGCATTCTTTCAGAAAGCGCGGGTTGCGCAGAAGTGCCGTCATCTCATTCACCCACCTTGTATCCCAACCCGCGCACGGTCACGATGATGCGGGGGTCTGCGGGATCGTCTTCCACCTTCTCGCGGAGGCGCTTGATATAGACGTTGAGCGCGTTGTCGCTGATATATTCCCCGGCGCTTTCCCAGATGGCGTCGCGGAGGTTCTCACGGGTGACGAGTTTTCCCCGGTGCTGGAGAAAATAGAGCAGCAGGCGATATTCCAATGCCGAAAGGGCGATGTCGTGGCCCGCCTTGCTGACGGTGGCGGATGTCGGGTCAAGGCGCAGGTCGGCGAAGGTGAGCGCTAGGTCGGCACCTTGGTGTTTGCGGAGTGCGACGCGGATGCGCGAGGTGAGCTCGCGCGCGCGAAATGGCTTGGCGATGTAGTCGACAGCGCCCATCTCGAGGCCGGCGACGGTTGAATACTCGTCGTCGGATGCCGTGAGGAAGATGATCGGGAGCTTGGGCGAGAGCTCGCGGGCAGCGGTGCAGACAGCAAATCCGTTGCCCTGCGCAAGGGTGATGTCCAGAAGCAGTAGGTCGAACGTCTCTTCCTTGAGGGCGGCGATCGCCTCATCTTGACGGGCGACGGCGCGCATCTCGTAGCCCTCGTCGGCAAGGAGTTCTCCTAAGCTGCGAACGATGGCGGCGTCATCTTCAACTACGAGGATTCTCATAGGCCTCCTTGACGTTTTCGGCGTTTTCGGTGCGAAGGGGCCGGCAGACGCCGTTTTCTTTTTCTTTATTGGGCGCAACACGTAAGCTGCCGTCTCTTAGCCGTTGCGCGCTTCGCCGCCGCGGTCGTGGCGGGTGACCTCGAACCGCTCGATGGCGACGTCATCGGCGAACGGCGAGATGCCGGCCTTGCGCTTGGCGATGGCAACCTGTTCCTCCACGGTATCCACGCCCTCCAAGTTCGGCAGCAAGAGCCCTCGTCTATAGCCCTGCGTCACGATGACGCCGTAGCGCTTCGGGTCGAGTTCGCTTTCCGAAGCTATGGGCTCAGGCTCCTGCAGCACGTCCACCGAATAGGAGATATCGTCCAGTTCATGAGGCATAACACGAGGGAACCGCGGATCGCGGCTTGCCGCCGAGATGCCGTTTTGGATGATCTCGTCTGCCACGCAGGAGCATGTGGGAGCGATGGTGCCGATGCAGCCGCGCAGATCGCCATGTTCGTGAAGCGACACGAAAACACCGGCGCGCTCGCCCGTGAGGGCGTAGGGAAGGTTCTCGGGACGAGGAAGCGGCTTCCCGGTGCGAACGAAGTGCTCGACGCTCTCGCGGGCGAGGCGCACGTAGCTATCCACCTCTTCGTTGTCGCAGGTGCTTTCCCTCTCTCGAGTGGTGGCATCTGTTCCTGCCGACGTGGTGATGGCTCCGTCGTTTTCGCGATTTTCGTCAGTGCCTTTTTGGGTGGGCGAGACTGACCCGGGTTCGATGGCGGCAACGCCATAGCCCACGCCGAAGGGCCCCTCGTAGCTCAAGAGCTCCGATTTGAAGGCGACCTCATCCTTTGCACCGAGGACACCTCCCATGATCCAGAACGAACGGAGCCCGCACTCGGCGGCCTCTTCGCACATATCCTCGTCGAGCAGGTAAAGCTCGCTCAGCACACCTCCGCGAAAAATGTCGGCGACCTCTTGGTCGAAGAGCGGGCCTTCGGGCACAAAGCCGTACGGGCCGTCCGCCTTCAGCTTATGCGACCAGTCGCCGCTTGCGATGTAGACGACGCGCCTATCGAGGTCGTTGATGGCGCAGGCAATCGCCTGGCCAAATTCGTAATGCTCTTCGGCGCTGAGCCCCGATAGCCCTACGAGCACGAATTTGAGGTCGGAAAGCTGATCGCGCAGGAAATACAATGGCACGAAGCTCGCGTGGTCAAGCTCTTCGATGCCCTCACGGGAAATCGCGAGAGGCAGCTCGTAATCGCGTCGGGCGACCTCTGCGATCGCGCGAGCAAGATCGACGTCTCCCGTCACCTCCAGGGTCTCATGAGGTGCTCGGAAGCGCCTCATATCGCCGCGATAGAGCGGGGCCTCGGAAAGGAAGAAGCCGCTGCGGTAGAGCGGCGCATGGGGGGATGAGAGCACGATCGTATCTGGTGCGAGGTCGCGAATTCGGCGCGCCACCTCTTCATAGGCGTCGATCGTCGCCTGGATGCCCCGTTCCTGCCCGCCTCCGACCGCCGGGACGATGAGCGGGGGATGGGGAACTGCGAATGCCGCGACGCATGCCATGGCTCCTCCTTCAACGTTCGTGAATTTATATAAGCAGTGTAACGGTTGTGTTTGCTAACATAGTGCGAAAGTTAAAGAGGGTATGAAAGCGTTTATACGGAAAGGACAGCTATGAATCTCATTTGCCTCGATTTGGAAGGCGTCTTATCGCCAGAGCTTTGGGTGGCGATCGCCGAGGCATCGAATCTGCCGGAGCTCAAACGCACCACGCGCGACGAGCCTGATTACCATAAGCTCATGACCTGGCGACTTGGCGTTTTGCGGGAAAACGGTCTCACGCTTCCCAAAATCCAGGCGATGCTGGAAAGCATCGCGCCGCTTCCCGGCGCGCGGGATTTCCTCGATGATTTGCGCAAGGACCATCAGGTCATCATCTTGAGCGATACCTTCGTGCAGTTCGCCATGCCCATGATGAGGCAGCTGAATTATCCGACCCTGTTCTGCAACGAGCTCATCGTGGATGAGGAAGGCGTGATCACCGACTTCCATATGCGCTGCGACCATACGAAGCTCACCACCGTCCGAGCGCTGCAGAGCTGTGGTTTTGAAACAGTTGTGGCGGGCGATTCCCATAACGATCTCGAGATGATCGCGGCAAGCAAAGCGGGCTTCCTCTTCCGTTCGACGGATTCGATAAAAGCGGCCCATCCCGACGTTGAGGCGTTCGAGGATTATGGGCATCTATCGATTGCGTTGAAAGAGGCATGTATTCAGTAAAACTTAAAAAGAAAATAGCTATAATAGGTTCCAACCGTGCCCCCCGCATAACGATTGGATTGTCCAGTGCCTGCCGATCGCGACAACTCGCCTTACCGCGACAATTCAGCATATCGACGCGATGCTTCGCTTCGCCGCGAAGTGATAGACGGTCGCGGCAGCATCGATTCCCGAACCTTCGATGAAACGCGTGAGATACGCCCGCTTGCTCGCGATGATCGCGATCGTTCCGATGTGAAGATCGATGCGGTTCCCGAAGCCACGCGGTGGCATTCCCAAGCGGGGCAGGGGTTCACCGACTATCGGGGAACGCGCCCAGTCGCTCATCAACCGCAGGGACACGGCCGCAAAAGGCAGGGCTACGGCTCGCAGAGCCACGGTCCACGGGGCTACGGTTCACGGTCGCCCGTGCGGCAAAGCCGTCCGTGGGGCCTCATCATCGCCATCCTCGTCGTTATCCTCGTGATTGCGCTGATCGTCGGCTTCTTCGTCACACAGTCGGGCAATGCACAGGAGGGTTCGGGAGAAAGCGGCTCCGCATCGCTCACCTTCACCGACGCCGCCTCCGATAGCGCGGAGGGCGGGGAAGGCGGAGCAGCCACCGCTCCCGCCGGGCCGGTGACACTCACCGTCACCTTCGCCGGTGACTGCACGCTCGGCACCGACGAGGCCTTCGATTACAGCACGAGCCTGAACGCCATGTACGAAAACCAGGGCGATCCAGCCTATTTCCTTGCGAATGTCGCCGGCATCTTCGGCTCGGACGACCTCACTATCGTGAACATGGAGGGAACGCTTACGACCTCCACAGCGCGCGCCGATAAGACCTTCGCCTTCAAAGGCCCTGCCGATTTCGCGAGCATCCTCACAGCGGGCGACGTGGAGGCGGCCTCCCTCGCGAACAATCACTCTTCCGACTACGGCGAGCAGAGCCTCACCGACACGATCAGCGCGCTCGACGCTGCGGGGATCGTCAATTTCGGATACGATCGCATCGCCTACATGGATGTGAAGGGCGTGAAGGTCGCCCTGATCGGAACCTATGAGCTTGCCGAGGGTGAGGGCATCAGGGATTCGATGGTGAGCAACATCCAAACAGCGCGCAACGAGGGCGCTCAGCTCGTCTTGGTGTATGTGCACTGGGGGATCGAGCGCGAATACGTTCCGAATGAGACGCAGATGTATTTGGCCCATGAGGCGGTTGATGCAGGCGCCGATCTGGTCATCGGATCGCATCCTCATGTCATTCAGGGGTATGAGGTGTATAACGGGCGCTATATCGTCTATAGCCTCGGCAATTTCTGCTTCGGGGGCAATTCGAACCCCTCCGATAAGGATTGCCTCATCTTCCAGCAAACGTTCACGGTGGAGGGAAACGACGTCGCGAAAAATGACGACGTTAACTTCATCGCTTGTTCGATTTCGTCAACGCCGTCATACAACAATTACCAGCCAACGCCTGCCGAAGGTGATGAGCAGGCGCGAATCCTCGCGAAGTTCCAAGAAAGCAGCGATGCCATCGCCTCGATGGCGCAGAACTTCGGCTAATCAAAGCACACGTGACAATGCAAAGCGCCACATGGTGAGGCGTGCGCTATCACGCAGGGCCTTGCAATGCCCTGGCACGCGTTCATGCGCTAGCACGCGTTCGCACGCGCTAGCGCATGTTCGTGCACGTTAGAAGGGCATGTTCACACCTTTCACGGTGATGCCTACGATCGGCACGTAGTTGAGGCGCACGACCTCGCCAAGGTTGTCTGCTGGAACCGCAAGATACACGGAATATCCGTCGATCTCGTGCTTCTTCGCCTTGTGCTCGTCCATCGCCTCGGCTTCCTCGGCGGTCAGGAAGCGCGCCTCAACCGAGCTGATGGGAACATCCTCGGTGGCAGCATCGTAGTAGTCCACCAGGATCGCGTGTTCATCGTGGTCTTTCATGTAAGCTTCCAGCTCTTCAGTCAATACAAGCTCCATGATAAGCCTCCTCTCGTTGCCTTCTTTGAACGCTCGGCCCCGCTTCCCATTGGGTCTCCGTTTTTCGTCGGATGGTGCATCGCCGCACCAGAAGCGATCGGACAGCGGAGCCGATACGACCTCTCACTTCGCTATTCGTGCTGGCACATGAAGTTGTTGACGATCTCGTTGTATTCGTCGGCGAACTCCACGTGGCACAGATGCGTGCCGCCTTCGAACATGACCCACTTCGCGCCGGGGATGTTGTCGGTCACCTGTTTGGCGATGAGCGGCGTCGCCTCGTCCAGCTGCCCAGACGTGACAAGTGTGGGGATGGTGATCTTATGAAGGTCGGCGGTAATGTCCCAATCCTTCAGCTTGCCGGTGACGACGAATTCGCTCGCGCCCTGCATGACCATGTAGATCTCGCCCATGTTGTCGAAGCTCGCCGTGACGAAATCCGGATAGGGATCGAGCTTGCATACATGGCGACGGTAGTATTCGTCCGATGCCGCAACGACCTCGGGGCGCTCGTAGTCGCCATCGACGTCGGCCCGCTTCAATGCCTCCTGCATATCTTCGGGAAGATACGAACGCAGGCGGTTTGCCTCCTTCACCCACAGCGGAATCGATGCGGGTGAGCTGGCGACGACCATCGAGGCGATGCCGGCGGGCAGATGCGTTGCGTACTGCATGGCGAGCATGCCGCCCCATGATTGCCCGAGCAGATGGATGTGATCAAGGTGAAGGGCGCGACGCACTTCGACGAGCTCCTCTTCGAGGTATTCCGCGCTCCAAACGTCCGGACGAGGAGGCGTGGCGGATTTTCCGCAACCCGTTTGGTCGTAATAGATAACCTGGCGGCCGTACTTCTCGGCGATGCCGTCAAGCGATTCAAGGTAGTTGTGCAAGCCACCTGGTCCACCATGCAGGGCGAGAAGCGGCAGACGCCCCGGTTCGTTTTCACCGACGATGCGGTAATAGGTTTGGTAGCCGTCAAAGGGGATGTAGCCTTCCTTGATTTCCATTCGATACTCCTTCTTCCGAACGATTGGGTTACCCTAAGTGCACTATAGGCTTTACCGCGAGGGCGCAGCCGAGAAAAACGCCACTGTTACCATTTCGGGCATTTCCAGCTATCGTAAAAATCAAGGGAAGAATTATGCGAATGGTCGATGGTTTCATGGAAGAAACCGTTATCATTACGTTTCTGTATGTGCGGTTTTCGTTCGATGAAATGTGCGCTGAAATCCACCGGCCCGCCATCTTAGCTGGATTTGGGCGCACCCTTCATGGCACGATGGCGGAAAAGGGAGGTTCTGCGTTCAACTCCGCACCTTGGTCCTTTGACGAGGAAAGGAAGTTTCTATGGCGGAAACGGATAAGAACTATTCGACCGAACTCCGGCATGGCGTCATCACCACCGTGCCGCTGGCGTTCATGGTCATCGCCGCCGCCGCGCCCCTGGGCGCGACCGCAGGCAACACACCGCTCATCTATGCGCTCGGCAACGGAATTGCCGCGCCGTTCGACTTCGTGCTGGTGGGCATCCTGCTCATCCTGTTTGCGGTCGGCTTCACCGCGATGAGCACGCATGTCACCAATGCCGGTGCGTTCTACACCTACATCTCGATGGGCATCGGAAAAAGGCTCGGCGGCGCTGCGGGCTATGTCGCCGTGTTTGCTTACAACCTGCTCACCGTGTATTGCTCCTGCGTCGGCGGCTTCTATCTTTCCGACATCCTCAATACGGAGTTCGGTTTGGTGATCCCCTGGTGGATCTCCACGCTGGTGCTGACGATCATCATCTTCATGCTGGGCTATTTCGGCATCGAGGGCGGCGTGAAGTTCCTGATGGTCTGCCTCGTGTGCGAGGTTGCGATCCTCGCGGCGACCGATATCGCGGTCATCGTCAACCATGGCATCCAGTCGTTCACGCTTGAGTGCTTCTCCATGGAGGCCTTCTTGAGCGGCGCTCCCGGCCTGGGCATCGCCTTCGCCTTCCTGTGCTTCATCGGCTTTGAGGCAACCGCCATCTTCGGCGAAGAGGCGAAGGAGCCTCGCAAGACCGTTCCGCGGGCAACCTACTTCGCCGTTGTCTTCGTCGGCGTCGTCTACTCCTTCTCCGCCTGGGCGGCCGTCGCCTCCCTTGGTCCTGAGCAGACGCTGGCCATGGCAAACTCCGACGAGATCAGCATCATCTTCCACACCGTCGTCGTGAGCAACCTCGGTGACTGGGCGGGCCATGTGTTCAACCTCTTCTTCATTCTGAGCGCCGTTGCCAGCTGGCTGGCAGCCCACAATATGTCGAGCCGTTATCTGTATGCCTTTGCGCGCGGGGGCATGCTGCCCAAGGCGCTGAGCCGCACCCATGCGCGCTTTAAGTCCCCCTATGTGGCAGAGATCGTGCAGGTGACGTTCTCCCTGGCCATCGTGTTTATCGCCTTTGCCTTTGGCTTCGACCCCTACACCCAGACCGGTGCTTTCTGCTCCGCGGTTGCAATCGTCGGCATCATGGTGCTCGAGCTTCTGGTGTGCGTGGCGGTTATCGGCTACTTCCGCGCCCACAACAACGAGCCTGGCTACCATCACAATGTGTTTGCCACGACCATTGCCCCGATCATCGCGTTGGTCGGCCTGGCATGGTTGACCTACATGGTCATCAGCAACTTCGGTCTGATGACCGGTATCGAAAACGATGCGCTGAACATGTTCATCGCCTGCATCATGATCATCATTGGCATCATCGGATTCATCGTGTCTGCCTACAAGCAGAGCAAGGGAACCTTGATCGACGTGACGTCGATCGATCTGGAGGAAGATATCTCCGATGTTGGAAATATCGCGTAGCTGCGAATGCTCGCGATAGGAAACGAGTAAAATCGAAAAGCCCGGCGAAAGTCGGGCTTTTTGCAGGATTGCAAAACGGGATCGGGATTGGCGGCTCGGATGGTATTATCGCGAAGGATCGCGAGGGCCGACAATACAGAAAGAGCGGAAAGAACGGGAAAGGGCCCGAGATACGGAGGGAAGAAATGAGAACTGTTACCTTAGGCAAAACCGGTATCACGACGCCTCAGAACGCGTTCGGCGCCCTGCCGGTCCAGCGGGTGGATTTCGCAACGTCCGACAAGCTTTTGCGCCGCGCTTTCGAGGGAGGCATGACCTTCTTCGACACGGCGCGCGCTTACACCGATAGCGAGGAAAAGCTCGCCTCAGCGTTTCGTGGGATGCGGGATGAGGTGACGATCTCCACGAAGACGATGGCGAAGACGCCCGAGGATTTCTGGGATCAGCTGGAGACCTCGCTTCGCATGCTGCAGACCGATCACATCGATCTCTACCAGTTCCATTGCATCAACGAGGTATGGCGTCCCGGCGATGGGTCGGGTATGTACGAATGCATGCTTGAGGCGCGCGAGCAGGGAAAGATCCTCCATTTCGGGGTGACCGCGCACAAGATCCAGGTTGCCTTCGATGCGGTGGAATCCGATCTGTATGAGACGATGCAATTCCCCTTGAGCTACCTTTCGGGGCAGCGCGAGGAAGAGCTCGTGCACGCCTGTGAAGCGCACAATATGGGCTTTATCGCCATGAAAGGTGTGGCGGGAGGTCTTATCACGAACGCCCGCGCTGCCATGGCATATATGGCGCAGTTCCCCGGCGTGGTTCCCATCTGGGGCGTTCAGCGTGAGGAAGAGCTGGAGGAATGGCTCTCGTTCATGGATGAGACGCCGGCGTTGGATACAGAAACGGCGGCTTTCATCGCGAAGGAGCGCGAGGAACTCCAAGGCGAGTTCTGCCGCGGCTGCGGCTACTGCATGCCCTGCCCGCAGGGAATTCAGATCAACCAATGCGCCCGTATGGCGCTTTTGGCCCGCCGTGCACCGAAGGAGCTTTGGTGGGGCGAAGGTGTGAAGGCGGAGATGGACAAGATCCCAACGTGCATCGAGTGCGGCGTCTGCGCGTCGCGCTGCCCCTATTCGTTGGACGTGCCGAACTTGCTGAAGCGGAATTACGCCGATTACCAGCGCATTCTCGCCGCCGACGGCAACGTCGCGGAAGTGGCGATGAGGCCGTAGCACGCGCGAGGCCCGCGAACCGAGGGGGGACCGAGAGGAACCGAGATCGGGCAGCGGGCAGCAGGTAATAGGCAGAGGCAGCAGATAGTAGGAAATAGGCAGTAGGTAGCGGGATAGCAGAAGAAGCAGGGCGTTATGTGTGGGGAAATAGCAGGAAAGTTGGAGGGGGAAAGCGTTTTTAAATGAGTGCAGTTGTTGATGCCGTCGGCCGTGCGGTCACCTCTCAGGTGCCCAAGTCGCCAGCGAGGGCGCGCGGCCTGCTTGAGGCGGCATATACCTGGGTGAACGTTTCAGGGAAGGTGAAGCGGGCGCAGACGATGGAAGCCGCGATCGACCATTTCAACGGTTCGATCGCCTCCACGATCGTGCATGGTATCCGCCATCCCGAAGAGGCGGTGCTCGTCAATATCTTCCTTCCCTGCGAGCTTATCTACGCGCTCGGGCTGACGCCGATGTTTCCCGAGGGCATCGCGGTGTACGTTGCCTGCACCTCGTGCAGCGCGGTGTTTGCCGAGCTTGCCGAGGCGCGCGGCGTTCCCGAAACGTTCTGCTCGTATCACAAGACGATGATTGGGATGGTGGAAAGCGGCGTTTTGCCGAAGCCCCTCCTTGTGGCGAATACGACGCTCGCCTGCGATGCGAACCAGGTGTCGTTTCGGCGTGTGGCGGACTTCACCGGGGCACCCCATCTCGTGATCGATGTGCCGCACGATCCCGATGAGGACGCGGTCGCCTATGTTGCCGACCAGCTGCACAGGCTTGCCCACACGCTGGAGGAGCTTTCCCATCGTAAGCTGGATGAGGAGCGCCTGCGCGAGGTGATGGCGATCTCGCGTCGGACGCGTGCCTACCTGCGCGCCTACATCAACGGACGCGGCGGTGCGACGCTTCCCACGACGTGCACCGGGGAGCTCTGCAATTTCATCGCCACGCATTGCCTCCTTGGCCATCCGGCAAGCGAACGTTACACCCGCACGCTTTTGGGTATCGAGACGGCGCAGCTGAAAGAGCGTGTGCGGGAGAGCGCTGCGACAAAGGGGCGTGCTTTCCGCAAGCGTGCTTTCCGCGAGCACGCACCCCAAGAACATGCACCCCAGGAACGCACATCTCAGGAACGCGCGCCCCAGGAACGCGCACCGCGGATTTTCTGGATACACACCCTGCCGAACTGGCAGCATGCGATGACGGGAATTTTCGATCGCGCGCAAGCGTGCGAGCTTGTGGGAACCGACGTGTGCCTGGGCAGCCTCTATGGCGCGGCAGCCGATTCGCGTCTCGGCGCTTCCTTTGGGCAGACGTCGGAAGATTTCTCTGCTGCGCGTCTGGGTGCAGAACGCATCGACGATCCGACCGACGTTGCGGGCTTCATGGGTCGCATGTTCTTGGAAGATGCGGATGCCGACCCCTATGATCTTATGGCGCGCCGCATCGTCTATAACCTCGCCAACGGCAACGGGAGGCGGCGCATCTATGCCTCGCGCGAGGCGGCGCTCCATGCGAAGGCGGATGGCGTCGTGGTGTTTTGCCACTGGGGCTGCAAGCAGACGCTCGGCCTATCAGCGCTGGCGAAAGAGGTCTTCGAAGAAGCTGGCCTTCCCACGCTCGTTCTCGATGGTGACGGCTGCGATGGCAGGAGCGTCTCCGACGGCCAGATGGTGACGCGTGTGAACGCCTTCCTTGAACAGCTACGAGGGCGGATCTCATGAACGAGATCAATCAAGAGATAACAAGCGCAATGGATCGAGAAGTTGCGGGCGATAGGGTCTTTGGGCAAGATAGCGCGATGGGCGAGAACGTGCTCGGCTATGTGTGCAAGTACACACCGATCGAGCTCTTCGAGTCCTTCGGCTTTAAGCCGGAGCTGATCGATGCCGAATCGCGCGATTTCACCTGCGCGGAAACGCGGACGCATGCGAACCTTTGCAGCCATGCGAAGTCGCTCATCGGGGCGGCGCCGAACTATGAGAACCTCGCCCTCGTGGATTGCTGCGACTCGCTGCGTCGCACCTTCGATGTGCTGGACGCGGCGGGAGAGCATGAATACCTTGCGCTTCTTGACCTGCCGCATGAGCGGGAGGGTTGCGCGAAAAAGCGTTTCGCTGCCACGTTGGGAAAGCTCTGCGACCAGTTGGAGGATTTCACGGGCCGTGCGTTTGATGCTGCCGCATTTTGCGCTTCCTGCGCAACGGCAAACGACAGTGCGGCAAAGCGCGACCCGTTGAGCGCGGTTTCCGTATCGGCGATGAAGGAGCCGTTCTACGCCGTCGTCGGCGCGCGGGTCTCTCCGCCGCTGCTCGCGATCATCCGCTCAGCGCTCGGCTATCCCGTCGTCAACCTCACCTGCAGCGGCAATCGTGTGCTGGAAGAGCTTCCCCCCTCTGCGGAAACGCTCAGCCGTGAGGATCTTCTTACATGGTACGCGAATGCGCTTCTCGCGCAAACGCCGTGCATGCGCATGGCCGACGTGACGGCGCGACGTGCCCTCACTGAGCATCCACAGCTCGTCGGCATCATCTACAACACGGTGAAGTTCTGCGACTTCTACGGCTTCGACCACTGGGAGCTTTCGCAGCAGACAGCGGTTCCGATTCTCAAAATCGAATCGGACTACACGCCGACGCCCCAAGGCCAGCTCTCAACGCGGCTCGAGGCGTTTCGGGAAAGCATTGAAGGAGACATCGTGGCGAAACACACTCAAACAAGCGGCCAACCAGGAGAACAAGGCGAACGCACTACCGGCGGACGATTCTTCGCCGGCATCGATTCGGGCTCGACGACCACCAACATAGTCGTTCTCGACAATAAAGGCGACGTGGTGGCGTCAACGATCGTGCGGACAGGTGCGAAGGCCCAAAACGGTGCGCAGGCGGCGCTGGATGACGTGTGCACCCAGCTCGGGGCGACACCCGACGATTTCGCGGCGATCGTCGCCACGGGCTATGGGCGTGAGAACATCCCCTTCGCCACCTCCACCGTCACCGAGATCACCTGTCATGCGAAAGGCGCTCACGAGCAACAGCCGCAGGTGCGCACCATCATCGACATCGGCGGGCAGGACAGCAAGGTGATCTGCCTTGACGAAGAGGGCCATGTCACAAACTTTGCGATGAACGACAAATGCGCGGCGGGTACGGGACGTTTTCTCGAGGCGATGGCGCGAACGCTCGAGCTCGAACTTGAGGAGATGGCGGTGCGCGGGCTGGAGTCGAAGCAGGACCTGACGATCTCGAGCATGTGCACGGTGTTTGCCGAATCGGAGGTCATCTCGCTCGTCGCAGACAACCATCAGGAGGCCGACATCATCCATGGGCTGAACAAGTCGATCGCCTCTCGCACCTCCGCCATGGTCACGCGCGTGAAAGGGGAGGCGCCCTACATGATGACCGGAGGCGTCGCCCGCAACCGCGGCGTCGTCGCGGCCCTTGAGGAACGCCTCGGCGACACACTCTACGTCACCGAAGAGCCCGATCTCTGCGGCGCGTATGGTGCCGCGCTCTTCGCGTTAGATTCCGCATCATAGGTTTCGTGGGGCTTACGAATATATAACGCCTCGTTGCTGAGGAAAAGCACGGCGGTGCGTGCGCCTAAACTTCCAAGAAGGAAAGGCGCATAAGATGGAACAAGAACAACCATATGTCATGATCGAAGGCGAACCCGCGTCGGCAGACGGGCAGTCCTCGCTTGCGTGGAAAAAATCGCTCGCATGGCTTCAGCAAACGCAGGAATCCGTTAGCATTAGCGGCGAGTGGGAGCAGCTCCCCGTGCTTTTGGTGCACGGCCTCAACGCGCGCGATTACACGATGACGGAGACGCCGAATTGGGGCCGTATCCCTGCGCGTTTGCGCGAGATGGGAACGAGCGTGTGGTTCTCCAACCACGACTCATGGAACGGCAACGATCACAATGCCGCGCAGATCGGCGAGGCGGTTCATCAAGTGATCGCGCAAACGGGCGCTCCCGCTCTCCACATGATTGCCCACTCCAAGGGCGGCGTGGATGCACGGCGCGCGCTCTATCTGCCGGGCGTCGCCGAGAAGGTGTTCTCCCTGACGACGCTTGCGACGCCCCATCTCGGCACACGCTTTTCCACGACGCTCGCGCACATCCCGCTCGTCGTGCATTTCGTTGTCGCGCCGATCATCAATGCCATTGCGCGCACGCAAGGCGACCCTCATCCCGATAGCTGGCAGGTGCTTCACGATACGACGCTCAAGAACGGGCGGTTCGTCGAGGAGGAGTACCCCGACCTGCCGGACATCGAATACCGCTCCTATGCGTTCGTTGCCGAGCGTCCGCATTTCCACCTCACGAATCCGGCGACGATGGTGATGAACATGTTCGACGGCGAGACCGACGGGGTGGTGCCGCTTCGCTCCACAAAGCAGCCGCATCGGACGATCGTGCACGTGGTCGGCGAGCAGAAGGTCACCCACGATGAGCCGACCGACTTCCACAAGCGCGACATCAAGTTCGTGCTTCCGAACGGCACCGTCTACGATGGAGCGCCCGATTTCATCGCCTCGATCGTGGAATCGCTCGATGCCGATTGGCGCGCCACCCAAGAATCGTTCGTGGAGACAGCAAAGGCTTCTTAGCTTCTGAGAGCCGGCAACGCACGTTGCCGTGTAAAAGTTTATGATGCGTTTGCGCTTTCTGCCTCCATCGAGGCGGTGTAGTTCGCATACAGCTCGGGAAATGCCCGCTTCATCGAGACGGGTTTGAACGTTCCCTTCTCCACCATGCAGGCGGTCACGTCGGCGACGAAGAGCGGATGGTCGGTTTCGGGATCCATCCCCTCGCGGAAAACGCGCTGATGATAGGTGACTTTCGTGGGACTTAAACGCGTGACGCCCGTTGTCACAAAGCCCTTCTCGCCCCAGTGGAGAGGCTCATAGTAGGTCATCTCGACGCTGCGTACGGGGCAGAGATACCCCGCCGCCTCGATCTCCTTATAGGGCATGACGACGGTGTTCACGAAGTCGAGCCTTCCGTCCTCGAGGTAAAGCAGATAGTTTGCGTGGTAGACCACGCCCATCTGGTCGGTTTCCGCGTAGCGAACTTCGATCGGTGTTTGTGTCTCGAACATGGCAGTACTTCCTTTGATGATGTGGCTCGGTTGCTAGTATAGACCTATCAGGGAAGACGGGAAGAGAAAAGCGCGGTTGTGCCCGCATGGCGGAAAGCGGAAGGCCCAACATGGGGCAATCGTGCAAGGGGCGAAGCCATCGCACAGGCAAGCGCGCAGGAATTGTCCCTCACCGTGCGAGAAGGCGTGCGGAGGTCTTCGCGATCGTCTCGCCCAGCGCCGCAGCCTCCATACCGCGAAGCTCGGCGATTATGCGCAGCGCCTGCATCAGCTCGGCGTGCCAGTCCGTCGCCGTCCAGCTCGCATCGCCCTCGGCGGGCTCGTCGGTTTCCAGCAGGAGGCGCGAAAGCGGAATCGAGCGCGCATATTCGCGTCCGCGACGTGAGCGGAGCATGAGCGGCCCGACTGAGAAGAAGCACCCTGCCTTCACCGCGCGCGAGAGCTCTCCGGATGAGCAGGAGAACCAATGGAAGATCGCCTGATGGCGCTTGAGTGTGCCCAGCGCATCGAGGCAGTCCAAAACGGCACTGGCTGAGCGGATCGCGTGGATGGAGAGCAGCTTGGGGCCTGCCGCGGAGGGTGCATCCGCCGCTTGGAGGATACGTCGGAAGACCGCCGTTTGAACGCTTTCGGGGGCAGGGGAGCGCGCTGAGAAATCGAGCCCGACTTCCCCGATGAAACGTGCATCAGGGGCCAGCTCCTCAAAAAGCGCTAGCTGGCTTGAGAGGCCAGACACCTCATCGGCCTTCTCCCACCACGGATGGAACCCGAGGCCGACTCTCACGTTAGGGCAATCGGCGAAGCGCTCTGCCGCCAAAGGATAGCGCTCTGGCTCGACGGTCGTGGAAAACGCTGTGATGCCGAGCGCTGCTGCCTCGCGTGCGACAGCAGGCCCTTCCGGAGAAAAGTCCAGATGGCAGTGCATATCGTAAAGTTCACACGGAGCCTTGCCCACCAACGCCCCTCCAATCGCCCGACCGTGCGGCCCTTTGCGAGAAATCGTTGAAACCGGCGAGTATGTCGCCGAGCCCATGATAACCATCTGGTACAATAAGCGGCATGGAAACCTTTTTGACTGCAATACACGCGTTTATCTTCGGCATCGTCGAGGGCATCACCGAGTGGCTTCCCATATCTTCAACGGGCCACCTGATGCTTCTCAACCAGCTGTATCCGCTTGAAGTTTCGCCTGAGTTCTACGACACGTTCCTCGTCGTCATCCAACTCGGGGCGATCCTCGCGGTCATCCTGCTCTATTTCCATAAGCTGAATCCGTTCGCGCCAAGCAAGACCCATGGCGAGAAGCGCGAGACGTGGGGCATCTGGGCGAAAGTGGTGGTTGGCTCAATCCCCGCCGCCATCGTCGGGTTCGCCCTCGATAGCTGGATGGAAGAGCACGTAATGAACGACAGCCGCGTGGCGTTTTGGGTGGTTGCGGGCGCTCTCATTATCTATGGCGTCATCTTCATCCTCATCGAGAGGCGAAACCGGCGTCGCATCGCCGAGGCCTCGGCGAGAACGCTTTCAGCACGCCCTGCGGGAAGGGCGCTCTACGCCGCCGAGGGGAGGGCGGCTTCGCAAACTCTGCCGGCGCGTGCGGGAAACGGCGCGCCCTCGGGAAGGCACGGCAAGCATGCGCGCCTCGATTCCGAGGATAGCGCCACATATGACGAAGACGACACGGAACGCGATGCCTCGAGCGCGATCGCGAAGGTGAACAGCTTCTCGGAGATGAGCTACGGCAAGGCGTTCGCCATCGGCGTCTTCCAAAGCCTCGCCGTCATCCCTGGCACGAGCCGTTCGGGTTCAACGATCATCGGATCGATGCTTTTGGGCACCTCGCGCACAATAGCGACAGAGTTCGCCTTCTTCCTCGCCATCCCCATCATGTTCGGCTGGAGCCTTCTGAAGCTCATCCGTCACGGCCTTGCCTACACGCAAACGGAATGGCTCATCTTCGGGGTGGGCATCGTCACGGCGTTTGTCGTCTCCATCCTCGCGATCAAGTTCCTCATCGGCTATATCAAGCGCAACGATTTCACCGCGTTCGGCGTCTATCGCATCATCTTGGGCATCGTCGTCATCGCCTATTTCGGCTCCCGCGCTCTGGGCCTTCTCTAAGCACTCGAGATTTCGGAGGCATAAGAAGGTTAGTCCGATCCCACGGTCTCGACGCGCGTGCTACCAAAGATGTTGATGCCGAGCTTGTTCATGATGAACTTGATGGCAGCTTGGGCCTTCACGGAATTGCCCGCCTCGTCGAGCGGGGGCGCGAACGCTGCGATGCCGAAGACGTTGGGCATGATTCCCATGATGCCTCCGCCCACGCCGGTCTTAGCGGGGATTCCCGCCGTGTACAGCCAATCGCCCGTATGCTCGTAGAATCCGACGGTTGCGATCATGGAAACTACTTTGGGGGCAAGCTCCGCGTCGAATACCTGCTTGTCGGTGACGGGGTTGTAGCCGTCGTGGGCAATCGTGGCGGCGGTGATCGCCAGCTGCTCGGCCGTCACGCCAAGGGAGCATTGGCGGGTATAGAGATCGAGGCTTATCTCGGGGTCGTCGTAGATGCGGTCGTAATTCTTCAGAAGCCAGGCGATGGAATGATTGTTGTAGTTGGTGGCGGTCTCCGACCTGTACAGCTCGTCAATGAGATGGGGCTCGCTGCCGCAGAGCTCGGTTATATTGTCGACAATCGCCTTCCATTTTCCATCGGAATCTCCCTTTGGCTTTATCATGCTGCAGGCGGTGATCGCGCCGGCGTTCACCAAGGGCGTCGAGGGGTGGTCACGCTCAAGCAGGAGCGCGAAAATGGAGTTGAACGGCAGCCCCGTCGCATCGGCGCCGATCTTGTCGAGGATCTCGTCAGCGCCATACTGACGTAATGCCAAAATGGCGGTATGGACTTTCGATACCGATTCGATGCCGAATTCGTAGGAGGTGTTTCCTCGTGAAAGAACGGTACCGTCGCCGAGGCAGATGCTTATGCCGAACAAGTCCGAATCGATATTCGCAAGATAGGGGATGTAATCCGCATTTGCGCCCCCTTCAATCGTCCTGCACGTCTCGTAGGCTTCATGGAGGGCCTCTTCTAGCTGGTTCACCGAGATGTTCTTAATCATGTGACGCCTCCTTCTCTTGATATTGTCCTTTTGTCGGGCATCCAGCCCATGCTTTTTGCTCATTCATGAGTTCCATTATAGAAAGCTCGAGGTCAAGCCGAAGATTGTCTTTCCAACCGTAGAAAGATTGACAAAGAACTTTGGTGAAAATTCAGCGCAAGGAGACTTTTCGCTTTGTCAAGGGTCTTTCCTCAACATTTTGTCATCGGATTCCATACAAACCCTCACAGGATGTCCATCGTTTCGCGACGATAACGTGACAGATGGCTGTTTCGGCCATTCAAGAAAATCCACGTTTTATTATCAAGGCACCATCACCTTTGCCGAGTGGCAAATCGCGTGTTCTAGCAGGTCAAATGGTTTGCTAAACGGCAAAGGGGATAGGGCAGCAGAAGGCGAGCGGCATAGGAAGGTGGTCAACATGAGTGAGAGCACAAGCACTGCATCGCCGGCTAAGACGACGGGATCTGCGCAACCGCAGCAAGCGGGCGCAGGCGCAAAGCCGATCGCAAAGACTCTGGGATTCTTTGGGTTCTTCTCGATCACGGCCTCAATGGTCATGGCCGTGTATGAATACCCGAGTTTTGCGTCATCAGGCTTGCACCTTATCTTCTTCCTCATCGTCGGCGGCATATTCTGGTTCATCCCCGTTGCCTTGGTGGCAGCAGAGATGGCAACCGTCAAAGGATGGGAAAGCGGCGGCATTTATCGTTGGATCGGGGCAACGCTCGGTCAGCGGTGGGGCTTCGCCGCGATTTTCTACCAGTTCCTCGAGATCAGCGTAGGCTTTGTCACCATGGTCTTTTTCGTGCTGGCGGCATTGGCCTATTTGTTCCACTGGGATGCCCTCTATGAGAACCCCTTGGTCATGTTTATTGGCGTTGCTATCGTTGTTTGGGCATTGACCTTCACGCAAATGGGCGGTACCAAACTGACTGCGAAAATCGCGCAGATCGGTTTTCTTGGTGGCATTTTGGTTCCGGTCGTCGTTCTCATCATCGGGCTGATCGCCTACTTGGCAACCGGCGGAACAAACTATTTAGCACAAGAGAACACCGGCATCGTTCCTAATTTTGCCGATGTCGGTACGCTCGTCATTTTTGCAACGTTCATCCTTTCGTACGCAGGCGTCGAGGCTTCTGCTCCTCACGTTAACGAGCTTCGCAATCCGAACCGCACGTATCCTGCAGTAATGATCGTGCTTTGCGTTCTTGCTATCGTCCTCAGCTCGATCGGAGGCATCTGCGTGGCTATCACCATGCCGATGTCGACGTTGGATGCAAATATGAGCTATGGCGTCATTGAGGCGTTCGTCGCCATGTTCACGACGCAGCTTCATATGGGCTGGGTCCCTTACGTTATGGCAGTCCTTCTTTCTCTTGGTGTTTTGGCGGAGATCTCGGCGTGGATCGTTGGTCCTTCCCGCGCACTGCTCTCGACGGCGCAAGACGGACTGCTTCCCCCCACCTTCACCAAGACCAACAAGCACGGTATTTCGGTGAAAACGCTGATCATTCAGGCTTGCTTGGTAACGGTGTGGGACGGCGTCCTCTGTGGATCCATTGCGCTCTCCGGTGGCTCTTCCTCGTCAGTCGGCTATCTGACTGCAATTGGGCTGACAGTCGTCATTTACTTGGTTGCTTACACACTTCTTTTCATCGGCTATTTTGTCTTAGTGTTCAAGCATAAGGATCTTGAGCGCGGGTTCCATATTCCGGGCGGCACCGTCGGCAAATGCATCTTTGCCGGATGTGGACTTCTCGTTACGTTGGCGACGTTGGTTGTGTCGTTCTTCCCCAGCAGCGAGCTGTCGGCTCAGGCGAATGTCGTGTATGTGGTTACGCTGCTTATCTGTTGGGCGATCATGGTTGCCGTTCCATTTATCATCTATAGCCAGCGCCATCGCTGGTCGAGCTTGGCGACTTCTCCTGCTGAGGCGGCAGAGATGACTACGCTCAAAGAGGCCGAGGCGGCGCTGACCCAAGCTGAAGGAGCCCTTAAGGCGGCGAAGAAAGATGTGAAGAATGCAGAGCATGCTGTCCAAAGAGAATCTGCGCAAGAGCGAAAAGAGGCGCAGGAAGCGATGAAGTCTGCCCAGAAGGTGGCAAAGGCAGCGGAAGATGCGGTGCATAAGACGAGCGGGGGCGGGCACGTGTCCCACGACGCTTAGCCGCCGCTGAAGGCCCGCTTTCCGCAGCAGCGCTTCGGCGGCTTCCCCTCAAGGCGATGTTTGTGCGGAGCCTGTTGACCAGTGAGAACATGGGGTCGGCAGGCTCCGCCGGCTGTGTGAGAGGGCTGGAATTTTGTGAATCCGAAACGCTGACGATTGAGAGGAGTATGCCATGGAGCAAGTTATCAATAGCGGCGACACGGCATTTATGATGCTCTGCACGGCCATGGTCTGCGTGATGACACCAGGCTTGGCATTTTTCTATGGCGGGTTGGCGCGTAAGCGCAGCTTACTGTTCATCATGATGGAAGTCATGATCTCGATGGGCATCATCACCATCATCTGGATGTATGGCGGCTTCGGCTTGGCATTCGGGAGCAATATCGGGGGAATCGTCGGAAATCCGGCCGATTACTTCGGCCTCGCAAATGTTGGCCTTGTTCCGAACTCCGTCTATGCGGCTTCCATCCCCTTTGCCCTGTTTTTCTTGTTCCAAATGATGTTTTGCGTCATTACCGTGCCGCTTATGTGCGGTGCTTTCGCGGAGCGCTTGAATTTGAAGGGCTATATCCTGCTGCTGGTGATTTGGACGATCTTGGTCTATTGCCTCGTCGCGCATTGGGTTTGGGGCGGCGGATTTCTGCAAAAATGGGGATTCGTGGATTTCGCTGGAGGCGCGGTTATCCACACCACGGCGGGCTTTGCGGCGCTCGCAAGCGTCTTCGTCCTCGGCAATCGCAAGCTCAAAAAGCCCGGCATGCGCCCTAATAACCTCATGGCGGCTGCCATCGGCACGGGCCTCCTCTGGTTCGGATGGTTCGGCTTCAACTCGGGTGGAGCGCTTTCGGCGGGCATGTTGGCGACCAAGGCTTTCACCAACACCATCATCGGCCTTGCCAGCGGTATGGTGACATGGGCGATCTATGCGCGTATCGTGCGCGGGCGCGTGAACATCGTCGACATCATGACCGGCTCGGTCGCCGGTTTGGCGACGATCACCCCCTGCGCCGGCTATATCCAGCCCTATTCGGCGATCATCGTCGGTATCGTCGCGGGCATCGTCTGCAATCTTGCGGTGGGCTTCCGCGAGCGTCGCGGATGGGATGATGCCCTCGATGTCTGGGGTGTTCACGGAATCGGCGGGTTTACCGGCACCATTCTCATCGGCCTGCTTGCCGATGCCACGGTAAACGGCGTGTCGGCGAGCCCTGCGCAGCTCGGCATCCAAGCGGGTGGTGCCATCTTAGTGGCGGCCTATGCCTTCGCGCTCACGTGGATCATCCTCAAAGTGCTCAAGGCCATAACGACCATCGAGCCCACCGATGCTGAAATTGAAGCCGGACTTGACAAGGTGATGCTCGGCCAGACCGCCTACGATTTCAGCGAGGAGGAGCCAGATTTGTTGGTGGCTACCGCTGCGGTGCCTTCATCGCCCGCCAGCGTCAGCAACAAGGCAAGTGCCGACAACACCCAAGAGCCCTGACCGTTCCGTCGGCACCGGCAAGCTTTGGGCTCTCAATCGTGCAATATGCTTGCATCGGACTGCCGTAATCGTGCGGAGGATTTGCATCGCTTCGCCCATATCGCTCTGCTAATATGGAGAAAGGCGCGTTCTCGGCGCGGTGGCGCAGAGCGCGTGCCTTCTCTGTTGTGAAGCATTCTGTTACGAAGCATTACGGAAGGAAGGGTTATGTCTGAAGAGCGCAGCGCGATTGATGAGATTCAGGCTCATCGCGATCAGATCGACGCCATCGACAAAGAGCTCGTGGCGCTTTTGAATAAACGTGCCGGACATTCGCTCGTCATTCGGGGCCTTAAGCCCGATGCGGGCATGGGTCTTTACGACGCCAAGCGCGAGGAGGAGATCTTCGAGCGCATCTCGAGCTACAACGAAGGCCCGCTGTACAACGAATATCTCCGCGAGATCTATGCGACAATTCTCAAGGTGATGAAGGAGACGCCGTCGATATGAGTAACGAAACGATACCCTCCATCCCCGACCTCGGCACGCGCGGGGACACGATAACCGTCTTCGCTGGCCCCTGCTCGATCGAATCGACCGAGCAGTTTGAAGAGGTGGCCGAATGCATCAAGGATCTCGGCCTCACGTGGATCCGCGGCGGGGCGTTCAAGCCGCGCACCAATCCGCACTCGTTCCAAGGGCTTGGCGAAGAGGGCCTGAAGATCATGAAGGCTGCAGGCGACAAATACGGCCTTAAAACGCTCACCGAGGTGATGGATTCCGCCCATTGCGAGCTCGTGCATTCCTATGTGGACGGGCTGCAGGTGGGGGCGCGCAATTTCCAGAACTTCAGCCTGCTGAAAAACATCGGGCACGTGACGGCCAAGTCGCACAAGATGGTGCTCTATAAGCGCGGTTTCGCCGGCACGATCGCCGAATGGCTCGCCGCCACCGACTATCTGACCGCCGAAGGCAACACGAACATCGTGCTCTGCGAGCGCGGCATCCGCACGTTCGAGACCGCCACGCGCTTCACGCTCGACATCGCTGCGGTGCCGGTCATCCACAAGCAATCGCTCTATCCGGTCTGCGTGGACGTTTCGCATCCTGCCGGCGTGCGCGACCTCGTGCCGCCGCTGGCGAAGGCCGCTGTCGCCGTGGGGTGCGACTCGCTCATGATCGAGGTGCACCCGAATCCGCCTGCGGCGAAATCCGACGGCCCGCAGCAGCTGACACCCGCCCAGTTCAAAGAGCTCATCGGTCAGCTGCGCGAGCTCGCCGCCCTCTTCGGGAAGGAAATCGTCTAGCGGACTCGGGCTATTCTCGCGCTTTTTGAGAGCCCGCGCCGTGCGGGCGTTGGCAAGGCGCCCGTTCGCCGACGGCGCTCGTTTTGCGGAAATGCCGTCTAGCCCGCGACGCTGGTCGGCTGCGTGTCCGCCAGAAGCAAATGCCCTGGCTGATGGTTCGCCGGCGGCGTGTCTTGCCATGGCCGCTCCTCCTTCATGAGAGCCAAGACGACGCCGGCGAGCTTGCGGGCCACGCATGAGATGGCGTGGTAGTAGTGGGCGCCCTGCGCGACTTTCTTGTCGTAATAATCTCCGAAATAAGCGCAGCAGCGCCGTGCGCCGTCCGCCGCTTGAATGAGCGCGTAGCGCAGTTGGCTCGAACCATGCTTCGACATATGCCCCGCGTCGTCGCGCGTTCCCGACTGGTATTTCGTGGCGTCCATGCCGGCGAAGGCGACGAGCTTTTTCGGCGAATCGAAACGATGGGCGTCGCCGATCTCTCCGGCTATTTGGGCTGCCAACGTCGAGCCGATGCCTGGAATGGTCGTCAGCCATTTCCCCGGCGTCTCCTTCAAAAGAAGCGCGATCTCCTCGTCAAGGCTTTTGACGAGGTTTTCCAAATATTCGATGCGGTCGACGATCATGCGAAGCTCCATCGCCAAGGCATCGCTCGAGAAGCCGACGCCGATCGAACGCCGTGCCACGAGGACGAGTTCCTCGGCCTTGCCGCGGCCACATCGGCCGTATGAAGAGACGTCGATGATGCGCGTTAAACGGTTGATGCCGGTCTTGATCACCTGCCGCGGCGTCGCACATCGTTTGAGCACCGCCCGCGAGGTGGGGCCGTAGGGGTTCGCGAAGACGCCGGTGTATTCGGGGAAGATGCGATCGAGGATCGCGGTCGCCTTGTTCTTCAGCGTCGTGCAATCGACGATCACGGACATGCGGAAGCGCGTGAGGTGCTTGAGCGAGTCGCATGTTTCGTCCCCGAGCGCCGACGGCTCGAATTTCTTCACGCGCAAAAGATCGGCGATCAAGCGCGCGTCGATGGGGTCGGTCTTCGTCTGCCGCACCGTGTCGACGCGGCGATAGGCGTCGGTTTGCAGCGGATTGATGACGACGACCTCGAAGCCATGCGAGGTGAGGAAATCGAAGAGCGCGACCCAATAGTGCCCGGTCGCCTCCATGCCGACAAGGCATTCGTCCGCCTGGACCTCGATGCTTCCGAGCTGCATGAGCAAACGAGCGAACCCGGGCGAGGAGTTCTCGAATTTGAAAGCGTCCTTCACCATCTCGCCCTCCTCGTCGACCACAGCAGCGACGTGGTTTTTCTTCGCGATGTCGATTCCCACATAAAGCATGAAGCACTGCACCTCCCTCTTGGAAGCCGGGTATGAATATGAAAGAACTCAAAAAAGCCGGAGGCGCAATCCTTTCATTAAAGGCCGAGCCCCAAGGAGATTTGACGTGCGCCCTCCGGCTGCACGACCGGTCCCCTTTTCGCGGAAGGAGAGAGGGCGAGACCGCTTTGCGAAGGCGGTTTCGTTATTATAGGGAACTTTTCCATTTCGCCGTTCCTCCAACCGGTGCGCGTCGAAAAGGGCGTGGCATGAGTGCTGCGCTGTGTCAAACCGGTATAATGACGAAGGGAAAAACGCAAAGCTCCTTCGTGGGAGAGGCGGTGTGCTATGGGTAGATCGGGCGGCGGATTCGGCGGCGGGAGCTTCGGCGGAGGCGGTGGCTTCTCCGGCGGCTTCAGCGGCGGAGGGCGCTCTTCGGGCGGCTTTTCCGGCAGCGGCGGACGTTCGCTTGGCAGCAGTGGCTTTTCCTCGCATCATTCGAGCGGAGGCTTCGGTGGAAACGATTTTTCGAGTGCGTTCCTCGGCGGTCTGATTGGCGCGCGCCTCGCGGGAGGATCGGGCCCCGTCTACACTTCGGGCCCTGTCTATCAGGGCAACGGAGGCCCCAGCACACGTTCGACGGGCGGCGGCTGCATGAGCCAGGGATGCTTGGTGGCGGGCTTCGTCGTCATCTTCTTCATCATCGTCGCAACGATCTTCATCTCGGTGCTTCCCAGCTCTGCGGATATCACCACATCCACCGTTGAGCGTAAGGCGCTCCCCGCCGGAACGGCAGAGGTGACGCCCTACTACTATGATGATGACGGTGATTGGATCCATAATCCTGCCGAGCTGGAGAAGGGCCTGCGCGAATTCTATGATGAAACAGGCGTTTGGCCCTATGTCTACATCCTTCCGAACGGCTACACCACATCGATTTCGGAGCTCTCGCAAATCGCGCAGCAGGTGTATGACGAGCTCACCAACGACGAGGCCCATTTCGTGCTCGTGTTCTGCGACAACGGACAGGGCTGGTACAACGCGGGCTACACCGTAGGCGCGCAGGCGAAGACGATCATGGATTCGGAGGCAATTGAGATTCTCCACGACTATCTCGACCGGTACTACAACGACAGGTCGCTTTCCGAGGAGCAGATTTTCTCGCAGGCTTTCGCCGACACTGCGGATCGCATCATGACGGTAACGCCTTCGCCGGTCATCCCCATTGCCGTCGTGATTGTTGTTATCGTTGCGGCGGTAGTGATCGTGTTCATCGTGCGGAGCCGCATGGCGGCGCGCAAAGCGCGGCAGGAGCATATCGAGAAGGTGCTCAGCACGCCGCTTGAGACCTTCGGCGATCAGGACTTGAAGGATCTTGAAAAGAAATATGCGGACGATAAGGAACAGGCGAGCGCGAAGAAGTAAGTGCGCTGGAAGAAATGTACGGGCGAGAAGTAAGTGCAGGAGAAGATCTCAAGGACGGGGAAATCCTTGGAACGTCCGCTGCAACGAGGGAAACGCTCCGTGCTCGGCATGGAGAAAACCGATAAAGACGACAGGCGATGAAGAGACAGGAGTTGAGGTATGGCAGGCATTCTTGACCGTTTCGCGACCATCATCAAAGCGAATATCAACGATCTTCTCGACAAGGCGGAAGATCCCTCCAAAATGATCGACCAGTACATGCGTGATCTGACGGAGAGTTTCGCCGAGGTGAAAGAAGCGACCGCTGGCGTGATGGCGGAGGAGACCCGCTGCAAGCGTCTCGTCGATGAGAACACGAAGGAAGTGAACAAATACGAGGATCTCGCTCGCAGGGCCCTCGAGAAGGGCAATGAGAATGACGCACGCATGTTCCTCGCCAAGAAGGTTGAGCTTCAGGGTGCGGGCGATGGCCTGAAGACCGCTTACGACGCCGCCCATGAGAACGCCAACAAGATGCGCGAGATGCACGACAAGCTCGTGAAGGACATCGAGACGCTGAATGCGCGCCGCGAGGCCATCAAGGCGAAGGCCGCCGTTGCGAAGACGCAGGACAAGGTGAACGACCTCACCTCGGGTGCTGACAAGGCCGAAGGCGCGATGAACGCCTTCAACCGCATGGAGGCGCGTGTCGATGAGATGCTCGACCGCTCGAACGCGAAGGCCGAGCTGAACGCCAAGCCCGTCGATGAGGCCGCCGCGCTTGAGAAGAAATACATCGAGGAAGGCCAGTCCGCCGCCGTCGATGACGAGCTCGCCCGCCTGAAATCCGAAATGGGGCTCTAGGGTTCCGCTGTTCTGGCGAACAGCGGAACTGCTTGACGCTGCGGGCGTTTCGGGCGCTCCATCTTCCCCCTTGTGTGCTTACACTCATGTGCGAAGCACATTCGTCCGCACGGCGGGGGAATCTGAAGCACCGGAAGCGCCCTCGCTTTCTGACTAACGCCAACCTGAACGACAAAAATCCTTTTCGCGAGGGGGTGAGGGGGTTGAGAGTGAATGCCGAGCAGTTGAGAGATTCGCCATAATGCGCAAGCGGCGAATCTACTCAACGTCCGTGAGGCCCTTGAACTCGAACGCCCCCCTCGCCCGAGCGGGAATTATCTCGAGAATTTATTCCAAGTCTTCGTTATTCACCATTCTATGGCGATCTTGGAGGGTGCGCACGATGACGTAGACGCTCAGGACGAACGCTCCGAGGTAGCCCAGCACGCCGAGGATAGGCACTTCCAAGAGCTTCGGCTCCATGCTGGTGGTGCACAGGATGGAAGACCCGAGGAACAGGCCGGCGGAGATCAGCGCAAGGGCGAGCCGACCGCCGATGGCGTATATCGTCGCGAGGGCCTTGACTGAGACCTCCATGTTCGTGAGCACCGAGATCTGGCCGCGCCCGAGCATGTTGAGCGCATGGGAGAGCTGGGTCGGCAGCTTCGTCAGCGCCTCCGCCGATTCGATCGACGAGGTCATGAGATCCATCGCGCGCGCCGTCATGTGCTGCGCGGTGAAGGTCTGTTCGAGCACGTGCTTCGAGACGATCTGCGTGATGTTGGTTTTCGGCGACATGTCCGAGACGACTCCCTCGAGCGTGATGACGCCGCGGGCGAGCATCGTCACCGAAGGGTGCACGATGAGGTTTTGCTCGCGCAGCACCTCGATGACCTCGGAAAGCACGTTGCCCACGTTGATGTCGCCGAGCTCGGAGGAACCGTAGCTCGAAAGCACCTTCTCCACTTCATCAAGCAACTTTCCATGATCGATCGGGCCTTTTGCGTCGGTGAGGCCAAGGATGGATTCCTTGAGATCGTAGGCGCTTGAGGTCGCCACGGCGCGGAAGATCTTGCCGACGATCTGGCGCTCACTCGCGCTCAAGGTTCCCGTCATGCCGAGGTCGATCCACACCATGTCATTTCCGCGGATGATGATGTTTCCTGGGTGCGGATCGGCGTGGAAGAAGCCGTAATCGAGCACTTGGCACACGTAGCTTTGCGTGATGCGCTGGGCGAGTTCGTCTTTTTGCTTCTGCGTGAGATGGAGCTTGTCGATCTTATCGACCTCGCTTCCTTCGACAAATTCCATCACGAGGATGGCGTCGTTGGAAAACTGCGGGTAGGGCGTGGGCGAGGTGACCCCTTTTTGGCCGGCGATCTCCTTCTTGAAGCGCACGAGGTTGTTGAGTTCCACGGTGAAGTCCACCTCGTCGTTCGTGGTGCGCTCAAGTTCGTTCACAAAACCGTCAAGGGTCAGCATCATATCTTCGTGGCGGGTTGTCGAGAACTCGGCGAGCGCAAGCGCGTGCTTCATCATCATGATGTCCGCCGCCATCTCCTCGACAATGCCAGGGCGGCGCACCTTCACCGCGACCACGGTGCCGTCGCGCAGCGTCGCGCGGTGCACTTGGGCAATCGACGCCGAGCCGAGCGGCTTCTCATCGATCGAGGCGAACACGTCGGTGTAGGGGTGGCCGTAGGCTTTGTTGATGCACGCGACAACGGTGGGGAAATCGAGAGGCTCGACGTTGGCGCGGAGCTTGCCGAACGCCTCGCAATAGGAAATGGGCAAGAGGTCGGCGCGGTTCGACGCGATCTGGCCGACCTTCACAAACGTCGGCCCAAGCTCTTCGAGGATGGTCACGGCCTTTTCGGGCGTGAGCCCCTTCATCACGTGATTTTTCCGAAGGATCGAAAGGATCTCTCCCATTCTCTTGCTGGACGTCTTGTCCTCAATGGTGTATTCAGCCAATCGCATGAACTCACTGAATGTCGCCATCTTGTCTCCCTTCGTCTTTCATCAACGCGAAGCGCCGTCCGCGGTAGAGCACTTATGCTATTATGACCCCCATGCGGACATATTGTACCAATGCCGAGAAAAGGTGTTGCTTTTCTGAGCGAAAAGTATTGCAAGTCGGAAAGAAGTATGGAAAGCATTACGCAAATTTTATCGGGTGCCGGCAGTCGTCCGGCAACCTTTGAGGAATACCTCGACGTCTATGCTCCTCAGGTGGGTAAACTCGTCAATTCCTATATTCCGCGCGGCACGCACGACGACATCAACCGCTACCTCTACGATCCGCTTCTCGCCTATAGCGAAAACGGCGGCAAGCGGCATCGCCCGCTCATCTGCTTTGCGGCCTGTCAGGCGGTCGGCGGCAACGTCGATCTGGCGGTCTCTGCCGCTGCGGCGATCGAGCACTTCCACACGGCCGCCCTCATCCACGACGACATCGCCGACGATGCGAAGCTTCGTCGCGGCAAGCCCTGTCTCCATCTCACCGAGGGCACGCCGCTTGCGCTCAATATGGGAGACTTGGCGCTCAGCCTCGTGAACGGCACGGTCATCGCCGATCCCGCCCTTGAAGATCACGTGAAGGTCCGTGTCGTCAACGAGCTCATCAATATGACGAAACGTACCGTGGAGGGCCAGGCGCTCGATTTGGGTTGGGCGCGCGACGAGCGCTATGACATCACGGCGGAGGACTACCTTGTGATGGCGACCTGCAAGACCGCGCACTATTCGGGAGCGACGCCTTTGGCGATCGGCGCCATCATCGGCGGAGGCAGCGAGCCGGAAATCGAGGCCCTGCGCAACTACGGCCTCGACACGGGGCTCGCCTTCCAAATCCAAGACGACCTGTTGAACCTCATCGGAAGCGAGGAGAGCGCGAAGAAGGATTTCCGGAGTGACATCACCGAGGGCAAGCGCACGCTGATGGTGGTGCATGCCCTGCATGCGCTCGGCGAAAAGGAGCACGGCCGCCTTGTTGAGATACTATCCTCGCGGGAAGAAGATCCGGCGGTGCTCGCTGAGGCGGTCGAGCTCATGGAGCAGAGCGGTTCCATCGATTATGCCCGCAATTATGCGCAGAACCTGACGAGCATCGCGAAAAACCGGCTCGTTGACATGATAGAGCCATCCGAAGCACGCGAGATCCTTATCTCGATGGCGGATTGGTTCGTCAATCGTCTTCAGTAGGGAAGAGAAGAAGGTAGAGCGTGCAAACCATTAAACCTCAAGATTCGGGACCGGCTGTCGAGGACGTGCAAGAGCGCCTCGTGCGCGCGGGCTTTCTTGAGCAGGAGAAGATCAGTGGTGTCTACGATCAGGCGACGGAGGCCGCGCTCGTGGCGTTTTGCAAAAGCGTTGGCATCGATTATCCCAACGAAGTGGATGAAAAGGTGTGGTCATCACTCGTCGATGCGTCGTTTCATCTGGGGGATCGTCCGCTTTATCTCCGCATGCCTTACTTTCACGGCAACGATGTGCGCGAATTGCAGACGGCGCTCGGAGCCCTCGGGTTCTCCTGCGGCCAAGACGGCATCTTCGGTGCCCATACCGAGCTTGCCTTGAGGCTGTTCCAGATGAATCTCGGCTTGCCCTCCGATGGCATCGCCGGGGCATATACCTTTGAAGCGGTGAGGAACCTCCAGCATTCATGGGTCGGGAAGGAGCCGCTTCGCGCAATGCAGCATTTGGGCTTCGCCCGCGCCGCCGATGTGCTGGAGCGCCATACGCTCTGCCTTTACGGCACCGACGAGTTCACGCGAAGCGTCGCCTCGCGCATGTCGAACCTTGCGCTGGCGACGAACCCCGCTTCCCGCATTGTGAGCGCCGACGCGCTCTCGGTTGCGCCGGATTCAACGATGCTGCTCGTGCAGATAGGCGTGGCATCATCTGTCGCCGAGCGCTCTTCCCAATCACGGAAAAAGCAGGCGGGCAACGCGGTGCCGACTGTCACCTATGCGGGCGTTGAAGAGCTCACCCTGCGCTTCGCCCAGGCGATCGACGCCGCGCAGGCGCAAGCGGCGAGGCCGGCGCGCATCGCCGTGGAGCTTCCCTCCGATCGCTGGGAAGATGCGGGCGCCGTGCGCTCAGCGCAGCATTATGCGATCACGCTTCTCGATGCGCTCTGCGCCGCCCTGTCATAGGGCGCAAGACCGTCCAGCAATCGAACTCGTACCTATTCATTTTTGGCTCTGTTCAGAGATCGTATCAAGAAGAATCAAAAGCTCTGCTTGCGAATGAACATTTAGCTTCGCATAGATATTGCGCATATGGGTTTTAACAGTTGAAAGACTTAAAACCAGTTTCTCCGCAATATACGGTGCCCGATAGTTTTGCGCGAGTAGTGTTACGATTTCTGTTTCACGGGGTGTCAATTTATATTGGTTTTCTAGCACAGAACAACAGTTCCCTAATTCCGATTTCAATTGTTCTCGTGTGATAAAAGTATCAGCAGTTCTCTGTCTATTAGCTTGTTGTTGCAAAAAGGCGAACGATACTATGCAGGCTCCTACAAACGTCACCAAAACGACAACAACCGTAATGCCAGCATAAACCGCATTTGGCTCAATATTGCCTAATGCCACAAATAGTGCACGACCTCCTATTAACACCGCAAACGACCACAAGAGAGGTGTCGCGCTTTTTCCAGACTGAGGTCTATTGGGAAAAAGGAACGGCACCATGAAAATGTAGAATAAGGTAATCTTATAGGTTGAGTCGATGATCAACATATAGATGGACCAAAGGTCAGAAAACATCTGAGCTGTTTGAAATGCAATAAACATCAACGGTTGTACGAAAAGCTCATACACGAGAATGAAACTGTTGTTCCAAACTCGCTGAACGATAAGAGAAATAATAATCGCTGCCACTATAATCCCACACGCGATTGCTGTCTGCATTGGTATGGCAAGTTCTTCATTCTGGAGTCCGATCCATCCGATTTGGGTGGAGATTACGGGACCACGACAAAAAAGCGGAAATGCGATGAGGCAAATGGCAATAATCTTTTCTTTTCTTGTCGCAAAGGGAAACGTGGGAAGCTTTTCGCTAAAACCTTCATCGTCCATAATTGGTATATCTTTTGTGCGAGGTTCGTAAATGATGAAGCAAAACCCTGCTGTGGCTGGAAGGAGCATGAGCACAGCCCGCGCGATCGTTTCAGGAAAGAATGCTAACGATAGAGTCAAAAAGCCCGAAACGAGGCAAGCCCCTGCAAAGGTATACGCTGCTCGACGGTCTCCTAGGGAACCGCTGATTATTTCGCTTTTCGAGCGTTTTTCGTTCGAACATCTCTCGAGTGAATCGCTGCAGTAGT
>CANQRF010000009.1 GCA_947626195.1 uncultured Eggerthellaceae bacterium
CCTAGTTTCTTGAAAAAATCAATGGCGAATTCGAAAAGGGGAAGCACGACCCCCAATAATCAGCGTTTCCCTAGGAGAGTGTTCGTTTTGTCGGTTCTCTCACATTCGATAGCGTTGTCCATCCTAGCTCCTTGCTCGAGAGGTGATGGCCAACGTCAACGCCCCTGTTGTAGGTACGTGTGTAAATTAGCAAGATGCGCAGTCCCGGAAAAGGGCATTCAAGGAACACGAAATTCGCATCAAGGAATTCGAAATATGCGTCAAGGCAGCCTTGATATCCGCATGATCGCGTGGTTTTCGAGGCGTATGAGAGCATAGTGGATCCATCGGACTCAGAGGAGCGATTGAACCGTTTGCCATCCCTATCTATTTTTCCTGCGTTCACTACTTTAAAGAGCGGGCCTGCCCCCGGAGGTCCTCGAACGCAGAGGCTACGGTCAAGGGCGCACTTGTGTCGTCCTAGTGATACCTGATCTTGCAAAATAATATGTCGCGTATAGCTAACATGGCCTTAGGCTAGCGCTATATCGCGTGATGGGTGTACTAGATACTTTACAATAACCGCAATCAGGAGCCCTCAGTTGCCATATCGTCACTAATGTATTGCATGACCTCTGGTGTGAACATGTATCTCGCGACATGTCCGAAATTCGATCTGTCGGGATTTGGGCTGCCATCGCCGGACCAGACGATCACGGGCTCTATGACGAGCTTTTCCTTGAGCTCCGCCATACCCCGTGAGACCTGCGCGGGCGTCAGCCCCGTGTCCTCGCAGATGCTCTTACACGATCGCCTTCCGAACGATCCGTCATCGTAGATGCATCTGCATAGGCTCATTATGACCGCGAGACCGTTTCTGCCCACTTGCACCCTCGCCAAAAATGCGATCAGTCCGAGCGGTATGGTCGTGAATCGACCGTTGCCCCATTTCATGAAGTCCTTTTCACCATGAGGGCCTAAGCGTTTCGAATTCGACACAGGGTAGCCTCACGAGCCTGTTGCTTGCGAATGTAGTCCTCGCATACCGCAGTGGACGTCCGCCTCGAGTTCCTTATTTTGAACGAGGGGAGCTCACCGCTCTTGAACATCCTGTATACCGTCGATTCAGAAACACCCAAGATGGCGGCGGCCTCCTTTGCGGAAATCGCCCTGCTCTGATTGTCGATCTCAAAGATTTCCTTTTTCGCCGTCATATAACCTCCCCGGTCGTCGGTGCTCGGCAATGATAGGCAACCGCCTTCCCCTTTGACAGCCTTTTCAAGGAACTCGAAATTTGAGTTTGCATATTCGTGATTTACCTCAAGGATTCCCGACATCGAAGCATGGATGCCAGCCCTTGTCCGATGATCCCGATGCCTTTACTCATCCCGATTGGCCTTTCTGAGGAGCGACGGCATAATCTTCAAATCTCCCGCCGTCCCCCTCATCGGCCCCATGCGAAGCGGCCCCGGCATTCGGGTCGTGGTTTTCGCCGCAGGAGGCCGGCGGGCCTGCTTTTATTATTCTATTTATTCTTTTATATATATTTTAAACGGTACCGCCACAGCAATACCAACTAGGCCTGTTGCTACCGGCACAGCGACACCTATGGTATCGGCAGAGCGAAACAATGGTTTCGGCAGGGCGATACCTTTCATTCAAATGGTTCCACCACAGCGATACCTTTGTGGAAAACTCGCCCGATTTTCTTTTGTCCGCATGATTTATAATTCAATTTAGGTGGTCAAATGGTGGTCACACAGGTGGTCATTTGGTGGTCACATTGCTGAGGGATTATTCAGAAAGGAGGTTTTTTATAATAAAAAAGCAGGTCAGATAACCTTTTTGGATTATCTAACCTGCGGGGGTCTCTGGTCGGGTTGACAGGATTTGAACCTGCGGCCTCTGCGTCCCGAACGCAGCGCTCTACCAAGCTGAGCCACAACCCGAAAGCATGGGCTATGATACCACACCTTGCACGGTGGTTTATGGCTTTTGTTCGTTTTACTCGTTTTGCCCGGTTTACGCGCTTCGCTGCGCGTTTCGCTCGCGCCGCTTCGCCAAATACTCACGCGACACGATCTTCGTGACAACCTCGCCTTCGGAAACGGTGAGTCCCTGCTCATCAAGGGCGTACACCTTCCAGAACTGCTTGATGGCGCCCGTTTTGCTCATCTCCTGACGCTCGAACTCGGCAAACCCGTGAACCGCTCCCTCTGCGACACTATTGCGATGCCTCACGTGTACATCGACGCCAAAAAGAAGCTCTTCATCGAGATTGGTCCAGAGCTCGGTTCCCGCGCTCGCAAGCGTCTCCAGCAGGGCAAGCGTCGCGCCGCCATGCAGAAAGCCGTGCGGCTGCCGAATGGAATCTTTCACCATCATGACGCCCTCAATGCGATAGGGCGTTCCGCTCACAAACTCGATGCCAAGGGTTTCCACAAAGCCCGCCGCGCGCCGATCGAAGCTCTTCTGCACCTCATCACGTTCCACGCTCACCGGTTTCCGCAGGTGAAGCCCTCGTTCATCATCTTCGGCATGCTCGCCTTGCAGCTCTTGGCTCATCACGTTGCGCCCCTTCCCTTCTACAAGGCCTAGTGGCGGAAGTGGCGATGGCCGGTGAATACCATCGCGACGCCCTGCTCATCGGCTGCCTGGATGACCTCTTCGTCGCGAATCGAGCCGCCCGGCTGAATCACCGCAGTCACGCCTGCCTGTGCCAGCACATCGAAGCCATCGCGGAAGGGGAAGAACGCATCGGATGCCGCCACGGCGCCCTTCGCCTTCTCGCCCGCTTGCTCAACGGCCAGATGCGCCGAGTTCACGCGGTTCGGCTGTCCGGCTCCGGTACCAATCGTCGCATGATCTTTCGCGATGAGAATCGCATTCGACTTGATGGACTTGCAGGCCTTCCACGCAAAGAGCAGCTCGGCCATTTCCTCGTCAGTGGGTTTGCGCTTCGTAGGAACGGTAAATGTTGCAGGATCTTCCGCTACGCGGTCGCTGTCCTGGCAGAGCAAGCCACCTTCCACGGAGCGATATTCCACTTCACCATTCGCCTTGTTGATGCCACCCGTCACGAGCAGGCGTACGTTTGGCTTTTCCTTGTACATCTCGGCAGCGTCGCCGCTGATCTCAGGCGCAACGATAGCCTCGACGAACTGCTTGTTGTCGAAGATCGCCACTACGACGTCGGCGGTCACGGGGCGATTGAACGCCATCACGCCGCCGTAGGCGCTCACGGGGTCGCATTCGTGGGCACGTTTGTAGGCGTCGGTGACGTTATCGCATTCGCAGATGCCGCACGGCGTCAGATGCTTCACGATCACGCATGCGGGGCCATCGAACTCGCGCACCGCCGCCCATGCGGCGTCGATGTCGAGATAGTTGTTGTAGGAAAGCTCCTTGCCCTGGAGCTGCGTGGCGTATGCAAGCGAATGCTCGGCGCCGACGAACTCGTCGCGCTGATAGAACGCCGCTTTCTGGTGCGGGTTCTCGCCATAGCGGAGATCCTGCTTTTTCGTGAGCGCAAGCATCTGCTTGGCGGGAAACTCCGAATCCTCATCCGCATCGGAGCGCTCGGCTTCCACATCCTTCAGCTGATTGCCGAGCCACGTGGAAATCGCCTGATCGTAGGCCGCCGTCATGCGGAAGGCGTCGAGAGCAAGCAGCGCCCGCGTGTCGCGCGTGAGCGCACCGCCGTGCGAGCGCATCTCGGCGAGGAGCGCATCATAGGTGGCGGGGTTGGTGACCACGGCCACGCTCTCGAAGTTCTTCGAGGCGGAGCGCAGCATCGAAGGGCCGCCGATGTCGATGTTCTCGATGCAGGTGGCGAAATCGGCGCCGCTTTCCACCGTCTTCTCGAACGCATAGAGGTTCACGACCACCATGTCGATCATTTCGATACCGTGTTCGCGCGCCTGCGCCATATGGTGCTCGTTGTCGCGCTTGGCGAGAAGCGCCCCGTGGACTTTCGGATGGAGCGTCTTCACACGTCCGTCCATCATCTCGGGGAATTGCGTCACATCGTCGATCGGGGTGACGGGAACGCCGCTTTCGGCGATCGTGCGCGCCGTGCCACCAGTTGAGATGATCTCCACGCCGAACTCCTCCGAGAGAGCGCGGGCGAATTCGGCGACGCCCGCTTTGTCCGTCACCGAGATGAGAACGCGTTTGATTCGTGGATTCGCTGTCATGTCATTCCTTTCCTTCGGTGATTCGCACCTTGCCGTCATCGGTTATCTCCACGTGCCCACACGCGATGTCGCGCAGCACCTTTTGATAGAGCTCGTGTTCCACGCCATGGATGCGCTCCTCAAGCGCTTCGAGCGTGTCGTTTTCCAGAACGCGCACCGGCTCCTGCGCGATGATGGGGCCGCAATCGTACTCAGCATTTGCAAAATGCACGGTGACGCCCGTCACCTTCACGCCGGCATCAAACGCCTCTTTGATGGCATGGGCGCCTTTGAACGCCGGCAACAGCGCCGGATGGAGGTTGATCACGCGCTGGGGAAACGCCCCGAGGATGACGGGGGTCACCTTGCGCATGTAGCCCGCCATCACCAGGTACGATGCACCCGCCCTCTGCATCGCCTCCACGATCATGCGATCCGCCTTTTCGGGATTTCCGTAGTCGGCTCGCTGCATTACCAGCGTGGGAATGCCCGCGCCCTCGGCACGGGTGATGCCGAAGGCATCGGGGTTCGACGCGGCGACGCACACGATGCGGACGGGAAGCTCTTCAGTTGCAGCCGCGTCGATAATTGCTTGGAGATTGGTTCCGCTGCCTGAGATCAAAACACCAATCGGGAGTTTTTCAACCATCTTTTCAGCCATCGTCTTCCTTATCCTGAACGACGAATTTGTTGTCGTGCTGTTCATGGGGAAGTTTAGCCGATATGACATTGTTTCGCACCCGGTTGCCGTCGATTTTACGAGAACATCTCTTTGTTTTCGGAACTCACACTCCGGCATACGATGTGCGCGGATCCGTTAGCGATGTTACACTGAATGCATGGACTACGAACTTCAGCGGAAAAGCATCAAGAACGTGTATCTGCGGGTGAAGCCGCCCGACGGACGCGTCGTCGTCACCGCGCCCCGGCGCATGAGCGCTGTCGCCATCGATGCGTTTGTCGCCTCGCGGCGTACGTGGATTGAAAAGCAGCAGGCGCGCCTTCGAGAGCAGGCGGCAAAGGGCATCGGTTCGGCCGCTGACGAACGCTTAGGCGACACGGTGATGCTCTGGGGCAAAACCTATCCGCTTCGCGTCGTGGAGGGCAAGAGCTATGCCTTGCGCTTCGAGGGCGGCGGGGCGAATGAGGCCATCGGGGCGAATGAGGCGAATGAGGCGAATGGAGCGAACGGGGCGAACGGGGCTATCGGCGCAGGCGAAAGCCCAAGGGTGAACGGGGCGGGCAAGACCGAAGCGGCCGCCGAAGTGGTATTCACCGTACGCGCTTCAAGCACCGACGAGCAGCGCCTCGCGCACTTCAACGGCTTTCTCCGCGAGATGGTCGTTGCGGAAATTCAACACCTGGCGCCCATCTGGGAAGAGCGCACGGGGCTTCACGCGAAGGAATGGCGCACGCGCTTCATGACCTCGCGCTGGGGAAGCTGCTCCATTCAAGCGCGGCGCATCTGCATCAACGTGCAGCTCGTTCACTACCCGCCCGAATGTTTGGAATACGTGATCGTGCATGAACTCGCACACCTCGCGGAGCGCACGCATGGGCCGCGCTTCCAGGCGCTCATGGATACGTTCCTGCCCGATTGGCGCAGGCGCAGAGCGCTCTTAAAAGCCTAAGCGGCGCAAGCGATGGGCCTCGCCCAAGGGCTTTCAGGGCTCATATTCTCGAACGCAGAACCTCAATTGCAATCCCATGGCCCCAAGTGCTCTGACAAAAGCACTCCCCACCGTGCTCACTAATGGCGTTTGAAGACCGCGCTCGTGAACGCGGTGAGCGCGATGATCACGACGCAGATGCCGAGACCCAGCCACAGCAGATCGATGCCGGAGACGCCTTTCAGCACCGCGCCGAGGAAATGCACGCCGAGCATTACGACGATAACGCTGACGAGCCGCTCTTTCAAGTCGTCGAAATCGTGGAACTCGAGCCACGCGGGCAGCGGGATCTTCTGCGTGATGAAGAGCGTCGTAAGGCCAAGCGCCGTCATGAAGAGCACAACCCCAAGCAGATACATGTCGGTGAATTCCACGTATTCGATCGTAAGATCCGAAAGGTCGATCTCGTCGGCGATGAATTCGACCGTTGTGAGAACTGCCCTGATTGTGGTGGCAATCACAAGCACAAACGAGCAGAGCGCAAGCCCAATGGCGGGAATCGCCGCGATGAGGCGCGTTTGGCTGATGGCACGCTGCGCCGAGTTCGCGTGCTTCGATTCGCTTTCAGTCATCATCGTTCTCCCGGGCTCTCGCTATTTTTCGATGGGGTGCGAGGGGTCGTCTATCCAATTGAGCCAGCTTTCGGCATACACGTGAAGGTTGTGATAGCCCTCATTGTCGAGCAGTTCCGCCGCCGCACGTGCGCGCCGCCCGCCTTTGCAGTAGATGATCACGTCCTCATCAGGCGAGATGCCGTAATCGCGCATCTTTCGTGCGAGAAAATCCGCCGTGTTCGGCATCGCCTTCAACTCGAAGTAGTCGATGTCACGCGCATGGGGAATGTGCCCCTCATCGAATTCCGTCTTCGTGCGCATATCGATGATCGGCTCATCGTCAAGATGTTCGAGAACGTATTTCGCCCTCACGAAATTGAAAGCCACTTTTGCACCCTTTCCCGCGATTCTTTTGAAGTAGCACCATAATCGATCTCATGATAAGCGCTGGGCTGTGCGCGAGGGAGTTCATCTTCACGATCGGCATCGTTTCGTCAGATTGGAACATTTGAAGGCGAAACACCATTCCGCTCGAGCAAATGATAAAAGATGATAAAGCAAGATAAAATTTGATAAAAAGTGATAAAATTTGATAAAAGCTCTGAACTCAGTTTTGTGGCGCACGAGGTGAAAACCATGGCATCTACGTCAGTATTCTCTCCGTCTTTTGGCAATCAACCCAGCAAGATCGTCGGTCGTACAACCGAGCTGCGAGAATTCGAGGAATCGCTCGCACAGGAGCCCGGAAGCCGTGACCGCGCAATGCTTCTCATCGGACAACGCGGCATTGGAAAAACAGCGCTTCTGCTAGAAATGAAAGCACGCGCCGCGAAGGCGGGATTTGTTGCCGTGAAAGTGACCGAAGGCCCCTCAATGCTGGCCGAGATCATCGATCTCATTCAGCTCGAACTAAACGATAAACCTCGCGGCGAACATGAACGAGTTCACACAAAAGACAGCCGACTTTCCGGCTTCGGCTTTAGCATCATGGGCTCCGGCATCAACGTCTCCTTCACACACAAAAACAAGCAGGCTGTCGGATTTCGCGTGGCGCTCAGTCAACTTTGCGACATCCTCGCTGATCAGCGCCTCGGCGTTCTTCTTCTGATAGACGAAATACAGCCCAACTCCGAAGAAATGCGCATGCTTGCAAAAACATATCAGGAGCTGATCGGTGAATCGAAGAACATCGCCATTGGGATGGCGGGGCTTCCAAGCACCATGTCTCATATCCTTAACGAGAAGACGCTCACTTTTCTCAATCGCGCCCGGCAAATTAAGCTTGGCCCCATCTCTATTCAAAGCGTGGAAACGTACTATTCATCAGTTTTCAAGCAACTGGGATATCATTTGAGCGATGCCCAGATTTCATTGCTTGCACGCGCGACAAGGGGCTACCCGTACCTGCTTCAACTTATAGGCTATAACATCGTCAACGAAATCAACGGTGAGTCGGCCGTAAGCAACGACAGCCTTGAAGAGATTATCTCCGCCTCAGTCGATGAGCTAGCTGACACGACCTTTGCGCCAGCTTTAGCTCCTCTTTCTTCGAAGGATCTTGAAATACTCGGCGCTATCGCCACGGTGTCGCATAATGGAAAGGCGAAAGTTTCAGACACCCTTTCTGCTCTTCATATCGAAAACGGTGAATTCCAGCCATACCGAAAGCGGCTTCTCGACCATGGAGTCATTAGTTCGCCGCGCACCGGCGAGCTCGTGTTTACCATCCCCTACCTCGCGGAATACCTTCAAGCGGAACTCAGTTAGCCGCCGACAAAGCGGCAAACGCGCAGCAAAAACTTCCTTGGCAAAACAGGCAGCTTGCGTGCTGGATACTTTCACTCTTTAAAGACGTGCACATGTTTGGCACAAAAAAGGAGCTGGCGTGAACCAGCTCCCTGCCTCTCAATCAACTCGTTGCTCGGCGCTATGAAAAACCGTGCCTTTATCTCGCGCGCCAATAGCAAGAATATCGACTATCTGCACTTGCCCTTCCCGAACACGATATACAACACGGATGCCGTTCGAGCGAAACTTCAGCTCACGACATCCAGCTAAACGACCGCTCAGCGGCTTCCCGATTTCCGAGGGTCGAACGCGCAAGCGCGCAAGGCCCTTCAGAATCATCCCGCGAACCGAACCGTCAAGATCCGCGAATTCCTTATGAGCACCGTGAGTGAAAACAAGTTCATAGCAACTCATGCGAACAGCACTTCGTCAGAAATTTCATCGGCATCAAGGGAAAGAAAATCTTGATAGCCCTCTTCACCAAGCACCTCGCTCAAAGGCACTGTTGCTTGATGGGGATTCTCATCTACCTCTGCAAGACGCTCAGCTGCAGTCGCGTAGAATCGCTCAAGGCGAAGGCGCTCAAGCTCAAGAGCCATAGCTTCAAATTCGTCATAATCGACGATAACCGTGTCGACACGAGCGTTTCTATCGGTCACAAACAAAGGCTCGTGCTTCGCGCGCTGACGACACTCGCCAAAATTCTTTGACGCCTGCGTGGCGCTTATGATGCGATCACGACTAAAAGCGATCTTTCCATCAGCAACAACAACCATATGAACTCCTCATAAACACTCCAAATATACCGTATTTTTATACGGATTATAGCACGTGATTTATTGAAATACCCGTTTGATGGCAACGGTTTGACAGAGCGCCTCACTGCAACGGTTAATGAGTAACAAGAGCTGCTTAGACAAAACAGGGAGCTGGCGTGAACCAGCTCCCTGCTCATTTCGTGTTTTTTGCTGCTTTGGTGTGCGCGGACGCGGCTTAGCGGCTTAGTACATTCCGCCGCCGCCCATGCTTGCTGCCGCGGCAGCTGCTGCAGCAGCCGGATCGGGGTCTTTCGGAATCTCGTTGACGGTCGCCTCGGTGATGAGGATGAGGGCCGCCACGGAAGCCGCTGCCTGAAGGGCAATGCGGGTGACCTTCACCGGATCGTTCACGCCCATGGCGATCATGTTGCCATATTCGCCGTTGTCGCAGTTGAGGCCCTCGCCCTTGGGCAGGCTCTTCACATGCTCGACCACGACCGAGCCCTCGAAGCCGGCGTTCTGCGCGATGGCGCGCATCGGAGCCTCAAGCGCCTTGCGGATGATCGCGATGCCGACTTCCTCGTCCTTGTCAGCGGCCTCGAGCGAATCAAGCGCGGGAATCGCGTTGACGAGCGCAACGCCGCCGCCAGGCACGATGCCCTCTTCCACGGCCGCGCGGGTGGATTGCAGTGCGTCCTCGATGCGGCTCTTCTTCTCCTTGAGCTCGCTCTCGGTAGCAGCGCCAACCTTCAGCACGGCCACGCCGCCGGAGAGCTTCGCCAAGCGCTCTTGCAGCTTCTCGCGGTCGAAATCGGAATCGGTGCGCTCGATCTCGGCCTTGATCTGCGCGATGCGATCTTGGATGGCCTTCTTGTCGCCCGCGCCGTCAACGATGAGCGACGTGTCCTTCGTCACCTTGACGGTCTTGGCGGTGCCCATCATGTCGATGGTGGCGTCGGCCAAGGTCATGCCGAAATCCTTGTCGATGACCTGTGCGCCGGTGACGGCGGCGATGTCCTCAAGGATGCGCTTACGACGATCGCCGAAGCCTGGCGCCTTAATGGCAACGCAGTTGAACGTACCGCGCAGACGATTGAGCAGCAGGGTCGCGAGCGCTTCGCCCTCGACGTCTTCCGCCACGATGAAGAGCGGACGGCCGGAGCGCATGACATCTTCCAGCAGCGGAACCATTTCCTGGATGTTGCTCATCTTTTGGTCGGTCAGCAAGATGTAGGGGTCTTTGAGAACCGCTTCCATCTTCTCCATGTCGGTGGCCATGTAAGGTGAGATGTAGCCGCGGTCATACTGCATACCCTCGACGAGCTCCATCTCCATGCCGAAGGTCTGGCTTTCCTCAACCGAAATCGCGCCGTCCTTGCCGACCTTGTCCATCGCCTCGGCGATCTTCGCGCCGATGGTGGGGTCGCCCGCGGAAATCGTGCCGACGTTGGCGATTTGCTCCTTGGTGGAAACGGTCTCGGCATCGGCCTTGATCGCCTCGACAACCGCGTCGGTGGCCTTCTGGATGCCGCGGCGGATGCCGAGCGCATCGGCGCCGGCGGTCACGTTGCGCAGACCCTCGCTCACGATGACCTCGGCGAGCAGGGTGGCGGTGGTGGTGCCGTCGCCGGCGACGTCGTTCGTCTTCACGGCAACCTCGCGCACCATCTGGGCGCCCATGTTCTCAACCGGATCCTCGAGCTCGATCTCACGGGCAACCGTCACGCCGTCGTTGGTGATGACCGGTGCGCCGTATGATTTCTCAAGCGCCACATAGCGGCCCTTCGGGCCAAGCGTTACCTTCACGGCATCCGAGAGCTTGCTCACTCCGGCCGCCAAACGGCTGCGTGCCTCAGCCTCAAACTTAATCTCTTTCGCCATTCCTCTATCCTTTCGCAATAAGTCTCATAGTTCGTCGTTTCTCGGGCAGCTTCGTCAATCGAAGCGCCCCTGTTTCGAAAGGCCGCCCCACTGCGCTGGGCGCCTTCGTGCAGTTCCCGCCTTTACTCGATGACGGCGTAGATGTCGTCGGCGCGAAGGATGAGCACGGTCTCGTTGTCGATGTCGACTTCCGTGCCGCCATATTTGCCGAAGATCACGTGGTCGCCGACGGCGACGGGCATCGGCAGATGCTTGCCCTCCTTGTCGAGCTTGCCCTCGCCAACCGCTCTCACAATGCCGGTCGTGGGCTTTTCCTTCGATTCAGATGCCAGATAAAGACCAGAAGCGGTGGTCTGCTCCACTTCGTCGGCCTTGACGATAACGCGATCGCCGAGTGGCTTTAAACTCATATGACGCCTTCCTTTCAATCGAAAACTTTCCTGCGGTTATCAGGGAACTCGTTCCTGTTAATCCCAAGCGGTTGGTGCTAGCACTCAAAGCCTAAGAGTGCTAAACAGGTTGCCATGATAGCATTGCGCGAGATGAATGCAAGGTGTTTTCGCATTTTCTCCGCAGGAGACGCGCGAATCGATTGCGCGGCTCGGATAGAGCTGCCAAGACGCGCGAAAAACGTATCGACTAAGCGACTGATGAGACGTTCAGCACAATGCGCGGCGAAGCTCACACGCGCGGCGAAGCCCACGGTTACGCGCTCGGCGTCACGATGCCCGTCTCATAGGAGAACACGACGAGCTGCGCGCGATCGTGCGCCTTCGTTTTGCTCATGATGCGTGCGAGATGCGTTTTCACCGTTGCCGGCGAGATGAACAGACGCTCGGCGATTTCGTCGTTGCTCAGCCCGCGCGCCACCAAAACGAGAATCTCGCGCTCGCGGTCGGTGAGCGTTTCGAGCGCCGCCTGGCGCTCCCGCTTCTCTTCCGAGCCGCCCAATCCCGCACGAGGCCGTGCCGCCACGAAAGTCTCCACGAGCCGGCTCATCACCGACGGCTGGATGAGGGCATCCCCTGCCGCCACGATATGTATGGCCGAAACGATGTCGTCGGGCTCGGCGTCCTTCAGCAGAAAGCCGCTCGCACCCGCCTCGAGCGCATCATACACATATTCGTCAATGTCGAAGGTCGTCAGCACGAGCACGTGTGTTTTGCGAAGCAGGGGGTTCTCGGTGATGTCGCGCGTCGCTTGGATGCCATCCTTCTCCGGCATGCGAATGTCCATGAGCACGACGTCGGGCTTGAGCTCCTGTGCGCGCGCCACCGCCTCAACGCCGTTGCGCGCCTGCCCGACGACTTCGATTCCCTCATAAGACGAGAGAATGGCGACGAAGCCGCTTCGCACGAGATCCTGATCGTCAACCACCAAAACCTGAATGGGATCCGCCATGCCCTATGCCTCCTCGCCGCGCGCAATCGGAACGCGCGCCCAGACGACGAATCCGCCCTCGGCGAGATCTCCCGCCTCGAACGAACCGCCGAGCAATCTCACGCGCTCACGCATCCCTTCAATACCATGTCCTGAGCCTTCGCTCCCCTGATCGCCAAACGTGCCGCTTCCATCGTCTTTCACCGTCAAGCTGGCCTCTTCGCCGTTGCTCGTGAGAACGATGGCGGCATTCTTCGCGTGGGCATGCCGCACGATGTTGGTCATCGCCTCACGCGCGATGCCGAAAAACGCCACATCGATGTGCGCGGGCACCTCGCTCCGTTCGTAGCCCTTCACATCGAGCGTCGCGTTGATGCCAGCGCCCTTCAGGTATTCCACAAGGTCGCCGAGGCGGTCGGTGCCCTGCGTCGGCTGCTGCTCGGGTCTTTCGTCCCCCGCCCGCAAAACACCGATGAGCGCACGAATGTCGTTGAGCGATGATTTAGCGGTCTGCCTCACCGTGCGGATGGATTCCTTCGCCGCCGTGGGGTCTTTGTCGATGAGCCGCTCGGCTGCTGCCGCTTGTATGCTCACCGCCGAAAGCGAGTGCGCCGTGATGTCGTGGACCTCGCGCGCGATGCGCACGCGCTCCTCTTCGACGCGCCGCTCTGCCTCCCGATGAAGCGAGAGCTCGGCTGCTCGGGCCCGTTCCTCGGCCTCGCGGACGTAATCCTGCCGCAGATGGAAGGCGTATCCCGCAAGCGCCGCCGCCACGATGAGCGCAATGTTCTGCACGATCGTGAGCTGCGTGAGAATCTGCGCGTTCGTATGCACGGGAACGAGCGCTACGAGAACGACGGCCACGCTGCCCGCGATGAGCGCCTCAATGCGCGTTCGCTCAAACGCGACGGTGAACACGGCGATCATCGGACCGACCGGCGATATGCTAACGATCTGGAACTGGGCCTGAAGCACCGCCCACGAAACGAGGATGAAGGCAAGCACCACCCAAGGCAAGCGGCGTCTGACAACGAGAGGAACCGTTGTCAGAGCTACATAGAACAGGCCGATCGCCGAGGGGATGAGTGGCTGAACATTGATCATTCGTCTCGTGAACTCATCGAAGAGCAGGCTGTTTGCGCTGAGCGTCAGCTGCAAAATGCCGAAGCCGAAGGCGCCTGCCGCAATCACGATATCGACAAGCCAATCGGTCACTGTCATCGGGACCGAGTTATAGAGAACGTCCTTTGCTTTCATACGCAATATAGTAACGACGCTTGAGAGCCCACTTCGCCAAAGCCGCCTTTTTTCAACAAAGCGTCATCTCGATTCTTTATTCTCATTAAGCTTAAGGGCAAGGAAAGCATATTAAGCAACGACGCTAGAAACGAGGGAGAGGTTGGCTGTTGGAAGGCTCTGCGTTGCGGCCACCGTGGGTTAGTTAGCTTGTGGAGAACCTTTGCGCCTCGTCCACCATGTCGATGAGCTCCTGCTGGCTATGCACGCCGAGCTTCTTGTAGACATGATAGATATGGGTCCTCACCGTGCCGTCCGACAACACCATCTCGCGCATTATGTAAGGCGCCGTGCGGCCCTTGGCCAGCAACAAGAGCACCTCGGACTCGCGCGGGGTCAGGCAGTGGCACCTCGCTAGGGTTCGGCAGGTGTCCTCGAACGTCGGCTCCGGGCCACAGTCGCCGAGCGAGGATTCATCTCGATTCTCTGCCGCCTGAGTGTGCGCTGCGGACGATGCTGCCCCGGCGCGAACCTCCGAGACGCCCCTAGCCTTTGTCGTCTCGCTTCGCCGCTCCAGGCCTTGGAGCAGTCGGGCGAAGAAGACGATATCGATGGCGGCAATGGCCAGGCCGCAACCGCCCACGGCGAGAGCGGAGGAGCCTCCACCGGAGAGTATCGGCCGCAGGAACACCACCATGCCGGCCACCCAGCCCAGCCTAAGCGCAAGAAAGGCTGTGACAAAGCGGGCTTCCAAACAGGTGCGCCCCAACGGCGCCGAGCAAAGCGCCCACGCCAGGTAATACACGGTACCGTAGGCGAGCCGGTGAAACAGGCAAAGTGCCAGCAGGGCATACACGGAATGAGTGGTCACGGAAACGAACAAAGTAGCGATCAGCGCTACGAGCGACACAAGGAAGGCGAGCGCCACCCGCCCGATGCCGAGAAAACGTCCCTGAAAGACGCCAAGGATCAGGGCAGTACCGAGGCTGCCCAGCGCGCCGAACAGCTGCACGAGTAGCCCTGTGCCTGCTTCGGCGCGATAGGGGAGCGTCGTGGCGAAGGTAGCCACAAGCAGGGCCCCAGCGAGAAAGAGCCCGAGAACCAGCACCGGCACCAGTGGCTGTATTGCGCGACCCACCGAGAAGTCGCCGGGGGTGCCGTCGGATTCGGAGCGGGGCGAGCCCGCGTCAGCGGCGAGGGCCCAGTCAGGCACGCCCTCAAGGAACAGCGCGAACGAGAGAAGGCTCGCCAATGGGAAGACGGTCACGATCCCTTCGGTCACCTCGGGCCGGAGCAGAACGGCCATCAGCTGCACGGCTCCCGAAAACCCGAAGGCGGCGATGAACGCCTTCACGGAGCCCGAGCCCCAGGCGCGCATCATCAGAACCGCCAAGAGCACGAACGCGGCCGAATAGGCGTCCGCGGCAGCGGCCATCACGGGTTGGAGAGCCGGCATCAACGAACCGGGCATGACGGTGATGCGAAGCAAAGGCGGCAGCGACTGCAGGGCGGTAAGCACGGCGAATGTGGCTACGAGGAGAACGCGGCCCCGAACCCTGCGAAGCACGACGAACACCGCCGCGAAGGCCAGCGCCACGAACACCGCAACGGCGAGCATGGAGAGGGAACCCCCTTCGCCTTGGGTGGCGTTGGTGGCCTTGGTGGCGTACTGGCGGGCCTCGAGCGCTGCCAAGCAGAGCCCCAACGACAGGGCTCCGAGCACCTTTGTTCTAAAGGTCTTGTCCATCGTTAATGTGTTTCCGCAGGTCAACCATCTCAATAAGACGCTCGTACTGAGGTCGTGCACGCCGAAAATCAGCAATCAATAAGATTGCACGGCTCGACCGACCACGCAAACAATATATCACATCGGGTCGCGATGCCACAGTGGGCTCAAAAGGAGCGACCCGGAGACTAACCTCAAGGAGGAAGGAATGACAATGGCAAAAGAGCACGCTATCTCACGCCGCGACTTCATGATGGGGGCGGCCATCGGCGCCGCCGGACTGGCGAGCTTCGGCATATCCGCTTGCGCGCCGCAGGCCCAGGGCGAGGATTCTGTCAAGACCGCAGAGGCGGACGCTACTGAATCGGAAGTCGCCCTCGAGCCGGCGGAGCAGACCATCGAGACCGACGTGGCCGTCATCGGCCTTGGCACTTCCGGCTTCCAGGCGGCCATGGGCGCCCGCTCGAAAGGCGCCGACGTCGTCGTGGTGGATAGCGCTCCGGATATGTCCGGCACCACAAACATCAGCACTGCCGGGTATCTATGCGTGGGCGATTCGCTTCAGAAGGAGCAGCCCTTCTGCTACACCGTCGACGACGTATACAACGCCTACAACGAGATGTCCAACTACACCGGAAACCTCGCGCTGCTGCGTCACATGCTCGAGGCGTCTTGCCGGTCGTCCCAAAACGTCATCGATGCGGGCGTGGAAGTCCAGGTAGTCCAGCTTCCGGAGAAAAAGGAGCTCACTCCAGCCGAACTGGGTCAGCTTGCAGGCCATCCCTACATGACGAGGGGCCAAGAGCGTGCGGATCTATGGCAGGCCGCCCTCGACAAAGTCGGCATTACTAGCATGTTCAACACCACTGGCGAGCAGCTGTTGTTCGAAGACGGCCAGATCGTCGGCGTGCGGTGCATCTCTGACGGCAAACCGCTCGACATCAAGGCCAAGGCCGTCGTGCTGTGCACGGGCGGCTTCATAGGCGACGAGGAGATGGTGGCCGAGTATTACCGCGGCGCCAAGGTCAAAAACGTGGGCAATGCAACCCGCACGGGCAGCGGCATCAAGATGGCGATCTCAGCCGGCGGACACCTGGGCAAGAATTTCTCGCTGTGTTCGAGCGAGTTTGGCGCCACGAACCTTTACGCGGGGTTAGGCAACGCCGCCCTGGAAGCCTGCTTCTTCGGCACCCCTCTGGTCGATAGCAACGGCGAGCGCTTCATGCCCGAATGGGTTGCCAATAAGAAGGCGATGCATTGCGCCGAGCCCTTTATCCGCGTCCGCGAATACTACTCGCTCATGGATCAGGACTTCATTGAGTTCGTCAACCAGGCCGACCTCGGCGACCTCAATGGCGACTCCCGCATGGCCCGCCTGTCGAAGGGCAAGAAGCTCGAAGGCCTGCAAGATGGTCTCGATCAAGGAGTGTCCGAGGGCTGGATCTTCAAAGCCGACAGCATTGAGGAGCTCGCCGACGCCGCGGGCCTTGAGAACCTCGTCGACACGGTGCAGAAGTACAACTCTTATTGTGACGCAGGCCTCGACGAGCTTTACAACAACCCCGCGAACCTCATGCACCGCATGAGCACGCCACCCTTCTATGCGGTTCAGGCGCACCCTAACGCATACTGCACTCTGGGCGGTATCATGACCGACGCGGACTGCCACGTGCTCGATTCCGACAACAACCCCCTGGAGAACCTGTTCATGGGGGGCGTCGATGCCGATATCATGTCTATTCCCTACGTCGCCGGCGGATCGGCGAACGGGTTCTCGCAAGCATCCGGCCTTATCGCAGGCGAGACGGCGGGCGAGTACGCCACCAGCAAGTAAGCACTAAGTAAACATAAAACCCATCGCGTAGTCGGAAAGCTCCAAGAGGATCCCGAGTGCACTCATGGAGCTTTCCGAGTTGTTGTTGGAAAATTGCGAAAAATCAACGCAGGCGGGACCGCACTTAAAGAGCGTAATTGATGGCGGGGAATGGGGGCTCCATCTCGCGTTTGAACGCATAACGGCGATAGCGATCGAGCACGCGCTCCACCTGCTCGCGCGGAAAGCCCTGCGCAACGATGTCCTCAACACTCAGACCTTGCTCATTAGCGGCGATGAGAATGCAATCGAGCTCGTCATAGGAGATTCCCAAGCTCGATTCGTCCTTCTGATCGGGGGCGAGCTCGGCACTCGGCGGCTTCGTGAGCACATGCTCAGGGATAGGCGGCACCTCGCGCTTGAAATCGCTCTCTTCGTTTCTCCAGCGCGCGACGGCATACACGTCGGTCTTATACAGCCCGCCGATCGGCGCGAACATGCCGGCCGTGTCGCCATAGAGCGTCGAATACCCCATAGCCGCCTCGCTCTTGTTTCCCGTGTTGAGCATCACCCAGTTGTAGGCGTTCGCAAGCGCCATGAGGCACACCGTGCGGCATCGCGCCTGCGTGTTCTCCGCCGCCGTGCCGGAAAGCGCTCCCCCGCACGGTTCGGCGAGAACCCCGGCAAACGCCTCATAGGGCTTCGTGATGGAAACAGTCGAATAGCCGATGCCAAGCCTTTCGGCAAGATCAACGGCATCGTCAACGGAATGCTCACTCGAATAAGGCCCAGGAAGCAGCACGCCGTGCACGTGTTCGGCACCCAACGCATCGACGGCGATCGCCGCGACAAGGCTCGAATCGATGCCCCCCGAAAGGCCGATGATCACGTCGGTGAGCCCTGATTCCGCCATGAATTCGCGCGTCGCCTCCATGCAGACGAGATATTTCTCCTGAGCTTCCATGCGTTGTCCTCCTTCGGGCTTCAGAGCTTCCTTGAGCGCTCTTTTTCGCATCAAGGTTGCTGATTGTCGGGCCCCTTGAACTCCACACAGAGTATAAGTCTCCGAATGCCGGACTTTATGAACATCAGGTTTCCTGCACCCGACGAATTTCACCGGCAAGCCATTCCGTCCACTCTTCGACGCCCTGTCCCGCCGTCGCGGATATGGGGAAGATCGGCGCGTTCGGGTTCAGCGTCTGCACAGCATCGCGAAACGCCTCTTCATCGAAGTTGAAGAGCGGCGCGGTGTCCACCTTGTTCAGGATGACCGCCTGCGAGACCTCGAAGATGCCGGGGTATTTCAGCGGCTTGTCGTCGCCCTCGGGCACCGAGAGGATGATGACCTTCGCATTCTCGCCGAGGTCGAAATCCGTCGGGCAAACGAGATTGCCCACGTTCTCAACGATGATGAGATCGAGCCTTTCAAGGTCGAGCACATCCACCGCGCGGGTGATCATGGAGCTCTCCAGATGGCAGGCGCCTCCCGTGTTGATCTGCACGGCGGGAATGCCAGCGGCCTTGATGCGCTCGGCGTCCACCGAGCTGGCGATGTCGCCCTCGATCACGGCGATGTTGAACTCGTCGCAGAGCGCGTCGATGGTGGCAAGGATGGTCGAGGTCTTCCCCGCCCCCGGGCTCGCGCATATGTCCACCACATACACATGGTTCTCGGCAAAACGTTTGCGCAGCTGCGATGCGAGCGCGTCGTTCTTCTCGAAAACCGATTTGTTGATGTCTATCTGCATTCGCGCTTTCTCCTTACGCCTTGGTTTTTCCTTTGATGAGCTCGCCTTGCAAAGGCTTGTCTTACGTCGGCTTGCCTTGCATCGGCATGGTTTGCCTTACGTCGGTTTGCCTTGCAGGAACGCTAAACGCTCCTCTCATCGTCGGGCACCTCCGCCTCAATCGAATCGATGGTCAAATCGCGCCCCGCGATGAGCTCTGTTTGAAGGCTTCCGCACGAGGGGCACGTTCGATGGAAACGGTCGTGGGAGAACTCCTCGCCACATGCATGGCAAACGCTTCGCGGCGAAACCTCTTTTATGAAAAGCTGCGCGCCCTCAAGCAGAGGCTCCTGGCCGGACAGCACCTCAAAGGCGAACTCGAGCGCATCGGGAATCGCCTCCGTCATTTCACCGATCGAAAGATGCACCTCATAGACGCGCGTTGCTCCGGCGTTGCGCGCGGCCTCGCAGACCGCATCCACCACTCCTGTCATCAAGCCTAACTCGTGCACGGCAATCCTCAGACGCGCTTAGGCATCCGCCGCCTCTTCGGCAGCTTCCTCCGCGGCCTTTCGCTTGATGCGCTTGGCCAAGACGATGCGCGCAACCAAAAGCGACGCCTCATAGAGCACGATAATTGCCGCGAACATGAGAAGCATCGTCACCGGACTCGCGTCGAGCGTGATCACGGCGCAGAGCACCATGAGCACCACGTAGACCACGCGCCAGCTGGCACGCAGCTTCTTATATGGCACAATATCGAAGATCACCAGATAGAAGATGACAAGCGGCAGCTCAAACGCCAGGCCGAAGCCCAGCTCGAATTTGATGATGACGTCGATATAGCTGGACATGCGCGGCATCACCGTGCCAAGGCCGAACGCCTGCTCGGTCAGCCATTGGAACGCTGGCGGGAGGATCATGAAGTAGCAGAAGATCGTCCCGAAGATGAAAAGCGCCACCGCCGCGATGAAGGTCGGCAAGAACCACTTGCGCTCCTTCGGCTTCAGCGCCGGAAGGAAGAACGCGAGCAGCTGCCACAGGATGACGGGCGCGGTGGCCACAACACCCGCCCAGAGGGAGATCTGGAACCTTACGGCAAATGCTTCAAACGGATCGAGGGCGACGAGGTCGGCATAGCCCGTCCCGTCATTGGGAATGAAGCCGTCAATTGGAAGGAGCAGGAACTGCCCCATCGTGGGTGCGGCGAAATAGAAGACGATGACGGCAATACCCAGGCACGCGACGATGCGCACGAGACGCATGCGCAGCTCGCCCAAGTGATCGAAAAGCGGCATACGCGCCGGACCGATTGGCATCGCTATTCCTCCTTCCCGTCGTTCGCTTCGGATATTTTAGAGGTTTTTTTCGAGGTTTTCTCCGCCTCGGAGGCTTTTGCCTTTTCCTGCTCGACGCGCTGTTCCTCAAGGCGCTTGCGTGCCTCAGCTGAAACCTTCACCGCATGGGCGCGGGCACGCTCACGCGTCTCGGCGTCCTTCGCCTCTTTCTCCTTCATCCACGCCTCGTCGGCGGCTTTCTGCTCGGCGATGCGCTTCTCCTCGCGCTCGCGATCATGCTTCGCTTTGCGCGCCGAAAACGACGTGGGCTCGGGCTCCTGCGCAGGCTCATTCGCGGGCTCTTTTGCAGTTTCTTTCACGGGTTCTTTGTCGGGCTCTTGCGCAGGCTTTTCCTGTGATTTCTCCTCGGCCTTGGCAGCTTCCGCCTCCTTAGCAGGGCCTTTCTTCGCCGCTGCCGAAGAGCTTTTCGATGTCGCAGGCTTCTTCTCCGCAGCCCCAGCCTTCGCGGCTCCTGCCTTCGCCGCAGATTTCGCCTTCGCAGCCCCCGCACCAGCGGCAGCCGTTGCCGCAGCCGCTCCCGCCTTTGCGGTGCCAGCCGCCTGATCGGCCACTTTCTCGAGCGTGTCGAGCGGATTGTTCAGCGCGTCGGCGACATCTCCCGATTCGGTTTTCAGCACGCTGCTCATCTCTTCCTGAGCGCCGCGGAATTTGTTGATCGCCTTTCCGATCGTTTCCGCCAGCGCGGGAAGCTTGTCCGGCCCAAAGATCAGAAAGCCAAAAAGCAGTATGAGAAAAAACTCAAAGCCGCTTATGCCAAACATCGTTTTTCCTTTCTACGACGCAAGCACCGTCAAGGCGATCGTCGGAATTCCCAATGCTAAAACCAATATGATACACACCACAATGGTGAAAATCTGCTTCGTCCTCATCGACTTTGCGCGGCGCTCTTCCTCAAGCCGCTGTCGTTCCTGCGCCGCTTGCACCCGCGCCGCTCGCTGGGCCCGCGTGAGCTTCGAGGCGTTCTTGTTCTTTGACTGCTTTGATTGCTTTCCCTGTGCCATCTCTACATCCTCAATTTATTGCGAATCTCGATGATCCGCACGATATTGCGCGCCACTTCCACATCGACGTGCCACTGGCTCTTCTCATAGAGCACCGCGCCATCGACCATGGTCATCAAAACATCGTTGCCGGTGCAGGTGTTCACGATCGTCGATTCGATGTTCAAAAGCGGCGTTTGCCCCGCCACGGAAAGGTCGACGGCGATGATGTCGGCGCGCTTTCCCACATCGAGCGTGCCGATGCTGTCTTCCAAACCCAACGCACGGGCCCCGCCCTCGGTGGCAAGGCGCAGCATCATCTTCGCATCGGTGAACTCATGGGAATGGGTCGCCCGTTGCAGCAGCATCCCGATAGCGAGCTCGCGGAAGACATCGATCGAATCCACGGCGGCAGGCGAATCGGTGCCGACACCGACAGCCAAGCCAGAGCGAACCAGCTCTTCGATCGACGCGACGCCCATGCCCAGCTGCGCGCTGCAACGCGGGCACACGCCCACCGCCACCTGATATTCCCTCATCTTGCGCAAATCGTCCTCATCGATATGGATGGCATGGATCACCAGCACGTGATCCGCTTCGAACGCACCCCAGTTCAGCGCGTAGCGAATGGGGGAAGCGCCCGTCGGAAGCCACGGGGGCAGCTCCACGTATCCGCCGCGATCGTTCATCGTGTCGACGGCGAGGGGCGACGATCCATAGCGAACGAAATTCACCTCTTCGCGGCTGCCCGCCAAACGCATCGCAACAGGCAGGCCCTCATCGCGGGCAAAGGCGGCGACCTTGCTATAGACAAGCGGATGGCACAAAAACACCGGTGCCGGAGCGATGCCGATATGGAGCAGGTCGGAAGCATAGAGCTCGGCCCAATCGGCGATGTCGCGCGCCGCTTGATTCATCGCATACCCCACGCGACGCTTGTCCATCGCGCCGACCTCGCGGTAAAGGACGGCTCTCAGGCCAAGCTCAGAAGTGGCTTTCGCCATCTCCTTGCGCGCGGTGATGTCGCCGATGCAGGTAATGCCGTTTGAAAGCGCCTCAAGGCCACCCAAAATCGCCGAGTCGTACCAATCGTTTGGATCCATCTTCGCCGCTTGACGAAGCATTTCGAACACCCACCGCACATAGGGAAGATCGGGAGAAAAGCCGCGCATGACCGAATACTCGAGGTGCGTGTGCACGTCCACGAGCCCGGGCATCAAGGCAGCCGTTCCGTAATCGACGACCTCCTCCTCAGGGTTGCGGAGCCGCACCACATTGAAAGGCCCGACGTCGGCGATCGCCCCATCGCGCACGACGACGCCTCCGTCGACAATGATGTCGGCGGAAATCGGCAAAACATATCGAGCCTTGAGCAGCATCGCATCCCTTCGTTTTCCGGCCAAAAGACGTATCAGGCCATGATAGCACCTTCACGAATAAACTCCCCGCACCACACGGGTTTCATCGCGCGTTTCGATGAAAAGCCCATCGTCGACCTCCGAGCTGAGAATTAGCATGGGGAGCGCTTCGGGAGGGCGCTTCGGGAGAGCTTTATCTTCAACGAATGACGCTTGGAACGACTGACGGGGTGCGAAATAGCGTAGAATGTCGGACACCCGACGAAGGAGAACTGGATGAGCGCCACACAAAACCATAACGACTCCCTTGCAGGCCAACCAGCTGAGCCGCACGCCCACCTTGCTCACCAAGCCCACCTTGCTCACCCCGCTCACCACACTCACTCTGCCATGACAAGCATCGATCCAGCTACCGGCAACGCGGCGCCCGCCGAGCTCGCTGCGAATCGGACGCGGGCGATTTTCACCGGCATCGCCGACCGTTACGACATCTTCAACCGCCTCTCATCGTTCGGATTCTGCGTTCAATGGACGAAGCGCTTGGTGGAAACGGCGCCGCTCAATGGGAAATCGCTGCTGCTCGATGTGGCAGCGGGAACCGGCGAGATAACGTTCGCCTGCGCGCGGAAGAAGCACCCCCAGGCCATCTGGTGCACCGACCTTGTGCCGGCGATGCTCGATGTGGCGAAAGCACGCTATGAGGAGGGCGAAGCTTGCGGCGTTCCCATCACCTTTCTGGAAGTGGATGCCCAGCAAATGCCCTTCCCCGACAACTCATTTTCCACCGTGACGATGGCCTATGGCATTCGCAACATGCCCGAGCGCGGGCGCGCACTCGCCGAGATTTACCGCGTCCTTGCACCGGGCGGCACCTTCGCCTGCTTGGAGTTCTCGCAGCCGACCAATCCGCTTTGGGCCACCCTTTATCGGACGTACCTCGCCTTTGGCATTCCGCTTTGGGGCAAGCTGCTCACGGGAAACTCCAGCGTATTCCATTACCTCACGCAGTCGATTCGCGCCTTCCCCGCGCAGGAAACGTTCGCCACGATGCTTTCCGATGCGGGGTTTGAGAACATCTCATGGAAGAACCTCATGGGGGGCATCGCCGCCATCCACGTGGGACGAAAGCCCTCGGGGTGGGACTTTCTCGAAAACAAGGGCGAGGGCACGGCGGATGTTTTTGAGATTTCGCCTACTCGGCGAGTCATTCTCGCCTTCGGCGGAAACGTCGGTGACGCACCTGCGCTCATCGAACAAGCTCTCGACGCGATTCGCCTGCTTCCCGAAACCCGCGTTGTCTCCGTCGCACCCTTCGTGAAAAGCGAACCCGCCTATTACGAAGAGCAGGAAGCATTTACCAACACAGTTGCGCTCATCGAGACCGCCCTGCCGCCTTATCTGCTGCTCGATCAGCTGCACTTTATCGAGGACTTGCTCGGACGCACGAGGCCCTTCCCCAACGCCCCGCGCACGATTGACATCGACATCATCGACTACGAGGGCTTTTGCTCTGCCGACCCCGCGCTCACCCTGCCGCATCCGCGCGCACTCGAGCGGGATTTCGTCGTGACCCCCTTGCTTGAGATTTGCCCTGACTGCACGCTTGCCGACGGCACACGTGTGACCCGCGATCATATCGCGTGCGGCAAAGTGATCAGCGCGTAATTATTGGCCGAAGCCTTTAGCGCGAGCTTCCTTCGCGCAAGCCTCCTTCGCGCGAAGTTAGCAAGAAATTCCCGCCTGCCTGCACGCCGCCTGGGCAACGTGCGCCATAAGCACGCTCACGGTGAGAGGCCCGATGCCGCCGGGGACGGGCGTGATGGCGGCGACCAGCGGTTCCACCGTTTCGAAATCCGCATCACCGGCAAGCAAGCCGGTCTTCTTGCTGACGCCGATGCCCACATCGATGACCATCTGCTCCGGCGAGAAGAACTCGGCACCGAAGCCTTCGGTATTTCCCGTTGCCAACACAACGATTTCAGCCGTGCGCGTGTGCGCCGCCACATCGACGGAATTAATATGGCAGATCGTCGGCGTGGCATCCTGCAGAAGCGCGAGCGCCGCGATGGCGCGACCCGCAACAAGGGAATGCCCCACCACCACGATGTCCTTCCCTTTCAGATTGACGCCGTTGCCGGTGAGCATCTTAATCGCCGCCTCGGCATCGCAGGGCGCGAAGCCTTCACCGTAACCGGCGTAAACGGTAGCGAATGAGATGGGCGTCACGCCATCCACGTCTTTCACGGGGTTGATCATATTAAGGAGGGCGTTTTGATCGAGCGTTCGCGGAAGCGGGCGCAGAAGGAGAATGCCATTCACCGCTTCATCGTCGTTCAGCGCGGTGATCGCATCTTCCATTTCCGCCTGAGAGATCGTTTCGGGAAAGGCGAGAAGACGTGCTTGCATACCAAGGCGATCGAGCGCCTTCACGCTGCTGCGCTCATAGGCGATGTCGTCGGGGCGCTCGCCCACGCGGACGATCGCCAAGCAAGGCTGTATCCCCTGTTCAACAAGCGATTTAACAACCTGCTCGGTGCGCTCGTTTATCGCTTTCGCAACCGGCGCACCCTTCCAAATCTCAGCCATTCATTCGCCTTTCTTTCAGTTATCTCAAACATATTTTACACAGGAGGGCGTAGTAATGAAGCGAGGGCGCGTATGGAGAACATATTGCACGCCTCTTTCACATTTTGAGTTTTCGCATACCTGGTTTTTTACACGTTTTTGAGCTTTCACATACCACTAAAATTACACGTTTTAAGGTTTCATTGGCTTTGAGGTGGGCGATGTAAGTTAGCGAGGATGCTGCACGAATGATGTACCTGGTCCGTGCGAGGCTTTGCGCGCTGTTCGTCAGAACAGCGGATAGTACAGCGCGCAGTTGAGGTCGGTTTCATACATTTCCACGTGCTCGACGGGAAGCCCATCCTCCATGAGCCTTTCGCAAACATAGCGCGCAAGGTTTTCCGCCGTCGTACGAAACGGCACCACCGCGAGACGAAACGTCTCTTTCTCGAGTTGGCGTATCGTCTCGGCTTCGAGGGAGCCTTCTTCCACGATCAGGCGATGGTCGAACTCATCGAGCACACGCTTAAGCGCCGCCTTGAAGTCGGCGAAATCGATGACCATATCGCGTGCCTGGCCCTCTTTCTGCAGCTCGGCCTGCTGAAGATAGACGACGACCTTCCAGCGGTGACCGTGAAGGTTCTCGCATTTTCCCTCATAGTCCGAGAGAAAGTGAGCCGCGTCGAAATGCCCTTCCGTTCGAAGTCCGTACATCGTTTATCCTCTCTTCGTTTGCCCGAAACCTTCGTTTTCAAGGGCGCGGAGATAATCGCCGACCAGATAGAGGCTGCCGAAGGCGCACACGACACCTTCGCTTCCTCGCTCGCACGCCATATGAAGCGCCTTGGCAGCGCTTTCCGCCACCTGCACTAACGGAGACTCCCCTTGCCCATCATATCCCAGCGCCAGCGCCTTCGCAGCAATCAGCTCAGCGAGCCTTTCGCCTGATAGCGCCCGAGGGTTTGGCGGCGTCACCGTGACGAATGCCTCAGCATGGGGCATCGCTGTCTCCGCCATAGTTTCCACATCTTTGTCGGCAAGAACGCCCATCACGAACACACAGTGCTTTTTCCCGCACATATCTTCAAGCGTTTCCATGAGCGCTCGAACGCCCATCGGGTTATGGCTGCCATCGATGATCGTCAGCGGGTTGCGCCCAACGATCTGGAATCGCCCGACCAGCTGCGCCTGCGCGATGCCTTCTTCAATCGCCGCATCGGGAATCGCAAACCCGCGCTCTCGCAGCACCCGAGCCGCTTCAATCGCAAGGGCGGCATTGCTCGGCTGGTACGACGCGAGCATCTGCGTGCGATAGGTTTTGTCACGATAAGCGAACGTGCGCACGGCAAGACCTTCGTCAACGGCACCCAACGAGAGACTGCCAGCATCGCACACGATAAACGGTGCCCCCATCTCCTTCGCACGATCGGCAATCACCCGAGCGGCGTCTGCCTCCTGCGAGCACGCGACCACGCACGTCCCTCGCTTGATGATGTCTGCCTTCTCCCGCGCGATCGCCTCAATCGTATCGCCAAGAATGTGTGTGTGGTCGAAGCCGATCGGCGTGATGACGCATACTTCAGGCGCATCGATCACATTGGTCGCGTCGAGGCGACCTCCGAGGCCCACTTCGAGAATCACCATTTCACATTGTGCCCGCGCGAACGCGCAAAGCGCCGCAGCGAACACCATCTCAAATTCGGTGGGATGGTCATCCATCGCATCTGCCGCATCGCGGATGACTTCCGCAATTTCCCGCAGCTCATCAGGGGAAATGTTCACACCGTCGATCTGTATCTGCTCTTCGAAATCGACAAGCCACGGACTTGAGAAAACGCCCACCTTCAAATCGGCACACCGCAAGATAGACGACAGATAAGCGCAGACCGAGCCCTTCCCGTTCGTGCCCGCCACGTGCACGAATCGCAAGTCGTCCTGCGGGCGCCCTAAGCGCTCCAGCAGCTCAGCCATGCGGGAAAGCCCAAGGCGCGACCCCGTCCAGCGGCCGTCCGTCAAATACGCCCGATAGTCGAAGCTCACTCCTTATCGCCTCAAAAGCGAGAGCGCTTCCTCGCGCGTGCGGCTGTCGCTCTTGAAGCTGCCGCGCACCGCCGAGGTCACCGTGACCGAGCCGGGCTTTTTCACACCGCGAATCGTCATGCAGCTGTGCTCGGCCTCGATCACCACAAGCGCGCCGATGGGGTCAAGTTCCTCCACCAAGGCGTCGGCGATCTGTGCGGTCAGGCGCTCCTGCAGCTGCAGCCTGCGCGCGAACCCTTCCACGCAACGCGCGATCTTTGAGAGCCCCGTGATGTGCCCCCCTTTGGGGATGTACGCCACATGGGCCTTGCCGACGAACGGAAGGAGGTGGTGCTCGCACATCGACGAGAACGGGATGTCGCGGATGAGCACCATTTCCTCATGCTTATCTTCGGTAAACTGTTTTGCCAGATGGGAGGCGGGGTTTTCATGCATGCCGTAGAACAGCTCTTCGCATGCCCGCGCAACGCGCTCAGGCGTGCCCTGCAGACCTTCGCGCTCGGGGTCTTCGCCAATAGCGACAAGAAGCTGCCTGATCGCATCCTCTATCTTCGCCTTGTCGATCTGCTTTCCCTCGTCTGCCACCTCTGGCTCCTTTCAATGCGTTAGAACAGCCCCGTGATCTTGCCATCGGGCGTCACGTCGATGTTCTCCGCCGCCGGCACTTTCGGAAGACCCGGCATCGTCATGATGTCGCCGGTGAGAGCCACGACGAATCCTGCGCCCGCCGACACCTTCAGGTTGCGCACGGTGATGCGGAAGTCGCGCGGCGCACCGAGTTTGGCGGGGTCGTCACTGAAGGAATACTGTGTTTTCGCCATGCAGATCGGCAGCTTGTCGAAGCCGAGCTCGTTCAGGGTACGCAGCTGATTCTGCGCCTCGGAGGTGAGATCGACGCCGTCGGCATGGTAGACCTTCGTCGCGATGTCGTTGAGCTTCTGCTCGATCGTCTCGTCGGTGTTGTAGGCGAAGGTGAAGTTGCTCGGCTCATCGCAAAGACGAATCACCTCTTCGGCAAGCTCCTTGCCGCCTTCACCGCCCTTCGCCCACACCTGCGAGAGCGCCACGTTCACACCCGACGCCTCGCAGTGCTTCCGCACGAGATCGAGCTCGGCCTGCGTGTCGGTGGGAAACTCGTTGATCGCCACGACGGCATTCAGGCCAAACACTTTCTGGATGTTGTCCACATGCTGCACGAGGTTCGCAAGCCCTGCCTCAAGCGCCTCGAGGTTTTCCGCGCCGAGGTCGGCGCGCGCGACGCCGCCGTTGTATTTCAGGGCACGCACCGTCGCCACGATGACCACCGCATCGGGCGAAAGCCCCGCCATGCGGCATTTGATGTCGAAGAACTTCTCCGCGCCGAGGTCGGCGCCGAAGCCCGCCTCCGTGACCACATAATCGGCGAACTTGAGCGCCGTCGTGGTCGCGATGATCGAATTGCAACCGTGCGCGATGTTTGCGAAGGGGCCGCCATGGACAAACGCCGGATTGCCCTCGAGCGTCTGCACGAGATTCGGCTTGATCGCATCTTTCAGCAGCGCGCACATCGCGCCTTGGGCGCGAATATCCGCCGCCGTGACGGGCTTGCCGTCATGGGTGTAGGCGATCACCATGCGCGCGAGGCGCTCCTTCAGGTCGGTGAGGTCTTTCGCAAGGCAGAACACCGCCATGATCTCAGAAGCGACCGTAATGTCGAAGCCATCTTCGCGCGGCATGCCGTCGGTCACCTTGCCAAGGCCGTCGACGACATTGCGCAGCTGGCGGTCGTTCATATCCACGCAACGGCGCCACACCACGCGACGCGGGTCGATGCCGAGCTCGTTGCCCTGCTTGATGTGGTTGTCGAGCATCGCGGCAAGCAGGTTATTCGCTGCGCCGATGGCGTGGAAATCGCCTGTGAAATGGAGGTTGATGTCCTCCATGGGGATCACCTGGGCATAGCCGCCGCCCGCAGCGCCGCCCTTGATGCCGAACACCGGCCCGAGCGACGGCTCGCGCAGGCAAAGCAGGGTCTTCTTTCCGATCAGGTTCATCGCATCGGCAAGCCCGACCGAGGTCGTCGTCTTGCCCTCGCCTGCCGGCGTCGGGTTGATGGCGGTGACGAGAATCAGCTTCGCCTTTTGCGGCAGATCTTTTAAGGGGTTGATGTCGACTTTCGCCTTCGTGCGACCATAGAGTTCGAGCTCGTCTTCGGAAAGGCCGATCTTTTTGGCGACTTCAACGATGGGTAGCGGATGTGCTTGCTGTGCGATTTCAATATCGGTGAGGGGCAAGGCGTTTCCTTTCTCGCAGAAGGTTGCGGCGCTCGGAATCGCGCCAATCAGGGCATTGATATGCCCTCCGCCTATCTTACAGGATAATCCTCCAATCCACTCGATTAAGAGAGTACTTCTCACGAACCCAAAATAAGTCTTTTAGCGAAGGGGCGAGGGGGTTGAGAGTGAATGCCGAGCAGTTGAGAGATTCGCCATAATGCGCGAGCGGCGAATCTACTCAACGTCCGCGAGACCCTGGAACTCGAATGCCCCCTCGCCCGAGCGGGACGAGAGGGCATTCACTTCTTATTGAATCTTATACGAGGGGCTTATGCAGGAGCACCACCCTCGCCAGCGGGCGCGCCGCCTTCGCCGCCACCCATGGGCGGACCAGCCATGCCGTTCTCAGACTGCTTCACCTCGGCATTGTTCGCGCCGAGCGTGCAATACTGGTTGATGTCGTCGGCTGTCGCAAGGTATTCGCCCAGCGTGTAGCCAAGCGTTAACGCCATACCGATGGAAACACCGTTCATGATGCCGTTGTAGCCCATGGGGAAGCGCCCGCCGGAGGTGTTTCCGGTTGCGAAGAGGCCCTTGATCGGCTCGAAGCCCTGGCCTTGCACCTGCTGCTCACCGGTGACGAGCAGGCCGGAGGTGGAAACCAGCGAGCCGCCGCCGACGCGCTTCGAGCAGGGGTATCCATAGAAGGGGCCGTTGACGATGGGCCACATCGTTTCGGGGTCGCGCCCAAACTCGGCGTCAGCTCCGGCATCGTGGGCCGCATTCCATTTCTCGATCGCCGCAAGGGCGTTCGCCTTCACAGCAGGCTCCATGCCCATCCAGTCGCACAGCTCATCGAGCGTGTCGGCGCAGTAGAGAAACTTGCCCGACGTGTCGTCGCCTTCCTCCCCCGCCGCTGCGGCATTATCCATGTAGGTCTTGATGGTGGCGGCAGTTTCCTCGTCCCATTCCTTCGGCGCCAAATGCCCCGCGAGTTGATTGAAGAACACGGTCTCCCAATCGGAGTCCCAGATGATGTAGGCCATATCGCCCGGCTGACGTGCGCCAGCGCAGCCCGAGAGCAAAGGCCCGCCGAAGGCCTCGTTGCAATAGCGCTTGCCATACTTGTTCAGCCAAAGGCATTCGATGCCCTCCATCGGCGTCAACGGGATGAACGCATGGCTTCCCATGTCGCCGCCCGTGGCGATCTCCACCTTCGCGCCAATGCGCATGGCCATAGCGATGCCGCTTCCGTCGCGACCCGACATTGCCATGCGATCGTCGGTGCCATTTGCAGCACCCTTGCCGTCATTGTGGGAGGATTCATCCAAGCCGACGATGTTACGCTTCGCTTCGTAAGCTTCTTCCTCGGAGCCGCGACGGGATACGCGATTGCCGCGCTGACCCTTGCATGGGGGCGCATCATCCTCGCGTCGGACATGCGCGAAGTGCTCGTTCCCGTCTGCCTCGCCTTTTGCCTTCAGTGGATCCCCTTCATCTTCCTCGAGATGATCGGCGTTACCGTAAAGGTTCTCTTCGCGCTCGGCTTTCCGCTTCTCTCCTGCTATTGCCTCATAAAATACTCTGACGATGTTTCCGACAGCGACGGGTTGCCTTGGCACCATGATGACGGCAAGAAGCCAAAGGACAATTCGTCCTCTTCGATCGTAAGGCGCCTTGGCGCAGCTTCTTTCTGCTTTGCCTTCGTCATCCAGTGCGTTTGGACGTCGCATATCGGCATCGTCACCGAGCCGCTCGACGTCTCCCTGTTCTGGATCGTCTTTCTCTTCGTCTTCATCGCGACGTCAGCCGTCATGGCTGTCATTCTCATGCTCCTGAGCCGCGTGCAATCGTATCGCATCGAATTCTTCTATCGCGTTTCCTTCATCTTGAGCGTCGTCGGTTCAAGCATGCTCGTCCTCTCATCGCGTTTCGCCCTTTTCCCCTATACGGCGATTTACGTTGCCTACGCCCTTATCACCCCGACCATCTGGATGCTCTCATGGGGAGTGGCCTTTACGAAGAAGGTCTCGGTGAAGCAGGTGGTGGGCATCGTTTTCGGGCTGCAATACCTCGCTCAGCTTCTCGGCTTTCTCGTCATCAAAAGCCTGCAGGCAAGCTTTCAAAGCGACGAAGCATCGTTTATCCTCGATGTTTTGAGCTTGGCTGCGGTCCTCATCATCGTTGTGGCCTATGCTCTGATCTTTCCAGAGCGAACCCTGCTTTCGCTTTCGCCTCTGCTCTTCAACCTCTCGTACGAGACGATCGAGCAGCGCTGCACAGCCATCGCGAAGAAATACAACCTCACCGCACGTGAGAAGGAGATTCTCGTCTTTCTCGCGCGGGGCCGCGACGTGCGCTTTATCGAAGAGCAGCTATTCATCTCGAAAAACACGGTGAACACGCACCGCAAGAACCTCTACAAAAAGCTCGACATCCATTCGCAGCAGGAACTGCTCTCGCTCATCGAAAGCAATATCGATTAGCCGCGCGCCGTCGGATGAATCTTCCCGTCGCTGCCGGTTTTCGCTGCACTGTTTTTCTCAAGTAGCAAGCTCGTATGACCGATGATGAAAACGGTCGGAATCCCTTTATGTATTGCGCGACCCTATTCGCGATCGACATCTGACGAAAGAATCCTCCAACTACCGCGAGTGCCATTCTCGCGAATCAGAGCACCCTCTTTACGAAGCCCTGCTATGATTCTCTCGATATGCCGTTTGCTCATTCCCAAGCTATCTGCAATGCTCTGCGCACTGATTCTCGGATTGCCTGCAATGAGATGCAGTACTTGTTCTTCGGTTGTTGCGGTTCCACCGCTAACATTACCGACATCATTACCGACATTACCGACATCATTACCGTCAGATCCAACGGCAAGCGGCAGGAAAATGCTCGACCGCTCGGGGTTCACTTGCTCACTGAGCACCGGTCTCCCAAAACCTGCCGAAGTCCACTTCTTCACCATGTCGGGAATGCCGCCCCCGGCGCGCTCTCCGATGTTGATGAGCGTGAACATCTTCATCATCGTCTCGTTGCGCGGGTCGGAATTTCCGCCGATGTAGGCGTCTTCTATGCTGACGCGGAAGCCGCCGGGGTTGGAGAAGTGAAGGCCGTCCTCCCTCCATAGGAAGACGACGCCGCGGCGCTTGTTGTAGTCCGCGTTCGTGAGGCAGTTCGCGATGGCCTCGCGCAGGGCGTCGTGGGCCTCCGTCTCGTCCGGAAACGCGAAATGCTCCGCATCCGAGTTGGGGCTATGCACCCTCTTCACCGCTTGTGAGCGCCTTGCGCTCGTTGGCATCGATGGCCCTGCGCACCTGGTCTTCCAGCTGCTCCTTGACATAGGCGTCGAGCCCTTTTCCGTCACGTCGCCTCGTATTGGGCGCACGAACGGGATTGTAGGCTCGGCCTAAGCAGCACCAAGATTGTTTATCCGCGGTACCAACCCAGTTGATCGTCGGTACCAATATTTGCTGATTGCTGATACCAATCGTGTTTATCAGTCACGCAAACCAACTTGCCCGCCAAGCGGGCTGGGAGCTTAACCTTAGGGCGACCGATCCTGCACATCTGTGCGAGGCGTATATTGCCTCTATGACTGATGTGTCAGCTCTTGAGTCTCTTCTTGATGAAATAGTGGCCCCATTCAACCTCTCCTAAGCTGCTATAGTTGGGTTTTTCGCCCAATGTTGTCACGCCTGATATTGATGAAGCTGTCTTGCGCAAATAATCAGTCGGATCGTTGCTCCACGAGCGACACGACCTCTTCGCGCGATGACACGCCGAGCTTTCGGTAGATGCTTTTGACGTGTGTGCGAACGGTACTTTCGGAAAGCACGAGCATGTTCGCAATATAGGTGACGCCATGCCCGCGCCCAAGGAAATCGAGGATCTGCGTCTCACGCGGCGAGAGGCCATGCGCTTGCGCTAGCTCTCGGCAGCGCTTCGACGTGTCGGCCGTCGGCACCGGTTCTTCCCGCCGTTCATGGTAGTGCCGCCAATTGGTGAAGAGCGGCACGGCTAAGAGGAACGCGAAATAGAACGTGCTGACGACGAGCAGAACCGGCCCGCCATCCTGATATTGCATGAGGGGAAGCAGCCCCACGGAACGCCCTACCATGCTCATCACCGCAAAGCTCGCAAGCGTCATCCCGAAGATAAGCGCCGGAGAGAATTCCTTTGCATGGGCCATCGCATTGAGGCTTGCAATCGCTAGGATGCCCACGGCAGCATAAAGCACATAGGAGAGCCACCCCGCCAACCATAGAGGGCCCGTCGCTTCGGGAAAGCTGTTCAAAGTGATGAGAAACAGCGCAAAGAGCGGGATGAGAAGCTGATGGATGAACGGAAGCAGGGGGTTCGCCTTCCTCAGGAAGGCAAGAGGCGCGACGAGAACGGCACCGATCAATCCGCCGATGACCTCCGCGTTGATGAGGTTGAAGGCGACGAACCTCCGAACGCTCAGCATCAAAGCGAGAACCATGAGTCCGACGAGGGGAACGGCGAGCAAGGCCGCCATCTGCTTCAGGCTTTTCGCAAGACCCTCATTGGCTCCCACGGAAAACGCCTCATCGGAAGCCTGTTCGATTCCGCTTTCCGAAGAGGCTGCGAACGCTTCCTCCCTTTCCGGCAGCTGCTCGATCCCTTGGCTCTCGAGCTTCTCGGGCATGTCAAGCGCGTGCTTCCATGCCTTCCAAACGGGAAGCGCGATTCCCATGCACGTGAGCACCATGAAAACGAGCAAACCAACGGGCAGGGCGACCGCGGAAAGCAACATCTCGACCAACGACGCGCACCCCACCATGACGCCGATCCAGAAAAGCGATTGGCGCAGGTTGTATGCGGAAAGGATCGTCGCCCAGGCAATGGAGATCGCCACGAGGCCGAAGCCCGCAAACGCACCGCCAAGAGAGGCAAGAGCGCCTCCCCCGCCTGCTTCCCCATCCGCCGCAAGGGCAAACGCGAGAAGCGCCGGACCTGCGATAGAGCAAAGCGCGGCGACGCTTATCAGAGCGGGATTGCCGGGAAGCTTCGGCGTGCGAAATGAGAGGAAAGCCTCCAGAAGCGCTGCCACGGTCGTGGCGATGAGCATCGACCGGACAAATGCATCCATCGTGGCGCTGGATTCGGGAAAGCCATTCGCGAAGAGAAGAAGGTTAGGGGAGTAGATGGGCATCGTGGCGAAAAACGCGATGAAGAGAAGATGCTCTGGCTTTATGTTGAGCATAACCCGCATGGAAAAAGACCGTCCCTCCGCCACTCCTTAGGAAAAGTATAGCGCAGATTGCGGCGCTTCCTCTTGAGATGAAGGAACTTCGGGCGCCACTCCCTTCCGCGTTTTACCATAATGACGTCTGACCTGCGGAAAGATAACCATCTACCCCATTTCCGCGATGCCCGATTTTGAAAAATACCCTCGGAACGTGAGAGAGTTCCCCTCGTTAAGCGATAACGGCGAAAAGCGTGTATCGCTACCCTTTTGCCTGTCGGGTACAACACGTCGGCGAAACGCTGACGTGTTATCGCGAACCTGTTTTCAGCAAGACAGACGATCAAGGAGGCTTGAATGGAAAAGGAAATGGGAACCCAAAACGGCATTTCCCGTCGCGCCTTTTTAGGCATCGGCGCGGTGGCGGCAGTCGCGGCAGGGCTTTCCGGATGCGCACCCCAATCGCAGGGCAGCACGACAAACACCTCATTGAGCTCGAGCGGCTCGGCAGCACCGACTGACACCAACGCCGGCGCCGTCGACACCAGCTGGATGAACCCGCCCGCCGAGGTCACCGACTTCGCGAAGGAGTACGAATGCGACGTCGTGGTGGCCGGCCACGGCTTTGCCGGCATCACCGCCGCACGCGAGATCGCCGAGGAGGGCAAGCACGTCATCCTCATCGAGAAGCAGCCCGAGGAGAGCTACGCGGCAACCGGAAACGAGTTCGCCTCACTGAACGCTGCCGTGCTACAGGAGCGCGGCGTTCCGCACATCGACCCCGTTGAGTTCTACCAGAACTTCATGAAGATCACTGCGAACCAGCCGAACCCCTCGCTCGTCATGGCGTTCGCGCAGAACTCGGAGGCCAATTCCAATTGGTACCTCGATCACCTGACCGAGGAAGAGCTCTCCACGATGACGACCGCCTTCTTCCCGCCCACCGAACACCAGCTGAGCGAGCTCTCGGGCATCAAGTTTTGGCCGAGCGTCTGCAGTTTCTACGGCGGGTGCAACCAAACACGTATCCAGATGAGCAATCAGGAAGCCGCCGAAGACACTGGTAATGCCGAGTTCCTCTTCGGAACCACTGCCGAATACGTGATCATGGAAGATGGCGCCGTGGCGGGCATTGTGGCAAGCGATTCTGACGGTTACATCAAGTTCACCTGCAAGGCCGTCGTGCTCGCCTGCGGCGGCATGGGCGGCAACCCCGATATGATGGCCTACTTCATGCCCGACATGGCACGGGCCCTGACCGAAGGCGAGAACCTCACCTCGATGTCGGCCAACGACGGGCGCGGCGTGCAGATGGCCTATTGGGCGGGCGCGCACCTCGAGACGACGCCGATCCCCGGCATGAACATGAAGGGCCTTTCCGTCCCCGGCAAGATGAACTGCCTTCCGCAGGCCGTGTGGTTGGACGAGAACGGCCAGCGCTTCTGCAACGAGTTCTACCCCACCGCCGAGCAACGCGGCTATCAGACGGCCTACATGAGCCGCCAGACGAAATACGCCGTGGTGGACAACAACTTCCCGACCTACCGTCAATACACCATTCCCCAGCACGCCGGATTCGATGCAACCGAGGCGAACATCCAATCGCTGCGCGATGCGCTCGATGAGGCGTATGCGAAATTCAACGGCACCTACGTTGAGCCTGCCGAGGATGAGAGCGCGCAGAACACCGCCATGGAGGCGGCACCCAGCGGCGAAGGCGGAGCGCCTGCTGGCGGCCCCGAAGGAGGCCCTGGCGGCGGTGGCGGCGGCCCAATGACCGACGCCGAATATATCGCCGACGATACGCTCGAGGGATTGGCCTCCCAGCTCGGCCTGACCGGCGAGGCGGCGACGAACTTCGTCGAATCCATCAATCAATGGAACACCTTCTGCGAAAACGGCGTGGACGAGCAGTTCGGGCGTGCCACCGAGGTCCTGTTCCCCGTGAACACCCCGCCGTACTATGCCGTGAAGTTCGACCCTGCCCTCGGCGAGACCATGGTCACGATGGGCGGCATCCTCACCGACGGCAAGCAGAACGCCGTCGACAAGGACTACAACCCCATCCCCGGCCTGTATATGTCCGGCAACGACTGCGGCCGTCGTTTCGGCTATGAGTATGTGACGCCGATTCCGGGCTGCTCGCTGGCGTTCGCCCTCGTGCTCGGACGTGAGTGCGGCAAGCACGTCGTCGAGTTCCTCGAGTCGTAGGTTCTTCAAGTTCCACAAGGTTCCCAATCACGATGAACGGGGGGCGCAAAGCTCCCCGTTTTTATTTCGGCGTTCTCCTGCCACGCCCACGATGGGCTTTCCCTCTCATCCCCAACCCTTCTCCCCGTTCCTGTTTCTCACCGATCCGCAACATTCGCATCCCACCCATTGCAAATCTGATAAGCTTGCTTCATTGCGCATTCGCGCAGGTTAAAGGACAAATGCGTACGTTTCCGTGCGCATTGCATCGCGTGACGAGGAGCTTGAAATGTCGAACGATCCGAAAGTTGCCACAACCTCTGCCAATGTCTCTTCCGAGGAACGCCTCTCATGGCTGGAAAATCCCGAAGTGTTTCGCGTCAATCGCCTCGACGCGCATTCGGATCACGCCTTCTTCGGCATCGAGGACGACTATCACGCACGGAAGAACACGCTCATCCAAAGCCTCAACGGCAACTGGAAGTTCGCTTGGAGCCCGTGTCCCGCGAAACGCCCCGAGAACTTCTTCGAAGAGGGCTTTGACGATTCCTCATTCGGAGACATTCTCGTGCCCGCGCACATCGAGCTGCAGGGCTACGATCGCATCCACTACACGAACACCATCTACCCGTGGGAGGGCCACACGTTTCTCCGCCCGCCGCAAATCGATTGGGACTACGATCCCGTGGGAAGCTATGTCTGCACCTTCGATGTGGACGAAGCGCTGCGCAACAAGCGCATCTGCATCTCGTTCCAAGGCGTTGAGCAGGCGCTTTTCGTATGGCTGAACGGCGTGTTCATCGGCTATTCCGAAGACACCTTCACGCCGGCTGATTTCGATCTCACCGAGGCCATCAAAGACGAGGGCAACCGTCTGTGCGTGGAGGTTTACAAGCGCACGAGCGCCGCATGGATCGAAGACCAAGACTTCTTCCGCTTCTCCGGCATCTTCCGCGATGTGTTCCTCTATGCCAAGCCCGACTTGCACGTGGAAGACATCTGGGCGAAGGCCTCCCTGCGCGACGACTATGCCACCGGCACCCTTTCCTTGGAGGTGAAGCTCTCCGTGAGCGAAAGCGGCACAACCGTGATGCTCAACAGGCTGCCCGAAGGCCTCACGACGCGACTCGTGCTGAAGAATCTCGCGAGCCGCCATCACGACAAGGTCCTCGACGAAGAGGTGGCGCTGAGGTTCGAAAACGGCGTTTTTGTCACCGAAGAATTCGAGTTGCCCGAGGTGGAGGTGTGGAACCACCAGCATCCCGCGCTCTACGAATTGACGCTTTGCCTCATGGGTGCAGACGGGCTGTTCAAGACCGCGGCGGTCGTGAAGATCGGCTTCCGCCGCTTCGAGATGATCGACAAGGTGATGTGCCTGAACGGCGAGCGCCTCGTGATCGAGGGGGTGAACCGCCACGAGTGGAGCGCCGAGACCGGCCGTGTGATCACCGAGGCGGAGATGCGCCAAGATATGGAGATCTTCGCGCGCAACAACATCAGCGCCGTGCGCACCTGCCACTACCCCGACCAGAGCCTTTGGTATGAGCTCTGCGACGAGGCGGGCATCTATGTGATGGACGAGACGAATCTGGAGAGCCACGGCTCGTGGCAGAAGCTCGGCAAGCCGGAGCCCTCATGGAACGTGCCGGGCAACCTCCCCGAATGGGAGGCATGCGTGGTCGACCGCGCTACATCGATGCTTGAGCGCGACAAGAACCATCCCTCGATTCTTTGGTGGTCGTGCGGCAACGAGTCCTTCGCCGGCACCTGCATCCTCGCGATGGCGGAGTTCTTCCGTCGTCGCGACCCCAGCCGCATCGTGCATTACGAGGGCGTTTATTGGAACCGCGACTACAACGACATCTCCGACGTCGAGAGCCGCATGTACGCCACGCCATGGGACATTCGCGAATACTTGGAGAACGACCCGCAAAAGCCGTTTGTGAACTGCGAATACATGCACGACATGGGAAACTCGCTCGGCGGCATGGAGAGCTACGTGGAGCTCGCGGAGGAATTTCCGATGTATCAGGGCGGCTTCATTTGGGACTACATCGATCAGGCGCTCTATACGACCGACGCCCTCGGACGCCGCGTGCTGGGCTACGGTGGCGACTTCTCCGACCGCCCGAGCGACTACAACTTCAGCGGCAACGGCCTCGTGTTCGCTGACCGCACCGAGAAGCCCGCGATGGCGGAATCGCGCTTCTGGCACCAGCCGAAGCGGGTGCGCGACGAGTTCCTCGCGAAAAAGGACGCATGGTACGCAGAAGAAACCGCGAAGGCCGCCGAGACGGCGAAGCTCGTGACCGGCAAAGAGCTCTATGTGACCGAGGACGACGGACAGGTGGGCGTGCGCGGCGAGAACTTCGCGATGATGTTCGGCTATGCCGAGGGCGGCCCGACTTCGCTTATCTACGATGGCTGCGAGTGGATGTTCCGCGCCATGCGCCCCGCGCTTTGGCGTGCCGCAACGGAAAACGACAAGGGCTGCGGCTTCCCCATCAAGAGCGCGTGCTGGCTCGCGAACGACACCTTCCTGCGCTACACCGGCTTCGAGAAGGAGATCGCGCCAGCGCATGATCAGGTGAAGATGACCTACCATTACGCCACCGACACCACGCCCGAAACGGCGATCCATGTGAGCTACACCGTCGACGGCGAGGGCAGCATCCTCGTCGAAGCGCATTTCGAGGGAAAGCCCGGCTTGCCCGAGCTGCCCTGCTTCGGCATGCGCTTCCTCACCGACCGTCCCGTCGATCGCATTAGCTGGCTCGGACTTGAGGGTGAGACCTATCCCGATCGCAAGAAGGGTGCCAAGGCGGGTTGGTTCGAAAGCCCCATCATCGAGACGCCTTATCTCGTGCCGCAAGAAAACGGCCTGCATACCGACACGATCGCCGCGACGCTCGTGCGCGGAGGTTCCGTGGCGCAGTGTGCTGGCGGAGCAGGCGGCGGCGCTTTGGCGAATGCTCCAAAGAAGCTGCACTTCGCGATGGTGGACAAGCCGTTCTATTTCTCGGCCTTGGCACACACACCGCTCGAGCTGGAGAGCGCCTTCCATCAGGAAGACCTTCCCGCTTCGGTGCGCACCTGCGTGAGCGTCTACGGCGCAATGCGCGGCGTGGGCGGCATCGACACCTGGGGCTCCGACGTCGAGGAAGCCTACCATGTGTCAGCGGAGGAAGACATCCGTTTCTCCTTCATGATCAAACGGCGCTAAGAGCGGCGGGCTGAGCGACTCGCAGCAAACGAGCGACGCCCGGAAAACGACGAGGTTCAACGCTTGTACGATAAGGGCAGGGCTTTGGCTCTGCCCTTTATTTTGCCAGCTCATTGCCGAAACCATGAAAGGTCGCATAGTGATTTTGGACACCGCGCCTAACCTTCAATCGTTGCACGTATATGATCGAGAATGAATTCGGCGAGGTTTAGCTGCGTGCAATCAAGCGCGCTCCGGAAATGCGGATTGGAATTCACCTCGCAAACCAACGGGCCGCTCTTGCCGAGCAGCAAATCCACCGCCCCGAAATCGAGCCCCAGCGCCTTGCACGCGTTCAGAGCGATGCTCGCCTCTTCATCGGTGGGCACATGGGGCTGCGCATAGCCCCCGAGCGTGATGTTCGAGCGGAAATCACCGGACGCATTGAAGCGGTTCATCGCAATTGGCGTCTCGTCACCGACGACGAAGATCCTCAGATCGCGGCCGGTGCTTTCCGCAACGAATTCCTGAAGCAAGAAGCTTCGGCTACCGAACGTTGGGATGAGGGCCTTCAGCTCATCGAAACTCGCTACCAAATGAACTTGCTTTCCAAAGGAGCCGAAGCACTCCTTCACCACCAGCGGATACCCCACCTTTTCGGCAAACGCGGCGGCAAAGGCCAGGTCGGTGTAGCCGACGCCCTCGAACGTGAGCGGCGCAATAGTCGTTCGCGGAAGCGGGACATCGGCTCTTTCGAGGGCAAGCGTGGTGAGCGCCTTGTTGTCGCAGTATTCGATGGCAGTTGCCGCGTTGAAAACGCGGATTCCGGCGCTTTCCAAAAACCGCGCCAAAACGATGTCCTTGTCCCAAAAGATGACGAACGCCGGCTGCGTATTTGCAAGCTCCTGCACGTTGTAGGGAATATCCCCTGTCTTAACGAGGGCAAGCTCCATTCCCTTCGAAGCAGCCGCTTCCAAGAAAAGGTTGTACAGATCGGTGAATTTGTCTTCCGCAATGTAGTTGTTGACGACGAGCCAGCCCTTGTTGTCCATTGATGTGCTCCTCTGACCGCGCGAAACCGCACCCAAACATGCCAAACGTGCCAAACGTGTTTTCCCTATTCTACCCGCTAACTCATAACGCGGCATGCCAAGGTCTTCTCACTTATCAGCGAGAATAATATACTCTCTACGTCTTTTATCTCACGAAGCTTGCGGAGGAAGCGATGTCAAACGTCACCATGCGCCTTGAGGATTCGCTCATGCTCAGATCTCGTTGTAACGGAAAAAGAAAAGACTCATATGACCGATGATGCGTCAATAAGAAAATAAAGCTCCAACCCATCCGGCCAAAGATGGGTTGGAGCTTGCCATCGTCTGCCGTTTTCCCTTCACGACGTGTTATACCATCCGTCAAGCACTGTGAACAGTCTCATATCCGCGTGTCGCCTCCGGAGAAACCTCCGGATTGGTTGCCGCATATAGATGCTTTCGGCTGGGAGGTGCCACTTCATGAATTTGATTCTAGCGACGCACGCGGCCTAAAGGGCTGTGCATAGTCGAGTCGTGGGTCACCCCAGCGCCATCGAAGGAAAAAGCGGAAGACGAGGTGTATGCCGATAACATGTATCTTGGTTAAGCGGTCCCTTCACCCTATGCGGCGTTTTCCGTCGCGATCCAATAGATCCACTCGCAAAGCTCACGGGCAAGTGCCGCATATACCTTGTTCTTCTCAAGACCGCGCTCTTCTAAGGTCTTCTTTCTTTTGTAGAGGCGCTTTCTGCATTTGACAGCCTTCGCGTTTTTCTTCTTGGCATCGCATGTGCCACGATAGGGCCTGTCGTATGCGTGGACCGCTTCTATCAGAAGGCGGCGTAAATTCGAGTTCCCGCATTTGGTGACTGAACCCCTTGATGTCTTCTTTCCGCTGGAGCGTTCGGAGGGCACAAGGCCTATGTAGGCAGAAAACGCAGATCCTTTCTTGAACCTTTTGAAGTCATAGACCTCGGCCGCTAGGGAAAACGCCGTGGTAAGGCCGATGCCGTGGATGGCGCTTAGGCGGGCGATCGTTCGGGTGAGTTCCTTTGAGGCCTTGACTTCTTTTCGTATTTCATCGTCTATCTCGGAAAGCGCGCCCTCCAGATAAAGGACCGCCTCGAGCTTTTGGCGGAATGCGAAGGTATCGCATGGCTCATTAAACTCAAAGGAGGCCGCCCATTTGTAAAACGTCTTCGTCCAGCGGTGCTTGGTGAGCGTGTATTGCGTATGCGTCTTGAGCAGAAACGACGCCACCCTCTGCTTGGCGCGCCTGAGGTCCGTTGCCACCTCGGCTCGAAGCTTCGAGAGGTTTCGCAGGCTCTCCTCACGCTCGGTCGGAACATAGACCTCGCGCACCGATCCCGCGGCCAGCATGCGGGCGAGCCACTGGGCATCGATGCGGTCGTTTTTCACGCGGTCGGTCCGATAGGGAAGCTTGGATGTTGCCGCCACAACGCATCTTATCCCGGCGCCGTTGAGCGCCCGAGCAAGCTCAAACCCGGTGGGCCCCGCCTCGTAGATGCAGCATAAAGGTTCGGCAAAGCCGTGCTGCCTTATCCACGAGATCACTTGGGCCGGATCCTCGGAAAGGACATCTTCTGCGACAACCCCCGTATCCGCCGATAGCGCGCATATTGCATTTTTCTTTGAGTGGGTGTCGATGCCGATACTGGTACAATACTTCATCAGGAGCCCCCTTCGCTTTGTATGTGGTAATCAACTACCGTCTCGTTAATGACTTTAACGATTGTTGCCTAACCCACGGTTTACAAAAAGGGGCTCCGACCGTTTTCATCATCGGTCATATTTTCTAGCATGGGAACAACTCCATTTCTTGATTCGATACCGCTGGAGGATGTCTTTCAGTTCGTCCCTGCCTTTGAGGGGTCCTCCCGCACGCCGTTCGCCTACGCGATGTTCTATGCCTTCAACACCGAAGTCACCTTGCAGTTCTATCCGGAAGAGGGAAACGATGCCGCAGCGGAAGCGGCGGCGCGTCAGGCGCTTTCCGTATGCCGCCGCTTTGAGCACTTGTTCTCGCGAACGCTCAAGGGTAGCGACGTCACGCACCTCAACCAAGCGAAGGGCTCGTGGGTGCCGATTGCGGAGGAAACGTACGACCTTCTTCAGAAAAGCATCGCCTACTGCGCCGATTCCGAAGGTGTTTTCGATATCACGATGGGATCGGTAACGCGCCTCTGGGATTTCCAGTTCGAGCGCATCCCCCGCTCCGAAGAGCTGAAAGAGGCCCTTTCCCATGTGGACTATCGCACGATCGAGCTTGCGGGTGATACGGGGGCGCGACAAGCCCGCCTCAAGGATCCCGAGGCGTTCATCGACGTAGGTGGCGTGGCGAAGGGATACATCGCCGATGCGCTGTGCGATTTGCTCGTCTCCCTTCAGCAGAGGCACTTCGTCATCAACCTCGGCGGCAACGTCGTCGTTTGGGGAGGAAAGCCCGACGGCTCGCCCTTCAAGGTGGGCATCAAGAACCCGCGCGACACGCAGGCGATTTTAGGAAGCGTCGCGCTCACTCATGGCTCGGTGGTGACAAGCGGCCTTTATGAGCGTGCTTTCACGTGGCAGGGGCGCACCTACAGCCACATTCTCAGCCCGCAGACGGGCTATCCCATCGAGACCGACGTCGAGGGCGTGACGGTTGTCGCAGAGAAAAGCGTGGATTGCGACGGCTACTCAACGACGCTCTGCGCCCTCGGCCTCGAGAAGGGAAAACAGTTCGCCGCCCGTCATCCGCAGCTTCAGTCGGTCATTTTCGTTGATTCCAACAACCGGCTTGTGGTCGCATAGTTTCGCATCGTGAAATTACCTTGACGTATCTTTCATATGGTGTTGTCCCCTCGCTTTCGCCCGATGAATGGTTGGAAGCACAGAAGTCCCGCGGTATCTTCTACGGGAGCACCGCGCTCGAAGGATAACACGCAGGCGTGAAAAAAAGGGGGGGGGTTGCTAAACTGCCCCATCTTTCTCGATTTTACGTACAGTTTGTACATAATTTTCTTTATTTTCGTGTACATCTTGTACATAAAATTATATAATTTCTTGTACAATACGTTTTGACTATATCAAACGAATTCTTATCGGATAAGGACAACCATGGATTTCATGCGTCGTAAGTTAGAGGAGCCGATCAGGGATTGGATGCAGGCGACATTCAATCAGCCCCTTCTTATCCAAGGTGCTCGTCGCGTAGGAAAAACAGCTCTCGCCGAGCATATCGGCAAATCGTTCTTCGAAAAGGGGTACATTAAGATCGATTTCCAAACAGACCTAGAAACATCAAGTCGGATCTTCGATTGGCCAACGGACGATATTGACGGCCTCATACGCCGCATAGGAGAATATAAGGGAGCTTCCATTGAACCAAGGAAAACGCTCCTTATCCTCGACGAGGTCCAGCTTTGCGAGAAAGCGCTCAATGCCTTGCGATTCTTTGCAGGATCGCCGTGGAAAGTCCTTGCGACGGGAAGTTTATTAGGCGTTACGACTAAGCAAAGGAAGCTGCCGTTTCCTTCCGACGTAAAGCAGCTGCATCTTCATCCCATGGATTTTGAAGAGTATCTTTGGGCGTTTGACATGAAATCCATGGCTGACGATATACGTGAGCATGCGGCAACTGGCCAAGAATTCATCCTTCACGAACGGGCTTTGGAATGGTATCGGCGTTACTTGGTATTAGGCGGCATGCCCCGCGTCCTTGATGTTTTCCGCCGCGAAGGCACCTATGAAGCGGCGTCAACGATTCAGGCCGAGATACAGGCGACGTATACGGCAGATATGACCGATCCGGAAAACGGCATCAGCGGAATTTCGGCAAAAAGAATCTGGGAGAGCCTACCGAAACAACTCTTGCGGTCTTCCACGAAGAAGTTCAAGTACTCAGAGGTCGTTCGCGGAGGGAGGCGGGAACGCTTGTTGGAGCCTTTGGATTGGCTCGCTGCAGCTGGGATTATCACGATTAATGATTTGACCTGCGATGATCAAGTTCCCCTTGCACCATACAATGATGAGGAAGGCAGCTATTTCAAAGTTTATGTGGCCGATACCGGCATTATGTTCCATAAGTTCGGCATAGACCCGCGTGTATTTCTCGACGAAACAAAAAGGATGGCCCTTTCTGCGGATTTTCGCGGCGCCCTCGCTGAAAACTATGTCATGCAGGCATTAACCGCCCAAGATCTGAAGACCTACTACTGGATGCCGACCGACAAAGTAGGCCAAGGTGAGATCGATTTCGTGTTCCAAGATCCTTCAGCCAAAATTATTCCCGTTGAAGTTAAGTCAGGTCGAAACGTAAAGGCAAAGACCTTTCAGAAATTCCTACGAGACGGCCATGCAACCAAAGCCTATCGGCTCTCAGAAGCCAACTTCGGCATTGAGCCTGTCTCCGGCACGAAAGCGATTCTCCATTGTTTGCCACTCTATGCAGCATTCTGCATAGGATCGCAAGGGGATTGACGAAAGTTCTCGGGCCCGCACGTCACGACCTGAGTTTCAGAGTCAGAGTTTCGGGCTAGATTTTCAGAAACCGAAGCATCGCGCCACACTGGTTCGGTTTTATGGGCTAAAAAGTCTCATACTCCCTTGATACTGAAACAGGCCACCGGTTTTACCCCGATGGCCTGCGCATTTTCTGGAGCCAACGAGCGGACTCGAACCGCTGACCTGCGCATTACGAGTGCGCTGCTCTACCAGCTGAGCCACGTTGGCTTTTTTGCGCAGACAAGTATACCTAATCGCTCCGCCACTCGCAAATAAAAGGTTTTCGAAGACGGCATAAAAGACGCATAAAAAGAAGCCGGCAACCCCCAGACGCCAACGCGACCAAACGCAACGATAAACTCCGCACGATTAACGGAGGCGGCGATAAGCGCGGCCTTTTGTCCGCCCGATGCTTTCAACGTCTCCATTGGCCGCCAACTCTTTCAGAAGACGAGCCGCTTTCGATGGAGTAAACCCGCAGCGTTGCGCTACCACTTGCTTCCCCATAAATTCATTGGAAGACAAAGCCTCGAGAACCTTCTGCCGGTCATCGCTGCATACCATCTCTGGCTCAAGCTGCAAAGCCCGCGGCGCCTTATCGGCAGAAGGAAGCTCTCGCATTGCATTGCGATTTGGAAGAACCACTTTCACCGCTCCGTCAAGGAACTCGAATATCGGCTCGAAACCCGAGTCGCGGTAGCTTTCATACACCTTTGAGATTCCCGTGCCATATGCCTCGATCCATTTCAGTCGATAGAGAAGTGCAGCAAGCTGCGTGTTGCGCGTCACGGAAACGCCGGCAAGTGCGCCCTCCCATGTCGCGCCGGAAGGAAGACTGCCCGGGGAAAGAACTTCGCATCGATCGTCGAAGATGTTGATATTCACGTATGATGCGATGGCGTAATCGCGATGGGCAATCGCATTCAGCACCACCTCACGCAAGGCTTCTGCCGGATAATCGCTCATTTCATATCGTTCAGGACGCGCTCCCACTTCAGCATGAATGTTATTTAAGAGATCGAGCATCTCCAGCGCCGATTCCGTTTGCACGAGCAAGGATCCTTCAAATTCGCGCCGCGTTTGAAACACACTCTTATCTTTACCGGCGAAACGTGCGAGCTTTATCATCGAGGGGCACTGATCAGACAAAAGCAGTCCGAGGTTGCTGAAAAACCCATCAGGCTCGACAAGCCCGCAGGTGATTTTCTGAGCTTCCCCGAGATCGATCCCCCTCCGGTTGAACACTTTCTCCGCCTGTGAAAAGGACAGCCCCTGTTCAAGTGAGCGGGTGTTTTCGAACGTATCGCCGCTCATCTCCCGAAGCATACGGCGAATATCACGGAAGGAAACAGGCTGCGCGCTCGTCCCGAGACGAACATACACTCCTTCAGGGCGAAGCCCCTTGCCTGCTATGCAATAGGGACGGTCGGGTCCACGGTGCACCGAAACGACCACCAGATCGACGTCCTCAAATCGTTCGACATGGGCCTCGGCAAAAAGACTGAGATCAGGCGCGATCGCCTCGTGAATCATGGTGTTCACGGAGTCGGCGATACGCTGCGCATCTTCAACGCCAATAACATTGCCGTCATCCTCTACGCCAATATAGATCGTGCCGCCCTCGCTGTTTGCGAATGCGACAATCTCCTTTTTCAGAGATGGTGTGAACACCCTTTTAAGCTCTACGGTCGAAGTTTCGACAAAGGTCATTACTCGTCCTTTTCCTCATTTTTTTCGCATTATTTTAACATTTTTCTATCATTTTAATATTTGAATGTTTAAATATCAAAATTATGTGAAAATAAATGGCAAAATCGACGTATCGAAATGATGAAAAGTTTGCTAAACGATTATTTGGCCAAGGTGAAGCTTTGCGATTAGGTTTCTCTTACTGCAGAAGATCAGAAGTTACCGTGCCAGAAGATTTGTCGTGAGCATCGAAATTGCAAACAAAACAAGCGGCACCATCCCAATGAAAAATGCCGGCACCTCATCAAGACGGTAGTACCACAGATAGCAAACCATGCCGACGATCGCCATAACGACGATGACGGCGCATGCGATGAGGGCCTTTGTCATCGGAAGCGCTCCGCTGGCAAGGAGCGTGTTAACGAGGCAGAGCTGAAGGACCACCCAACCAACGATGAGGATAAGCTCTGTGGTGACTTGGCGATGAAAGAGCTTCGCCGAAAGAATGAGAAGAACGATGTAAACGGCTATTCCAGCGACGCAGATAACGAAATTCGGTAGAGCGGGGGCTGCATGCGCGCCGGTAATGCCGCCGACAATCATCACGATGCTCACGATTCCTAAGACAAGCGTCGCCAGGAAAAGAATCACCTTCGGCGCAAGCGACGGTGAGAATCGCGGATTGAAGGCTATCGACCACCAAACAAGATAGACCGCGCAACAGCCGATGAGCACATAGTTGCCGACGATCATGCTTGTCTGCGAATCCATCTTTCGTATCTCCGGACGTTCTTATCGAGAATCACTTGGCATAGCGTGGATTACTCGGATGGAAGGTTTTCGTGGTCATATATGCCTACCATGCGAATAACGCGATGCGCTTCACGTTTGAAATAGACCACCAAAACATCGTCGTCATAAACATGGAACTCGAAATGATTTCCATCGAGAAAGGGCCTTTTGCTCAGAAGATGATCGTTCCACCCAACTTCATCGACATATCCCTTCTCCGCCAGCTCATCGATTGCCTTGCGAATGGTGCGAATGACCTCCGCGAATTGCTCATGGGTATATTTAGGGCGTAAGGGCTCTGCAGTGAGCCAAAAATGCGGCGAGACGCGCACTTCGTAAAGGGGTTTTGGAGCCAGACGCGTCATTGACCAACCTCTTCAGCAGTGAGCCCAAGCTCCTCAAGAACTGAATCGGGAATCTCGCTTCCGATGATGCTATCGTCAGGAATGAGACCGTATTCTTGAGCTTCGGCATACAACATGTCGCGGCGAATACTTTCGATATACTCAGAACCAGACTGCCCAACAAACAATCCGTCGAAAGGCGTGCGCCCCTCGTTTGCGACCTGGGTCACCATGACACGCATGGCCATGGGGGTCGTAAGGCCATTCCGCGCAAATGCAGCATCTGCCTTTTTCTTGATATCGTCGTCTACATGTATCTGTATGAGCGCCATGACATCCTCCATTGCATAACATTCTATGTAATTACTATATAATATCATATATCGACTACAAGCCATGGGTAGCTAAGTGACATAAGAACTGTTAAAAGCATTGCAGCGCAACTCGGATAGCTTGCCCTATGCCAGATGATTGTTGCGGATGTCACGTTTGAGGGTCTTGGCGAACACGAGAACCACCACCGGAATGGCGAGGGCGATGATTCCCCCGAGATCGAAGGCGAAGGTTGCGCCCGAAAGATCGATGAGAAACCCGCCCAGCGTCGGCCCGAGCGCCAATCCGCAGGTACCGCCCGCGTTCATCCATGTGATCGCCTCGGTGAGCCGTTTCCCGGGAACGGCGCATTCACAGCTCGCATTCAAGACAATCAGGTACGGTGCGTAAAACAGCGCGCCGACGATCGAGACGATGAACAGCATCTCGGGCGTTTCGATGAAGATCATGCAGCCGTACATGAGCCCGATCATTACGGCGATCGCGATGAGCTGCTTATATTGCGGAGCATTTAAGCGCAGCATTCCGAAGATAAAACCCATGATCATCGAGGCAAACGACGAGGCCATCAGAACCACGCTTGCAAAGGTCGGGTCGCCGATTTCCTCGGCAAGCGCCACCGTCGAGGTGTCGAAGATGCCGAAGAACGCCCCGAGAAGGAAGGTCAGCACGAATAGAATGCGGACGACCGTCGAAGTGCGGAAAATGCTCTTTTGGCGCTGGGCGGTAGCTACGGCATCGTTGCTGCTGCGATTTTGCGAAACGCCATCGTCGGCAATCTCCCCCAGAAACGTCTCACCCTCGTCGCCTTCAAGACCTTCCCCCGTCGTGCTCCCCCAGCCGGGGATCGGCTCGGTCGACCGAGCGCATATCATGACGACGCTCCCTACCAAAAAGCCTATGCCGCCCGCCAGCAGGCCCGCGATCGGCGTAATCGTCGTCGCCAAGGCGATCGAAATCGCCGGCGAGAACATGAACGCCGCATCGTCCAAAACGCCTTCATAGGAAAACATCGTGCGTAGATCGGGTGCCGCATCGCCGAGTTTGCCGGTGCGAATGAGATAGGTCCAGCGCGCACGCGGTAGCGCCTGCGGGTTCGGTGCGAAACCCATGGGCACCGCCGCAACAAAGAGCAACCACTCGGGCCCGCGCAGCGCAACGCATAGCAGCATCACCGTAAGCCCGCCAACCGTGACAAGCGCCGCCCATGGAATGATCACATGCTGCCCCCGCTCGTCGATCAGCTTGGATATGCGCGGCGAGATGAGAAACGTCGAAAGCGCGATGAGCGACGAGACAAGCCCCGCGCTCAAAAACGAATAGCCCGAAAGCGTCAGCATCGTGATGGTGCCGATGTTCATCATGTAGGTGTAAAAGCGCATGAGAAGCGCCGCCCCGTCGAAGACGTAGGCGCTTTTCACGCGCAAAATCGCACGATAGACGCTTGGATCGATCGCTTTAGACATAGCCGCATATTGTAGCGAATAACGCCACGCTTGGCTTCATGCCAAAAGCGCTTCTTTTATTCCTAAGCTATTCCTCGAGGCGATCCTCAAGGGCATCGACGATTATCTTGAGCGCCTTGATGCGCGCATAGCGTTTATCGTCGCTCTCGAGGATGATCCACGGCGCATAAGTGGTCGAGGTCAAGCGGAACATGTCGTCGATGGCGCTCTTATACTGCGGATACTTATCGCGGTTGCGCCAATCATCCGGCGTGATCTTCCACTGCTTCGACGGATCCTGCTCGCGATCTTGGAAGCGCTTCAGCTGCTCGTGCGGGCTCACGTTCACCCAGAACTTCAGGAGAATCGCGCCCCAGTCCACGAGATCGTACTCAAATGCGTTGATCTCGTCGTAGCCCCGCGCCCAGGCCGCCGGTTCGGTGATCTCCTCCACACGCTCCACAAGCACGCGCCCATACCACGAGCGGTCATACATTCCCACATGGCCCGCCTTCGGCAAACGCGTCCAATAGCGCCACAGATGCGGATGCATGAGCTCTGGCTTGGTAGGCGCCGGCGAGGGAAAGATGCTATACGCACGTGCATCGAGGGCCTGCGCCACGCGTTTGATGTTACCGCCCTTTCCGGCCGCATCCCAGCCCTCATACATAATCATGAGCGGAACGCGCCGCTGGTACATGATGTTCTCCAAGCGGAAGAGACGCCCTTGCAGGTCTTTCAGCTGCTTGCGATAATCCTCCTCATCGATTGTGAGATCCGTCTCGATGGTGTCCACCTGCGGATAATCCTCCACGATGGGGAACTGCGACGCCTTCGGCGCATATGAGTGCTGCACGCGCGCCTTCGCGGCGTTTTCGCGCGCTACCTCAGGCGACACTCCCTCGATGACAAGCGATGGATCGAGCGGCTCTTCAAAAGAAGTCGCGGGCGAAGCAATGGCCGGCGCATCACTCGGCGCGTCGCTTGAGGCGGAATCGCTTTGGGTCGGAGCGCTTTGGGTCGCCTGAGCCTTCACGCGCACCCGCTTCTCGGCCAAGGCACTTTCGATCGCGTTCACGAGCGTGCGCGTGATGGTGAGGTTCGCGCGGCGCTTGTCCTCACCGTTGATGAGGATCCACGGCGCGAAATCGAAATCGCTTCCCTCGAGCAGGCGATCGAACAACTCATACTCCTGCTTATAGTCGGTCACCGAGAGCAGCTTCTTCTCCGGAACGCGCCAGCGCGTCACCGGATCATCGTGCAAACGCTCAAGGCGCTTGCGCTGTCCCTTCTTGCTCATATGGACGAAGAACTTCACGACCTTGTAGCCGTTGTCGGCAAGCTGCTGCTCGAAATCCTTGATACTATCAAGATAATGGCGATCTTCCTTCGCCGGCACGAGGAGCTTGCCCGGCGAGTAGCTCATCATCTGCTGAATGGCCTTGGAATACCAGCCCTTGTCATAGAAGGTGATCGTGCCGCGTTCGCCAAGCGCCTTCCAATAGTCCTGCATGAGCGGGAAGTAGTCGGTCACACCCCAATCGCGCCCGGGGAATTTCTTCGCCGAATCGCGGTCGATGTCGATGCCGACGAAAACCGAGGTCGAACGTGCATCGAGGTTGTACATCAAATCGGAGATGCGGCTGCCCTTACCGGCACCGTTCCATCCTTCAAACAGCACCACGAGGCCGATCTCCTCCGTCCGCGCCTGCTGCTGCAGCACCACGAGGCGCTTCATCAGCTCGTCATAGGGCTGCTTGTATTCTTCCTTTGTCATTGAGGGTTCATCGAAATTGATCTTCTCGAGCATGGCCAAACCTTTCAGGATTCCAAGGCATCTTCTCCGCGTTGCCGCTGCCTGTTAGCGCTATTCTATAATAGTGTGTCGGAAAACATCCCCTACGAAGGAAACATTATGGCAGTTTATGGCGTCATCGACCTCGGCTCAAACTCAATCCGCCTCGTGATCTTCGAGGTGGCGCGCGAAAAGGGCGTCACCCGCTTCCATTCCATCATCAACGACAAGGTGATAGCCGGCCTCTCATCCTACGTGGAGAACGGCGTGTTCACCCCCGAGGGCGTGAAGAAGGCCGCCGAGGTGTTGAGCGGCCACTTGAGCCGCGCTGCCTATTTCTCGTGCCGCCGCATCGACATCTTCGCCACCGCCGTCTTGCGCAACTGCAAGAATTCATCGAGTGTGGTGCGCGAGATCGAGCTCATCATCGGGGCGCCGATCCATCTGCTTTCCGCCACCGAGGAAGCCTACCTCGGATTCGTCGGCGCAACGCACGACCGCGGAATCGATGCGGGCACGCTCGTGGACATCGGCGGCGGCTCCACCGAGCTCACGGCCATCGTCAAAGGCCGCGATGTAAGCGGCGTCAGCCTTGGGATGGGCAGCGTCTCCACTTATGCCGAAACGGTCTCGGAGGTTCTGCCCACGCCGAAAGAGGCGCGCACCATCAAGAACGCTTTCTCGCATGCCCTTGATGGCGTGAGCAATCTCGACGCCTATAAGACCGAGCAGCTTTACGGCATCGGCGGCAGCACGCGCGCGGCAGCCAAGCTCTATAACGTCGCCTTCAACGACGGCTCTGCGAAACCGAAATCGCTTTCGCGCGAGGAGCTCGACCGCCTCTGCGACCTCATGCTGCAAGATCGCCCGCGTTTCGCGCACATCGCCGCGAAGGCGATCCCCGAGCGCATGCACACCGGCGGCCCGGGCTGCTTGATCCTGCAGACGCTCATGGAGCGCCTTGGCGCAAAGCGCCTCAATATCTGCCGTTTCGGCTTACGGGAAGGCTACCTTTTGGAGCGAATGCTTCCCGATGATATAAACTAGCAGAAAGGCATTCTCGCACGGTTGAGCGCTCCCCGGAGGGCGATGCGCAATGCGGCGCGCAACCATGCGACCTGCTTGGCATTGTGCTCTTGGGAAGGAAATCAAATGGCGCAAAGCGAAACCGATTCCGCAGTCTTCTCCCCCTACATGCAAAACCGCGAGCTCTCGTGGCTTGAGTTCAACAAGCGGGTGCTCGACCAAGGAGCCGACCCCACGGTGCCGCTTCTCGAACGCCTGAATTTCATCTCGATCTTCTGGAGCAACCTCCAAGAGTTCTTCATGGTGCGCGTGGGCAGCCTCACCGACCTCTCGCTCGTCAAAAAATCGATCATCGATTCGAAATCGGGCATGACGCCTTCGCAGCAACTCGATGCGATCTATGCCCGTTGCCACGAACTCTACGGCTATTACGAGCAGACTTATGAGGATCTTCGAGCGCTCCTCCATGAAGAGAACATCGACCAGCTGCGCCCCGAGGATCTCACCGAGGAACAGCGCGAATTCGTCTTGCAGTATCTCGACAACAACGTGATCCCCTTCCTCTCCCCGCAGATCATCAATGCGCGCCACCCCTTCCCCCATCTGGAAAACGGCGCGCTCTATATCGTCGTCCGCCTCGATGAGCAGGCTTCGAAGGCCGCAAAGAGCGACAGCAAGGCCGAGGGAAAGGGTGACGGCAAATCTGGCAAGGGCGATAAGGACAAGAGCGGCAAGCAAGGCAAGAACAGCAAGAATCTCGGTGCCGAAGATGCCACGCTGGGGCTGATTCCCCTGCCCCGCCAATGCGAGCGCCTCATCATCCTGCCTGACAAGGGCCTTCGTTTCATACTGCTCGAACATGCGCTCGAGATGGTGGCTTCCAACATCTTCTCGATGTATCGTGTGAAGCACACGAACGTCATCTGCGTCACACGCAACGCCGACCTCGACGCCACCGAAGGCACCGACGAGCAGGACGAAGACTACCGCGAGCACATGAAGCGCATCCTGAAGAAGCGCTCGCGCTTGGCGCCGGTGCGCCTCGAAAGCGAACGGGAGCTTTCAAGCACCATCAAGCCGCTTTTGCTCAAACGGCTCGGGCTCAAAGAGCATCAGAGCTATGTGACCGCGGTGCCGCTCGACATGAGCTATACATGGGGTCTGAGTTCGCTTCTTCCCGAAAAGAAACGCGCGATGCTCGTGAACGTGCCCTTCTCGCCGCAATGGCCGGCAACGCTCGACCGCAACCGCCGCATCATCGACCAGGTGGCGGAACACGAGGTGTTGCTCTCCTATCCTTATGAATCGATGGACGCGTTCGTCCAGCTGCTCCGCGAGGCGGCGGTCGACCCGCAGGTGATCTCGATCAAGATCACGCTTTACCGCCTTGCCAGCCAATCGCACCTTGCCGAAGCGCTCATTGCCGCGGCTGAGGCCGGCAAAGAGGTGACAGCGCTGTTCGAGCTGCGCGCCCGCTTCGACGAGAGCAACAACATCGAATGGTCGCAGCGCTTCGAGCAGGCGGGATGCAAGGTCATCTACGGTTTCCGCAACTTCAAGGTTCACAGCAAGATCTGCAGCATCACGCGCCGCACACCCGAAGGGCTGCAGCACATCACCCAGCTGGGCACGGGCAACTACAACGAGAAGACGGCACGGCTATACACCGACTTCTCCTTCATCACGACGAACCCCGCCATCGGACGCGATGCCGTCGAGTTCTTCCGCAACATGGCGCTTGAGAACGTGTCTGACAACTACGACATCCTTTGGGTGGCGCCGCTCCAGATCAAAGCAATGATCATGAGCCATATCGACGAGCAGATCGCTCGCGCGAAGGCAGGAGAGCCAGCCGCGCTGTTCTTCAAGACGAACTCCGTGACCGACAAGGAGCTTATCGAGAAAATTGTCGAAGCTTCCCAAGCGGGCGTGCGCACCACGCTCTTCGTTCGCGGCATCTGCTGCCTTGTGCCGGGCCAAGAAGGTTTCACCGATCAGGTGCGCGTCGTCTCGATCGTCGGGCGGCTGCTTGAGCACAGCCGCATCTACTGCTTCGGCCCGCGCGACAACTGCCGCATCTACCTCTCGAGCGCCGATTTGATGACGCGCAACATGGACAAGCGCATCGAGATCGCTTGGCCTATTTTGAACGAGAGCCTCAAGCAGGAGGTCATCCACTACTTGGACACCTGCTTGGCGGACACGGCGAAGCTGCGCGAGCTGCTCCCCGACAAGGAATACACGCCGCTCGGCTTTTTCGCACCGCAGGCAGAAGACGGCAGCGAGGATCTCTTCAACGCGCAGCAGTTCCTCATCGAGGAGGCGCAGCGCAAGCACCTCGAGGCCGTCGAGCAGATCGCCCTGCGCGATGCGAACCGACCCTTCACAACCGCCTTTTACTCGTTGGCCAGTGCCGATTCGAGCGCCCCGCAGGCAAGGCCGATGACCTCCGCGCAGATGTCGCTGACCAGCGAAGAAGAGCTGGAGTTTATCGAGAACGAGGTGGCGCAGCGGGCCGCGGAGCAAGAGCTTGCGGCATCGGCCGCAGCGGCAGAAGCCGAAGCGGCGCAAGGGTCGCGCCCGCGCGCGGATGCCGTCTCGCGAGCGGAAATCGTCATGAAAGCCGACGTTGCCGCCCCGTCCGAAACAACACCGGCAAAAGCCAACCAAGCTCCTGCACCATCAGCACCGAGCCCTGAGCCGTCGGCGGCGGCAACGAGCGAAGCTCAAACGACGCAAATTCCCCTTGCTGAGGCAGAAACCGCGGAGAAAACAAAGCAGCCGACGGCGGAGCTGCCGATAATCCAACCTGCGGAGGCTTCGCCAGAAGTTTCTCGAGAAGAACAGCCACAGGCGGAGGCGCCGATTTCAGAGCCACAAATAACTGCAACACCGACAGCACCGAAACAGGTAGCGCCAGCAGCTCCGCCGTCGCCACCTAAGAAACGCGGCTTCTTCGCCCGCCTCTTCGGCCACGGTAAATAAGCGTTAGCTGACGGCTTGCACGACATCGGCGATAGCGCGGGCCTGCTGTTCGGCAAGCTCTTCGGTCTTCGCTTCCACCATAACGCGGATCAGGGGCTCGGTTCCGCTCGGGCGTAAAAGCACGCGCCCTTCGTTTCCCAGCGTTTCCTCCGCTCTCCGCACTGCCTCTTTGAGTGCCGGATGATCTTTGAGAGCGCTCTTGTCCTTCACGCGCACGTTGATGAGCTTCTGCGGATAGCGCTTCACGATGCGTGCCGCATCGTTTGCCGTCATACCGTGGCGCTTCAGCGCCGCAATGAACTGGCACGCCGTCATGAGGCCGTCTCCCGTGGTATTGTGGTGCAGAAGAATCATGTGGCCGGACTGCTCACCGCCCGCCGCATAGCCATGTGCTCGCATCTCCTCCAGCACGTAGCGGTCGCCCACCTTGGTTTGCGCAACCGTGATCCCCGCGCGCTGCATTGCTTGAGTAAATCCGAGATTACTCATAACGGTAGCCACAACCGTGTTATGGTCGAGCTGCCCGCGGCGCTTCATATCGAGCGCGCACACCGCCAGAATATCGTCGCCATCGAGCACGCGCCCGTCAGGGACGACCATCATCACGCGATCGGCATCGCCGTCATGCGCAATGCCGATGTCCGCCTTTGTCAGCCTTACCAGCTCGATCAGCGCTTCAAGGTGCGTCGAGCCGCAATCGACGTTGATGTCATCACCGTTGAAACTGTCGTTGATCACGCTGACGCGCGCGCCGAGGCGAATCAATGTCTCCGGCGAGGTTTTCGAGGAGGCTCCATGCGCCGTGTCGAGCGCGATGTTCATCCCTTCAAAATCAATGCCCTGACGGAGTATCTCGCTGACGCAGTGCTGGATATAGAGCTCGCGGGCGTCCTTAATCTTGCAAAGTCGCCCGACCCGCACGCCGACAACCGGCTCTTTCGCAGCGTCTCGGGCGAGCACGCCCTCGTAACCGCCGGAAACGATGAATTGCTCGATCTGATCCTCCACCGCATCGGGAAGCTTATAGCCTTGGGAATCGAAGAACTTGATGCCGTTGTATTCCGGCGCATTGTGGGAGGCGCTGATGACAATGCCGCCATCGGCCTTGAGGCTGCGCGTCAAAAGCGCGACCGCGGGGGTTGGAATAATGCCTGCCACGTGCGCCGATGCGCCAACGCTCATGATGCCCGCGCAAAGCGCGCTTTCCAGCATGTCACCTGAGCGCCGCGTGTCTTTCCCCACGACGATGCTCTGCCCGAGAAAGACGCCGGCGGCCTGACCGAGCCGATAGGCGATCTCGCAAGTTAACTCATCATTGGCGATGCCCCGCACCCCGTCGGTGCCAAAAAGGCGCGTCATTTACTTTCCTCTGTTCACGTGTTCCGGTAAAAGCACGGCAATGCCGCTCCGTTTGGCAAGCGCTTCGTCGTCCATGCGGGCATTGAGCTCCGCGGCAAGCTCGTCAAGCGTGATCCCCTCATGCTCCATAAGGACGAGGAGATGGTAGAGCACATCGCCCGCTTCGTAGCGCAGGTGGTCGTGCGCCGCCACCGATGCCACCGCAGATGACGCTGTGTCTGCCACTGCGTCTGCCGCAGAGCGAGCCGCATCTTCTACCGCTGCGCCTGCTGTCGTGGTCGCATCGTCTGCCGCCTCAACCGCGTCTCTCGCATAGTCGAGCTCCTTCGCGGCCAGAGCGGTCTCAAATGCCTCTTCGACGAGCTTTTTGCCGATCGCCTCGCTTCCCTTCTGAAGCAGGCGAAACGTATAGCTGCCCTCATCGGCGCCCCGCCTTTCGGCGATCGTTTGCGCCAAACTTGAAAGCGCATCGCCGATTTGGGTCTGCGGCGATGCGCCTTCGGTTATGTCAAAGAACTTACTCGTCATCCTTCTCAAGCAGGCTGTCGAGGTCGTCAAGGCTGTTCAACGAGCTCAGCCCATCATGCTCATCGTCGGCTTTCTCTTCTTTCGGCGTCGAAAGATTGAATCCGAGCGATCCCACCGAACCGAGAAGCGCGTCGAGCTCTTCGAGGTTGCGCTGATACGAGCGCGGTGGAAGCGCCTCCCCGAGCATCTCCTCGCTGTCGGTGTTGAATGTCGGGGGCTCATCGCCACCGATGAGAATCGTGTCATCGGGCGAGAACACCATGTCGAGCAGCTGGCTCATGTCGTCGGTCGAGGCATTGAGGTCGTCTTCGATCACATGCATGAGGCCGCGTGCCTCGAGCCCTTCCTTCAGCTCCTCGATGGCCTTCATGCCGATGCCCTCGATGCGAAGCAGGTCCTCCTCGGTATGGCCGACGAGGTCGGCAACCGTCTCAATTCCCACTTCGCTGAACTTGTTCGCCCAACGCTGAGAAACGCCCAGATCGTCATAGATATAGAGCCGCGCCTCCTCATCGGTGAGCGCCGGCCCGCGGTGTCCGAGCGCAAGTGCCGTGTAATACGACGAGAAGCCCTGACCGCCGGGGAAGTACGTGTCGCCGTCAAGCGACCAATCCTGCGGCTGCGGAAGCAGCGCCTCGATGTCGCGCAGCATGTCGGGCGCCGAGTCGGGCAGGGCCTCGCCCGTCGGCGATTCGACGGGACGCCCTTTGTAGGTGAGCCCCACTTCGCGATAGCGGTTCAAGCCGGTTCCGGCCGGAATGGACTTGCCGATGATGACGTTTTCCTTCAGGCCGGCGAGCGTATCGGTCTTGCCCTCGATGGCGGCGTCGGTGAGCACCTTCGTCGTCTCTTGGAACGAGGCCGCGGAAAGCCACGAGTCGGTGGCAAGCGACGCCTTCGTGATGCCGAGCAGCAGCGGCTGGCCGACAGGAGGCTCTTTGCCATCCGCGATCAGATCGTTCGCCACACGCTCAAACTCGAAGCGGTTCACCTGACGCCCGGGCAGGAAGTCCGAATCGCCCGCATCGAGCACGGCGACCTTGCGCAGCATCTGGCGCGCGATCACCTCGATGTGCTTGTCGTTGATGTCGACGCCTTGCGAGACGTACACGCCCTGCACTTGACGTACGATATAGCGCAGCGTCGTGTTCGGATCGGTGAGGCGCAGCAGGTCGTGCGGGTTCACCGAGCCCTTCGTCAGCTGCTGGCCGACCTTCACTTCGCAACCGTCAACCACGCCATTGACCATCTGGGCACGAGCGGAAACCACGTATTCGCGGTAGTTGCCCTCCTGGTCGTGGATCGTGAGCGTCTTGGACGTCTTATCGCCGCCGATCTGCAGCGTGCCGGAGATTTCGGCAAGCACCGCTTGGCCCTTCGGCTTGCGAGCCTCGAACAGCTCCTGAACACGCGGAAGGCCGTGGGTGATGTCCTCGCCCGCAACGCCGCCGGTGTGGAAGGTGCGCATCGTCAGCTGCGTGCCGGGCTCGCCGATCGATTGGGCGGCGATAATGCCGACCGCGGTGCCGACGTTGACGGGGCGTCCGGTCGCCAAGTCCCAGCCGTAGCACTTCTGGCAAACACCGTGGGAGGCGTGGCAGGTCATGATCGTGCGGATGATGACCTCGCTGATTCCCGCCTTCTGCAGTTGTGCGAGCTGATCGAGCGACGAGATGAAGCTCCCAGAGGCCAGAATCACTTTGCCATCGGCACCGACGGCGTCTTCCAAGACGCAGCGGCCGATGAGGTTCTCGTCAAGCTCACCCTTCTCATTCTCGATCGGATAGCTGACGCCATCGGTCGTTCCGCAATCGAGCTCGCGGATGATGACGTCTTGCGCGACGTCGACGAGACGGCGCGTCAGATAACCCGAGTCGGCCGTGCGCAGCGCCGTGTCGGCCAGACCCTTGCGGGCACCGTGCGTGGAGATAAAGTATTCCAACACCGAAAGGCCCTCGCGGAAGTTCGCCTTGATCGGGCGGTCGATGATCTCGCCCTTCGGGTCGGACATCAGTCCGCGCATGCCGGCGAGCTGGCGAATCTGCTTGATGTTGCCGCGGGCGCCGGAGAAGGCCATCATGTAGATGGGGTTGAACTTGTCGAAGTTCGCCGCCATCGCATCGCCGACGTCTTCGTTCGCGGCGTTCCAGATGTCGACGACCTGCTTATGGCGCTCTTCCTCGCTCATGAGGCCCATCTCGTAGTCCTCATCGATGTGGGCGACCTTCGCATCCGCCTCGGCGAGGATGGCGTCCTTTTCCGGAGGAAGCGTTGCGTCGTACACCGAGACCGTGACGCCGGCGCGTGTCGCGTAATGGAAGCCCGCGTCTTTGAGGCCGTCGAGAATCGGCGGCACCTCAGACATGGAGTAGCGGTTGCACACGTCCTCGACGAGGCGCCCGATCTCCTTCTTGTTCATTTCGTAGTTCAGATATGGATAATCGTCGGGCAGCACGTTGTTGAAGGTGATGCGACCGACGGTCGTCTCGATGCGCGTGCCCGCCTTGTGGAACTCAAAGTTGTTGTACGAGGTGGCAACCTGCGTGTCGTTCTCAAGGCGCACCCAGATCTTCGCCTGCAGGTCAAGGTCGGCGCGGGCATCGTAGGCATTGAGCGCGTCGTTGAAGTTGATGAACGCACGCCCCTCGCCCGGGAAGCCGTCACGGGCAGCCGTCAGGTAGTACAGGCCGATGATCATGTCTTGCGTCGGCACCGTGAGCGGACGGCCATGGGCAGGCGATTTGATGTTGTTGGTGGAAAGCATCAGCACGCGGGCCTCTGCCTGCGCCTCGGCGCTCAGTGGCACATGCACGGCCATCTGGTCGCCATCGAAGTCGGCGTTGAACGCGGTGCAGACGAGCGGGTGCAGCATGATGGCCTTACCGCCGACCAGCACGGGCTCGAATGCCTGAATGCCCAAACGGTGAAGCGTAGGTGCACGGTTCAGTAGCACCGGATGCTCGGTGATGACCTCTTCGAGCACGTCCCACACATAGCTGGCGCCACGGTCGACCGCACGCTTCGCCGCCTTGATGTTGGCGGCGTATTCCAGCTCGACCAAGCGCTTCATGACGAAGGGCTTGAAGAGCTCGAGCGCCATCTGCGAAGGCAGGCCGCATTGATGCATCTTCAGCTGCGGGCCGACGACGATGACGGAACGGCCCGAATAGTCAACGCGCTTGCCGAGGAGGTTCTGGCGGAAACGACCCTGCTTGCCCTTGAGCATATCGGAGATCGACTTCAGCGGACGGTTGCCCGGGCCCGTGACCGGACGGCCACGGCGGCCGTTGTCGAACAGGGAGTCCACTGCCTCTTGGAGCATGCGCTTCTCGTTGTTCACGATGATCTCGGGAGCGCCCAAATCGAGCAGGCGCTTCAAGCGGTTATTGCGGTTGATCACGCGACGATAGAGATCGTTTAAGTCGGAGGTCGCGAAACGTCCGCCGTCAAGCTGCACCATCGGGCGCAGATCGGGCGGGATGACCGGAATCACGTCGAGGATCATGTCGCCTGGCTTGTTGTCGGACTTGAGGAAGGCGTCCACCACCTTCAGGCGCTTGATGGCCTTCGCGCGCTTCTGGCCGCGGCCGGTCGCGATGATCTCATTCAGCTCCTCGCCCACCTTCTCGAGATCCATGCTCTCAAGCAGGTCGCGCACCGCCTCGGCGCCCATGCCGCCGGTGAAGTAGTCGCGATAGTTCGCGCGCATCTCACGGTAAAGCGCCTCGTCGGGGATGAGCTGCTTCGGCTCGATTTTCATGAACGCCTCATAGGCGTCTTGGCGCAGCGCCTTGCGCTCGTTGAATTCCTCGTAGAGGTCGGCGATCTCCTCCTCCACCTCCTCAGGCGTGAGGCGCTCCTCCTCATCGATGTCGTCAACGAAGTCGTCGTCCTCGGGAACATAGTCGGTTCCCATGCGACGCGTGCTCTCGATGAGCCGATCGCGCTCGGCGTCGAGCTCCTCGAGATCGGCTGCCAACTCGTCAAGCAGATCGTCGGCGTCTTCCTCGCGCGCCTCCTTGTCCACCGAGGTGATGATGGAGCTCGCGAAATAGAGCACCTTCTCAAGCTCCTTCGGCGGGATGTCGAGCAGATAGCCCAACCGTGAGGGCGAGCCCTTGAAGTACCAGATATGGCTCACGGGAGCCGCGAGCTCGATATGACCCATGCGGTCGCGACGCACCTTCGAGCGCGTCACCTCCACGCCGCAGCGCTCGCAGACGATGCCCTTGAAACGCACCCGCTTATATTTTCCGCAGGCGCATTCCCAGTCCTTGGTGGGGCCGAAGATCTTCTCGCAGTACAGGCCGTCCTTCTCCGGCTTCAGCGTGCGGTAGTTGATGGTTTCGGGCTTCTTCACCTCACCGCGCGACCAGCTTCGCACATCCTCGGCTGACGCAAGGGAGATACGCAGCGATTCAAAGTTGTTCACATCGAATTCTGCCGCCATCGTCAGTCCTCCTTCCCATCACCGATAAGTTCGTTCACATCATCATCCGCCGAGATGTCGCCAATCAGCTCGCCGAGCTCAGCGGCAATGTCATCGATGGCGCTCAACGTGTCTTGCTCTTCCGTCTTCTTCGCATCAGCGCGCAGCACCTCATAGAGCGCCTGATCCATATCGCCTTCATCGACGTCACCGTCGGTCACCACGTCGAAGTCGTGGCCTTGCAGCTCGATGTTGAGGCAAAGCGATTTCATTTCCTTCACGAGGACCTTGAAGCTCTCGGGCACCTCCGCCGAAGGGATGTTGTCGCCCTTGACGATCGCCTCGTAGCTCTTCACACGGCCGGCCGTGTCGTCGGATTTCACCGTGAGGATCTCCTGCAGCACGTTCGAAGCGCCGTAGGCGTAAAGCGCCCACACCTCCATCTCGCCGAAGCGCTGGCCGCCGAACTGCGCCTTGCCGCCGAGCGGTTGCTGCGTGATGAGGCTGTAAGGGCCGGTCGAACGTGCGTGGATCTTGTCGTCCACCATGTGGCCGAGTTTCAGGATGTAGGTCTGGCCGACGGTGATGGGCTCGCGGAACTTCTCGCCCGTGCGTCCGTCGTAGAGCCATGTCTTGCCGGTGCGGGTCAGCTGCGGAACAAATTCATCGCGCGCCGCCTTGCCGTATCTCTCGTGGTTCATGTTGATGAGGTTGCGGTTCGCCTTCTCGATGGCGTCCGAGATCTCCTTCTCGGTGGCGCCGTCGAACACGGGCGATGCCACGTAGATGGGGCCCTCGACGACCTCGTCGGAATCGGGATCGTCCGACCAGCCCCACTTCGCCGCCCAGCCAAGGTGGTTCTCGAGCAGCTGGCCGACGTTCATACGCGAGGGAACGCCCAGAGGATTGAGGATGACATCAATCGGCGTGCCGTCGGCGAGGTAGGGCATGTCCTCCACGGGAAGTACGCTTGAGATAACGCCCTTGTTGCCGTGACGGCCGGAGAGCTTGTCGCCCTGCTGCACCTTGCGCTTTTGCGCCACGTACACGCGCACGAGCTCGTTCACTCCCGGAGGCAGCTCGTCGCCGGCCTCGCGCGAGAAACGATAGATGCCGATGACGCGGCCACCCGAGCCGTGCGGCACCTTGAGCGAGGTATCGCGCACCTCGCGTGCTTTCTCGCCGAAGATGGCGCGCAGCAGGCGCTCCTCGGCGGTGAGCTCGGTCTCGCCCTTCGGCGTCACCTTGCCGACCAGCACATCGCCCGGGAACACCTCGGCGCCGATGCGGATGATGCCATCGGCATCGAGGTCTGAGATCATGTCATCGGAGATATTCGGGATCTCGCGGGTGATCTCCTCGGGGCCGAGCTTCGTGTCGCGCGCGTCGATCTCGTATTCGGAGATATGGATGGAGGTGAGAAGGTCCTCGGAGACGACGCGCTCGGAGACGATGATCGCGTCCTCGTAGTTGTAACCCTCCCACGGCATGTAGGCGACCATGAGGTTTTGCCCGAGCGCCAGCTCGCCGTGGTCGCATGAGGGGCCGTCGGCGAGCACATCGCCCACATGCACCTCGTCGCCCTTGCGAACGAGCGGACGATGGTTCACACAGCCGCTCTGGTTCGAGCGCTGGAATTTCGGAATGAGGTATTCGTCGTATTCATCATTATCGTTCAGAATGATGATCGTCTGGCCGTCCACGTAGTCGACGACGCCATCGTGCTGGGCGATGAGGATCTCGCCAGAGTCGACGGCGATGCGGTGCTCGATGCCCGTTCCGACGAGCGGGGCCTCGGGGCGAAGCAGCGGCACGGCCTGACGTTGCATGTTGGAGCCCATGAGGGCGCGGTTCGCGTCGTCGTGCTCGAGGAACGGAATGAGCGACGTTGCCACCGACGTCATCTGACGAGGTGAAACGTCCATGTAGTTCACCTCGGCCACCGGCACTTCCTCGGGCTCGCCAAATTCTCCCGCGGCGTTCTTCGTACGGCAGAGCACGCGCGTCGAGGGCACCCATTTGCCGTTCCCGTCGAAATGGCCGTACTCCCGCGTATCGGGATCGAAGGAGTCGTTCGCCTGCGCGATGACGTAGTTCTCCTCTTCGTCGGCGGTCAGATAGTCCACTTCGTCGGTCACCTTGCCATCCACCACACGACGATACGGCGTCTCGATGAAGCCATAGGGGTTCACCCTCGCATAGGTGGCAAGCGAGCCGATGAGGCCGATGTTCGGGCCTTCAGGCGTCTCGATCGGGCACATGCGGCCATAGTGCGAGGTGTGGACGTCGCGGACCTCGAAGCCCGCGCGCTCACGCGAAAGGCCGCCCGGGCCCAAGGCCGAAAGACGGCGCTTGTGGGTGATGCCGGCAGCCGGATTCGTCTGATCCATGAACTGCGAGAGCTGGGAGCTTCCGAAGAACTCCTTGATCGCCGCGACGATCGGGCGAATGTTCACGAGCGACTGCGGCGTGATCTCATCGGGCTCCTGCATCGACATGCGCTCGCGCACGACGCGCTCCATGCGCGAAAGGCCGATGCGGAACTGGTTTTGGATCAGCTCGCCGACCGTGCGGATGCGGCGGTTGCCGAAATGGTCGATGTCGTCGGTGGTGTAGCCCTCTTCGCCGTTATGAAGCGCGATGATATAGCGCATCGAGGCGATGATGTCTTCGTTTGTGAGCGTGGATGATTCGAAGTCGGGATCGAAGCCGAGCTTTTTGTTCATCTTATAGCGGCCGACCTTCGCGAGGTCATAGCGCATCGGATTGGAGAAAAGCCCATCGAGCAGCGTGCGCGCCGAATCGATCGTCGGCGGCTCGCCGGGACGGAAGCGCTTGTAGAGCTCGATGAGGGATTCGTCCTTCGTGGTGGCGGGATCGCGGTCGAGCGTGCGGATGACCATCTCGGAATCGCCGAGCTTCTCGATGATCTCCTCGCGCGTCTCCGCCAAGCCGAGGGCACGCACGAGCAGCGTGGCAGGCTGCTTGCGCTTGCGGTCGATGCGCACGGAGAGCAGATCGCGCTTGTCGGTCTCAAATTCCAGCCATGCACCGCGAGAAGGGATGATCTTCGCGTTATAGATCGTTTTGTCAGACGTTTTGTCGCGTTCCTTGGCGAAATAGACGCCCGGTGAACGGACGAGCTGGGAAACGACCACGCGCTCGGTGCCATTGATGATGAAGGTACCGCGCGGCGTCATGAGCGGGAAATCGCCCATGAAAACGTCTTGCTCTTTGATCTCGCCGGTCTGGCGGTTGATGAAGCGAACCTCAACGAAAAGCGGCGCCTGATAGGAAACGTCCTTTTCCTTGCATTCGTCAACCGTGAACTTCGGCTCGCCAAATTCATGACGTCCGAACTCTACCGCCATATCCTTGGTGGAGTTTTCGATGGGGCATACGTCGCGAAACGCCTGCGCCAAGCCCTCTTCCTTAAACCATTGGAAGCTTTCCGTTTGGATAGCGATAAGGTTAGGGACGTCCATGACGTCGGGGATCTTCGCGAAGCTTCGCCTGTCCCGATATACGCTGGTGGGAGCGCTATTTTCCTTCTGAGCCACGAGGCCTTTCCTCCTTCACGCGCATGAATAATCGGTAAAAAGACACAAACGAACAGAATATTTGTGGGTTCGGGTGAAGTCAAGAAAAATTTTTACGAAGTTCGGATTTTTTGTGTTGATTTGAGCCGCGTTTGAGCCGGCTTGGGATGTGTTTGAGTCGGGCTTGATATCCCAGACGCTCTCCAGGAAGCCCCCCGTGAGTCAATCTTCTCGCGCGATCGATGGCGTTGTTGCTTCTCTATAGTTCGTTAGTTTTCGGCGTTCGCGGACGAGGAGGCTTCTTGATGAGTCTCCGGTTCGGATGTCGGAACGTTCGCCACAATGCTTCCAATCGGCTCAGGCAGGTTCTTAAGCTTCGTAAGAAGCGGATCGCGAATCACGCACAGCTTGTCGTTGCAGTTCGCGCATTGCAGCGATGCGTTCGTCCGCTCGTCGAAGCGTTCGGGATGGCGAATGAAGGCAAGCTCCCAATGCACCACGATGACGATCGCCATCACCAAAAGCGGCCAGGCAAACCACGCCGTGGAAAGATCGAATACGAAGAAGAGCAGCGGCGTGACCGTCATGAGCGCATCCCAATTGAATATCTGGCACGTCGTGCAGCAGCGGTTCTTCATGAAAACGACTTGCAAGGGGCACCACAGCACCACGCAAATCATGTCGAAGAGGAAATAGAACAGCACCCACACAAGCGCCAACTGCTGCGTGAATATGCCGAGCACGCTGAAGAGGATGAAAAGCGCAGCGTTGAAGACAATCCAGAAGATGAGAACGGGGATAATCTCGCGATAGCGGTCGTGCCGAATCTGATCCCGCAGAGGAAGCGGCGCCTCCAGCTGGCTGTCCTTGAAGGGAAGCAGCCGGAAGATGGCGAAATTGCCGAGGATCTTGGTGATTGAATCCTTCGTGTCCGAAAGTCCTTGGAGGGTCTCTTCCGTGGCGGCGCGAAGCTTTTCGGGAATGCCCTCAACGGCGAGCTTTCCTTGGTCGATCATCTCGCGGCCGTATGCCACAAGGCCCTCGCGTCCGTTTTTGAACAGCGCCGCCGTGGGAACGTGGAAGCGGCGATATTGCTTGAGCGAGCCCACTGAGAGCTTCGCGTTCGGAATGAACTTCGTGACCATGTCTGCCACGAGCACGATGAAGATGAAATCGATGAGCGTGAATCCGTGAGCGAAGCCGAATCCCTCGCTCATCGAGAGCTGCAGGGGGGCGCAGATAAACGACCAGATAGCCGCTCCGAAAAGCACAAAGCGGAACACGAGCTGCAACGCGTAGCCCTTGAAGAGCGCGGTATAGTGCCGCTCTTTTGCCTTCTTCTCGTGCACCATTCGCCTGTTTCCCACAAAGCCGATTCTCCTGTTTTGTAACCTGCTACCCTATCACGCCAACGCACAATATTCAAAGGGTTCCCCGGCATTTACTTAGCAATCATGAACCACCCTTCAAAAGGGTGGTTTGCTCTGGGGGTATAACCCCAAGGAAGACCGGCAGCGTCTCAAG
>CANQRF010000010.1 GCA_947626195.1 uncultured Eggerthellaceae bacterium
CGTACTCGGCGCGGGTGATGTCGTCCTGGGGGTCGAAGCTCGTGTAGTCAGGCCCCATGCCGTGCATGATGCCCGTGTTCGTCGCCCAGTAGACGTTGTAGTAGTACCACGGATACTGCCCGTTGCCATACACCGTCACGTCGTCGAAGTAGTGGCCGATCGTGGGCACCGCGTTGATGGTCGCGTTGCCCGTGCCGCCCGACATGCGGTAGGCGATCGCCGCGGCCTGGGCGCGCGAGAGGTTCTCGTCGGGCCCGAAGAGCTCGTGGTTGGAGCCGTAGCCGGTCATGTAGCCGAGGGAGTCGGCGGCGTTCACATAGTCGTAGCACCATGCCGTCGAGGGCACGTCGAGGAACTGCTGGGTCATCGGGAGCACGACGACCGTCACGGTGTCGGTGAGGAGCTTGGAGCCCGCGTCGAAGTCGAGGCCAGCCCCCTCAAACGTCACGTAGTAGGTGCCGGGGTCGACGATCTGGCTCACCACGTTGCCGGCGTTGTCGGTCCAGGTGGCAGTGTACTGGGAGGGCGAGAGCTCGGTGGAGCCGAGGTAGGCCTTCGTGCCGAGGTTCGAGCCGAGCAGGTTCTCGCCGGTGGCGTAGGTGTAGATCACATCGCCGCTCGCGGTCGAAGGCTTGCCGTCGAGGGTCACATACCCGAGGGCGCCCTGCCCCTGGCCCTCGACGGTCACCATCATGGTCTGGCTGCGGCCGCCGATGGCGTAGCCGTTCTTGTAGGCGCCGGTTCCGACCTTGATGTTGGGGGCGTCCACGACGACGGTCACGTAGTAGGTGCCGGGATCGGCGAGGGCCGCTGCGGCCTCGGCCTGCGTGTACTCGTTCACCTCGAGGGTGGCGGCGTCGACGACCTCAAGGTACCACTGGTCCTCGGGGAGCGTCGTCTTGCTCGTGAAGGTGTTGGCTACCGACACATCGGTGTAGACGTCGATGCTGGCGGGATCGAAGGGGCCATTATTGTCCGCGTCATACACCAAGACGTCGCTGATGGTCACATTCCCGCCGTCGTTGCTCGTGATTTGGAGCTGGGTGAAGCCGAGCTGACCGTTCGTGATGCCGCTCTTGGTGCCGCCGTCCGAGGTGTAGGCGAAGCCGTTCTGGGTGCCGGTCACGCCGACGGACGATGCGATCGTTGCGCTGTTCGCCGTGGACTTCCCGTTCGGGATGATGGCGCCCACGACGTTCCAGTTGAAGGAGCTCACGCCCGAGACCCATTTCTTCTGCTGGGCGTCGGCGTTGCTCCCTACCGTCACCTCGGTCGTCCACGAGCCGATGTCGCTCGTGGCCACCGTGCTCTTAAGCGCCGTCTTGTCATTGGGTGCCTCGGCGATCTCGGCATCGAGGATGGCGCCCGTGCTCACAAGCGGGGTCTGCAGGAACGGGATCATGAGGAGGTTGGGCGAATTCGGGGTTGTCATATTCGGCACCGTTACTTTCGTCTCGACCGCCACGTCGTTGGTGCGGAAGATCACCTTGGAGAGGTCGAGCGGAAGTATCGTGACGTCGACGTTGGCCGTGCCGGTGTAGTTGGTCGCGCCCTTCAGGACCGCGGTGTAGGAGCCGGGGGTCGTGGGCTTGCCGGCAAGCGGCGAGGGAGAGGCCGTGTTGTTGTCGATCCAGGAGTCGATGGTGTAGTCAGTACCAGACTTGAGGGCGGTGCCGTCCTGGGCGAACTGGATGTTGGGGAAGTCGGCCCCTCCGTACCACATGATGTCGGTCGCCTCGAGGTTCTTTGCGCCGTTCGTGTTGTCGTAGGCGAAGGCGTTGTCGAGCGTCGCCTTGGCGATCTTCCAATTGTAGGTGAACGTGGCGCCGCTCCAGTAGCCGGCCTGTGCTCCCGCGATGATCTTCACGCTGTAGGAACCGGCGTTGGTGAATTGGTTGGCCACGGCCGTCGTCCATGTATGCGAGCTTTGGTCGGTGTAGCCGTCCTCGAAGTAGTCCAGCGAGAAGTTGCCCGTCATCGTGAACTTCTTTTGGGTCCCCACGTAGAGCTCGACGGTGTAGCCCTCGTTGAGCACCCACTCGGCGTTGTTGCCGTCTTCCTGGACGTACTCCCAGACGTTGACCGTCTTGCCGGTCTGGGTCTTGAGCTGCGCGGGGATGACGAGCTGGTCAGCGCCCTTCACATACGTCGGGGCGAAGGGGATCGCGACCGTCCCGCCTTGCTCGTCGAGGCCGATGGTCATCGTCGAGTTCTGGAAGTCGCTGACGGTGTTTCCGGCAATCGTCTCGATCCCGTCGTCGGCAGGCGCCGGGGCGGCCATCGCCATCGCGGGCATCATGCCTGCGGCGAGGAAGCCCGCCAGGCTGACGGACACCACCTTGGCCGGCGAGCCCTTGCGCTCTGTCTTGTCGAGGTAGTCTGACATACTTCGTCTCCTTTCATGAAGTACTTTCTCTTTTTACCTGAACACATAACCTAAAAAAATATGTTGCGTTTGATTAGGTACGTGCTTTTCAACGGCTCATTATACCGCTCTGATGCTAAAAACGAACTAAAAGTTCCTCCTGATGTTCAATTTTACATCGAGGAGACAAACGGTAGATATTCGGCGGTGAACGGTAAAAGTGCACAATCTTGTTTTCAGTCAGATTCTGAGATTTTACTTTCGGCTCGATAATACCGCTAATTCTTGCTCCGCGGCTTATCGGTGATCGTCATCTTCAGCTTCCCCTCCCTCACGAGGGGCACGATGATGTTTCGGCTCGCGTATTCCGCGTTCTGTATTTTTCCGATGTTTAGCCGATATTTGAAATTTTCCGATGTTTTTAGCTTTTACCGATGTTTCTTGATAAATATCCGAGGTATTTAATAATTCTCCGAAATTTCTCCGATACTTTTGGGAAATTCTAAGACTTTTGAAATATCAATAGCAGTTTATGCGATGTTGACCGTAGCGGCTTCAATCACCACGCTCGCGCAACGAGAAAGTAAGAGGTAAACAAACGAGATCGGAGTAAGAGGAGGCCCCGCATAACGATTTCAAGGTAGCGGGGCCCAATCTAAAAACGATGTCGCCCGTCGCCGCGGGGCATCGCCACTATTATAGCAATTGCACGGCATTTCGAATAGCATCGTGCGCCAATATATTGAAGAACTTCATTCAGCCGTAAATTAAGAGCTCTCTATTGTTCAGTTTTCAGTCGTTGTTCTCTTTCCAACATTCAAACATTGCTCACTTCGGCAGATCGGCAAATTGAGAAAGTGACCACGTGTTTACTGTCGCTTGGTCCCTTAGCTACGCGTTTGCCGTTGTTTGGCCTCCGACTCTCGGAAGGCAGAAAGCGCAGCTCCCAAACTTTCCATACTCAACGCAGCACGAATCGTATCCTTGCAGACTGGACGCAACGACCACAGCTTTTCGTTAACGGCGTTTGTCGATTTTGCGGGCGGCGTAATCGCCGATGCTCTGGAACAGCTGCACCCAGATGATGCAGATGACCACGGCGGCGACCATCACCGAGCCGATGTAGCGCTGATAGCCGTAGCGGATCGCAAGGTCGCCCAGGCCGCCCGCGCCCACGGCGCCCGCCATCGCGGCATAGCCGAAGATCGTGATGTAGGCGATGGACACACCGCGGATGAGCGACGACACGCCCTCGCGCAGATACACCTTCCACACGATCTGCCACGTGCTGGCGCCGAAGCTCTGCGCCGCCTCGATGAGGCCCGCATCGACCTCCGAAAGGCTCTGCTCCACCATGCGTCCCACGAAGGGAGCCGCCGAAACCGTGAGAGGCACGATGGCTCCCGCCACGCCGAGCGAGGTGCCCACCAACAATCGGGTGAACGGGATGATGACCACGAGCAGAATGATGAAGGGGAACGAGCGCCCGATGTTCACGATCCAACCGAGGATGGCGTTCACCACGCGGTGGGGCCGCAGCCCCTTCGGCGAGGTGACGACGAGCGCCACGCCGAGAGGAAGCCCGATGACGTAGGCGAAGAACGTTGAGATCACCGTCATGAGGATGGTGTTCCACGCTTCCTGCAGGAGAAGGTCGCCGTATTGGGCGAAGAAATCAGCTAAAACTTCCATCAGTTTCCCGCCCTTTCCTCGTCTGCCTGCACCTGCGTGAGCGAGTCGAAGTGCAAAAGCTCGCGCGTGACTGCGCTTTGCGGGTTGGAGAACACCTGCTCGGTGCTCCCCTCCTCCACGATGCGCCCCTCGTCGATGACGGCGATGCGGTTGCACACCATGCGCGCCACGGCGAGGGAGTGCGTGATGAGCACCATGGTGACGCCGAGGTTTTTATTGATGTCTCTCAGGAGGTTCAAGATGGAAACCGTCGTGCGCGTGTCAAGCGCACTCGTGGCCTCGTCGCACAGCATGATGCTCGGCTCGTTCGCCAGCGCGCGGGCGATGGCGACGCGTTGCTGCTGCCCGCCCGAGAGCTCGCTCGGATAACGGTCGGCATGGTCGGCGAGCCCCACCAATTCCAGCAGCTCCTTCGCACGCGCCTCACGGCCCTCGCGCGTGGCGTTCTTCCCGCCGCGCCCCTCGCGTGAGAGCTCCAGCGGAAAGGTGACGTTGTTCAACACCGTGCGCTGCTGAAACAGGCTGAAGTTCTGGAAGATCATGCCGATGCGGCTGCGCAGCCCCAAGAGCTGGCGCCCGCGATAGCCGGTGATGTCGGCGCCGTCGATGCGCACGGTGCCCGACGTCGGCTGCTCTAACATATTAATACAGCGCACGAGCGTCGATTTGCCGGCGCCCGATTGCCCGATGATGCCGAACACATCGCCGTCTTCGATGCGCAGGTTGATGTCGGAGAGCGCGTGGTGCACGCCCGATCGCGCGGTGAACGTTTTATTGAGATGTTCGATCTCTATCATGGTGTTTCTCGTCCTTCGAGCTTTCAATTTGCCGCAATTTGCCGCTCGCATGAAGGTGGCAAAGCGTCCTGAGAAATAGTACGGGCATCGCGAAGCTCCCGCAAGTGCTTAGCTGTCGGCGGTTTTCCGATGGCGCGCTTTCGGAAAATTGTTTGGCTCGCGTTGCGTTCCGCGCGCGCACGCGTTTTGGCGGCTTTGGCGTTCGCGGCACGGAGCAAAGGCCCTTCTGAAAATTGCAAGAGGAAAGTTATGGAAAGCGGGAATCATTTCAGTAACATCAACCTAACGCGAATCTAACACGCTCGCCTTATTTTTGCCCTGCCGTTTCTCGCCTCCTAAACTTACGCATAACGAAAACGACAAGCATCGGCGTGCCTTCACATGGTTTGCCTTCGACTACACTCTGGCAGATTCTTTGTGATCGCCGCGCATTGCGCAAAAGGGAAAGGCGCGTGCGAATATGACAGCAGAATTCGCTGCGAAACTCGCAGAATATGGCATCGACTACGCTGACGCCATGGACAGATTTGGCGACAACGCGAGCTTGTACGAGCGGTTGGCGTTGAAATACTTAGACGACACGCACTTCGTCAACATGAAGGCCGCCATTGAGGTGTCCGACTTCGACAAGGCGTACAGCGAGGCGCACAGCCTGAAGGGCGTGGCGGGAAACCTCTCGCTGAACGATCTCTACAACGCCGCGAGCGAGATCACCGAAGCGCTGCGCCATGGCGAATACCAAGCAGCCACCTACGATCTTCCCGTCGTGGAAGCGGCGCACGAGGCGGCACGCGCCGGCCTTATGGCGTGGCAGGAGAGCTCGCTCTAGGACGAAACTACAAGGCGCGAAGCGTGCGCGCGCAGCGCTGGCCTTTGCCCGCTGGTCATCCGCTCGCTGGCTTCGCGCTCAGCACGTCGAAATCTAGTATGAAACGACCGTCGTTCCCGTGGGGATGTTGCTGTTGATCCATTGCGCATTCTCGATGGCGAGGCGCACGCAGCCGTGCGAGAGCCTCATGCCCAGCCTGCCGTCTTTCACCGAAGACGACCCCGGATAGTACAGCACCGAATGGAAGAGGTAGTTTCCATAGAACTGCGTCCAGTAATAGCAGGTGTAACTGCTCGTTCCGAAGGAATATCCCCTGCTCTGGATGCGGAAAATGCCCTTCACCGTGGGCGTGCCCCACGCACCCGGCGAGCACGGCCACGTAGCAAGGCGCGTCCATGCTCCGCGGCTACCCTGATAGACACCCACGATGCAATTCGTCTCGTCAACCGCGAGCAGATAGTTGGTCGATGAGGCGATATTCGCCACGCGGTCGTTCATCGCGAGCCAGCTGGCGGGAATCGGCGGAATGTAGGTGGTCGGCTGGAGACGATACGTCATATCGGAGGATTCGCCCGGCGCGCAGAGCGCGATGTTCGCGCCATTCTGGGAGCCATCTCCGACGATGGCAGCGGCCAGATTGCCCGCACCGAGGATGGAGTAGATTTGGAAGTCCCCTCCCCCTACATACACGACCTTCCACAGCTGGGCGACGTTACCGCTTCCCGCCTCCCATTGCTGGATGTTCACGCCCGCCGTGCCGTTCGCGCCCGTCACATCGAGCGCCTTGTTCGAGGCGGCGTTCAGGATGCTGTATGTGGTGCCGTTATCGTCCTGAGCACGGAACACCCACTTCTGGGCACCGGTATCGTTGCTTTCCCATGCCCGAACATTGGCGCCGTTCGCCTCGGAACCGCCCGCCACATCGAACACGCGGCCGCAGGCGACGGACTTGATGACGTACGTGCCATTGCCGACCGGCGCTATCTTGGTGAGATCGTATGCCTGGGCAGCGGTTCCGTTCGGCTCGTACACCTGGGCATTCGCACCATCCGATTGGGAAGCACCCGATATATCAAGGGCAAGGCCGCTTTCCTTATTGATGAAGGCGAACCCACCGCTCACAGCAGGCTGCACATGCCAAATCTGGTTCGATGCGCCCGTCGCCGGCTGCTGATCGACATTTCTTCCGGTTTGCGTGAGCAGAAGCCCCGAACACACCGCCTCTACCGTGAACTCATTGGGAGTGTCCGTCGGCTTCACCAGGAAGCGCTGCGCCAGCGTGTCGTTCCAGCCCCACAGCTGCACGTTCGCGCCTGCGCTCCCCGAGGCGCCATTCACATCGAGCACCTTGCTCGTGTAGCGCGGCGAGATGCTATAGATGCCCTCGCCGATCAGCGTCTCCACCGGCTTGAGGGTGAAATTCTGGGCATCGGTCCCGTTTGGTGTGTAGGTTTGCACCTGCGTGCCGTTCGAGGGATTCGCCCCCCGCACATCGAGCGCGAGGTGGTTCGTACGGCTGATGACGGTGTAGCCGCCCAGCCCGTTATCGTAAAATGCCCATTCCTGGTTCGGCGTGTTCGCCGGATTCCAAATCTGCACGCGCGTGCCCGGGTCCATTCCGCCGGCGTCCAGATCGAGGTTCTTGCCGGAATTCAGCGCCCGCAGGGTGTAATAGCCCTCTGTTTCAGCGGGCTGAATGTCGAAGAACTGGGCGAGCGTGTTGTTCGAGCTGTAGATCTGCACCGACGTGCCGTTGCTCGTCGCACCATTGCGGACGTCGAGCACCTTCCATTGGCCGACGCCGGCGATGATCTTATAGAGGCCAGGCTCGATGACGGCAGGCTCACGGCCAAGGAGCGGATCGTTGGCGAGGTCGTCTGCGCCGTCGGGCAGGGAACCCTCGACCGTCGGGGCGATTGCGCCGTCTGCCGGAGCGTCGGCTTGCGCGTCTGCCTGGGTGTCGGTTTGCGTGCCAGCCTGTCCGCCAGCCTGTCCGCCGGACTGTTCGTCCGCTTGCTCATCCGGCGGGTTCGCGGTGTTGTCAGGGTTTGCGGGGTTAGCAGGATCGGCGGGATTCGTCGGATCGCCGCTGCTTTCGGGGTCTGCCGTGTTATCGGAAATCGACGAGCCCGCGGACGGCGGATTGTCGCCGCTCTCCCCTTCCCCTGCCGCAAAAGCCGCGGCAGGCACGCACCAGAAGCAAAGGAGCGCCGCAAGCAGCAGCGCGATTGCGCGACGTGAAAAGCTCTTCCGAGAAACCGCTGAATCCTTCATCATGACATCACCAAGCATCCCCGTGAAATCTCCGTTTTACGGGGAGCCATTGTACATGAAAGTTGGCTTGTCGTATTTCACCACCGGAGAACAGCATCAAAAAGTGGCACAAAAGCGACAAACGGAGACAACTGAAGCTCATCGGAGCATGAATTTGCGCGCCACCGGCGCCCCCAACGTGCTATTCGCCATGCTCTTTCTTCTGCTTGGCCTCCTCAAGCACGGCGGCAGTGGCTTTCGCGCGCTTCTCCTCATCGGCTGCGAACCATTCTTCTTCCCGCTCAATATCTGAAGCCGATTGCCCCTTGTCTTCCTCGCCGCCATGGCGAAGCGCTTTTCGCATACGCGAGGCCGCCATCGAGCGCACCGCACGGTACGACCGCGTGAGCGTTTTGAAGTAGCCGTCGCGCGCCCGATAATAGCGCAGGCGGATCACCTCGGGGCTTCCGGCGCTTGCGCCCGCAAGCGGCGAGAGCACTGCCGCCACCATGAAGCCATACACGCGATTGACCTGCTCTTTCCCGAGAAAGTCTTCGGGGAAGAAGCGTTCCCACACCGCTTTGAGCTCTTGCCTCATCTCCTCACGGTCGGCATCGGGAAGGCTCAGCACATCCACCGCGAGAAACTCCACCGACCATGCGAACATCTCGGAGCGATAGCGCTCCAGAATGCCGAGCGTCTTCCAATCTTTGAGGATGGCCTCGAGGATGCGGATGTGGTCGTGCAGCCGCACCTTCGGATCCCCGCCGCGCGAGAACATGAGCGATCCTTCGCGGGAAACGCGGTAGAGCACGAGCTTATCCGAGATCAGCGCCGTCTTTTGCGCACGAGGATAGAGTGCGAACTGAAACACCTGATCCTCACCGAACGGCAGTCGCTCATCGAAGAAGATCTTCTTGTCAAGCAAAAGCTTTCTGCGGCATGCCGTCCGCCACGCGAAGGGGCGCGAGTTCTCTTCAAACACGAGCTTCGGACTGAAGCGCTCGTAGAACACATCGCGCGGACTGAGCACTTCGTTCAACCAGTAGTAACCGAAGAACTCAGGATACGGTTGCCCGCCATAGGTCACCACGTCGGCGTCGGTCGCCTCGAACGCGGCCATGATGATCTCGCAGGCATCGGGCGCAAGCATGTCGTCGGAATCAAGGAAGCACACGTAATCGCTCGTCGCCGCCTTGATGCCGGCGTTGCGTGCCGACGAAAGGCCGCCATTTGGCTTATCGACGATAACGAAACGCCCATCCACCTGCGCAAACTTCGCCAACAGATCACGCGAGCCATCCGTGGAGCCGTCGTTCACACACACGATCTCGATGTCGGAGAAGGTTTGTCTGCGCACCGAATCGAGGCTTAACGCCAGATAGTCTTCCACGTTGTAAACGGGAACGATAACAGAAAGCTTTCCCATGATTCTCGCCCCTAGCCTCGCGACAGCTTCTTTTTCGCCACGCGCATGACCATGGGAAGGCCGCCCAGATGGTAGTAGTATTTCACCTTTCCCCACATGCCCTGCTCGGTGCGCTCGCGTTGGCGCGCGTGGAACAAGAGCGGATCGGCCATGATAGATTTTCTATCCTCCACCTTCCAAGGCTCGAAGAGCGCATAGTCAATGATTCCCGCTTCGTCTTCCTCGCGGAAATCCTTCGCCATCCGCAGTATCCACTCGCGGCGCAGCTCTTCGGAAAGGCGGTCGTAGTTCCACATATAGGAGTCGTAGCGCATTTTCACCAATATCGGCGTGAGCTCGGCTTTGTCCTGTGGGCGCGCCTCGAGAAAACGAATCATCTCGGCATACTCGTCGCAAACGCAATACACCTTGCCCGGCGAATTGATCGAGGAAGCCTCGTTGTCCTGCCGATAATGGAGAAATGCTTTATCGATGAGCACCACCTTGCGCGTGCTCGCCCACACCTTGAAGTTGAAGCCCGCGTCTTGATAGGACGCGCCGGGCGTTTCGAGGAAGTTGATGTTGTTTTCCTCGATGAACGACCGCCGATAGATCGCCGACCAGATGGAGGGCTTCAGATAGAACACGTCGGTGTGCTCTCGTGGGTCGTGCACGCCGGCGGTTTCCGCGCTCACGAAGCCGAAGCGCTCGTTGCGCTCTTCGGGCACCGACCAATAGAAATAGAAATCCGCCTTCACCACGTCGGCGTCGTTTTCGCGGGCCGCGTTGTACATGGTCTCGAGCGCCTCGGCCTCCAGCCAGTCATCTGATTCGAGGATGCCGATGTAGTCGCCCCGCGCCGCGGCAAGCCCTTGGTTCATCGAGGCGCCGTAGCCGGAATTCGGCTTGTCGATGACGCGGAAGCGCGGGTCGGTGTCGAGGAAGGTTTGGATGATGGCGCGCGAGCCGTCGGTGGAGCCGTCGTTGATGCAGATGATCTCGATGTTTTGCAGCGTTTGCGTGCGCGCCGATTCGAGGCATTCTTCGAGGTAGCGCTCGACGTTGTAGATGGGAACAAGCAGGCTGATAAGGGGCGCTTGCTCGTTTTGCGGGGTTTGCGCTGTGTGCTGGCTCCGCTGGTTCTGCTGGCCCTGCTTGCCCTGCTCGGGCGACGTGTTGGTCATCGGCACTCCTCTGGTGTGGCTCAGGCTGCGTTCAGGCACTCGATGTTTTTACCGAGCCATTATAGCGGATAGCACCTTGCTTCGTAGATGAGAGGCATCTGGCACGCAGTCACTCAATGCCGCTCGAGTGAGGGGGCGTTCGAGTTCAAGGGCCTCACGGACGTTGAGTAGATTCGCCTTTTAAAAAATTATGGCGAATCTCTCAACTGCTCGGCATTCACTCTCAACCCCCTCTACCCTTCGCGTAAAATACGTTCATCGTTCCGATTGGCAGTTAGCTGCGAGAAAGGTGCACAGTTGGCGAAGGTCTCGGTCATCATTCCGGTGTACAACACCGAGCGCTACGTGGCGGAATGCCTCGACAGCCTTCTTGCGCAGACATTCCAAGATTTCGAGGTGTTCGCGATCGACGACGGATCCTCCGACGGCTCCCCTGCGATCATTCAGCGCTATGCCGACGCCGACCCGCGCTTTCACGTGCTCGCACAGCAAAACCGCGGAGCTGGCGCCGCCCGCAACCTCGGGCTTGAGAAGGCGAGCGGCACCTACCTGCTGTTCCTCGACTCCGACGACTTTCTCGAAGCATCCTATCTTGAGGAGATGGCCCGCCGCGCCGACGAGACATCGGCCGACGTCGTGCTGTGCCAGGCATATTCCTTCGACGACAACACCCACGAGGAGAAGCTCCTTGAAGACGCGCTCTGCGGCATCGACTACAGTGCCGTGGCGAGCGGGACCGAGCTTGCCGACCGGCTCTTCCGATGCTGCAAGGGCTGGCCGTGGGACAAGATATTCCGCCGCTCCTTCGTTATGGAGCACAACCTCACGTTTCAGGAGCTGCGCACCACAAACGACGCACGCTTCGTGTTCATGGCGCTTTGCCTGGCCGAGCGCATCGCAAGCGTGGAGCGCCCGCTCATCTACCACCGCGTGGGAAACGGCGCTTCGCTGGAGAACACGCGCTCGCGTTCGTGGGAGAACTCTTTCCACGCCATCGAGGGGATTAAAGAAAGTCTTGAACGCGAAGGCATCTTCGCCACGTTCAAAAAATCGTTCGACAATTGGGTGGCAAACTATCTGAGGTGGCATTTCTTCTCGCTCCCCGCCGAGACGCAGGAAGCTATGATGAGCCGCCTTTCCTCGTTTGTGCGCGAGAACCTTCCGCTTGACGACCCCGATTACTACGCCGATCAGTTCGACTTCCTCTTCGTTCAGAAGGCCGCGCTTTTGTGGTCGGAGCTGCTCGTGGTGGCGCATGACGACGACCATCGCCTCTATTGGCAACAGAAAGAGCTCGATTCGCTGCGCATCGGCATCGAGGAGCGCGATCGTTATATCGACGAGCTTCACCAAACGCTTGAAGAACTCCGGCGCACGCGAGACGAAGCACAAGGAAATCTTGAGCGCATGCAAAATTCGCATTCATACAAGATCGGCCGCACGATCACCGCTCCCGTGCGCGCGCTGCGCAGTAATTCTCCAAAAGCGTAGGGTATAATACCTGCCGAATTGCCGATCGCTGGTGCGCGACGGCGCTTGACGGATGGCCATTTGGATATGAAGAGGACGCAGGGGTCTTTTGTGACAACGCAAATCGCAACGGGTTTTCGCCGCAGCTGGTTCACCATCACCTCGCTGGTCTCGAAGGACTTCAAGCTGAAGTACCGCCGCTCCGTCCTCGGCGTGCTGTGGTCGGTGCTGAATCCCCTGCTCATGATGCTCGTGCTCACCGCGGTGTTCAGCACGTTCTTCCGCTTCAACATCGAATACTATCCGGTGTATCTCATCCTCGGCACCACGCTGTTCTCCCTGATGAGCGATTCCACCACCTCGGCCATGAACTCCATCATCGATTCGGCGCCGCTCATCAAGAAGATCCGCATCAACAAGATGATCTTTCCCCTTGAGCGCGTGCTCTTTCAACTGGTGAACTACGCGATCTCCCTGATCGCCGTGGCGGTGGTGCTCATCGTGTTCCAAATTCCGCCGACGGTGAACCTGCTGCTGCTGCCATTGCTGCTCTGCTACGTGGTGATGTTCAGCGCCGGCATCGGGCTTCTGCTCTCATCGCTCGCCGTGTTCTTTCGCGACGTGCTGCATCTGTGGAGCGTCGCGGTGCTCGCCTGGACGTACGCCACCCCGCTGTTCTACCCCGAATCCATCCTCCCCGACTGGATGATGCGGTTCGAGGCGTTCAACCCGATGTATCACTACGTCACCTATTTGCGCGACATCGTGATGTGGAACACCACACCCGGGCTCGGCGAGAACCTTCTCTGCCTGGGGTTTGCCCTCGTCATGCTGGTCATCGGCCTTCTCGTGTTCAAAAAGACCGAGAAGAAGTTCATCCTCTATGTGTAGGCGAAGGGACGGCCGATGAGCGCGCGCAGAAACGACCGCCCCGCCGAGGGGCCGAGCCTGAACAAGGACACGCAATCGTCGCGCCTCAGCGAGTTCGCGCAGTTCGAGGACGACGACCGCGAGACGATGGTTTCGGTGAACGACGTATCAATGGTGTTCAACATGGCGAGCCAGCGCCTCACCAACCTCAAGGAATACGCGATCGCGCTCGCGCGCCGCGAGCTGATGTTCAAGGAGTTCCGCGCCTTGCAGCATATCTCGCTCGAGGTGAAGCGCGGCGACGTGTTCGGCATCCTCGGAACGAACGGCTCGGGGAAATCCACCTTGCTGAAGATCATCGCCGGCGTGTTAGAACCCACCGAGGGCACGGTGGAGATTCATGGCAATATCGCGCCGCTCATCGAGCTGGGTGCAGGCTTCGATTTCGAGCTCACCGCACGCGAGAACATCTATCTGAACGGCGCTCTGCTCGGCTATCCGAAGCCCTTCATCGCCGAGCACTTCAATGAGATCGTGGAGTTCGCCGAGATTCGCGACTTTTTAGACTTGCCGTTGAAGAACTATTCGTCGGGCATGGTGGCGCGCATCGCGTTCGCCATCGCCACGGTGATCGTGCCGGACATCCTCATCGTCGATGAGGTGCTTTCCGTGGGCGACACGATGTTCCAGCAGAAATGCGAACGGCGCATCCAGACGCTCATCAGCGAATACAACACCACGGTGCTCATCGTCTCACACAACACCGAGCAGGTGGAACGCCTGTGCAACAAAGCGATCTGGATCGAGAAGAGCCATCCGCGCCTCTTGGGGCCGGCCGATGCCGTATGCGCCGCCTATCGAGCGCTCGGCGGACATCGAGGAAGCGCCGAATCCGAGACCCTTATCTACGGACTGCTCGAAGAGCCGGCTGACTATCCGTCTGACTATTTCGAGACCATCGGCGGCGATAGCGTATACGGCACCGCGATGCGGCTCTTCAACCGCACGCAAGAGGAATATACCGCCGCGCTCAGCGCAGGCAACGCTGGTGAGCATGCTGGGGGAGACACAAAAGCCGTGCCGATTCCCACCGTGATTCTCACTGCAAGCGGCAACCGTGCGGCACTTTCCCTATTGCCATGGCTTGCCGGCGCCTTAAAAGCAATCCCTCTCGTCACATCGGTAGATCTCCTGCCCGACGGCATCCTGTCTTCCATTCGCAGCAACCAGACCGAGCGCGTGATACTGCTTGACGAGAATCAGGAAATCGACCCCTGTGTTGCCAAAACGATTCGAGAGGAATGTCCCACCGTCGCTTCGTTGGTGACGATCGAAGCAACATCCGACGATGAGCTGGCGCAAAAGGCCTTCGATTTTGTGATGGAAACCACGGCATGCGATAACGACGTGACGAATGGCGCTCTGGAAAATGCGAGCAACTCTCCCGCCAAGGAATACATCTACTCAAAGACGGCGCTTCTGATGGTCGGAATGATCGATTCCCATATCGAGGCGTTCTCTCCTCTGATGTATCGTTATCGCATTCCGGTGTTGTTCTGCACCGATGCGGACAATGAAGCCGCTTCGCACTATTGCAATCTTTTGAAGGCATTCCGTAATCGCGGGATAACCGACGTGGTGGTCTTTGGAAAAGCACCCGAGCTCGGCACATCCAGCGCTTTGGCAAGCTCCGTCGACGGGCAGGGCGTCTCCCTTCATAATATCGACGATCTGTGGCCCTATCAGCAATACTATGCCATTCAAGAGCTTTGCGAAAAGGTTTCTTCCGCGAGCGATGCGAGCAAGGCTCCCCAGAACCCGCAAGCCACGCAAGCCACGCAGAAATCACCGGTATCTCAGGCGTCTCAGAAATCTCAGGCATCTCAGACATCGCAAGCAGACGCGCATTCACTCATTTTCGCCTCGACCAACGAGCTCGCCGACGCGTTTTTGTGCGCGCCCCTCGCCATCAATCGACAAGCGATAGTCGTAATGGTAGATAAAGACAATCTTGATTCCGTTGCAGGCGCTATTAAGACCATTCGCGGCAAGGGGCCTGTGTTGCCTCCGTTCGACCATCTGGTATTTCTCGGTGGGAACATGTGCTTCGACGACCCCATTAAAGACATTTTGGCGAAGGTCGCGTGGGTTCAGCGCGAAACCCTCATTGAGGGTTTCGCCGAAGAGCAGGAGCATTAGATGGCAGCGCCTGTTTCAAAGAGCAGGGTTGCCGTCGTTTTGCCGGTCTACAACTCTCTTCCCTACCTTGACGACGTTCGCGTGAGCCTCAAAGCGCAGACGTTTGCGGATTTCGCCATCATCGCGGTGAACGACGCCTCAAATGACGGCTCGCGAGATTTTTTAACGGCCTGGGCGAACGAGGAGCAGCGCCTTGTCGTTCTCGATCAAGAACACGGGGGGCTCTCGCGTGCGCGAAACACCGCGCTCGACTATTTGGCGCACTGGCATGAGACAGGCCCCGAAAACTGCCCGCCCTTCGTCTGCTTCCTCGATTCAGACGACAAACTTGCGCCTGAGGCGCTTGAACATCTTGTCGCCTGTGCGGAAGGTGAGCAGGTTGATATTGTCGAATTCTCGTGCGAATCGTTTTTCGAAAACGAGGATGCCGCGAAGAAATACACGCATATGAGCGATCAATACCGCGAATTGAAACCTTTTGAGGGAGTGTTCAACGGCGTCGACTATCTGTGCGCATGCCAGGAAGAGGAGCTTTTCAGCCCGCAAGCCTGCTTCCATTTCCTGAGAACGTCGCTGATTCTCGAAAATGGCCTGAGGTTTTTCGACGGCATCCTCCATGAAGACAACCTCTTCACCTTTGAGAGCATGCTTTCGGCGCAGCGCGTCTGCTATCTGGGAGAACGCCTCTATCAGCGGCGCGTGCGGGAAGGCTCCATCATGACGAGGCCCAAAAGCTGGGCAAACGTGTATGGCTATTTCCGCACCGGCGTGGAGGCCATTGACTTTATGGAACGCGTTAAGCCACTCACGGAAAAGCAGTACTGGCACCTGCTATGGCTCGTCGATTCGTTTTTCCACAATGCCGCTTTGGCGATGGACGAATGCACGCCCGAGGACATTGAGGCGGGCGTGCGAACGCTTTCGCTTGACGACCGCATGCGGTTCCATTATTTCACCGAAGTGCGGCGCGAGCAAAAGCGCGCGACGGATGAGGCGTGGGCCGCCGGCGCCCAGGAGGTGCGCAGCGAATTCGAGGCGAGCCGCTCTTTCCGCCTCGGTCGCACCCTGACCGCCCTCCCCCGAAAGCTTTCCGGACGACCGTAAGACAAAACTTGAGACGAAGGTGAGCAAGAATATATGAGAATCGCCGTAGCAGGAGCCGGATATGTGGGACTCTCCCTCGCAACGTTGTTGGCGCGGCGCCATGAGGTGACGCTTGTCGACGTGGTGCCGGAGAAGGTGGCGCTGATCGCGCGCTGGCAAAGCCCGATCGCCGATGCGGAGATCGAAAGGGCCTTTGCGGCGGCGCAATCGGGAGAGCAGCCGCTTTCGCTCACCCCGACGATCGACGCTCTGAGCGCCTATCGCGCAGCCGATCTTGTCATCGTCGCGACGCCGACCGACTACGATCCGGCGCGCAACTTCTTCAACACCTCGAGCGTTGAGGCCGTGCACACGCAGGTGCGCACCGTGAACCCGAATTGCTGGATCGTCATCAAATCCACGGTTCCCGTTGGCTACACCGCCGACTTCGCCGAGCGCGAATTTGATGAGCGCCTTGCCTTCTCCCCCGAGTTTCTCCGCGAGGGAAAAGCGCTTTACGACAACATTCACCCGAGCCGGATCGTCGTCGGCGTGAATGAAGCGTCCGATGAGGCGAAATCGTTCGCCGAGCGATTCGCCGCGCTTTTGACCGAAGGTGCCGCCGCCTACAGGCAAAGCGCTGGCGAAAATCCAGATATACCCACCCTCATCTGCGGTTTCACCGAAGCCGAGGCCATCAAGCTCTTTGCCAACACCTATCTTGCGCTGCGCGTGAGCTTCTTCAACGAGCTCGACACCTACGCGTGCGCGCATGGGCTCGACACCGAGGAGATCATCAAGGGCGTTTGCCTCGACCCGCGCATCGGCGGCCATTACAACAACCCCTCGTTCGGCTATGGCGGCTACTGCCTGCCGAAGGACACGAAGCAGCTTTTGGCGAACTATGCCGAAATCCCGCAGAGCCTCATCACGGCGATCGTCGAGGCGAACAGCACCCGCAAGGATTTCGTCGCCGCCGATATTGTCGCCGAGCTTGCGAACCGCACGGGCAACGAAGAGCGCCCCTTGGTGGGCATCTATCGCCTGACGATGAAGGCGGGCTCCGACAACTTCCGCCAATCATCCGTGCAGGGCATCATCGAGCGACTCGCCAAGGCGGGAATCGAACTTTTGATCTATGAGCCGACGCTCGATGCGCCTGATTTCGGCGGGCATCCGGTGACGCATTCCCTTGATGAGCTGAAAGAGCGCAGCACGCTCATCGTGGCGAATCGTCGCACCACCGACCTCGCGGATGTGGAAGATCGCGTGTACACGCGCGACCTCTTCTCCCGCGATTGATGCAAGGGGAAACGGGCGGAGGGAACGCGAGGGCGCATGAAAGCTTCGGTGATACTGCCGGTCTATAACGTGGAAGGCACGCTCGAGCGGGCGCTTGAATCCGTCTGCGCGCAGACACTTGAGGACATCGAGATCATCGCCGTGAACGACGGATCCACTGACGCTTCGCCGGAAATCCTCGCCCGTGCAGCCGAGCGCGACGAGCGCATCCGTATTGTCACCCAAGAAAATGCCGGCTACGGCGCGGCCTGCAACCGCGGACTGTCGGAAGCGCAGGGCGAATGGATCGCCATCGTGGAGCCCGACGACTGGGTGGAGCCGCATATGTTGCAGGCGCTGTGCAAGGCGGCAGAGGAGTTCGAGGATGCGGCACCTGCATCGGAAGAAAGGGCAGAAAGAGCGTCTCAGGGGGCATCGCCGGCAGAAACGCCAAACAGATTTCGCGTGGATGTGGTGAAAGCAGCCTATTTCGAAGAGCATCCGACGTTTTCCGCCTTTTGCCCCTACAAAGGCCGCGTGAAAACCGCTCACCAGCCATTCACCATCGCCGACGAGGGAGCCGATCGCCTCTTGCGCCACCACCCCGCCATCTGGTCGGCGATCTACCGTCGGGAGTTTCTCGAGGAAAACGACATCCGTTTCGTGGAGGCGCCGGGGGCCGGATGGACGGACAATCCCTTTCTCTACGACACGCTCCTTCGCGCACAGACGATCGTCTACCGCGACGAGGCGTTCTATCACTATCGCATCGAGACACCCGAACACGCGGCGGCCTTTTTCGGGAAAACCGCCGCCGTTCCCCTCACACGTTTCCTCGAAATGGATGATCGGCTGCGCGCTCTTCTTCCCGTTGCCCCAAAGGGGGTGCGCGGCGGACATACCAAGCGCGGCGTGAACTACCTGTGCCTCGCCGCCGAAAACGGTGGACTTGACGACGAAAAAGCTGCCGAGCTTGCGGCTCAGGTGATCGATCGGCTGAATGCGGACGAGGTGTTCGCCGAGCCGGAGCTCTCTCCTACGCGAAAAAGGATTTTCGCCACGCTTGCGGGCATCGAGACTCCTTCGCCCCGACGAGGCGCCGCCGCCTCATCGCTCAAGGCGCAAACAGCCCAGGCGATCGCCAACGTGAGAGCAAACGGCCTGGGAAAATTCATTCGCATCATGCGTGAGCGCTAGTCCGAAGAAAGCGGCGGCATCGGCTGCCATGCTTTATCGTGGATGATACGGCGCGCCTCGCGCCAGCCCTCAAACAGCCGCTTTGCTCCGCTGCGGAAGCTCTTCCGGTCGACGGCGATGAGCCGGACGAATTCCTTCGCAAAGCTCGCGAGCGTGCCGAGAGCGAAAAGCGGCGGCAGATAGTCGCCGTGCATTTTCAGATAGTGCGCCATGTGGCCGCGATTGCGCATGATACAGAAGCGCGTCATGTCGGAGGTGGAGTTGAGCTGGCGCTTTGCCGCCATCTCCCATGCGGGCACCTCGCGACAGCGCTGCAAGACCACATCCTTCACCACGACGACGTCGGTCATCTTGCTCGCCAAATAGCCGTAAATGCAATCGTCCCAATAAAGGAAGAAGCGATAGTCGGGCAGGCCGATGCGCTCTACCACGCGCCTGCTGAAAAGCCCGCCCTCGAAGCAGAGCGCATTGGCTTTCTTATAACCGGCATCGCCGAGATGAGCCGAGGCAAATGGGTTGTAGATGCCGAGCTTCGCCCAGAACCGATATTGCCAATAGAAAGGCCCACCGTCAGCGTCGAGGCGGCTCCCCTGCACGGCGTCATAGCGCTCAGCCCACACGCCGAGTTTCTCGAGCGCATCCGGCATCACCGACACATCGTCGTCCATGAGCCAAAACCACTCGGCGCCGAGGTCGAAAGCACGTTTCACACCCGCCGAAAATCCTCCCGCGCCGCCAAGATTCTCCTCTTGCGGAGCGTAGACGAGCTCACACGTTTCCCACGCACCGCGCTGCTCTTTCCATGTTTGCGCCGCGCTCTCACAGATCAAACGCGTTTCGTCAGAATTCTCGTTATCTACCACGACGACGCGCCACGGCACCACGCTCAGCTGCCCGATGGAGTTCAGAAGGCCGCGAAGCAGCTCCTGCCGCCGGAAGGTCACCACGACGATGGCGACGTTCTCGAACCGATTATGTGCAGCACCCGTTGTTATCGCATGCTTCCCTTCATCTGAGACAGCGCTAGCGCCAGCCTTGCGTTTTGCTCTGTGCGAACGATGTATCCATTATCGCAGATACCCACCTCGCCGAGCGGCCTCACAGCCGAAACGCTATAATACGTGCGAAGCCCTTCGGGGACGATGTTGTCAAACGACGGAGATGGGATGAATTGGCTTGAGTGTTGCTTAGTGCTGATTGTTGCCGCAGCAACCACCATCGCAACAACCCCGCTCGCGCATCATATCGCTTGCTCTTTCGATGCGATCGACTATCCGTCGAGTCGGCGGGTGAACACCCACCCCATCCCGCGCATGGGCGGCATCGCCATGTTCCTCGGCATGGTGGCAAGCATCGTATTCATCCTGATAGGCGTCCATTTTTGGGGATTCAGCAACCCCTTCCGCAACTACTTGGGATACCATATCAACTATCCCCTTTTGGCCTGCGGTCTCGTCGTGATGTTCGGCACGGGCGTGGTGGATGACATACGGAATCTGCACCCTCTCACGAAGTTTTTCTGGCAGATCGTTGCGGCGTGCCTTATGGCGGCCTCGGGGCTTTTGCTCACGAACATCCAGAACCCCTTCGATGCTGGCGGATTCATCAACTTCGGCTTCTTCGCCTATCCGATCACCGTGTTCTACCTTGTCGCCTTCGCCAACATCATCAACTTAATCGACGGCCTTGATGGCTTGGCGTCGGGCATCACCGCAATATCCACGGCGGCGATTTTCGTGTTCGCTGTGTTCGCCTCGCGCTTCGAGGCGGCCATGCTCGCAATCATCCTCATCGGCGTGTGCGTCGGCTTTCTGAAATCGAATTTCTATCCGGCGAAGATCTTCATGGGAGATTCAGGGTCTTTGCTCTTAGGTTCAAGCCTCGGCGTGATCTCGCTTTTCGCCGTCGCGCGCTCAACGCTGTTCATTTCGCTGCTCGTGCCGATCCTCGCCGCCGGCGTACCGATCATCGATACCTTCGCGACCATCGTGCGGCGCAAACGCGCCCACCAGTCGATCGGACAGGCGGACAAGGGGCATTTGCACCACCGCTTGCTGCGATCGGGCTATTCACAGCGCACGACCGTGCTCATCATGTGGGCGTGGACGGCGGTGCTTTCGATATGCGCCATCATCCTCGCCGAATCAGACGGCATCATGCGCCTTCTGGCGATCATCATCGCCGCCGTCGTCACCGCGTTCATCGTCTTCCATTTCCATCTGCTCGAGCCCGCATTACGCCACCACTTCAACCCCCGCGAACCCAAGAAATAGCTATGCGGCAATTACGCAATCACCAAATAAAACGGTGAGTTCTCTGCGCATTTGCTCGGAGGTGGCGTCAACCTGAATCGGCAGCTCGGCGCGGAACTTCCTCCCATCGGTCTGCCGAACGAGCAGCACCACCCCGTCGTTTCCCGGATACGCCTGCAGAATCGCGTTGAGACGCGCCGAATGCATCTGGTCGAACGAGTTCGACGGCACGAGGATCTCAAGATGCGTCGGCCTCCGTTCCTGACGTCCATCGAGGACGAGCGGCTCGGCTTCGCGCACGATGATCTGGCTCCGCCGATCGCCATAATCGAACGAGCCCTTGATCTTCAGGATCGCATCCTCCTTGATGATGTCGCTCATGTCATCGAAGCCGAAGCACACGCACTCCACGCTTCCGGTTGTGTCTTCCAACATGAAGGTCGCCATGCGCTTGTTCGTCTTCGTGAAGCGCGTCGTAACGCCCGACACGAGGCCGACAAATGTCGCGCTCTTGATGTCGCGCTGAAGTTCGTTGAGCATCCCCATGCTATAGCGCGAGATTTTTGCGATCAGGTCTTCGTAGGGGCGCAGCGGATGGTCGGACACGTAGATCTTCAAGATGTCCTTCTCGAACATGAGCAGCGTATGCTTGTCCCACTCGACGCCATCTGGTTCGGGGGCGCTGAGATCGAAGCCCGCATCCGCAGAATCGGTGAACATGTCGAAAATGGAGAACTGACCGGCGTCCTTGTCCTTTTGATGCTTCGCCGCGTCCTCAAGCAACGAGGTGTCGTTGATGAAATGCATGAGCTGCTTGCGCGTGTAGCCCGTGGAGTCGAACGCGCCGCCCTTGATGAGTGCTTCGAGGGTCTTGCGGTTGTAGACCTTCGCATCCACGCGGTCGACGAAATCGTGGAGCGATTTGAACGCGCCGTTGCGTTCGCGCTCGGCGATGATCTCCTCGGCCACCTGCGTGCCGATGCCGCGCACGCCAACGAGGCCGAAGCGTATCCCCTCGTCAACGGGGGTAAATTCCACGTCGGAGGCGTTGATGTCAGGCGGCAGCACGGGCGTGCCGTTATGGTTGCAGCTCGCGATGTATTTGATGAGCTCGTCGGTTTTGCCCATATATGATGAGAGCACGGCCGCCATGAACTCATTCGGATAGTGCGCCTTCAAATAGGCGGTTCGCATGACGAGGATCGCATAGGCGGCCGAGTGGCTCTTGTTGAAGGCGTACTTCGCGAACTTCTCGGCATCGTCCCAGATGCGCTTCGCGATGTCGAGCGAGAAGCCGTTCTCCACCGCGCCCTTGTTCCAATCTTGCTGAAGGCCGCGCATCACGTCGATGTTCTTCTTGCCCATCGCCTTGCGGAGCTTGTCTGCCTTGCCCGCCGAGAAGCCGCTCATCACCATGGAGATCTGCATGATCTGCTCTTGGTAGACCATGGTGCCGTAGGTTTCCTCGAGGATCGGGCGCAGGCGATCGTCGTAGTAATGGATGGCAGACGAGCCGTTCGCCACCTTGATGTAGTCCTCCACCATGCCCGACTCGAGTGGGCCGGGGCGGTTGAGCGCGATGGAGGCCACAATGTCGGAGAAGCGCCGCGGAGGAAGCCGCTTGAAGAGGCTCACGTAAAGCGCGCCCTCCACTTGAAACAGGCCGTCCATATTGCCCGAGCGCATGAGCTCGAAGGACGCCTCGTCGTCGATGGGGATCTCCTCCGGTTTGAGGTCGATACCATAGCGCTTTTTGATGTTTCGGCAAGCACGGGAGAGCACACTCAAGGTGCGCAGGCCGAGGAAGTCCATCTTGAGGAGGCCGAGGTCGGGCGTGTAGTGCCCGTCGTATTGCGTGATGATGCCGCCCTCTTTGGTGTCGCGCTTCAGCGGCACGTGGTCGCTCATCGGGTCGCGACAGATGATCGTCGCGCACGCATGAACGCCCTCGCCTCGCACGTTTCCCTCGATCGAACGGGCGGCGTCGAGGATCTCCTTGGCGCTCGCGTCCGTTTCGTAGGCTTTTTTGAGGTCGGGGTTTTTCTCGATCGCCGAATCGATGGTGATGTTCAGCTCGTTGCCGATCATCTTCGAGATGCGATCGCCCTCGCCGTAGCTGTAGTCGAGCACGCGCGCGGCGTCGCGCACGGCGTTCTTCGCCTTCAGCGTGCCGAAGGTGATCACGCCCGAAACGTGGTCTTCGCCGTACACCTCTTTGATGTGGTTGATCACCTCGTCGCGCCGTTCGTCCTCGAAGTCGACGTCAATATCGGGCATCTCCACGCGCTCGGGCGAGAGGAAGCGTTCGAAGAGCAGGCCGTTGGCCAGCGGATCGAGGTCGGTGATCTCGAGCGCGTAGGAGACGATGGAACCGGCGGCGCTGCCGCGGCCCGGACCCACACAGATGCCCTGCGAGCGCGCCCATTCGATGTATTCCTGCACGATGAGGAAATAGGCCGGGAAACCCTGCTGTACGATGACGCTCATCTCGTAATCGGCACGCTCCTGTACTTCAGACGGCACCGGCGTGCCATAGCGCTTTTCGAGACCCGCGTTCACGCGCTTGCGGAAATAGCTTTCCTCCGTCTCCCCTTCGGGCAGCGGGAAGCGCGGCAAAATGGAATCGTGTTCGAGCGTGACGTCGCATTTTTCGGCGATCTCGATGGTCGCGTCGCAGGCTTCGGGGAAATCGCGCAGGGCCTCGCGCATCTCCTCTTCGGTCTTCATATAGAACTCGTCGTTCGGGAAGCGCATGCGGTCGGTGTCGTTGACCTTCGATTGCGTGCCGATGCAGAGGATTATGTCTTGCGAGGGCGCGTCCTCGCGGCGCAGATAGTGGAAGTCGTTCGTCGCAACGGTTTTCAAGCCCGCCATCTGCGCGATTTGCGTGAGCTGGCGGTTGAGCTCGGTCTGCGTGATGCCGCCATCGGTGGTGAGCCCCTGATTTTGCAACTCGATATAGAAGTCGCCTTCATCGAAGCACGATGCGAGCTTTTTCGCCCAGATCAGCGCGTCATCGAAACGACGCTCGTCAAGCAGGCGCGGGATGATGCCCGCAACGCACGCTGAGGTGCCGATGAGCCCCTTGCCGTATTTCTGGAGCATGGCAAAAGTGGTGCGAGGCTTGTAATAGAAATTCTCGACGTGTGATTCTGAGACGAGCTTCACGAGGTTGTGGTAGCCCTCGTTCGTCTTCGCCAAAAGGAGCATGTGATAGAGCCGCGGCTTCATGTCGCGGCGCAGCTCATCGTCGTCGGTGAAGTAGATCTCGCAACCGAAGATCGGCTTCACGGTCTCGCCGTTTTCGCCCTTGATTTTCTCGCACGCCTCCGAGAGCTCGGGCACGCCGCTCATCACGCCGTGGTCGGTGATAGCAATGGCGGGCATACCCAGCTCGAGCGCACGCCTCACCATATCGGGGATGTGCGTGGCGCCATCGAGAAGAGAATACTCCGTGTGGTTATGAAGGTGGACGAATCCCATATCTTGTGCCTCTTGCTCGTGTGTGAAACCATAGCTTGTTGTTCATGCGTCTCTTTGACGCTGTTTTTACCCCAAGCATCATAGCAGCTCTCGCGCCGCTCCGTCACCGAACAAACTGTGGTTTTCTTCCACTGTTCGCGAAACAATACAATGTTTCTTTGCGACGGAAGGTTCAAGCTCCGGCTCGCAGTGCTGAAGCCGGAACCCCCTTTCCATTCACTGCGCTCCCCCTCGCTAACGGAAGCGAAGTATGATTCACTTCCGTAAAAATATCCCTAACGAAAGCGTACTTCTTTTCACTTCCGTTATAATCGTCCGTACTTCGTCTGTGATTATCCGCACCGAACAAGTCTGGGCTTGAGGGGCCTCATAAAGCTCTCACGACGCGCTCTTTGTCCCGCCCGTTGAATTCCCCTCGCACTTGCGAATATGGCATCCTCCGCCCCATAAGAAACGCCAGAAGAGGGGTTTTCTATCAGGCGGACGACATCATCGATGTTCTCGAAGACATCGCGAGCATGAGCGGCATCCGCCGCATCCTCGCCCAAAACGCTTAGGCTTCGAAACTGCCGTCTCTCAAGAAGCTTATCGGCAAGACGACCACACTGGTTTTCGTCTGTGCGTTCAGACTTATTGTTGGGCAATGTAGGATGAGGCCTTCGGTGGTGTTTTTCCGCCTTTAACTTCGTGGTAATAGGCATAGGTCATCGGCTTTTCGGAAAGCAAACGCTCCGCCTCTTCCACCTCACCGACAAAGATGATGTGCGTTCCCACATCGAGCTGATTTACCACGCGCGCGGAAAGCCGTGCCACAACCTGCTCGGCGACATAGGGATGTTCGGCTGCATCGAATAGCGTCTTGTAGTTCTCGAATTTATCGCGATCTTTGCTCGAATAGAAGCCGAACGTGCCGATCTGAAGCATCGGGGCCGTCTCGGCGAGCACAGCGGCAGTGAACCGGCCGCTCTTCTGTATGGCGGCCGTGGTCGCGTTCTCCTTGTTGAGCGTCACCGAGACCTGGAGAGGATCATTGGTCACTTGCTGAAGCGTGTTCACCACGCAGCCAACGTTCTTGTCGCCATCTTTCGAGCCGATAAGGTAGAGCCCATAGGTGAGAGAAAATAGCGCCGTTTCATCGACCATGTTAAGATTCCTTTCTCGCATGTTTTGCCTATAGTAATGCAAGCGACGCGATTATGAGCATGATGACATAAAAATACGAGGTGCCCGATCGAACGACCAAACACCTCGTTTTTTTGTCTTTTAGGTTCGCCAGAATGGCGGAACTATAATTACGTAGTTGCCAAGTGCGCTAACTGGTACTCGTTCCACTGAAGCTGCGCTTGGAGCATTCCCAGCTCGGTTTTCGCTTGCTCGTCCTCAGCATTGCTCCGCTCTTGGATTTGCTGCTTGAGCTCTTCGTTCGCTGCGCGGATTCCCGCTTCATCGATTTCCTCAACCGGCGTACCAAAGCGCGCGAGCACCGTGAGCTGGTCATTGAAGACCTGCGAGCCTCCGTCATAGACCAAAAAATCGCGCTTCTCGCTGCCGTTGGCATCCATCCAAAGCGACACAACGCCCGTCTTATGCGTCGTCACAAACATTTCGTGCCCGGGGAGCACGCCGTAGCTGCCCTCCATTCCCGGCACATGGGCATACGCCGCCTCGCCAGCAAAAAGCTCGCGTTGCGGCGTGACTACTTTACAGAACAAACCAGCCATTAGTTGTCCTTGTTCATCGCTTCATAAGCTTCGTAAACATCCTCGATGGCTCCCTTATAGACGAAGCACTGCTCGGGGATGTGGTCGCACTTGCCGTCGAGAATCTCGGCGAACGAACGCACCGTGTCCTCAACCTTCACGTATTTGCCCGGGTTGCCCGTGAAGACCTCGGCGACGTGGAACGGCTGCCCGAGGAACTTCTGGATCTTGCGGGCGCGGTTCACGGTGAGCTTCTGCTCTTCCGAGAGCTCATCCATACCGAGGATGGCGATGATGTCTTGGAGGTCTTTGTAGTTCTGGAGCACTTGCTGCACTTCGACGGCTACGCGATAGTGCTCTTCGCCGACGATCTCCGGATCAAGTGCACGACTCGTGGATTCCAGCGGATCCACGGCGGGGTAGATGCCCAGCTCGGCGATAGAACGGGAAAGAACCGTCTTCGCATCGAGGTGGGTGAACGTCGTGGCCGGCGCGGGGTCGGTGAGGTCGTCAGCGGGAACGTAGACGGCTTGCACCGAGGTGATGGAGCCGGTGGTCGTCGAGGTAATGCGCTCTTGCAGGTCGCCCATCTCGGTCGCCAACGTCGGCTGATAGCCTACCGCCGAAGGCATACGACCGAGCAAAGCCGACACCTCCGAACCCGCCTGGGTGAAGCGGAAGATGTTGTCGATGAACAAAAGCACGTCCTGACCCTGATCGCGGAAGTACTCGGCTTCAGTGAGACCCGCCAAGCCGACGCGCAGACGCGCTCCAGGAGGCTCGTTCATCTGGCCATAGACGAGGCAGGTCTTGTTGATAACGCCCGACTCGCTCATTTCCAGATAGAGGTCGGTGCCCTCGCGGGTACGCTCGCCTACGCCGGTGAACACCGAAGTGCCGCCATGCTCTTGGGCGAGGTTGTTGATAAGCTCTTGGATGCAGACGGTCTTGCCGACGCCTGCGCCTCCGAAGAGGCCAGTCTTGCCGCCGCGGACATAGGGCTCGATGAGGTCGATGACCTTGATGCCGGTCTCGAACACCTCAGTCGTGGTGGTCAGCGTGTCGTATGGCGGTGCCGGATGGTGGATCGGCATCCACTCGACATCGGGAGGCATCCCCTCGCCGTCGACGGGCTCGCCCATCACGTTCCAAATGCGACCCAAGGTGGAAGGCCCAACGGGCATCATGATCGGACCGCCGGTGTCGACTGCCTCGATGCCGCGAACCATGCCATCGGTTGACGACATCGCTACCGTGCGGACGAGGTCGCCGGGAAGGTGCGTCTGCACCTCAAGGACGGTGTTCACCTCGCCTATCGGCGTGGTCGCCTTCACGGTAAGCGCGTTGTAGATCGCCGGCATCTGATCGGGAGGAAACTCCACGTCGACCACAGCGCCGACGATGCGGACGACGCGTCCGACCGCCCCGCCCTCTTGGGTCAATGTCTGCTTCTCATAGGTTTCAGCCATTTACTCCTCCAATGCTGCTGCGCCGCCGACGATCTCGTTGATCTCGGTCGTGATGGCGCCTTGACGTGCGCGGTTATACATGCGGGTGAGAGTGGAAACCATCTCCTCCGCATTATCGGTCGCCGACTTCATGGCGTTGCGCCGTGCGCCCTGTTCCCCTGCCGCCGAATCCATCAGCGCATAGAAGACGCAGTTGCGCAGATACGCGTTCATGAGGTATTGCATCACCTCTTCGGCGCCGGGCTCGAAATCCACGTCGCCAGGATGAGGCTCCTCCTCTTTTTCCACGAAGTCGTCAAATACGGTTTTCTCTCTGATCTTCACCCCGAGCAGCTCCTCGTAGGAGGTCTGGCTCACGGGAAGAACCTGCTGTTCGATAAGCTTCTGCTCAGCGGCGTTTTTCGCGTGGTTGTAGACGATGATCACTTCGTCAATTTCTCCAGCGGCGTAGCCTTCGGAGGCGTAGTTCGCGATCGCCGTCGCCTGCTCGAAGGTCGGGTCGCTCGAAAGATCGCGAAACTCGAGAACGGGAAGCACCTTGCGGTAGCTGAAGTAGTTGATCGCCTTTTTCCCGCATGCCACCACCGAGACCTCGCCGCCTTGGCTCTGCCGCTCGCGCATGAGACGCTCGGCATAGCGCAGCACGTTGCTGTTGAAGCCACCGGCAAGGCCGCGGTCGGATGTCAACACGATAAGGAGCGTCTTGCGCGTCTCGTCGTGAATCTTGAGCAGCGGTTCCGAGTCGAGGTGCGCATAGCGTGCCGTCGACGTCAGCATATCGCTCACCGCGATAGCCCACGGAAGAGCATTGGTCACTCGCTCCGTCGCCCGTCTGATCTTCGCCGCCGCAACCATTTCCATGGTACGCGTGATCTGCTTCGTCGAGGTGACGGAGTTGATGCGCCGCTCAATGTTGTGAAGGTTGGGCATAACGAACCTTCCCCTTACGAAACAGCGAACTGTTGCTTGAAGGTGCCGATGGCCTCCTTCATCTTCGCCTGCGTTTCATCGGTGAGCTTCTTCTCCGTCTTGATAGTCGTGAGAATGTCGGCATGCGATGCGCGCAGGTATTCCAAAAGCTCAGTGCGGAAACGCACCACGTCCGCCACCGGCAGATCGTCGAGGAAGCCCTCGTTGCCAGCGAAGATGGCAGCCACTTGCTCGGCGACGGGCATCGGGTTGTAGCGCCCTTGCTTCAGAAGCTCGGTCATATGGGCACCGCGGTTCAGCTGATCCTGCGTCGCCTTGTCGAGATCGCTTCCGAACTGGGTGAACGCCTGAAGCTCACGATATGATGCAAGGTCGAGGCGGAGTGAGCCGGCAACCTGCTTCATGGCCTTGATCTGCGCGGCGCCACCGACGCGGGAAACCGAGATGCCGACGTCGACTGCGGGGCGCTGCCCTTGGAAGAAGAGGTCGGTCTGCAGGAAGATCTGACCGTCGGTGATCGAAATCACGTTCGTCGGGATGTAGGCGGACACGTCGCCGGCCTGCGTCTCGATGATCGGGAGAGCCGTCATCGATCCGCCGCCGTTTTCCTCGGACATCTTGACAGCACGCTCGAGCAAGCGTGAGTGCAGATAGAAAATGTCGCCTGGATAGGCTTCACGTCCAGGAGGACGACGCAAAGTCAGCGACATCTGGCGGTAGGCGACCGCCTGTTTTGAGAGGTCGTCATAGATGATGAGAACGGCGCGGCCATGGTTCTCGGCCGACGCGGGATTGCCGTCCTCGCCGTTGTAGACAAAGAACTCGCCCATCGCGGCGCCTGCCATCGGGGCGATGTATTGCAGCGGCGCGGAATCGGAGGCCGATGCCGAGACGACGATCGTGTTCTTCATCGCGCCATGACGCTCAAGCGTCTCCACAACGCCGGCGACCGTGGATGCTTTCTGGCCGATCGCCACGTAGATGCAGATGATGTCCTCATCGCGCTGATTGATGATGGCGTCGACCGCAATCGAGGTCTTACCGGTCTGACGGTCGCCGATGATGAGCTCGCGCTGGCCGCGGCCGATCGGGATCATCGAGTCGATTGCGAGAAGGCCCGTTTGCACCGGTTCGAACACCGGCTGACGGAAGACAACGCCCGGAGCCTTGAACTCCACGGGACGGGTGCCTTCAGCTTGAATGGGGCCTTTGCCGTCGATCGGCACGCCAAGCGGGTTCACCACGCGCCCAAGCAGGCCGTGGCCCGTCGGAACCTCGACGATGCGGCCCGTGGTGCGCACCTGATCGTTTTCCTTGATGACGGTGACGTCGCCCAAAAGCACGGCGCCCACTTCGTCTTCCTCTAAGTTCAGCGCCAGACCGAACACGCTCTTATTGCCCTCACCGATGAACTCCAAGAGCTCACCTTCCATCGCATCGCGAAGACCGTCGACGCGTGCGATGCCGTCACCGACTTGAATGACGGTGCCCACTTCGCGCGATTCCACGTTCACGTTGAGCGCATCGAGTTGAGCACGCAAAACCTCGTCAATGGATTGAGCGGTGATTTCTGTCACTGGCTTTCACCTCCATCTGTTCTATCTTTGAGCACGCTGCGTGCATGAGCCAGCTGAGAGAGAACGCTGGCGTCGATGCGCTTGCTTCCTGCGCTCATGATGATGCCACCTAAAATGGACTTGTCGATCTTTTCATTGAGAACGACCTTTTTGCCCAGATCGGCTTCGGCTTTTTTCTTAATGGTCTCTCGCAGTTGCCCATCGAGGGGCACGACGGTCGTCACGTCCACCACGATCGTGTCGAGCTTTTCCGCAAGCTCGTCGCCGTACGACTCAAAGACCCGCGGCAGAAGCTGAGCATCGCCGCGCTCGGCCATGACCGCCATTACCTCGCGGAATGCGGGATTGCTGTCGGCAAAGACCGAACTCACCAGCTGATGACGCTCCTCGGGCGTGTAGTCGACGTTGACGAGCGCCGTGGACAGATCCATGTTGGAGCGCATGAGCTTGATGACTTGCTCAATCTGATTGCGCACTTCCAAAACGGCCTGCTCACCGCCCGCTGTATTGGCAGCGTCGAACATCGCCGCGGCGTAGGTGCCAACCTTCTCTTTTTCGATGAGACGATTAGTTGGCATTGAAACTCCCCGCCTCCGCTACGTAACGCTCAATGATGCGACGGTGATCGTCGTCGGTGAGATCCTGCCCGATCAGGCGCGCTGCGACCGCCACCGAGGTGTCGGCGACGCTCGCCTGGAGCTCGGTTATCGCCTGCCTCTTCTCGGCCTCGATGGCCGCTTTCGCCTTCGCGATCATATCGGCAGCCTCGGCTTGCGCCTTCGCTGTGATGTCGGCTTTCACCGCCTCAGCGGATTCGCGCGCGTCGGAAACGATCTTCGCGGCCGTCGCCTTCGCGTCTGCCAGCTGCTTTTGATATTCAGCCAGCACGCGTTCGCTTTCAATTTGAGCCTCTTCGGACTTCTGCAGCGCCTCGCGGATCGTATTCTCGCGGCGTTCGAGCATCCCGTTGAACGCGGGCCAGCCGAACTTCGCCAAAATGATCCAGAGGATGATGAACGCGATGAGCATGGGGATGAACTCCACCATATCCGGCAGGATCGCGCCGATGCCACCAGTCGCAGCGTCAGTCGATGCCTCCGCATCGGCGCCAACGACTTGACCGGCGATGTCCTGCGCGCTCATCGCGAACGCCAGCGCCGGCGTCATCATCGAGACGACGAATGTCGCAAACGCGGAAAGCGCCGCGATGACCATCGCGCCAAACGAAGCGTGCGCAGACCGATTCGGCATTATCGCTCTTGCTTTCACTCAAAACCTCCTTCCAGCTTACCTGCGGTTTCGTAACCGGTTCGCCGGAAGCTACATAATGAACGCAAGAACGAAGCCGATGAGGGCAAGCGCCTCAGCGAGAGCAGCGCCCAAGATGAAGTTCGTGAACAGGCGTCCTTGCAGTTCGGGCTGGCGGGCGGTGCCAACGCAGCAGCCGTAGCAAGCGATGCCGATGCCGATGCCGGGCCCGATGGCGCCGAGGCCATAGCCGACAACCTTCAATGCGGCGAGAACCATTGTAATTTCCACTATTTCCTCCTTCTACCGCTTTCGGGACTTTCCCGAAAACTACGCTTTTATGGTTAACCGACCTATCCAGCGGTCGGAAACCTCCGAATCTTGCGCCTGTGCGCCCTGCCTCCCGTCGTGAAGTGCGTCTCCGCACCCCGATGGCTTAGTGGGAAGAGGTGGCAAGCGACACGTACACGGAGCTCAGCACCGTGAACACGTACGCCTGAAGGAACGCAACCAGCGTCTCAAGGGCATACATGGCGATGAGCAGCACGAACCACGGAACCGTGAGGATACCGCTCACGATATCGATGTTCTCGATGCCTGCCATCAGGAACACCGACGACGCCAACGCGAAGATGCCGAGCACCATATGGCCGGCGAACATGTTGCCATAAAGTCGGACTGCCAGCGTGAGCCAGCGCAGGATGAGCGAGAACAGCTCGAAGAACCAGATTATCGGCACCATGACGACCGGCAATCCCGACGGAGCGATCGACTTGATGTAGCCCCAGCCGCCATGCGCCTTGATGCCGTAGTAGTTGAAGTAAACGAATGAGATGGTCGCAAGCGCCCACGTGACGGAAATGGTGCCTGTCGGAGGCTTGCACCCGGGAATGAGTCCGACAAAGTTCGAGACGAGGATGAAGAAGAACAGCGTGGCTAAAAACGGCACATGCTTTTTGAAGCCCTGGCCGATGATGCCCTCTCCCATATCGTTTCTGACGAACTGATAGCCATACTCAACCGTGTTGATGAACTTGTTCGTGGGGATGAGGGTGAGCTTCTTCCCGACCACGAGAACCACCACGAGCGTGATGATCCAGCAAATGATCATGAAGAAAATGTACTGAGTGACGCCCCCGAACACGCTCACGGGATCAAACGACGCTTGTAAATGCGGTACCTCCGCCGACAACTCTGCTAGTGGATCCACGCTTAGCCTTTCTCACCTTTCCTCGTGAGTACACTTCTCACGCCAAAGACGATAGCCACCACGGAGAGCGCGATGACTTCCGCCAAGACAAACGCCAAGGCGAGACTTCGGTAAAACACCACACAAAGTATGGCCAGCGCAAACAGCACCGCAAACGACACGATAAGCATGATGATGAGAATGGTCATCGACCCTGCGACGCCGGACGCTGCCGTCCTTTTCGTCAAGCGCAACCCGAAATACAGCGGCAGAAAGCCGATGACTCCGGAAAGCGCCCCGAGTACGATAGCTACAGCCATTCCCCTTCTCTCGTTTGCGATGCACGCATCTTTTCCCGAAACCTGCCTATCTTTCCGTATGATAACGGAAAAGTAACGCTTGCTGCGGAAACAGGTGAAAAAAAGGTGAGCGGCGCAAACATCGCGAGGATAAGCCGGAGTGCCGGAGCGCCGACTTACGGTTGGAACACGCGCAGCGCCATTCCCGCCTCTTGAAGCATCGACATCGCGAGCTCGTCCGGATAGGGATTTTGATAGACGATCTCCTTGATGCCCGCGTTGATGAGCATTTTCGCGCACACCACGCACGGCTGCGTGTTGATGTAGATGGAGGCGCCATCGATGTTGATACCGTATTTCGCGGCCTGGATGATGGCGTTCTGCTCGGCATGGAGGCCACGGCAGATCTCATGGCGCTGCCCTGAGGGAACGCCGAGCTGCTGGCGAAGACAGCCGGTTTCCCCGCAATGCGCCAGACCGCTCGGGACGCCATTGTAGCCGGTCGCGAGGATGCGGCGATCCTTCACCACCACCGCGCCGACTGCGCGACGCAGGCACGTCGTGCGTGTGGCGACTTGGTTCGCCAGGGTCATGAAGTATTCGTCCCAGCTTGGCCGATGGTCTTGCAATGCGTCCTGCAACTTATCCTCCCGTTTCACCCGATTTGCCTTCGCGCGTTTCGCCTGAGCTATCTTTGCGCGTTGCCTGATGCGCTCCTTTCGGAAAAGTTTACCACGCAGCACGCAGACGAAGGGCATTCCGTGAAAAGCAGCAAAATTCTCCCACGGGCGTATGTTGCCCCCCGCTTTTGTTGTGCTATAGTGATGAACGCACTTTTTTCGGGGTATTAGCTCAGCTGGGAGAGCGCATGGCTGGCAGCCATGAGGTCAGGGGTTCGAGCCCCCTATACTCCACCAGAGCCGCCGGCAGGTCAGATAATCAAAAATGGCATCTGACCTGCTTTTTTGTTGTCAAGTTCGCCACTGCTTTATAAGCGCTTATCCATGTGACCACCTAATGACCACCTGTGTGACCACCATTTGACCACCTAAATTGAATTATAAATCATGCGGACAAAAGAAAATCGGGCGAGTTATCCACAAAGGTATCGCTCTGCCGAAACCATTTGAATGAAAGGTATCGCCACAGCGAAGTGTTGCTACCGCTCTGCCGATACCATAGGTATCGCTGTGGTGATAGCAACAGGCCGAGTTGGTATCGCTGTGGCGGTACCGTTTAAAAAAAGAAAAAAGTATCGAAAAAGAAAAACCAACTACGTAAGACTTACTGTGTTGGAACAGACAGACCTCAAATCCTTGTTGCCTTGATCCATGTTTTCGAAATTCTCAAGTTAGCTTTCGAGTTCCTCAAAAGCGCTAGATTAACCGCGCCTCAATGCATAGCATGGCGAAAAGGCCGAATGTGAGGAGACAGAAGATGACTGACCCGAAAAGCTTAATCAACGTAAGCGAAAGCAGGACGATAACCGCCAAAGAGGCCGGACATATGACACGGTCGCCCTCGCAGGTAAAGAGCGCTCCCGAAAACCAACAGCTTCAAACTGCTCCTTTATACGTCATAGAAGGTCGATAGTCATGGTATAATCACGGCATTCCTTACATTCTGGGAGGCTCTCTGATGGAAGCATTGATCGATATGGCGAAGGTGACGACGAAGGGCCAGATCACCATCCCTGTCGCGATTCGAAAGGCACTCGGCATCAAGACAGGCGACAAGGTGTTCTTCGTCGAAAAAGGCAATGGGGCGATTGAGATTCGGAATGCGACGCTTATCGCCTTCTCTGATGCACAGCGCGTCTTCGAAGGCGCCGCCGAAGAGGCCGGGCTTGCCTCCGAAGACGATGTCGCAGCTCTCGTTAAATCCGTTCGCCGCGAGAGGGCAACTCATTAGATGCGCGTCATGCTCGATACGAATGTGCTAATCTCTGCTCTTATCTTGCGATCGAGCACGATCAAGCGCGTTATCGATGACATCGCGCTAAACCAAGAACTACTTCTCTCTACTTTCGTCATCGATGAGCTTAAGGCCGTTGTTGCTCTCAAGTGGCCCGATCGCCTCAATGCCATCGATGATTTTCTGCGCCGCGCATCGTTTGAAACGATCATCACGCCTGACGATATTCCTTATGGCTTATTCGAAATCCGCGATAAGGAAGACTATCCGGTTCTCTACTCTGCCATCATAGGCGCTGCGGATATCCTCGTCACAGGCGACAAGGATTTTGCTGAAGTGGAAATCGATAAACCGCTCATCGTGACGCCAAGCGAATACGTTGATAGTTTCCTCGGATCGATCTAAAGACAGCATCTGAAAAGCGATCTGCCGCCTTCTTATCAAGTTCGCTTGGCACGCAGGGGCGCGGGGCATCCCCCGCTTTATGGTCGGAGACTTTTGCGCTTGCGCAATATGCGCATGCCGCCTCCGACCATCTCTGCCCGGAAGCCGTCGCCCCGTTATGAGGATGCGCGGCATCCACGTCCGGGCACAAGTACCGTTTCGTAGGCGCTGATATACGGCGTTATACGAATTGGGCTACTTGCTATTTTCAGGACACGCGCCAAGAAGCCAAATCCATTCAAATGTATTACGGCGTTATACGAAATGGGATACTTGCTGTTAAGCGCGTCTAAGGCGGCTTCGATTCTTTTCTGACTCCCCATACTCAGATCCAAGAAGGTAGCCGCTTAGACAGCGGATGAGCGCCCTTGCGGTATGCACAATTACGTGTTCTCTCTATCCAATGGGCAAATAATATCCCATCAAGGCCGATAATATTTGCCTTGCACAGAGAGGTAGAAAGGCCGAGATGATGGATGAGATGACCTGTATGTTATGTGGCAAAAAGATCGCTGAGCAAAGCCCTTATCTCATCGATCGCAGCCAAACGCGTGGAATGGCCATAAGGACATACGATGGATATATCTGCTCCGATTGCTCGAACGACTACTTGGCTATGCTAAAGAGATTTTTCGGAGATATCTCTTTCGATACCTCTTGTGAATTGAGCGGCAACAAGACTTCACGCTCTGACAGATTTCATCAATGCTCGCATTGTGAAAGACCTCTGACAGGTGGCTACTTTACAATCCTCGTCCTAACGTCAGCTCGCGAAAGGCTTTCCTCAACGATGTATTGTTGCGGCGAATGCTCCCATGACTATCGCAAGGAATTCTCAGCTCTTCGCGAGAGCCGCCAAAGCAAATGATTGAAAACGCCTAAGTGAAACGAGTGCGGCGATCCGCCAATCTGATTAAGAGGCCCTCATCATCGACGACAATAGCGACTCGGGGATTTCGCGTTCTGCGCCCATTCGAATGATGGTGCTCCAAAGCCGTCTTGCAACAGCCGGATCGCCGCCGATGAATTCACTGAGCTGCGAGAGAAGATTCTCTCCTGCCAAAAGCTCGCTTTGTTTGCGCATATGATAGATAGGAGAAAGCGCACTATGCTCATCTCCCCAGCGCCTTCCGATGTTGATGCGGCTTAAAGCCCAACGATCGTCTTTGCTACGGTAAACAATCGGCGAACTCGAAGAGCCGTTGCCATCATAAAGGACAACCCCATTGCACATCTGCCCATAGGACCCGCAATCGAGGGAGACGATATCGCCGCAATGAAAAGGGAGCGGCACATCGAAATAGGCAGTGCCCTCAAGAAGATCGCCATAGCCCTTCACGTATACACACTCGCCGTTGCCCTCCGATTTTATCTGACTGAGCTTCTTCGACCATTCGCCAAAGGACCACTTCATGACACGTTCCCAAGCAGAATACGAAGAAAAGCCCACTTGTTTGCTCGTGGCTTCATCGACAAGCTCATGTAAAGGATTATCGTATTTCTCATATCGCGCGATTGTCGATGCCTTCTGTGCGACTGTCTTATCGGATCCGAGAATGAGCATGATCGCCTGCCGCTTCGTCAGCGGCGTCGCAGTGAGAAACGAGGCGACCTCATCGGATGGAATATATTCACCCAGCAGCTCTTCTTTCATGCTTTCGGGAATGTCACTATCGGGGCATAGGTATTCGTCGATTGATGGAGCGAGGAGGCCTTTTATCTGCTCCGGGCTATCGATGACGCGCGTCGTCTGATTACGTATATCGACGACCTGAGACGAGCCAACCCGGGCGATATCGATGAGATCGCAAAGTGCCGTTTGGTCAGGTTTATCGATTATGAAGATCGATGTCGTGATTGGGGTTCTTGCATCATCGCGCTGCTCCTTGTGGTAATCACGCTGAATCTCGATACCGTAGGCACCGCTTCGATCGCAGCCAATGCGATCGATGGATTGAAGTGTTCCGTTGATTCTCGACACCGCATTTGCCATGAGGTCCCGATAGGGGCTATCGGCTCTCACAAGAAAGGTGCCATCACCATTGGCCATCGCCCTGAGTTTGTTTGCTAGGCGTATGGAGCTGTCGGGCCCAATCTGAGGGGCAAATGATTTGCCTGCTTGGGATATTGTCATTTGGATGTATACGCCCATGGTCGTCCCTCCGTTCACCGTGAAAACCATGGTATGGAAGCGTATGTTCCGAAAATGACGTATCGACGCGGCCAGATGGCACTGTCGCATCGAACGATTGCGAGACATTGTGGTAAATGGGTCGAACCGGGCGATCAAGGCAACAGAACTCCGCTACCGCTTGCGCTTGAAGTCCATTCCCTCATATATACGGACCGGATCGCCCCGCACGATCCGGGTGTGCTTTCCCCAGGCCTTTGATGTCTGTTGGTTGCGGGCGTCGATCTCACGTTGTGTGAGCATGGCGCGAAGACGCGCCATCGCCTTCCGCCTGTTTTGGTATTGGCTGCGCTCCTCAGTTGATGAGGCGACAAGACCGGTCGGCACATGGACGATGCGCACCCCCGTCTCGACTTTGTTGACGTTTTGGCCGCCTTTGCCACCGCAATGGAACGTCTCTATGCGGATGCTGGACGAAAGGTCGTCTCCTTCACCGAAGGCACCCGTATCTTCTCTTTCGGAGATGACGCTCACATCCACATACCAGTTCTTGCGCCTATGGTGAGGGCGAAAGGGGCTTCGGCAGATCCAGAGCATCGTTCCCTCAAGCGCCGAAAGGTCATGGGCCGTCGAAAACGTCATCGAGGCGAAACAGCCCCTCTTGGTGTATCGCCCCCGATGGGAGGAGACGAGCTCCATATCGGAATACTCGTGCGTGAGAGCTTCGAAGAGCTTTGCCACGGCGAGCTCGCATTCCGCCGGACCTTGTCCCGAGCTGATCTGAACCAACATCCGCGCTCCCTATTTCCCGCCGGCCTTGAAGCAATAGATCGGCCGTATCACGCACTCGATAGAAACGGTATCGCCTATCGCGCCTTCAATCGCCTCGAGTCCGCGATACGCGAAGGGTGCCTCATCGAGGGTGTCGGAGTTGATGCAGGTGCTATGGATGCCCTCCATGACATGCTTGAACTGGTTGACCGTGTAGTGGTTTCTCACCTCATCGCGTCGATAGATCCTGCCTGCTCCATGCGGCGCCGATAAGTTCCACTCCTCGTTTCCAAGGCCTTTGCCCAAGATGATGCCGTCGCGCATGTTGATCGGAATGACAACCGGCTCGCCCTCTTTTGCCGATATCGCGCCCTTGCGAAGCATCGGTCTTGCGGTGTCGGCGTCGATGTAGTTGTGAGCGCAATCGATGGTGCCCCCCACCTTCCATTTCATGCCCTTGGCGATCTCGCCGAGGATCGCCCGTCTGTTCTCCTGCGCATACCGGCAGACGATTTCCTGGTCGTTGAGATAGCGCCGTTTCAGCTCACCTTCCAAATAGGTGAGCTCGTAGGCGACCTTGGCGCCTTTGGCTTTGAGGGCCTCCTGACCGAGCCGCATATAGTGCTCGGCCACCTCCTTCCCGAGATGGCGGCTCCCGCTATGAATTGCCAGATAGAGCTTTCCGTCTTCTGCGCGGTCGACCTCGATGAAGTGGTTTCCGCCACCGAGCGTCCCAAGACCGAGCATCGCCTTTTTCGTGCGGACGCTGTCGGCACACATCAATTCTCCGAGGAGCTGCTCGGTTGCACGTTGATGGGGACTCTTTCGTATCGCAAAGCCCGAGGGGATGTTCTTCGCGATGATCGAGTCCAGCTTCTGAAATTCCATACGCCGGGCGTTGATCTCGGCCACAAGCACACCGCATCCGATATCGTAGCCGACAAGGCTCGGCAGCACCTTTTCACCCACCGTCATCGTGAGCCCGATCGGCCCGACCTTTCCGGGATGGACGTCCGGCATCACCCGTATCGAGCTTTCGAAAGCGGCCTCGTTATCGCAGATCATCTGGACCTGCGCGAGCACATACGGCTCAACATCATCTGAAAAGACCTTTGCGGAAGCATATGTTCCAACGATTTCTCTCATCGCACTCCAAAATTCGCCTGTGCATATAGATTAGGGCTTGCCATGGTGCTTAGTTGACCCATCATCTCTTCTATGATCGGATGCCATGAGAAAATGCCGAGAGAAGCACCACCGAAAGCGAAAGGCAGCGATGGATAGCGAGAATGACAACGATTTCAAACGCCCAACGACCGCTTGTTTCACCGGCCATAGGGAACTTCCCCATCACCTCGTCGATAAGATCTGCGCGGCAACGGGAAATGCCGTCGAGAATCTCATAGTTCGGGGCTATGACACCTTCGTCGCCGGCGGAGCGCGGGGCTATGATGCTTTAGCCGCAGAGACCGTGCTCGACATTGCGCGTAAACACCCCTCGATCCGCCTCATAATCGTTTTACCCTTCCCCGATCACTACCAGCGCGACGAGTACAATTGGGCGCCCGAGGACATAAGGCAATACCACCGTCTTCAGAAAATGGCATCTTGCGTCATACACGTTTCGCGGGCCTATGTGCGAGGCGCCTTCAAGATGCGCGACCGCTACATGGTGGATATGTCCTCTGCCTGCATAGCCTATATGACCGATCCTAAAAGCGGCACCGGCTACACCGTCGGATATGCCCAATCGCAGGGGCTGAGTGTCATCGACGTCGCATCGATGCTTGGCCAGTTGCTCGGCTAAGCAACGCGGCGAGGGCGGCTATTCACCGCCCTCACTGTGCTCCTCAAGCCGAGCCGACGCCCGATCGAGCAATGTGCGCAGGCCAGCGTCGGTACTCGTATCTATGGGTTTATCGGTATCGTATGGCAGATGGAACAGAAGCTCACCGCGTTTCGGATCCTCGCGAATAAACTTTTGCACTTCGAGGAGCATCTTCTCGTCTTCTGCAAGCTCTTGGGGAGTACACACATCGAGACGCTCATATGGCATGGTAAAGAAAGGGGGAAGACATTGGTCGTTGATGACGTTTTGCGATCCGCTGAGCGACCAATTCGCACGCGCACTGCATTGTCTATGCTCCGAGTCCCATACGATGCTCATCGGCTCCCTTCTCAGGGTCCCGGGAAATGAATTCATTGAACGGGGGTCGAAGTCTTTCTCTTCCCTCAAATCGCCGTCTTCGATGAAACAGGAACGATCGTCGACCATGAGCGCATGGACGGGCGGTGCGAAGGGCCGGAAGTCAATGGTGAAAAGATCTCCGTTTCTGAAGGGAAGTCCCGGCCAATCGTTATACGCCAAGCCGCTGCCAAAGTACCTTATCGAGTCCTTGAGGCTGCTGCCCCATCTGTCTTCATCAATACGTGGTCTCTCGAAATAGATGACCTCATCTTGCATGAGAACATATCGATAGCTTCGCCGTAATTGCCCGGCCTCATTTGGGATCCATTTGCTGAGCATGAACCAAGATAGCCGATCTTTATCGATTTGCTCGTAAGCCATGAGCCATCGAATGTATTCGACGGCGTCCTCAAAGCTTGAAAACGGATGGTCGTCGATCTCGAGCGTTTCCATATAGTCTTCGTCGAAGTCATACCAGGTCAACGTGAGGATCTCTTCCTGCTCAAGGTTAAGCTCCTGAAGTGCGTCTTTTATATCCCAGTATTGGCGATGAAAAGAATCGTAGGCGATCGATTCTAGGCGCCAATCGAAATAATGCCGATCTGTAATATTGCTCTCCGAAAACCGCTTCGCCTCTAAGCAAAGCTCGGCGGGAAGATCTTCGCAATCACATAGATAATCGAAAAGCGTCGCTTTACGGGAAAGCGGTATCCGGGCATTTCGAATCATCCAACTAAGGGAATCTTTTCTTGGCGGATATTTCATGAGGTATTCCCGCATTACCTTCGTCGGCTCGCACTCTTTGACGACCCATTGAAGATCATTCTCATCAACATTGTATTGCCGTTTGACGAGCTCGTCGCAAGAAAGCCCGATGAGCTGCTTATTGTCGACGATCAGCTTACGAAGCTCGTCCGTGTTAGCGCACTTGAATATTCGATCGCTTCTCTCTTTCTCGTATGGTTTCACGGCATATGCCTCCTGTTTCTTTTAATTGGTTTCCTGCGACTCCCCATGCGAATACATGTGCTGAAGCATCTTGAGTACATGGGCGTTTTCCCTCCCGTTGGAAGGACAGAGCCTAGGCGCGCCTGCCATCTGCGCGGCAAATACGCCAATGGCCTGAGAACGGGACTGCCCGCCATAGCAGCACACGAGAAGCGTTTCGACATCCCGATAATCTTCTATGAAACGAAGGATCTCCAAGGCCTGGGACTCGCCCATGGGCCGGTAGCCATGCAAGGGTCCTTCGACGTCATCGAAGAGAACCGTCAATGCTCCTTTGCAATATGCGTTTTCCTGAAACGCGATACCAAACCCATCGTTTTGCGTGTCTTGCACGCAGATGATCGCGTACTCGTCTGTGCGTGCGGGCCTTCCGTCCCCACCGTACGGAAAGACATGGTCCATGACGTAATCGAAGGCCTCGAATACCGAGGCGACGACTATCCGCTCCATCATACCGCCCTCCCCGAGCACGGCCTCTCATCGTTCATGGACGGGCACTTCTCGCGAATACGCGCGATATCTTTCGAGAGGAGGAATTTCTTCTCCGCAAGCGTTTGGGCAACGGCATCGAGAAAGTCCCGGTGTTCAAATAGGATCGCCTTTGTCTTTTGGTAGAGAAGACCGACGACCGCCGCCGCAGAGCTCTCCTGAGCGAAGAAGGCATTCTCTGAGATTCTGTATTCGCTGTAGACATGCAGCAGCGTCCCGGTTGAGGCTACCGATTCCTGCAGGCTCCTTATGAGTTCGAATGCCTTGTCGATATCGTCGGCGGCGCCCATATCCAGCTCTCCATAGACGATATCGACGGCCGCTTTGCCGCCGAGCACCCCGATGACCTCGTTCTCGATATCTTGATAAGAGCTTACGGTCGTCTTTTGCCTGCTCTGGACGAACCCACCTTCGTGTCCGCGTCTTCCCTTTGAGGAAACGAGGACAACGTTTCCCGGCGCCAATACCTCTGATGTGACGACATGCCCGGCTTCATGGCAAACGATGAATGAATCGCGGCAGGGGCTTGCAAGGTCGATCTTTGCTGAAAACACATCGTTATCAAGCACCATGCGATGGACGGTTTGTAGGCATGCCCGTACGACATGCTTCATCGTGATGCACTCCGCCCTCTCATAGCCCGCCATAAGACCCGCCTCGTTCATCACCGCCTCGAGTGTCGCGCACGATTTGCCGTCCAGAAGATCGGCTATGGTGTTAAGGTCCAAATCGTCAGCGAGGACCTTTCCCTTGAGGTAGTGCTCGATGATCTGCACCGCGTCGTCGTTTTCGGGCGGATGGATTTCGATGATGCGATCGAAGCGACCCGCTCGCGTGAGCGAGCGCGGAAGGCAACTCATCTCGTTCACCGTCGCCAAGACGAACACATCCAATGACTTCACGTCATCGATGCAGGACTGAACGGTCACATACTCTTCGGAGTTGCGGTGCCCTTCGTCGTCGTTTGCGAATTTGTCGAGATCATCGAGAAACACGATGGCAGGAGCGCTCTCCGCGGCTTTCTGGAAGGCTTTTCTGATGACGGTCACGAACTTTCCATCGGGTTCGCTCTTGCGGCAGGTGACAGCCTTCCAACCGCTGGCATCGATCAGACTTTGCGCCATGAGGGTCTTGCCGACTCCGGGCACGCCGTGAAGTAAAAGACCCTTGGGCGGTCTTACGCCGAGTGCCCTATAGGTCTCTTGGTTTTTGAGCGTATCGGCGATCTTGGAAAGCTCGTCCTTGACCTTTTTGTAGCCGATGATTTGGTCGAAATCTTTCATGCCTTGCCTCCTCGTATTTTCGATACCGGAAATACTACGGAGCACGATGCGATAAAATTGACCCATACGAACAGCCAAGATAAGCACGTGGAAAGGCAAGACATGAAAACGACGATGATCGATCCCCCGAAGAAACTCCTACCGATGCTTATCCTCGAGATATTGCAGAAATACACCGACGCCGACCACCGGCTGAAGCAGCACGACATCCAAGAGATTCTCAAGACCGAATACGACATGGTCACCGACCGAAAGGCCATCAAGCGCAACATCGACACCCTGATCGCCATGGGCTACGACATCGAATCGACCGAAACGGTGCGCATGACGCCCAATCCCCAGACAGGCGAAATCGAAGAGAGCTCCATGATGTCGGGGCTTTGGCTCGAGCACGAGTTCACCGACAGCGAACTGAGGCTTATCATAGACAGTTTGCTCTTCTCGCAGCACATCCCGCCAAAGCAGAGAAAAACGCTTATCAAGAAGCTTTGCGGGCTATCGAGTCGCTATTTCGAGGCGCATGTAAAACACATCCATGCGGTACCGGACAATCTTCCCCAAAGCCCCCAGCTGTTCTTGACGATCGAAGTGCTCGATGAGGCCATAAGCAAGAAGCGGAAGATCGCGTTTCAGTACATGGAGTACGGCACCGACAAGAAGCTCCATCCGAGGCTTCGCGAGGACGGGAACGTCCGCATCTATACCGCAAGCCCTTATCAGATGGCCGCCAAAGAGGGGAAATACTATCTGATATGCAATTACGACAAGTACAACGACATTTCCAACTACCGTGTGGACCGAATCGCAAACATCGAGATCCTCGATGAGCCGATCAAGCCCTTTGATACTCTTGACGAGGCAAAGAGCGCAGGCCTTGACCTTGGAAAGTATTTGGCCGAGCACGTGTACATGTACTCAAGCCCCAGCGCGACGGTGAAGTTTCGAATCGTGAAGGCAATGGTGAGCGATGTGATCGATGAGTTCGGCATGGGCGTGGAGTTTCTCGACGAGGACGACGGATTTGTCACCGTGCGCGCGCACGTCAACGAGCGTGCCATGCAACAGTTCGCTAAGAACTTCGCCCCTGACGTGGAGATACTCGAACCGAAAAGGCTCACGTAAAGGATCAGCTATCTTTGTATATATAAACACGAAGGAGGCCAAATAATGAACGAAAAGTATACAACGTATAGCAAAGAATGGTTCCAAGATAGCAAAATCAATTGCACATTTGAGAAAGCCTACTTTAAAAATAGCAACGGCCAAACTTTCCAAAGCAACCGCAAGCCGGAGAAAGAAATAGTAGGAATTAAGGTTACTCCAACAGATAGAAGCGTTGAAGAATATGCTGAGAAATTATTGGAAAGCGGTGAAGTCTGCCTTGGGGCAGCAGCTTGGAAAATGGGTCGACTTTTTAGCCCCGACGGGGTTGAAGTTAAAGTTAATCTAGAACACAACGAAAATGACAACGAAATTATCAAGAACGGCTATGGCCACCGCATTGATGTAAATGAGCTAAAGAGATATTTAGAATATCTAAGCGATCCAGAAACCAAGTTAACTGCTTTAATAGAGGAATACGTCAACATAAATGATGCTGATCCTAATAAAAAATATAACGATCGTTTTGAAATTTTGGAGCGCATATATTCAAAAATGGCTCAAACCGATATCTCAAAAGAGGAGCGGATAGTACCTAAAAATTTTGGATCCGTATATATACTTGCAATGCTTTATTTCCTCTCAAGAGGCGGGATTCCGATTTACGACCAATTTGCCCATAAAGCAGTAAAAGCGCTGTATGCCAAAGTCAATCCAAATATGATTTACGTTGGATCATCGCCAGATAAAAGCGATACGAAAAGTGTCGTAAAAATGCTTCTTGAATACATATGGTTACTTGAGAAGGTTTTCGGAAAAAGCAATATTGACAGAACTATCGATCGAGCCTTATGGGTATATGGCCATGCTGATGAAAAATTCAACGGAACGCTTCCTCCATGTGATGGATAATCCGACCAACTGAATAACTAACTTCTTTCAAGGATTTACGTTCTACACCTCTTTCTATGTTCTAATAATGTCCCACAGTGCCTCCTAGAATGCTGGAAAGCGAAAAGGGGGCACTGCTGCGAATGAAAGAATTGAACTTCAAGCTCATTGACGCTGAGGGCAAAACCCACATCGTGCATATCTGCGATCAGAGTTTCGCGGAAGCATATTTCTCGGATTGCAGAAGCATCGATGCTCCCACGGTGCTCATATCGATAACATGCCCGGACGATCCCGATGCACGCATTCTCGGCGCTGAAAACCTTCATGTCCTCAGACTGCGTATGTATGATCTCGATACGTCTATCAAAGGCAAAGAGCCTGTCACGCTCAATGATCTAAAAGACCTCAAAGGTTTCGTCGATGAAAACAATGATGTCACGGATCTCTTCGTCCATTGCGGAGCGGGCACATCCCGTAGCCCGGCTGTCGCTTGGGCCGTTTGCGAATATCTCCATTGGGGCGAACCCCGCGAGATCGGCACTATCGTAAATGATAGCTTCGTCCCCAACAGACATGTTTACCGTACATGTCTGCAAGCACTAAGCGCAGCTAATTGGCCTGAATTTTAAATTCATATTCAGGCCGTTCTTCGTCTTCTAAGAAGCGGCTCTCGTAATCGCCCGCCGCTTGCAAGAGCGAGACGAGCTTGGCCACACGCTGATGGAACTCATAGGTTGCAACCTTATTGGCCCTGTTTATGAAGCCTTGGGCGCTGTCTCGGAATTCCTCTTCGAGCAAAACAGCATCGGTTCTCAGACCGAAGTCCACTAATCCTAAATGCTTCTTTTCAAATACTTCTCGTGTCATCATTGTGGTGGGCTTCTTGCCTTTATCGGGTTTGTCCTCTTCTAACTCTCTCACTATTCTTTCTATCCTCTTGTCGTCCTTAGCGATGTTCTTGTCATGTGTCTTTTTCCGAAAGCCCAAAAACGTCATTTCCCAGAACGCATCAACGAGGAAAAGATACCGTTCAAGCCTGCTATCGCATCCTCCAAGCCAAACACGATATCCAAGCACTTCCTCCCAATGGCTGTGGATGATCGAATACGACGGCACCTCGATTTCATCCACCGCATCGATAGAGTTGTCGGCAATGGCCTTCGACTTCGGAAAATCTATTCTTTCGATGCATTCGACACTCACCGATACCGGCATATCGCATTCCCTTATGTCCTCATTGATAAGCATCAGGGGAAACAGGCACCACTTCTTGGACTTTTTGGCCTTAACTTTGAGCATGTCGTCAAGCGAGGCGCCGAGACGCTTGCTGGCCTGTTTGCGCCGTTTCTTGCTGATCTTTTCCGACCCACGGAGGCTCGGCCCGACCTCGCACGCGATAGCGCGCTTCAAGATCAAGTCAATGAGCAGCTCTCTGTCGGCCTTTGAAAAGAGCTCCTGCAGCGTTGGCAAATCCTTAAACATAATGGATTCGGTGTCCCAGAAAAGCCTTCGACTTCCCTCATGCTTCACGATCGTTCCCCCTTCCCAAAGGACTCTATCCTGTTTTTGAAAATACCCGATCGATAGATTCAGCAGGATCCCCACTATATCTCAGTTTAGGCATCCCCTTAACGCATATCCATAAGTTACGAGGGTCTATGGGGCATTTCCGACCCATAGACCCTCGTAGTATGGAGCCGAGAGGTCAACTGTGGGGAAGAGGCGTGTACCATGGGCAACGACAATAGGGTCGATAACGGATCGGAAAAGACCGCCCAACAAGAAAACAGGATAATCGCCAAGTACTTTCGATCCGGCGACGACGGGACAGTTGTGTTCTATTCAGAGGAGGGAATCGATGAGTCCAGTATCTACGGAGAGTTGGTTTCCTGCCACGATATAACCGATGCCTGCTTTGGCTTAAGCGGAATGACGGGGCTTTGGCACTCCCATTTAGACGAGAGCAAGTATCTTGATTTAAAAAATCAGCGCATCAGCAAAATCGTCATTGCGCAGAACATTCAACCGAAATACGCCTCAAACCTCTTTAGTGCTTTTGAATGGGCGACCTGCATCGAGGGCCTGGAAAGGCTCGACGCTTCGCAATGCGTCAATATGCATGAGATGTTTGCCGGTTGCTCCAGCCTAATAGCGCTCGATCTCTCGCATTTCGACACAAGCAATGTCACAAATATGAGCTCCATGTTCGACGATTGCATAAGACTTGAAAGCCTTGACGTGTCGAGCTTTGACACAAGCAACGTAACCGATATGAGCAGAATGTTCTATCAAGATTTCGGTCTCGAAGCGCTCGATCTCTCGGGTTTCGATACGAAAAACGTAAGGGATATGAACAGAATGTTTTTCTACTTGCTCTCCGCCACACATATAGACGTTTCGGGATTTGACACCGGAAACGCTCAGACCATGGAAGGGATGTTCGCTGCCTGCATATCCTTGAAGAGCTTGGACATCTCTCATTTTGTGATCAAGGGGGACACCAATATAACTGGCATGCTCAAGGAGAGCAGCCTCGATGAGGACAATGCTGCATATTATCACCCAGATGGCTGGAAACTTCCTGAAGGACTCGATTTGCATATGGCCTTTACAGAAGAGGAAGATCAACGAAATAGCACAGCCGAATCGAAATGAATTTGCGTGTGTTTGCGCAAAAGCCCATTACATGACGAGCGAAAAGACCGTAAAAGTCCATTGCTAGTTAAGGAGGCAGACGATGAGAATCTTATACATTGCAGATTTAGGGGAAGACATAAAAAAGAGCAAGGCGGACCCAGATTCGCTCTATGGCCAATTGCTGAAAAACTGCCAAGACGGCGAAACACGACTGGAAATAATAGCCGACGATCTGGCGACCACGGATCCGGCGCATATACTAGCCAAATGCTTGTTGAACGGCACACCGGATCTTATTGTGGGTCAGGGATTTGCCGCGGTATTCGCGCTGCTAATTGGACGTGCTACTCAGAGCCGAACGATACTTTTGAACCCCAAGTATCCGGCTTATCGGTATTTACCCTACGAAATCCCAGATTACGAATTCTCGGATCTCCTGGCCTCCTTCGAGTTTAAGAAGCTTTGCTGGGATGACCCAAAAACTACCCTGAACAATGTTTTTGTGATACTCGGAGAAGACGACGACGTAATCGACGCAAAACGCACCGACAAGTATTTCGTATCGGGAAATTGTTTCTATGTGCGCGGAGGACACAATCCAAAAGGCGATGATTTCAAGGACATCTTCAAAAACTTCGTCACCCATGTTTTCGATGATCCGGAAGACATCAGAAAGATGTTGGATACCTACAAGAACGAGGGGGCCTTTGAAAAGGCCGAAGAATCCCCGATTGACTGGAACGCTGCGGATCAAGGGGATGATGAGACGTCCGATGAAGACAAATCACCTGAGATCGTCGTCCTGCCGGGAAACGACCGGATTGTGGTAGATGTGAGCGCGGAACTCATTTTCTCGGATGATGAGGAGAAGAAAGAAAAGGACGCTTTCGATCTTAATCGTGTAAAAGTAGACGAGGTTACGTCGGAAGACGGCAACATCGTCATCAAATGGCATCTCGAGGACATAGAGTATCTAACCCACGTTCTCTATCTCTTTTACAAGGACGGCACGTGGTATAGGGACGAGGAGGGTGGCCTACCGTCAAAGACCTATATCCTCGAAGCAGTTTTAAGTAAAGCTGCGAAGAAATTCCTTGAACAGACGGAGATAACCGATCATATCGGGCAAGACTATTGGGGATGGATGTGGTAACCATGGCAGAGAGCAATCAGATCTTCACGATAACTGTTGACAGGACACTGGATGTTGCATTAGACCTGCTCACCCGACGCAAGGCCTTTGCCATCATCGACATTTCCAAAGACGAAGCAGCTCGAATACTGGCAAACAACCTGAATAAGCGGAAAGTCCGGATCGGCAGCGGCACGAAGGACGCCGAAGGCGATCAGATGGAAAAGCCAGATACGTGGAAATATAAAGACTCTGAAAACGAGGGGACTCGGTTTATCGACAATGGAAGCGGTTGCTTCTATGAGTTGTTGGCGCCAAAAGAACACCCTCAAGACGATAGTTTCCGCTGTCTTCTGTTCGTAGGCGAATCTATCCATTCGCGGGATGATGAGAGCCGAGTAAACGAGGTTATGCGCCAACTTGCAGATCAAGGCATCGACGAAGGCGCCGTAACATTCCCGTCGGTCCAAGAGCTCTATGCCATGACAAAAGGATATACGCTCAGATGTAAGGTCTACGCCGATGATGAAGAGGGGGCCGTGCTGGTCTGGAATGAGCTGCATCTCGGAATTGGGAGTGATAAAGGGCAGAATTACCATAACCGTGATAGCTCTTTGATAACGCTTCACCTCCAATGGGCAAGCGACGAATCTAGGTCTTGCTGTCCGGCAGACCCCCTCTCAACATTAGCCGACCCTGCGGAGTTTTCTGCTTATGGTGAGATGTTCGCGAAAATGGCTGAGGACGCCTGCGGCCCAGTCGCTATGGTTTACGGTGATGATCTCCTAGTTGACTATGCAATAAGCCATGGGGACGAGGTTACCCGGTGCATCGCCACTGAATTCTTCACAAATCATAAATGGGACATCGACCCAACGACGCTTCTGACCCTACGGGTAAAAGCGCGCATCTCTCCCCAACCTTGTGACGACGAGGCCCTGCGGTTTTCACACCCCACCAAAGCCGTCCGCCGCATGTCTGATGGCAAGAAGTTTTATCTGCAATCAATAACCACGACCAACGATATCGAGGTGAAATTCTTTCAAGGAGGGGGCGAGGATAGAGAGCCCGATACCCTAGTTTCCGCCGACAGAACATGGGACAACCTTGTCGATTTCTTTCTATGGCTCGAAATATACCGCAGAGAGATACTCCTAGAATAACTGCGCACGGCAAAGTCGAAAAGGTGTTCGCGGTTAAGCCTCTCGAAGCTTCTCCCAGACCTTCACCATGGCATAGGTATCAAGCTCGCAGTATTTGAGAAGGCTTTGGCGTACGGCCTCCCGTTCGTCGGAAGGCATGCACTCGAGCGCCGGAAACGCATCCATCGCCTCGCTGCCGTTATGGATACCGGGCAGATTGGAATAGTCAAGGGCGGGATCGTTGGGAAACAGCGCCGGCAGCACGCTTTTGATCGAGAAGCTTCCCCCCATGGCGCGGTTGTAATACCAGCCTTTGCTAAAAGGCACAAGAAGGTCCTTCATGCGGCTGTTGATTCCCAACAGGTGATCGCGCAGATCGGGAAAGATCTCCGCCAACTCGCGGATGCGACCTTGCTCGAAACTCATGTTGTAGGCAATTACCGTTCCATCGAGGGGTATATCGGCGCAAAGCTGCTCGGCGAGCACACGGCGCGGATCGGTGCCCGACTCGGCAAGAAACTCCCGATGCTCGAGTGGAGCGCCATCCGAATTGATGATATGAAGCGAATACTGGAAGGGCACTTGGGAGTAGGGCTTCGTGCCGATATAGCGAGGAATAACCGGTTGCACCGTCTCGAAATCGAGAAAGTACAGAGGAAACGTCAGCTCCTCAAGAAAGCGCGCGATGTGCTCATGGTCGACGTGATCCTCGCGTTCCGTCAGCGCATGCTCTATTTGGCGACGCTGCTTCTCATTGGTGACCCCATCATCGCCCAAAAGATCCTCAAACGACACCTTCCCTGATGCGTAAAAGCCGAGCTTCCTTATCGTCCCGAGCCGATAGATGTCGAAGACAGACGGCGACGGAAGATCACGCGTGCAGTAGTTCCAAAACGCACATCGATAGGGCTCAAAGCAGCTCACGGTGAGCGGTATGGTGGGCTCTTCGGTCGATGCGAGGACTTGCCGGGCCCGCTCGATATTGGCCTCGACACTTTCTTCTTCATAGGCTACCGTACCGGCGATATCATCGATCGCGAAAAACTCATCAAGCTTTAGCTCACCATCAAAGACGTATTCGCTGTTCAAATGCACGAGATAAGTGCCCGTCACCGTAACGCCGCAATGCTCTAAGACGTATTTCTGGTAGGCAACATCCGCCGCATAGACCTGCTTGTCGCCATGGGAGCTGCTCTTGACCTCATAGATCGCCCAACTGTCGCCTTCCCTTTTGAGGATATCGACAGCGCAATAAAGACCGTTATAGCTAAATGACGCCTCGCAGATAACCGGAGTCCCTGCGGCCATTTCAGCTTGCGTTGCCTCGATCATTTGTCTGAGGTCGAGATGTCCGTCATCTTTGAATGCGGTGACCTCGACGAAGTCGCCGAAGAGCCCCATCGCAAGATCACCCACTTCATCGCCTGCCTCAAAGCGCGCCTGCAAGCTCGGGTCAATTTCGCGCTCTTCGGGCTTATAGCGGTCAAGCCAAGCTATCTTGGGGCACTGCCAAAATCCGCAGTACTTCGACTTCGAAAAGTAAAACGGTCTGTTGTTCGAGGTGGTTTCCATGGTTTCCATTCTAGCGATCTTAGCTTTACCTTACATTAAAAAGGATACCGAAAAGCATGACCCGAATTTGCTCCACCTTGTTGTCAGAACCGCGTTACCTTGCCCCACGAGGGAGTCTGCCGGAAAGCAAAACCGCAAGGCTTGAGTTTGGGATGCAGCTTATTGAGATCGATAGAGCCAACCTCAAGGATGAAGGCAATCATCGTTGCGGTAGACTCGGGGAAAGGACTTGTCTACTGGGACATAATGTCCCAGTAGACAAGTAAGCGCGTCAGCTTGCCGCTTTGAGCATTGTAAGCATCGCTTCCAGCTCCTCAATTGTAAACGTGATCGAATCGGCGGAGGCAATGGATGCCTTATCACAATCGTCCGGCGACACCTGTTCTGTCTGCTCGATTTCCTTTCGTCGTTGCCTCATCTCACGCCGAAGGATGCTATCTGTATCGTCAAAGGCGCCCTCGATGTATTTGAGAGCTTGGACTTTGGCCTCTGGATCGACATCGGCATAAATGTTGAGGGTCATTGATGGGTTAGCATGGCCCAAATAATCTGAGACCGTGCGGACATCAGCCCCTCCGGCGATCATGAAAGTCGCAAACGTATGACGTAGGTCGTGAGGCGTGCAATCAAAGCCGTTCATCTTGCAGAAGGCCGAAAAGTCTTTTGTGAGCTGTGTCGGGCTATAGGGATGACTTTGGGTTTCGAGCGTGCCGAGGATATAGACGTTTCTGAATGGGATCTTCAGCTTGCCGCTCATATACCTGACGTCCTCATACATTCCCTTTAGGAGCTGATAGGTATGATCGACAAGAGGGATCGTGCGGGCCTTTCCCGACTTGGGCTCTTTAAGATAGATGCCGCCCTCTCCGCTACCGAGGGAGTGCTCGACGGTTATGGTTCGCTTCGCCTCATCGAAATCCGCCCATTGCAGGGCGCAGACCTCACCTCGGCGCATACCGGTAACGAGCATGATCTCAATGGCGACCGCAAGCGCAGCGGGCTGCGCTTTGTGCACGAGCTCAAGCATACGGCTCCGCTCTTCTCTGCTTAAGGTATTGATAGGAGTCTTGACTCGTTTCGGGGGCTTGCAGAAAAGGCAGGGGTTTTTGACTATGAGGTCTTGTCCCACTGCATAGTTGAGGGCCTGCTTAAGAAGCTGAAAGCATTTGGAGATGCTGCTTGCCGAGTAGCCGTATGCCACCATATCGGCCAGCCATTGATTGATAAGGGGAATGGAAAGCTCCGATAGCCTCACGGCGCCGATATATCGGCACATGATTTTCGTCTCGACCCTATATCCCCTAATGGTTGAGGCCTCGATGGTCTTGCTGGCGATCTTATATTCCAAGAAATGCGCCATGAACTGTGAGACTGTCACATCTGAGGAAACCGACGACCCTTCAAGCTCCATCTTCACGATGAGATCGCATCTTGCTTGCTCTGCCTGTTTGCGTGTTTTTGCCTCAAGGGTGTGATAGGTGGAGACCTCTTCTCCGGTGAATGGGTCCTTGTGCACAAGCACGCATTCCCACTTGTTGGTTTCGCGCCGACGACGCAGGCTCTTTGGCTTGTATTCCATTTGCTGTCCTTTCCAACGTTATCCACAACTTTTCGGCGGAAAAATGTGACCACCAAATGACCACCTTAGTGACCACCAAATGACCACCAAACGGCGTCAAAAAAGTTGGAAAACATGGATAAGCGTGACAACGGCAGAAAAAGAAAAACACCATTTGATCTAGCATTATTCATTTTCGTGGAGAACCTGAAGAAAGCTGATTATGCGGCATTATCCGCTGGCAGCCATGAGGTCAGGGGTTCGAACCCCCTATACTCCACCAGAATCCGAAAAGCCCTCGTCAGAGGGCTTTTTTGATTCCAGGGTCGTGACCCTGCCCCGCGCGCGAAGCGCGTGGGGAAATAAACCACCCGCTATGCGGGTGCGCGTCGAA